>JAFABV010000040.1 GCA_023425865.1 Bacteroidota bacterium | reverse complement strand
CGTTTTGTGATGATTGGTTATTATGCGGTTTTCCTTTGTTCTCTGATTATGGCTGCGGAAAGTGTTACGAACGCGGCGAATGTTACGGCGACGGCGACCCATGAAATCGGGTCTGCATCCATCGCTCCGCCGAGCGCGACCAGCGACAGCCACCACGGGATGGCTAAAATTTTGGGTTTCATGTCTTTGGTTTTATATGTGGTGAAATACGGGCATTGCATAGGCCGAGGAATGGGCCAATGCGCCCGATCCTGTATATCCCATTGGTTTCTTTGTCGGTTTTGAACTCTTTTTTCGACCTTTTTTCCTGCGTTTTTTTGGCGCAGACTGGCCGAGGTCGGCGATGACTGGGGCGCTTGCGCTCTTTTTTTCGACGCGTTGGGGTGATTCGGCTTTGACCACATCTTGGCAGGGGGTTATCGGTTGGACTTGTTCGTTATTTTCTTTCTTTGTCTCCTGCTGTCCATATTTGCCAATGATTTCTGCGCGTTGCAAACGTTCGGCTTCGAGCAGGGCGACGAATTCCGTGCGGCTGTATTTGATCGGTGAATTCGGGGCCGTTCCGAATCGCTTGCCCTCGATCTTCCCACGCGGGGCGATATGCTTATCGACCCAGCCCCGACCGAATTCCCGATACAGCGCGCGTTTCGTTACGAGGTCGGCGGCGGGTTGCTGGCGCTTGATGATTGCGCAAGCAACGACATCGGCGACGTGGACGAGGCAATGCTGTAATTCGTATAATTCGGGGAGCGACATATTACGAAAGGCGTTTAATTACGATGGTGGATGCGGAAGCGGTGCGGGCTTCGAATTTCGCCTTGCCGTTCTTGTTGAAACGGCTGACGGCGTTCATATACGATGCGTAGTCGCGCCCCGTTAGCGTGAATTCGTGTTCTTCTCCGACGGGAATAGCGAGCATCGTCGCCACGTAGTCGGTGCGTTTGATGATCGTGCCTTTTTTCATTTCTGTTTGGTCTTTGGGGTTAACCCCGCGCCCCGTAAAGGGCGCGGGAATGATTGAACTGTGAAACTATTTCTTGAAAGCGGACACCGGACGCACGGCGTACGCGCTATACTTGTAGTAGTTGAGCACGATGCCCGTGCTGCCGCTGTAGAAGAACGCGCTGTTGGAACTGTACTCCGGGTCGGGGTCGGCTTCGCTCGTCCAGCCGATGGTTGTTGCAGGCTTGCCGCCGATCTTCTTGAACGCTTCGTCCAGTCCACGGAACCGGGCGTCGTACATTTCGATTGCTTCATGCCGGGTCGGGCAGCGGAAGCCCTCGCGGTATTCGGCGGCGGCTTTCTGTGCGCCCTCAAAATTGAATCCGCCCGGCAGGTCTTCTTTGGCGATTTCGAGCATGCCGAAATCGGTTACCAGTACGACAGTTTGCGCTGCGGTCGGGTCTTCGCGCTTCACCCATTCGTCGACGGGGATAAGGTTGCGCTGTTCCTCGGGGATATAAATCCCGTTTTCGATGTTGTTTTTCATTGTGCGTTGTGCGTTAGTTGTTTGATGATATGTAAAATAGCTATGCCGAAAGGCCGTTGGATAACCGACAGAATGGTCGAAAAATCGTCGACGTCTGCCGATGTGAAATTAAGTACCTGTTCCCCGCGGTCAGTAAGTCGAAATGCCGTTCCTTTGTTCGATGATTTACTCGTTATCAGCCCCGCGGCGCATAGGTGGCCGATAAGAGTGCGCATTTTGCCATGGCTTATTCCGAGGAGTTCGGCAAGTCCGAGCACGCTGCCCGTGCAGACGTTAGGACTATTGGGGCTGAAGGCCTTGTTTCTATCTTTTTTATTCATCGTGCGTTGTGCGATTGGTTTGATTTGGGCGCGCGGCGGGATTCGAACCCGCATCCGGCTCTCGTTGTTGTTTTCTGGACGTCCGCCACTCTACCAGTTGAGATACACGCGCCGCCGGGCTTTATTGAATATTGTTCTTGATGTATTCGGCGTCTTCTTCGAAGAGCGGAAGCCCCATTGCGATAGTTATTAAAACAACTCCTTTTTCACCGATAAGACGGATAGCAGCCTTGCGGAAATCTGTGTCATTATAGGCGTGAGCCTTGCCAATTAAGAATTCCGCCGTTTCGCGCTCAATCTTTCGGCAACGTTGATATTTTTCCATGAGTGCAATGGATTGGTTGTAAAACTCCGCTACCAGCGCACTATCGTTGTGTTTTTTATAGTCCTTGCAGAAAACGTCCTTATCCATGTTTCCTGCGGCGATATACATTGCCTCGACCTCTCTGTATTGTTCTTCGTCGAGCGTGTAACCTGTCCGATCGTTAAATTCCTGGCGTGTCATAATGTTTTGTATTAAGTTTATTTTGTTATATTTGTGTGTTCTCTGTGTGTTATCGTTGTGAACCACGATGCAAATATAAACTAAAATAGTTTATAATAAAAGGAAATAATAAACTATTTTAGTGTTTGTGTTGTAATGTGTTGATTTATAGAGGGTAAGAAAGCACGTCGGAAGACGTGCTATGTTAAAAATTAGTAATATGGAGTATGATGCAAAGACTGTTGACGCATTAAAAGAGTTAATGCGTATAATGCAGGAGCATTGCGTTGTATCGGAGGCCGACATGTTGAGAATTGCGCGCAATGATCGGGCGTATGCGTTACAACTGATAGCAGAGTGCCGAAAAATGGGTGTGGCTGCACCACGCAGTAAAATCTCAGACGAATTGGAATTATATCCGTCGGATAACATAAATACTTTATTGGCGCAAGATGTATTCGGGAGTGAATATAAACGTCAGCAAGAGAACAGAGCGCGGCAAGAACTTGACGATGAGATAAAACACCGTCAAAACAAAGAATTGAAACGCAATAGTGTTATATCGTGGAT
>JAFABV010000013.1 GCA_023425865.1 Bacteroidota bacterium | reverse complement strand
TGTCGGCACAGTCCGCGAAAAAGTCCTATTCCTCGTTAGCCAGTTTAGCAGCCATGGGAATCAGGCCTCCGACCTCCAGCATGTTTTTCAGGAAAGGATCAACTGGCTTGGCCTGAAACTCTTTGCCGGTTGTCTCATTGCGTATAAGTCCGGCACTAATGTCGACGGAAAGGATATCACCGTCAGAGACACCGGCAGTGATCCCCGGGCATTCTAACAACGGCAGGCCGATTTCAAAACAATTGCGGTAAAAAAGCCGGGAGGCATATTCAACTACCACTGCGCCTACGCCGGTGGCTTTGATGGCTTTAGGAGCAACGGCCCGCCCTGACGACTGTCCAAAGTGTTTGCCGGCGACCAGAATATCACCAGGCTGAACATCGCGGGCAAAAGCCGGATTCAGATTTATCAGCACATATTTGGCCATTACGTCCAATGTAGCTAAGGCATGATCAGAGCGAACGATCTGATCGGTAGGTATGTTATCACCGAATTTCCAACAACGTCCACGTGCTTTCATAACTTCCACCCCCTATACCAGATACTGCCGCGGGTCTGCGATGCAGCCCTTGACGGCAGAGGCGGCCACAGTGTAGGCCGATCCAAGATACATCATAGCCTCGGGACTGCCATTACGTCCCGGGAAGTTGCGGGCATGGGTGGAAACCATTGCTTCGGTTTTGCTCATTGCCCCCATATTGATCGCCTGATTTGAACCGGTGCTTGGCGGGAACCAGGTGCAGCCGGCGGCATGCAGTTTTTCGACCAGGCCTTCGCGGCAAGCTTCGGCAAAGACTTCCCGGCTGTTGGGAACAATATTAAACTTAACGCCTGGAGCCACTTTGCGGCCAATCAGAATCTGCGCTGCCTGCCTGATGTCCTCGATACGGCCGCCGCCGTGTCCGCCCAGTTCTGCCCAGTGTACCGGCGCACCGGCGAATTCCCCCACCGGCTTAACATTGCCCAGCGTCGGCGAAGCGGCAACTTGCGGCTCCAGGCCGGTAACGTCATATTCTCTGATTTCGGCATATTCACAATCCGGATCTGAATGTAAGACCTCAAAGGGTTTGTTCGTCATAGCCTTGGCAAAGGCCACGGTTTTTTCGTCCGGCTCCACGAAAGCGCATTTTCCGCCTACATCGATTGTAATCAGCGGGAAAAGCCAGCGATCCCACATTTCCAGGTTCTTAATGAACGGTCCGTCAAAATGCAGGCATTTATAGACAGCCCCGCCTTCACCAATCTGACCGGTCAGCCAGAGGGCGGCATCGCGCGGCGTAACGCCATGCGCTTGTTGTCCGGACAGCTTAAGCTGAATGGTTTCCGGTACCCGGAACCACGCTTTGCCAAACGGCATTACCGTTGCGGCATGCGAGTTGTTGCCCAGGCCGGCTGCAAAACAGCCGAGAGTGCCATGCACGGGAGTATGGCTGTCCGAGCCGACAACAATCGTGCCAGGCCGGATAAAGCCGTTGCGGACGGCGCAATTGTGAATGTTGCCGCTGCCGCAGTCAAATAAGTTAATACCGTATTTCCGGGCGAATTCACGGCATTCTTCCAGCACCCGGGCCCGTTCCTCAGTCGCCGGTGAGAATTGATGGTCAAAGACCAAGACCACTCTTTCCGGGTAGCGCATGGCACGTTTTACTTCTCTTTCAAAAACGCGCGAGGTAATATAACCGCTTAGATCATGCAGAATAAGAGTATCGACATTGGCGACGACAACTTCTCCCGGGACGACTTGGGTCCGGTTACTCGCCTTGGCGAGAATCTTCTCCACCATGTTCATCTGCTTATTCCCCCTTTTTCATATATTGCTGCGGATCGGTAATTACTCCTGTAATTGCTGAGGCTGCCGCCACGGCCGGACTGCCAAGATAAATGTCGGCCTGATAACTGCCCATCCGTCCCTGGAAATTCCGGTTGGCCGTCGACAGGGTAACTTCGCCGTCGGCCATAACGCCGCCGTCTCCCGAGCAGGCGCCGCAGCCAGGGTTCATAAGGAGTGCGCCGCTTTCCACAAAGGTTGTGAAAATACCGTCACGAATGATTTGTTCCAGAACGTTTTTCGAAGCCGGCGTTACAATCATTCTTACGCCGGGAGCCAGTTTATGCCCCTTGAGAATGGAGGCTGCCAAGGCCAGATCGTCGTAGTTGGCGTTAGCGCAGGAACCGATAAACACCTGATCAACCTTGGTACCGGCCACAGCCGAAAGCGGTTTGACATTGTCCACTACGTGCGGGCAGGCAATCTGCGGTTCCAGAGCGGATGCATCAATCGTTACCGTTTGGACATAGGTGGCGTCAGGATCAGGGAATATCTCCTCATAATCGGTTGGTTTGACGCCCCGTTCGGCCAGATAGGCCCGGGTTACCTCATCGGGTGGTACATAAGCAAATTTTGTGCCCATTTCCATCGATAAGTTACACAGGGTAATACGTTCGGCGATGGACAGACCTTTTACATAACTGCCGTGGAATTCAATAGCTTTATAAGTAGCGCCATCCGCTGTCAGTTTGCCGATTAAGTACAGCATGATATCTTTTGCCGTAGTGCCATGTTTGAGCGGCCCGTTAATAACCACTTTGATCGTTTCCGGTACTTTCA
>JAFABV010000007.1 GCA_023425865.1 Bacteroidota bacterium | reverse complement strand
TGCACCCCCAAAAACCTGCGTGCAATAACCACCACTCCACATGGATTTGTTGAACAACGGATGGCACGGATGTAACGGATTTTCCATCCGGCACACCTTGATAGAACGGAACATCGCTTTGCGATGGTCGGATGGAACGGAAACGGCCTCGGTTCTCCATTTCTCCTCAGCCCGTAGGGCCTCTGATTACCCAAGCCCCCCCCTCTGCATCGAAGATGCGTAACTCCAAATCCTCTGCGTCTCTGCGTGCAAAAAAAACTGCGTGCAACATACACCCACCTGTGCGTGCCAATAAAAAAACGCCTGCGTGAATACCTGGCTCTGTGGGCTCCAACACCGCGGTGGTTTGCCTTGCGCTCCCTCATTCTGCTATGCTTCGGGCAGATGGATAAGATGCCTACGTGTTGGAGGACGGATGATTTTATATGAAAACATAAAATGGTTCTATATGAAAACATAAAATGGTTCTATATGAAATCATCGGATGGTTTTATATGAAATCATAAAATGGTTTTATATTGAGTTATCAAATGCCTTGAGTAGAAGCATCACGCGTAGGGTGGGAGATGAGGCTATGCTTTCGGTGGTTTGCTGACCCCATGAGGCAGAAGAGGCAAGGTGCCTCTTGCTTCATGGGGCTGCGACAACGTGCCACGGTGGGGGCTTCCATCGGTGGGCAGTGCCTCTTCGGGGTATGTTATCTTAGCCCCCCCTCAGGGCGTTTACCCCAATGTCTTTCTACCGAACCGCCATGAGGCCTACATGCTTACGGTGTTTTTGTTTTCTTTCGCTTCAAATGCGTAGGTATTCGTGGAGGAAGAGGTTGGGGTAAGGCGTATCTATTCCTGCAACAAGATGGCCGTGTTGATCAAGGCCAAATGGGAGTAGGCTTGCGGAAAATTGCCAAGCAACCGTTTGGTCTTGAAATCCAAGTCCTCACTAAACAATCCTAAATGATTGGAATATGTTAGCATCCTCTCAAACAACTCGCGCGCTTCTTCCTTCTCGCCAATGACGTACATCGCCCGAATCAGCCAGAAGGTACACAGGGTGAAGGCTGAGGTTGGCGTGCCGAAATCGTCCGCGGCATGGTATCTGTACATGAGCCCGTGGTGAAAGAGGTCTTGCTTCACGGCTTGTACGGTCTTGACGAATCTGCTGTCGTCACTGTTGATAAAGCCATATTCCTCCATGATCAAGAGCGAAGAGTCCATATTGGTGTTGCCGTATGCCTGGGTGAAACTCTGCACCTCTTCTTTCCAGCCTTTTGCAAAAACATCTTGTCGTATCTTCTCTGCCTCTTTCTCCCATACGCGTTGATAAGTGCTCTTGTTCAGCAGTTGGGCAATCTTGGCGCCCCTGTCCATTGCCACCCAGCACATGATCTTCGACGAAACGAAATGCTGCGCCTTTCCTCTGATTTCCCAAATACCCTTGTCGGGTTTCTTCCATTCGTTCATCACAGTCTCCATGATGTTTTTCACCATGTCCCATACGTCTTCCCGAGTTTCCTGTCGGGTTGGGAGAAGGGTGAAAAACTGATATATCAGGTTCATGAGATAGCCATAAGAGTCGTTTTGCTTCTGGCCATACGCCGCGTTGCCTATGCGCACCGGTTTCGAGTCTTGGTAGCCAGAGAGGTGCAGCAGGTCTTCTTCCGTGAGTTTCTGTTCCCCCCTTATGCCGTACATGATTTGGAATTTGTCATGGTTAGCCACAAAGGTCGACCTCACGAACTGCATAAAGCGTTTGGCCGCCTTGTCATGTCCAAGTTTCACCAGCGTCTCTATAGACATCGAGGCGTCGCGCAACCAGCAGAAACGGTAGTCCCAGTTACGGGCCTCGCCAATGGCTTCGGGCAAACTTGTGGTGAGGGCAGCCAGCATGGCTCCATTGTGCGAGGACAGCAATTTGAGTGTCAGCATGCTGCGCTCGATGATGTCATTGTACTTCTTAAACTTCTTTGTGCGTTCCGACCAGTTGAGCCAGTAAACCAATGTTCTGCAATAATCTGCTTTCTCTTTTTCGAGCGACACCTCTCCTAATTTCTCGTTTGACGACAGAAGGAAGAACTCATCTTTCTCTAAGCTAAAGACCTCTCCGGCTACGATGCCGTTTAGATCGAGTGAGGAATATAAGAACTGTCGGTCTTTGCTGTTTGACGTAGAATACGTTTCGATGTGGTCATCACAGATTTCTGTTACAGCCTCACCCCTGGCATAGTCTGGTGAAGGCTGAAAGAGGACAGACAGTCGGGGCACACCTCTTATATATCTTATGTATCTGTAAATCTCGCTGGGATGGTAATTCTCCGTCGTTCCATCATAGTCATAGCAGGGCATGAAGTCGTACACCATAAACTCCGCCTCATCTGAGATAAAGGCAGTGGTAAGAATATTTGTGTGAGGCACATAGGCTTGCTTCACATGATATTGCCCTATCGGTTCGAAGCCAAATTTTCCCCCTTTCTTCGTGTCAAGGATAGCGGCAAACACCGATGGTGAGTCGAAATAGGGCAAGCAGAGCCATTCCATGGTTCCTTGGCGCGACACTAAGGCTGCCGTGTTTCCGTTTCCTATGATTCCATAATGCAGATTATCCATGTGTATTACTGTTTTTGCGTGTTGATTAACTGTGTTAAGAAGGGCACCACCCGCGACTGCTGCTCTATGCAATAGCGGGCCACGTCGCTGACGCCTCCCACCTTGATCGATATGCCGTCCTTGGGTGTGGCCTTGAACATACTCTCATCGGTGATGTCATCGCCAATGGTGAGCACAAAGTCATAATGGTGTAGGCCCAGTAACCGCTGCACCTCCGTTCCTTTAGAGTATTCGTTTGGCTTGATTTCCACGACCTTGTTGCCGTTGAGAATCTGCAGGCTGTCGGCGGTGCAGTAGGGGAACAGCGTCTGCATCAGCTGTTTGGCGCGCAACATGCCCAACCACGTGTCTACATCTCGATAGTGCCAGGCCAGCGCGGCGTTCTTGGTTTCGAGCCATGCGCCCGGTGTCTTTCTGACAAAGGTGTTCATGATGCGAAGTATCTGTTCGTCCCATGCGGCCTTCTCTATGGTGTTATGCCATATACCGTCTTCTTTATAACTGGCCCCGTGCTCGGCGGCTAAATCCAAGCCCTCTATCTGTCCAAACCACAGGTCAAGATTCTCTTTGTCGCGCCCGCTGTTGATCACCACTTTATTTCCCTTGTCCTTGCACAGACGGTTCAGCAGCTCCATCGTCTCAGTGGTGGGCTTGGCATCCATGGGGTTGTTCTTGAATCCTGACAACGTGCCGTCATAGTCTAAGACAATGAGCCGACGCTGAGCTTTGCTGTAGGCAGCGTCAATATACTGGCACACCGACTCGTTGACAAACTTATTCTTCAGCAGATTGTTTCGGTCGACCACCTGCGTCCACTCCGACATGAAGTCTTCTGCCCATTTGTCTACCGTCTGCTGCTCTATTTTGGCTTTCATGCTCGCCATTCTCCGCTGCCGCTCTTCGATAGGCATCTCAAGCGCCTGGTATATGGCATTGGCAATCTGTTCGGCATCATTGGGATTGATGAGAATCGACTCCTTGAGTTCTGTGGCTGCGCCAGCCATCTCACTTAGAATCAGTACACCGTCATGATGATGCTTGGTGGCGACATACTCCTTGGCCACCAGGTTCATGCCGTCGCGCAATGGGGTGACGAGGGCAATGTCGGCCAACTCATACATGGCTACAAGCTCTTCGAAGGGGAACCCATGATAGAAATAAGTCACCGGCGTCCAACCCATGGTGGCATATCGGCCATTGATGTTGCTGATACGCTCGTCAATCTTGCGTTTCATCTCCGCGTATCTCTCCACTTTGTCGCGCGAGGGGACCACCACCATGGCCAGCGTCACCTTGCCTATATACTCAGGATGATGGGCCAGGAAGGTCTCAAATCCCACGAGGCGATGGAGAATACCCTTGCTGTAGTCAAGACGGTCGACAGAGAGTATGATTTTCCTGCCCTCAAACTGTTTGCTCATTTTGGAGATGCAAGCACTTACCTCTGGGTTCTTGTGTGACTCACTATACAGCCGATAGTTGATACCCATAGGCAATGCCTCAGCGTGCACAGCTCTGTTACCCTCAATCACCTCGTTCAGATTGAACGTTTTGTGCAGGGTTCTTTCTACCGCGCTGATAAAGTGTCGCATGTAGTCGTGTGTGTGAAAAGCCACAAGGTCGGCTCCCAGCAATCCCTTCAGGAGTTGGGTTCTTTCGGCCAACACCCTGAATAACTCGTACGAGGGGAATGGAATGTGATGGAAATAACCGATGCGCAGGTTGGGACGTTGTTGGCGTAGCAGCTGGGGAAGCAACATGAGTTGATAATCCTGTACCCATACAAAGTCGTCTTTTTCTGCAACCTCCAATACTTTCTCACAGAATAGGCGGTTTACTTCTTGATAAGCCTCCCAGTATTTTCTTTTTTGTTGGGAGTAGGAGTAGAAATAATGGCACAGAGGCCATAATGTGCTGTTGCTGTAACCTTCGTAATAGTTGTTGTATTGCAGGTTGGTCAGAAATACGGGATGATAGTTCATGGTGGCGAGTGAGGCCTTAATCGAGTTTTCCGTATTCTTTTTCCGCACATTGATGCCTGGCCAGCCTACCCAGTGAGTTTCATAGTCTGAATCGAGCGAACTAAGTCCTGTCGCCAATCCTCCTTCACTTCGTTCGAACGTAAAGCAGTCCTGCTTGGTTTCTCTCACTTTTACAGGTAATCTGTTGGATACAATTATTAACTTCATATACTTGTATTTTGGGGCTGCCCGTCAGGCAGCGCGTTTACATTGTATCATCGTGAACTTTCGATAAACTATAAGGATGTATCTGCCGAGCTTTACCTCTTGAAAAACAAGCCCGCGTGATGGTAACAGATACAATTGGGAGTAGGAAAAACAATTTGGTCAATTGAGCAAAATGTTACCAACTGGTGCTTATGGCGTTCACATTCGACAATGCTTGTTGTACATTGTGTTTACAAATATACGAAAAATAATTCAAATAGTTTGTTTCTGTTTTCCTTTTTTATCATTATCCGGGTGCCGTTATTATTTATTAGGATTTTGTTTGGGTAGATTTCGCGACTCCTTATGAGGCAATGCAAGCATGCTTGGAGTTGGGTTATTACTACAATAAAAGCAGGAAGCAGGGTAGGGCTTGTGGCCCTTACGCTGCTTCCTGCTGTCTTTATGGCCTATGGCACGCAGATAGGTATCGTCGTGCCCTGGCTGTATGGTGTTGTCCGCGTCGTATCAGGCGACCGGGTGTCAGCCTTTGGCTTCCTTCCCTTTCTTCACCTTTTCCACGTAGGCGTCGATGACGGCAATGGCCGTAACGTTGACCACATCGTGTACACTGGCCTCGAAGTCAGTGAAGTGGATGGCCTTGTTCAGTCCCATCTGGATGGGGCCGATGGTCTCTGTGTCTGGGTCGAGCTCCTGCATGAGTTGGTAGGCACTGTTGGCCGAACTCATATTGGGGAACACCAAGGTGTTGACCTCTTTGCCCTTCAGGCGTGTGAAAGGATATTTGTCATCACGCAGTTCTTTGTTCAGGGCGAAGTTGATCTGCATCTCGCCGTCGATGGGCAGGTTGGGATATTCGGCCTGCATGCGCTCTACGGCCTGGTGTACTTTCTGTGGCGAGCCCGTGGCGTCGGTGCCAAAGTTGGAGTAGCTGACCATGGCAATCACCGGGTCGGTATTGAAGAACTTCAGCGTGTGTGCCGACAGGCGGGCGATGTCGTAAAGCACGTTCTCGTCAGGATGACGGTTGATGAGCGTGTCGGCCAGAAAGTAGATGCCCCTCTTCGTATTGAGAATGTGCATCGTGCCAAAGGTGTTGTATTCGGGCCTGATGCCGATCACCTCCTTTGCCACCTTGATGGTGTTGCTGTACTTGGTGTACAGGCCTGTAATGAAGGCGTCGGCGTCGCCATGTTCCACCATCGACATACCGAAGTAATTGCGCTCGTACATCTTGTCGTAGGCTTCTTCAAAGATGACGCCCTGGCGCGCACGCTTCTCTGCCAGATGCTTGGCATAGGTGGCACGGCGCCCTTGCTCTTTGTCGGCACGCATGTCCACGATTTCTATGTCCGTCAGATCCAGCTTCAGTCGGGCAGCCACACGGTTGATGCGATCTACGTTACCTAATAGTATAGGTACGCAGAATCCTTCTTGACGTGCCTGCACGGCTGCCTTGAGCATGGTGGGGTGAGCGCCTTCGGCAAACACCACGCGTTGCGGATGCAGGGCTGCCGTGGCATGTAGCGTCTGGGTGAGTTTCGTTTCTTGTCCTAATAACTGGCGCAGACGGTCGCGGTAGGCATCCCAGTCGGTGATGGGTGTGCGGGCAACGCCACTCTCCATGGCGGCCTTTGCCACGGCTGCCGACACCTCTGTGATGAGGCGAGGGTCAACAGGCTTCGGTATGAAGTAGTTGGCGCCAAAGGTCAACTCGTTGACTTGGTATACCTTGTTGACGATGTCGGGAACGGGTGCCTTGGCCAGGTCGGCGATGGCATGCACTGCCGCCATCTTCATCTCCTCGTTGATGGCGCGGGCATGCACGTCGAGCGCGCCGCGGAAGATATAGGGGAAGCCTATGACGTTGTTGATCTGGTTGGGATAGTCAGAACGTCCTGTAGACATGATGACGTCGGGACGACTGGCTTTGGCGTCCTCGTAGCTGATTTCGGGAATGGGGTTGGCCAAGGCGAAGACGATGGGATTGTCGGCCATCGAGCGCACCATGTCCTGAGAAAGAATGTTGCCCTTAGAGAGTCCCACGAACACGTCGGCGCCCACCATGGCCTCTTCCAAGGTATGTACGTCACGGCGGTCGGTAGCAAACAGCGCCTTCTGGGGGGTGAGGTTGGGGCGGTCGCTGGTGATGACACCCTTTGAGTCGAGCATCACGATATTCTCACGCTTCACGCCTAAGGCCATGTAGAGCTTCGAGCAGCTAATGGCTGCCGCACCGGCACCGTTGACCACGAGTTTGGCCTTGGTGATATCTTTGCCGGCTACTTCCAGGGCGTTCTTCAAACCGGCGGCCGAGATGATGGCCGTGCCGTGCTGGTCGTCGTGCATCACGGGGATGTCGAGGGTACGCTTCAACCGTTCTTCGATGTAGAAACACTCGGGTGCCTTGATGTCTTCAAGGTTGATGCCGCCGAAGGTAGGGGCAATCTTCTCTACGGCCTCACAGAACTTCTCCGGATCTTTCTCGTCGACCTCGATGTCGAAAACATCCACGCCACCGTAGATTTTGAACAGCAAGCCCTTGCCTTCCATGACGGGTTTGCCGCTCATGGCGCCAATATCACCCAAGCCCAGCACGGCTGTGCCGTTAGAAATCACTGCCACCAGGTTGCCCTTGTCAGTGTATTTGTAAACATCATCTGGGTTCTTTTGTATCTCCAAACAGGGATAAGCCACTCCGGGCGAGTAGGCCAGGCTGAGGTCAGTCTGGGTGCGGTAAGGCTTTGTGGGCTTTACCTCAATTTTACCGGGACGACCACTTTCATGATATTCAAGTGCCGTCTCCTTAGTCACTTTTGCCATTTTCTAATGCTTTTATTTCTACTTTCTCTTGCATTGCAAAGGTAGTAAAACCAACATAAACACCGAAAGTTTTTGTTATTTATTTGTGTTAACAACATGCAAAGAGCATGAAACTGTAACGCGTTTGTATACTCTACATTGCAATTCGTAAACCTTTGTGCGGTTTTGTCGGGCGTAAATTGTGGCGTCATCGTGGCGTTTTTTTGTCTTCATTGTGCGTGCGAATGGCATTGCGCCGGCTCATGCGGTGGGGTGTGACAGTCTGTTGGTGCTCACCATATCATTATCTTTGTCATAAAAAAGGCATCCAAAAAGTTGGTTGTTTCAAAAAAAAGCAATACTTTTGCACTCGCAAATCAAGTGGCTATCCATTCTTCGGTGTCCTCTCTTTTGCAGCGGGGTGTAGCGCAGTCCGGTAGCGCTCCTGGTTTGGGACCAGGAGGTCGCAGGTTCGAATCCTGTCGCCCCGACCTTAAATCGGAAGCAGTTGTTTTCAACTGCTTCCGATTTTTATTTGGCTCGGATGAAAGCGAGGGGGGAGGAGGTGCCCCTTTGGTCTGCGGTCGCTTGCCGTGGAAATTGGTCCTCCGCTTACCTTCGGCGAATATCAGCACATCTTGAGAATATAGTTCCACGTGGCTTGCTCATCGCAAAACATGTGTAAGGCCTCGCCCGCGGGTTCTATTCTTAGCATATCTCGCCCCTGCGGTGATGTGCCGAGAGGGCGACCAATAGATTACGGTGGTGGTGGTTGTCTCCGCTTTATCCGCCCGTCGAGCCGCGACGCTCCGTGTAATTGGAATGTGGCATAAGGTTATCCGTAAGCCCTGTGCATTCCTCTGTTCAAAAGAGAGGCGGCGACGCACGCGCCCGTTGGGATGTGGCGACGGGATATTTCCATCTACTCACGGCACATGCCATAAGCGTTACTGCTTTTGCCCCTCCAAGGCAGGGCGCGGCAGGCATCCCTTGGGTATGGTGCCGATATGAGGCAAGACACGGTTTGGCGGAATGCCTTAACCGTGACAATGGGGCAATTCTTAAACAATGCTAAACTTACTTTTGGTAAGTGATTGATATTTAGCAATTCTAACGCCAAGGTAAGCGACTTACATTCTTGTGGGTTCTTGCGGCGTGCTATATTATTTCCTAACTTTGCATCACAAACAAAAAGTAAGTAATAACACTTTAAGCAGATAAAATGATGAAAAAGATTGCAGTAGTAGGAGCCAATGGTAAGGCTGCTCAAAAGATTGTAGAAGAGGCATTGAGCCGCGGTTTTGACGTGACAGCTTTCGGTCGTGGAGACAACAAAAGCAAGGCCTCGAAGTATGTGAAGAAGGATGTTTTCGAGCTCACCAAGGAAGACCTCAGGGACTTTGATGCCGTGGTGGACGCTTTGGGTACATGGAGTCTTGAGACCCTCCACGTGGTTAGTCAGGCAGCCGCCTATCTCTCTGAGTTGGTACGTGGCACAGAGACGCGACTGGTGGTTGTGGGTGGTGCCGGTTCGCTCTTTGTCAATGCCGAGCACACCTCGACCTTAGAGTTGCAGCCTGAATTCCCCGATTTCGTCAAGCCCGTGAGCGCCTCTCATGGTTTGGCCTTGGCCATTCTGCGTGCCGAGAAAGATGTAAAATGGACATATATTAGTCCTGCTGCCGACTTCCAGGCCGACGGTGCACGCACTGGCAAGTATATTCTTGGTGGCGATGAGCTGGTGCTCAACAGCCGTGGTGAGTCGGTGATCTCATACGCTGACTATGCCATTGCGCTGGTGGATGAGATAGAGAAAGGCAACCACGTAGGTCAGCGCATCAGCGTGGTGGGCGAGTAATCAAGCGCTTCAAATCTTCCATATAGCCATCCTCTTGTCGATCAGGAGGGTGGCTATTGATGTTGTAAAGTCTATGATAAGACGACAAGTAACCGACCCCGTTTTCCCCCAGTGCCCCATTCGCAATGTACTTGCCCGCGTGGGCGACCGTTGGACCCTGCTCACCCTGTTGGCCTTAGAAGACGCCAACAGGCCGCTGCGCTTCAAGGAACTGTGTAGCGCCATTCCCGATGTATCCCAGAAAATGTTGACCTCGACGCTCAAAGAACTCGAGGCCGACGACCTGGTGTACCGTCAGTCATACTATGAGATACCGCCGCGGGTGGAGTACTCGCTGACTGACCGCGGAAAGAGCCTCATGCCGCTGCTCAACCAACTTGTGGAATGGTCATTGAGCAACATCAGCGACATCGTCGCCAGTAGGCGGCGGTATGTCATGCGGCATCAAGAGTGAGTCGCGTCAAGGAGAATGTGGGCCGTGCCTGTTGCGGAAAAGATATGGAAGCTAAGGTCGGGAACTGGGAAAATCTCAGTACCTTTGTACCATGAATTTCAGTTTTGCAGATTATAAGGGGCATTATCATGCCCTTGCTCGTTTGGGCACCCCCTTGATCTTAGGACAAATTGGATTTATATTCCAGAACTTCGCGGACACATTGATGATTGGGCACCACTCTACCGTAGAGCTGGCGGCCGCTTCATTGGTGAGCAATATCTATATGTTGGGCATACTCATGTCCATGGGTTTCGCGTTATGCCTGACGCCCGTCGTCGGAACATTCTATGGGCAGGGCAAGCCCGAGGCCATTGGCGGCACGATGAAAAATGGTGTCATGGTCAATACGTTGGCCGCGGCACTCCTCGTTGCCGTGTTCACCATTCTCTACTTCTTCTTAGACCGTTTAGGTCAGCCCGAAGAGCTTTTGCCCTATATCCGCCCCTATTATCTCATCAACTTGGTATCCTTGCCGTTTATATGCTGGCTTAACTGCTATAAGCAAGTGTTTGACGCCACCACCGACACCCGCACACCTATGTGGATACTGCTTGGGGGCAACGCACTCAATGTGTGGGGCAACTGGTTGCTCATTTATGGCAACTGGGGCTGCCCCGAGCTGGGTCTCGTGGGTGCCGGACTGTCAACGCTCGCTGCCCGCATCATCATGTTTGTGCTGATCGTTTGGATATT
Organism: Bacteroidota bacterium; assembly: GCA_023425865.1. Taxonomy (GTDB): domain Bacteria; phylum Bacteroidota; class Bacteroidia; order Bacteroidales; family Bacteroidaceae; genus Prevotella. The sequence continues at coordinate 10,507 of JAFABV010000007.1, read as the reverse complement.
CTTTGGAGCCAAGCGCTATCACGCCATACGGCAGGCCTATCACCGCTCTGGCTGGAATATACGCGATATGCGACATCTCATAGCCTTGGGCACACCTATCAGTTTGCAGATGGGCATGGAGAGTGGCGCGTGGTCGTTGTGCAGCATTATCGTAGGCTGGATTGGCACAGAGGCCTTGGCTGGTCATCAGGTCATGCTCACCATCAGTCAGCTGTTTTATCAGTTCTACTATGCCTTGGCCGCCGCTGTCGCCATACGGGTCAGCCATTTCTATGGGCAAAAAGATTATCAGGCCATAGCGCGCGCGGCATGGGCAGGTTTCCACCTCAATTTCATCATAGCATTACTCATTTCCGTCCCCGTATATATTTTCCGTCGGGAATTGGGTTATCTGTTTACCGACTCAGACGAAGTGGCCAACATCGTGGCCATGACCATCATTCCGCTAATTGTCTATCAGTTCAGCGATGCCTTCCAAGTCATCTTCAGCAATGTGCTGCGTGGTATCACCTACGTAAACCCAATGATTCTTGTGGCCTTCGTGTCTTACTTTGTGGTCTCCATTCCCTTGGCCTATTTATTTGGCATCACCTGGGAGGGGCATCTCATTGGTGTATGGTATTCGTTCCCCTTCGGTCTGTCGATAGCCGGAGTGCTCTACTATTATTATTACCGCAAGCGCAGCCGCACGTTTTGATAGCGTTACCGCGTCGGTAGCGCGCTGTTGGGTAAAGTGGCAGGCTCGCGCGCTGCGGCGCCAATCGTCAAAATCACCATTCCCGTGGTCACCATTGCGTAAAAAAAGGAGTGGAGAAGCGCACGGTGTCACGATAATCAGCTACCTTTGTACTATAATCAATGACAAGACGACAATGACAACAATAGTACAACCATTCAGCATTCATTTTGATGAAGAAGACATCGCCGACCTCCGTAGGCGCATCATCGACACCCGCTGGCCGAGGTCAATCGTAGACCCGACGTGGAAACTTGGCGCCAAGGAAGATTATTTGCGGCATCTGCTTGTGCGTTGGTGTAGCGACTATGATTGGAGTCAGCGAGAGCGCGAACTCAACCAGTACCCACAATTCACGGCCGACATTGACGGCATGACCATACATTTCTTTCATATTCGTGGAGGTCGGCCCGATGCCCTGCCACTGCTCATGCTGCATGGCTGGCCCGACAGTTTCTTGCGTTATGCCAAGGTCTTTCCGCTGCTTACCGACTATGACCTGATTGTGCCGTCGTTGCCGGGCTTTGCCTTCTCGTCGTTGCCTGCCTCGGGCGTTGTCAACAGTGCCGATATGGCCGAGACTTTGCATCGGCTGATGACCGAGCTGCTGGGCTACAAAACCTATGTGGCAACGGGTGGCGACATAGGCAGTGGCGTGGCCCGTTATATGGCCGCCCGTCATCCCGAAGCGGTGAAAGGCATTCACCTCACCGACGTAGGATTGATATGGCAGCTTATCGAAGCCCCTGACGCCAGCCTGTCGGCCGAGGCACTGCAATACAAGCAAGCCGCCGCCAAATGGCTGAAAGAAGAAGGGGCCTATATCAATATTCATGGCACCAAACCCCAAACCTTGGCCTACGCGCTGAGTGATTCGCCGGCAGGCATGGCGGCATGGCTCACAGAGAAGTATAGGGCATGGAGCGACTGGGAACTGCTTGAGATGAATGACCTGCTGGACTGTCTGACGCTCTACTGGATGACCAACAGCGCAGGCACCGCCATGCGCGTTTACCACGGCAATACCTTCACCTTGCCCCCATTGGGCAAGGTCAGTGTGCCCACGGCCATCGCCCTCTACCAGCACGACATTCTTTTGCCGCCGAGAGCGTGGGTGGAGCAGACCTATCCGGTGAAAAGATATACCGAACTGCCTCGTGGCGGGCATTTCACGGCATTGGAACAGCCAGAGGCATTCGCTGACGATGTAAGTCAGTTTATGCAATCCTTGCTGTGATAAACCAAATCAGGGAGAAAACCAATGGCTTTCTCCCTGATTTGTAGATAGGAAATGACTTATTCAAAGTTTAGCTCAGGCGCCTTCTCTGCCCCGGCGGCAGCTTCAAACTTAGACATGCGGTCGAAGCCAAACAAGCCGGCAAAGATCACCGTGGGGAAGGAGCGTACGCTCTGGTTGTAGTCTTGTACGGCACCGTTATACTTTTGGCGGGCCTCATTGATGCGGTTCTCAGTACCTTCTAACTGAATCTGCAAGCTCTTGAAATTCTCGCTGGCCTTCAGCTCGGGATACCGTTCGGCCACCACCATCAGTCGTCCCAAGGCCTGCGACAGTTCGCCTTGCGCGGCCTGAAACTGCTGCAGCTTCTCGGGTGAGAGGTTGTCGGCATCGAGTTTGATTTGTGTAGCGGCGGCTCGTGCGTTGGTCACAGCCTCAAAGGTCTCCTTCTCATGCTTGGCGTAGGCCTGCACGGTTTTCGCAAGGTTAGGGATGAGGTCGGCGCGGCGCTGATAGGTAGCCTCCACGTCAGCCAAGGCCGTTGTGGCCATCTCCTGTTTCTGTACCATGCCGTTGTACGATCCGCAAGCACCCATGCCTAACAGCACTACGATGGCAATAACAACTAATACGATGATATTACTCTTTTTCATAAACAATAATTGATTTTCGGGATATGATGATTCATTAGAAATAATACGTTACTGATTACCAGCCGCCTCCTGCGCCGCCGCCTCCGAAGCTGCCGCCACCAAACGACCCACCGCTGAAGCCGCCTCCGCCGCCATGGCCAAAGCCGCCTCCGCCACCGAAGATGAAGGGCGGTATCCAGTCGTCGTCGTCCTTGCGCCGCCTGTTCTTAGGCTTTGGGGGGCTCGGTTTCTTGAGTCCTAATTTTTCAAGCAGGAGGTAAATGAGCTGCAACAGGGGCAGTCCGAAGATAACGAGAAACAGGACGATGAGCACAGCCCAATCGTTAGCGTTGAGCTTGTTGCCGCTGTCTATGGACTCGATGCCCGTATTTCCGGTCTTGAATTTATTAAACAGAGCCTTGGATACGTCTACCACGGCCTCGCTGGGCTGGTTGAGGCGCATGTTCTTGACAATGCATGCGCGCGCTATATCGTCAGACTCCACGTCGGTAAGGTCGCCTTCGAGCCCCTTGCCTGGCGCTATGAAGTAAGCGCGGTCGCCCACCGCCAGAACAATGACCAGTCCGCGATTCTCACCTTTCTTGCCTACACCATATTTATTACCCACATCTTGCGCCATGCGGAAGCAGTCGCCGTTTTTCACGTGATTGGCAACGATGAATACGGTCTGCACGCCACACTCCCGGTGCAGACGCCCGAGATAGTAGTCGGCCGAGTCGCGCAGGGCAGGGGTGAGAATGGCGTCAGGGTCGGTGACATAGCGGTTGCGGTCTTGCAGATGCACCATAGGTATGTCATCTGCCGACCATGTACGCGCCTGCACCGCGCCTGCCGACAGCGTCAGCAAGAGTACGCCGAGTAAGGTAGTATAGAATACCGACAGGTAGTTACGCATGAGCCAAGGGTTTTACATGGCTATAAACAAAAACAATGCCAAGAATCCTTAGTTCCTGATTTTTGCCCATATCCAAAGCACAATAACCGCGCCAATGACGGCAGTACCAATCTGCCCGATGACACCCGTCCAGGTGATACCCACCCATCCGAGCACATTACCGCCAACAAAGCCGCCGACGAGTCCTAACAGCAGGTCGACCAGACAGCCCTGTCCCTTGTGCCCCATAATCTTTCCGGCGATGAGACCCGCCAAAATGCCTACCAATATTGTCCAAAGCATAATGATAATAATTGAGTTTACGTCGTATTTTCTTCAGGGCAAAGATACGATAAAAATCGTAACTTCATGGTTTTTCGCGTTATTTTTTAGGACTTGTCCTCCAAATGCGCGATATTCGTGTACGATGGTTCACAGGCCTCGGTCTTAGTCTGATAGGGTGTCGGCACCCGTCTAAAAGCGTCTGTTTTAGACGCAGAGCGGCTGCCTTTAGCTAAAATCATGAGGCGCACATTGCCCATCAGCCATCACTTTGCGGTGTCATCTTTTTACTTTTATTTGTGTTCTCCTGCCAATTTATAAGCGAAAGCGTTGGCGGAAACAATAATTCTTTTTATTTTTGCAACCAAGTTTTGTCATGGCCCCGTTCGTCTCGGGGGTGGCATTATATGATTAAAACATTTGGAAAATGAAAGTATTAAAGTTTGGCGGAACATCTGTAGGTTCCGTGAAGAGTATCCTTAGCTTAAAACGTATTGTAGAAAATGAGGCACGTCGCCAACCCATTGTTGTTGTTGTCAGTGCCTTGGGCGGCATCACCGACCAGCTGATCTCTACTTCCCACCTGGCCGTAAATGGCGACGAAACGTGGAAGGACGCCTACGAAGAGATGGTCGACCGCCATCATAAAATCATCGACACCATTATTACTGACACGCACGACCGCGAGCGCTTGTTCAATACGGTGGACGCCCTGTTTGAGCAGTTGCGCTCCATTTATTTCGGCGTATATCTCATTCGCGACCTGAGCGCCAAGACCCAGGATGCCATCGTCAGTTACGGTGAACGGCTGAGCAGCAACATCGTGGCCACATTGGTGCGTGGCTCGCAGTGGATGGACTCGCGCGAGTTTATCAAGACCGTGCCCGTAGGCGGCAAGAACACCCTTGACAGCGACCTCACCAACAGCTTGGTGAAGAAAGCCTTTGCCCATCTTCCCCGTGTGTCTCTCGTGCCCGGTTTCATCTCCACCGACAGCACGACGGGAGAAATCACCAACTTAGGGCGAGGCGGGTCCGACTATACCGCGGCCATCATAGCCGCTGCCCTCGACGCGGAGATCTTGGAGATATGGACCGACGTCGACGGTTTTATGACCGCTGACCCCAAGGTGATACATACCGCCTATACCATCGATGAGCTGAGTTACATCGAGGCCATGGAGCTTTGCAACTTCGGCGCCAAGGTCATCTATCCCCCCACCATCTATCCGGTGTGCATCAAGCATATCCCCATCCGGGTGAAGAATACCTTCAACCCTGAGAGTCCGGGTACCATCATCCAAGACAAGCCCCAGCACGACAGCAAGCCCATCAAAGGCATATCAAGCATTAAGGGCACCACGCTGATTACGGTTTCGGGTCTCTCGATGGTGGGCGTTATCGGTGTCAACCGCCGCATCTTCACCGCTTTGGCCAACAACGGCATCAGCGTCTTCCTCGTGTCGCAGGCCTCTTCAGAGAACTCCACGTCTATCGGTGTGCGCAACGCCGATGCCCAAGCGGCCGTGCAGGTGCTCAACAAGGAGTTTGAGACAGAGATCGAAGACGGCGCTATGTTCCCGATGCATGCCGAGAGCGACTTGGCCACCATCGCTATCGTGGGCGAAAACATGAAGCACACCCCGGGCATCGCCGGTAAGCTGTTTGGTACACTGGGCCGAAGCGGTATCTCTGTGATTGCCTGTGCGCAAGGCGCGTCTGAGACAAACATCTCATTTGTGGTCGATTCCAAAGACCTGCGCAAGTCGCTCAATGTTCTCCATGACTCGTTCTTTCTGTCAGAATATAATGTGCTCAACCTGTTTATCTGCGGAGTGGGCACAGTGGGTGGCAAGCTCATCGAACAAGTCAGGGCGCAGTATGAACTGCTCAAGCAGCACTCGCGCCTCAAGCTCAACGTCGTGGGTATTGCCACATCCAAGAACGCCATCTTCTGCCGCGAGGGTCTCGACCTCGACAACTACCGCGAGCAGTTGAAACATTCGGAGCCCAGCTCTCCCGAGAAACTGCGCGATGGCGTCTTGGGCATGAATATCTTCAATTCGGTGTTTGTAGACTGTACCGCTTCTAAAGAGATTTCTGCCCTTTATCAGACTTTCCTCGAACATAATATCAGCGTGGTGGCGGCCAACAAGATTGCGGCCAGCTCTAATTATGATGCCTACCTGAAGCTCAAGGATACGGCCCTGAGTCGTGGGGTGAAGTTTCTTTTTGAGACCAATGTGGCGGCAGGCCTGCCCATCATCGGCACCATCAACGACCTGCGCAACTCGGGCGACCGCATCCTGAAGATTGAGGCGGTGCTCAGCGGCACCCTCAACTTCATCTTCAATGAGCTTGCCGCCGACGTGCCGTTCTCTGAGACCGTGCGCCGTGCCAAGGCGCAAGGCTACTCCGAACCCGACCCCCGCATCGACCTCAGCGGCACCGACGTCATTCGCAAACTGGTCATCCTGACCCGTGAGGCAGGCTATCAGGTGGAACAGGCCGATGTGGAGAAACATCTCTTTGTGCCCGATGAGTTTTTCAAGGGTACCACCGACGACTTCTGGGCCAAGCTGCCCCAGTTGGACGCCGACTTCGAGTCACGTCGCCAGGCGCTCGCCGCTGAGGGCAAGCGTTGGCGCTTCGTGGCAACGATGGACGGTGGCAAGACCAGCGTGGCGCTCAAGGCCGTCGACAGCAGTCATCCGTTCTACGGACTGGAAGGCAGCAACAACATTGTGTTGCTCACCACAGAGCGCTATAGAGAATACCCCATGCTCATTCAGGGCTATGGCGCGGGTGCCAGCGTGACGGCAGCAGGCGTGTTTGCCAACATCATGAGCATCGCTAATATATAACAAGGTGGGGCAACGTCTCCTATTCACTATTCAGGTAAACGTAAGAGAGATGAAACATATTATTATCTTGGGCGACGGCATGGCCGACCATGCCGTGGAGCGACTGGGAGGGAAGACCTTAATGCAGTATGCTGATACTCCCTATATGGACATGTTGGCCCGCAAGGGAAAGACGGGAAGGCTCAACACCATCCCCGACGGCTTTTTGCCGGGCTCGGAAGTGGCCAATACGGCTATTCTGGGCTACGACCTCCATCAGGTGTACGAGGGGCGCGGCCCGTTAGAGGCGGCGAGCATAGGTTACGACATGGCTCCCGACGACTTTGCCCTTCGCTGCAACATCATCGAGTTGAGCGACGGCAGAATACTCAATCACCATGGTGGACATTTGGAGACCGAGGAGGGCGATGTGTTGATCAGGTATCTCGACGAACAGTTGGGCAACGAGCGGGTGAAATTTATCACCGGCATACAGTATCGTCACCTGCTTATTATCAAGGGCGGCAACAAGCATGTGGTGTGTGCCCCACCGCACGACTATCCCAATGAGCAGTGGAAAACACTGATGGTAAAGCCTGAGGAGGGCTGGGCCGACCGCCGCGACGGAGACCGCATGACGGCGCAAGAGACGGCCGACCTGCTGAACGACCTCATCGTGAAGAGTCAGGCACTGCTCTCCATCCATCCCTTCAACCAGGGACGAGCGCACCAGGCCAACAGCATCTGGCCTTGGGGAGGAGGGTACCGACCGTCGATGAAAACCCTGCAGCAGCTCTACCCACAGGTAAAGGCCGGCTCGTGCATTTCGGCAGTAGACCTCATACGTGGCATAGGTCGCTACGCCGGCCTCGACATCATCAAGGTGCCGGGAGCTACCGGACTGGCCGACACCAATTATGAGGGCAAGGCCGAGGCTGCGCTGAAGGCGCTGAAGGAACAAGACTTTGTGTTTCTGCATCTTGAGGCCAGCGACGAGGCGGGGCACGATGGCGACTTAGCGTTGAAACTGCGTACCATCGAATATCTCGACCATCGTATCGTGGAACCTATATATAACGAGCTGAAGACCTGGGATGAACCTGTGTGCATAGCCGTGCTGCCCGACCATCCCACGCCGGTAGAAGTGCGCACCCATGTGAAAGAACCCGTACCTTTTCTCATTTGGCACCGCGGCATCGAGCCCGACAGCGTGCAGTGTTACGACGAGGTGGCGTGTGTGGGCGGTGCCTACGGACTGCTGCACCTCAACGAATTTATGGAAACCTTCATGAAAATCAACTGATATGAAATACTATTCCACCAATGGCCAGGCTCCTCTGGCGACACTTCGTGAGGCCGTAGAGCGCGGGTTGGCGCCCGACCGAGGGCTCTATATGCCTCAGCGCATCACGACGCTGCCCCAATCATTCTTCGACAACATCGACCGGTTGTCGTTTCAGGAAATGTCGTTTGAAGTGGCGAAGGCTTTCTTCGGCGAGGATGTGGAGGAGGCTTCACTCCGCCGCATCGTCTACGACACGCTGGCTTTCGACACCCCGGTGGTCCATGTGGAGCGCAATATTTACAGCTTGGAGCTGTTTCATGGCCCCACGTTGGCGTTCAAGGATGTGGGTGCCCGCTTTATGGCGCGCCTGCTGCAGTATTTCATCGGCAAGGATGAGGCTCGGCGGGCGCAGCAAGGCGCCATCCCCGGCGGCGAGGTAAACGTGCTGGTTGCCACCTCGGGCGATACCGGCTCGGCCGTGGCCAATGGCTTCTTGGGGGTAGAAGGCATTCACGTGTATGTGCTCTATCCCAAGGGCAAGGTCAGCCGCATACAGGAGAGCCAGTTTACCACCTTGGGACAAAACATCACGGCCATAGAGGTCGACGGGGTCTTCGACGACTGCCAGGCATTGGTGAAGACGGCCTTCATGGACCGCGAGCTCAATGCCCGGTTGACGCTCACCTCGGCCAACTCTATCAATGTGGCTCGTTTCCTGCCCCAGGCCTTCTATTATTTCAATGCCTACGCGCAACTCAAGAAGGCGGGCAGACTCACCTTCGACGCCGAGCGACAGTCTAATCTGGTGGTCTGTGTGCCGAGCGGCAACTTCGGTAACGTGACCGCCGGACTCATTGCCGCGCGCATGGGCCTGCCCATCAAGCATTTCGTGGCGGCTAACAATGCCAACGACATCTTCTATAATTACCTCGTCACGGGCGAATACCATCCGCAGCCCAGCAAGCAGACGCTTGCCAACGCCATGGATGTGGGCGACCCCAGCAACTTCGCGCGTATACTCGACCTCTATGGCGGCAGTTGGGAGGCCATCAGGGCTGACATCAGTGGCGCCACCTATTCAGACGACCGCATTCGCCAAACCATGCGGTCGTGTTACCAAGCTACGGGCTATGTGCTCGACCCGCACGGCGCCTGCGGCTACCAGGCGCTGAAAGAGCAGTTGGCCGATAGTGAGGTGGGAGTGTTCTTAGAGACTGCCCATCCGGCCAAGTTCAAAGAGAAGGTCGATGAAATATTGGGTACTGACATTGCCATTCCTGAGCGCCTGCAGGCCTTTATGAGGGGCACGAAGCAGAGCGTGGCGGTGCCCAATGACGATGAGGCCTTCCAGTCTTTGTTGGGATGATATGATGCGCTACGGCGCCCGGCATGCCTGCGCCATATCCCCAGCGTAAGTTCCATCGCATGACGCCTCGGAGAAGTGCCATCCCCCCGTGGATGCCCATTGTGCTCTGCTCTCCGGGGGCTGCTGTGGTGGGGCATTCGTCAGAGGGGGCGACTATTCCTTGTCATGTGGGAATACCCGTGCCCCATACACCCTTTTCTTCCTATTGCGCCAGCATGCCGCAACCCCATGAGGCAGGGGGCACCTTGCCCTCTCTGCCCGATGGCACCGTTTAACCACCGAGATACCATCCCCGTCTCCTGTTCTACGCATGATGCTTCTGCACTAACTGCTTGATGCTTTCATATAGAACTATCCGATAATTCTGTATAAAACCATCCGATGATTTCATATAGAACCATCCGATGGTTTCATATAGAACCATTTTATGTTTTCATGTAAAATCATCCGTCCTCCAACACGTAGACATCTTATCCATCTGCCCGAAGCATAGCAGAATGAGGGTGCGCAAGGCAAACCACCACGGTGTTGGAGCACGCAGAGACGGGTATTCACGCAGGCGTTTTTTTATTGGCACGCACAGGTGGGTGTATGTTGCACGCAGTTTTGGGGCCGCACAGAGGAGGGTGTGTTGCACGCAGTTTTTTTTGCACGCAGAGTCGCAGAGGATTTGGAGTTACGCATCTTCGATGCTGAGAGGAGGGCATGGGTAATCAGAGGGCCTACGGCCTGAGGAGAATTGGGAGGAATGGGAAGAACGGAGGGCTTACGGCCTAAGGAGAAATAGAGAACGGAGGCAGTTTCCGTTCCATCCGACCATCGCAAAGCGATATTCCGTTCTATCAAGGTGTGCCGGATGGAAAATCCGCTACATCCGTGCCATCCGTTGTTCAACAAATCCATGTGGAGTGGTGGTTGTTGCACGCAGGTTTTTGGGGGTGCACGCAGAGCTGCAGAGAGTTTGGAGTTACGTATCTTCGACGCAGGAGGAGGGCTTGGGTAATCAGAGGGCCTACGGCCTGAAGAGAATTGGGAGGAATGGGAAAAACGGGGGCCTACGGCCTAAGGAGAAATAGAGAACGGAGGCAGTTTCCGTTCCATCCGCCCATCGCAAAGCGATGTTCCGTTCTATCAAGGTGTGCCGGATGGAAAATCCGTTACATCCGTGCCATCCGTTGTTCAACAAATCCATGTGGAGTGGTGGTTATTGCACGCAGGTTTTTGGGGGTGCA
>JAFABV010000006.1 GCA_023425865.1 Bacteroidota bacterium | reverse complement strand
TGTGACTATGCACGGATGATTTTATATAAAACCATCGGATGATTTAATATAAAACCACCTGATGGTTCTATATAAAACTATCGGATCATTTTATATAGAACCATCAGGCGTAGAAATGAAGACACGGTAATGTGTATTATGGCAAGTTGCGTAAATTAGTCAAGAAAGTCTCCATGACTACAACACCTTATACGATAGAAACCACCTCTGCGTGACAATAACCACCGCCGTTGCCTCATGCTGCCTCCAAATGACGACAGCCTGTCAGTGTGATGAACACTGACAGGCTGTTGACATTTTGGCGTACACGGAGCTTGCAAGGGCAAGCCCCTATGATACCAACGAATTATACGCGGGCGCCGAGCATATCGTCGATCTTGGTCAACGAATGGGCGGAGCTTGAACGATGACGGAAGATGGTGAGGATATCGCGAACGCTCTTCTCCTCCTCTACCTGCTCGTCCACAAACTTAGCGATGAAGTTGGCGGCGGCACGGTCGTGCTCCTCGTCGGCTACGTCAGCCAACTTATCGATGGCAGCCGATACCTGGCGCTCGTGCTCGAGGGTTTTCTCAAAGGCATCTTTCGGTGACTCATATTCCGTGGGAACGGCGTCGATGGCAGTCAGCTCAGGCACGCCACCGCGGTCGAGCACAAACTGTGCCATGTCTAAAGCGTGCTTGCGCTCTTCCTCGTTCTGCTTGTACATCCAGTTTGAGAATCCCTTCCAGCCCTCTTTGCGGAACCAGAAAGCCATCTGGAGATAGAGATTGGCAGAGAAGAACTCTAACTTAATCTGCTCATTGAACGCGTCCTGCATTTTCTTTGAAATTTCCATAATCTTAATATTTAATGGGTTGATATATGATATATACTACTGTTCACACAAGTGGTCATTAATACTAACGGCCCTTGATTATAAATATTACAATAAATGTGCCAAATTATTATATATCGGCATCAAATGTTGTTCATACCTAATGATTTGGTATACCACTCGTACAGTTTCCTCACGCCGTCGGCTATTTCCACCCGGTGGGTCCACCCGAGGCGGTGGAGTTTCTCCACGTCGATGAGCTTGCGGGGTGTGCCGTTGGGCTTGGTGGCATCCCAAATGATGTCGCCGGTGAAGGCGACGGCCTGGGCCACGAGGGCGGAGAGTTGTTTGATGGTGAGCTCTTTGCCGGTACCCACGTTGATGTGGCAGTTGCGTATCTCGCCCAGGGCGGGAATGGCGCCACCGCGCCCCTCGCTGTTATTGCGGTCGATGGCGCCGTCGGTCTTGGCACCATAGAATACGGAAGAGTATTTCTCTATGCCAATGATGTCGCTGAAGTCGACGTTGAGCAGGATGTGTACCGAGGCGTCGGCCATATCTTCGCTCCATAGAAACTCGCGCAGCGCGCTGCCGTCGCCCCATAGCGTCACGCGGTTGGGTTCGATGCCGTAAAAGGCCAGCGCCTGGCGGATGCGGTCTTCGGCGGCGGAGCCGTCGACATTGTCCTCACCGATGAGTGACGCGAGCTTGTCGTTGGGATTGATGGGCCGCTTGTGCATATCGGTGCGGATAGCCTCCCAGTTGCCCTCGTGCAACAGCTTGGCCAGATACACCTTGCGCATCATGGCCGGCATGACATGACTGTTTTCGAGGTGGAAGTTGTCGTTGGGACCGTAGAGGTTGGTGGGCATCACGGCGATGTAGTTGGTGCCATACTGCAGGTTGTAGCTTTCGCACATCTTCAGTCCGGCAATCTTCGCGATGGCATACTCCTCATTGCTGTATTCCAAGGGTGCCGTGAGGAGGCAGTCTTCGGTCATGGGCTGCGGCGCGTTTTTGGGGTATATGCACGTAGAGCCTAAGAATAAAAGTTTCTGCACGCCGTGTAGATACGACTGCTCGATGACATTGCACTGCATCTTCATGTTCTGCATGATGAAGTCTGCACGATAGAGCCAGTTGGCCATGATGCCGCCCACGAAGGCAGCGGCGAGAATCACGGCGTCGGGCCGCTCCTCGTCGAAGAAGCGCTTCACGGCCAGTTGGTCGGTGAGGTCAAGCTCGCGGTGGCTACGTCCTACGAGATGGGTATAGCCACGCTGGAGCAGGTTGTTCCAGATGGCTGAGCCCACGAGCCCATGATGTCCGGCAATGTATATTTTTGAATCTTTGTTTAACATTGTATATGCCTCAATAACGTTTGTGGCGTGTGGCGGGGTGGCTTATTTCACGATGCCCTTCTCCAGATACTCCGCAAGGTTGGTGCGCACTTTTTCGGCCGCGCCATCCGATGCCACCTTGGCCATGTCGCTGTCGACCATGATGTTGATCAGTTGCTCAAAACTTGTGGTGTTAGGGTTCCAGCCCAGTTTGGCCTTGGCCTTGGTGGGGTCACCCCAGAGGTTGACCACGTCGGTGGGCCGGTAGAAGTCGGGCGACACCTCGATGAGCACGTTGCCCGTCGCCTTGTCGATGCCCTTCTCGTCGATGCCCTCGCCCTGGAATTCCAGTTCGATGCCCACACGCTTGAAGGCGTGGTAGCAGAACTCGCGCACCGAATGCTGCACCCCCGTGGCAATGACGAAGTCTTCGGGCTTGTCTTGCTGCAGTATCAGCCACATGCACTCCACATAGTCTTTGGCGTACCCCCAGTCGCGCAGGCTGCTGAGGTTGCCGAGGTAGAGCTTGTCTTGCTTTCCCTGCTTGATGCGTGCGGCGGCCAGCGTGATCTTGCGCGTCACGAAGGTCTCGCCGCGGCGCTCGCTCTCGTGGTTGAAGAGTATGCCCGAGCAGCAGTACATGTTGTAAGCCTCACGATACTCCTTCACGATCCAGAAGCCATAGAGCTTGGCCACGGCATACGGACTGTAAGGGTGAAACGGCGTGTTCTCATTCTGCGGCACCTCCTCCACCTTGCCATAGAGTTCTGAGGTGGATGCCTGGTAAATGCGGCACGTGTCGGTGAGTCCTAACTGGCGCACGGCCTCAAGGATGCGGAGTACGCCCACGGCATCGACGTCAGCGGTAAACTCCGGTGAGTCGAAGCTCACCTGTACATGGCTCTGGGCGGCGAGGTTGTAAATCTCGGTGGGACGCACCTTGCCCACCACGCCGAGGATACTCATCGAGTCGCCAAGGTCAGCATAGTGCAGATGGAAATGAGGCCTGCCCTCAAGGTGGGCGATGCGCTCGCGATAGTCTACCGACGAGCGGCGGATGGTTCCGTGTACTTCATATCCTTTCTCCAACAGAAGTTCTGCCAGGTAACTGCCGTCCTGACCTGTGACGCCGGTAATCAGGGCCACACGATTGTCTTGTCTCATGAATCTATACTTTATGGTAATTAAACGATAGCGGTGTGTTACACCGTGGGAACGCCCTCAGGTGTAATCACCCTTTGCCGTAACGTTAATTATCCTTGCCACACAGGGCAGCGTTGGTATCAATGGTCGTTATCCCAATATCTGCTCCGCGTGCTCCTTCACCTTGATTTGCTTGGGTCCGAAAATCTTGGTGACGACACCGTTCTCGTCTGCGATAAAGGTGGTACGGAACGTGCCCATATAGGTGCGTCCGTAGTTTTTCTTCTCGCCATACACGCCTAACGCGTTGACCAACTGCAAGTCGGTGTCGGCAATCAGCGGGAAAGGCAATTCGTATTTCTCAATGAAGCGCTGGTGCGACTTCTCGTCCTGGATGCTCACGCCCACCACGGCATAACCCTGGTCGAGAAAGCGCTGATAGTTGTCGCGCAGGTTGCAGGCCTCGTTCGTGCAGCCCGGCGTGTTGTCCTTGGGATAAACGTACAACACCAATTTCTTTCCGGCGAAATCATTCAGTCTCACTTCATTGCCATTCTGGTCCTTGCCCAGTATCTCGGGTAGTTTCTGTCCTATTTCCATGTTCATTTCGATTTATAATGAATGTAATGGCAAAGATACAGTTTATAATTCAAAATGATTGCTGTCCGCTGAAACTTTTTCACGCGGCGCGGCACAGAAGCATAACTCTTTCTTCTCTGCGGCGCCGCGTGAAAGCAACGAAACCCACCCTGCGTGGCAATAATCCGTGTGCCAGGACAACGGCTGCTTACGCGTGCTTCAGGATGACGGTTTCCCCTGTCGCCAAGGCGGTGAGCGCTTGGCCGGAGAGGAGATAAAAGCGGGGTGGAGGTGAGCGTACACGCTATTGGTAGCCTTAGCGTTGGCGCCCGACTAATCTTTCTCGTATAGGCTGGCGTCGATCTTCAGTTCGCGGTAGGTGCTGGCAATGTCGTCTTTGGTGATATCGAAGATGGTGCTCACCTCACGCGGGCGGTCGTGCAAGGAATGGGCGATGAGCCAGTCATAGGTTTTCTGCAGATAGAACACCCGAGCCAAATAACCGTGTGAGGCGCCTCCAAACCAGTCGTAGCGCAACAGCTGGTCGTGCCCCTGCTGCTGCAAGGCCTCTACCACACGTTTAGACTCTTTCACCGATACCGCCTTGTCGGCCGTGCCGTGCATGATCCAGAGCGGCACCTGTCCCAAGGATTGTACGTCGCGCCGTGAACTGCCGCCGCATAGTGCCATGGCAGCGGCTATTTTGTGAGGGTATGCCGCCACAAAGTCCATGGTGCCGTAGCCTCCTAAGCTCATTCCCAAGACATACACCCGGGTGGTGTCTACGCTGTAGTGGTCCTCCATCCACGTCAGCAGGTCGTTGAGTTTTTTGGGATTCCACGC
Organism: Bacteroidota bacterium; assembly: GCA_023425865.1. Taxonomy (GTDB): domain Bacteria; phylum Bacteroidota; class Bacteroidia; order Bacteroidales; family Bacteroidaceae; genus Prevotella. The sequence goes on along the minus strand of JAFABV010000006.1, from coordinate 25,960 downwards.
CCCGCCCGGGTTCTGGGGTGCCACCACGAGCATAGGTATGCGCTTGCCTTTCTCTATGGCGTCCATGGTGCCATAGCGCAGCACGCGGTCGAGGTTGTTGCCGCACAGGCTGGCGCCGTGCAGAAAGATAATCAGTGGGAAGCGATGACCGCCGGGCTCGTAGTCATCGGGGGTATGTATCCAGAAGTTATAACCTCCGGGTATCACTCCGCGCTTGGCTTCGAACGACGAAGCCTGCGCCCATGTGAGGAGTGTCGCGAGCAGCAACACACATGTAATGAGAATTTTGCGCATAATGGCAAAGATAGTGAAAAACTCGCTTTACTGCCAAACGCGATAACATTATTTCCCATTTGGTTTTAAGTTTTCACATGTAAAAACACTACCTTTGCAGAAACATCACACCACTTATGGGAAAAACAGAGCTATATATACTGATTGCGGTTTTTGTGCTGCTCACGGTGATACTGGTATGGATAGGAGCGAAGATGATGCTCGACATGCACCGTCGTGGGCAACGGCAAAAACAGCGCCGTAGAGATTTAACCCAAATCTAAGTAATTGCGTCCTAATGACCGATTTGGGGTTTGAGGTAACCGCCCGGGAGGCCGAGCGGCTACAACGGGTAGGCGGACTTATCCGAGATATTGTCTGAGCGTGGCGGCGTATTTGCTGTACCGAATCTTTCGGAGTGCCTTTTCGCGTACCTGTCGTATGCGTTCACGCGTCATGCCCATATCGTCGGCAATTTCTTCGAGGCTTTTTTCCATGACGCCAATGCCAAACGACTCCTTGATGATTTTCTGTTCGCGGGGGTTGATCACCTCTTTGAGCAAGTCGTTGATAAACTCGTTCATCGACTCTTTGTCCAATCCGCTGTCTGACCTGAAGGCACTGTCGTCTGAGGAAAGCAGGTCGGCCATGGAGTTGTCGTCTTCGTTGCCCAAAGGGGCGTCTATGCTGGTGGTGTGTCCGGCGGCGCCTTGTGCGGCCTCAATCTGTTCTTCATCGACACCAATGATCTGCGCCAGTTCGTGTACGGATGGCACCCTTCCGTTTTCTTGCAGAAACTGCTCGGTGGCTCTCGACACCTTTCCGGCAATGCCCACCTGGTTCAGCGGCACACGAACGATGCGGCTCTTAATGGCAAGGGCTTCCATAATGCTCTGCCTAATCCACCAAACAGCATAGGAAATGAATTTGAATCCGCGTGTCTCGTCAAACTTCTCAGCGGCTTTCACCAGTCCGATGTTGCCTTCGTTGATTAGGTCGGTGAGCGAAATGCCTTGATGCTGATACTGCTTGGCCACTGACACCACAAAGCGCAGATTGGCGCTTACCAGTCGGTCGCGGGCACGTTCGCCCTCCTTGCCGCCCTGCCGTATGGTATGGGCGAGCGCCGCTTCTTCGTCGGGGGTGAGCATTGCGGCCCGGGCTATCTCAGTCAGGTAGCGGTCAAGAGCCTCACTGTTGCGACTGGTAATGTTCTTCGCGATTTTCAGTTGTCTCATTTCTCAGGTCTTTAAGTTCTTTAAATAGATTAGTCACAAAGTTACAAAGAATTATCCTATTTGCAAGTATTATCGTGGTTTTTTACTTCATTTTCATGTTTTTGGCACTAACATTTTATTTTATTGGTAAAGTTACATTTTCTCGTGGGAATTACTTATATTTGCAAAATAAGGTACCATCATTCAATCTACTCTTATGCGTATAATCGTTGTTCTTCTACAGTTTCTTTTGTTGGCGTTACCAGTGATGGCGCAACAGACGGTGAGCGTGAGTGGCAAGGTGTCGGCTGAGGATACAGGCAAGCCCATTGCCGCGGCATCGGTGGTAGCCGATGACGGTCGTACGGCCACCGTGACCAACGACGATGGCCGCTTCACCATCAAGGTGCCTGTTGCCACGCGCCACCTTCAGGTGTCGTGCTTAGGTTATGCTGCCCAGCGGGTGGCATTGCCCCATGACGGGCAGCCACTGGCGATAAGGCTGCATGCCACGACGGTGACCCTTGCCGAAGTGCTGGTGGCCTCGCCTGAAGACATTCTGAAAATGGCCATGGCCCAAGTGCCCAACAACTATGTGGTGCAGCCTGCAATGCAACAATGTTTTTATAGAGAGACCACGCGCAAGGGCAAGCGGTTTATCTATGTGGCAGAGGCGGTCACCGACATGTATAAGTCGCCTTATGGTCAGGGGGTAAGCCGTGACCGTGTGGCCATTCGCAAGGCGCGGCGACTGGTATCGACGCAGGCCAGTGACACGCTGGGCGCGAAGATTGCGGGCGGTCCGGTGATGCCCATAGACCTCGACATGGTGAAAGACCCGAGTTACCTGCTCAACGACGAACTGTTGTCGTATTATAGTTTTTCGATGCGCCCCGGACCGCTGGCGCAGGGCAGGCAGCAAGTGGTGGTGACCATCAAGCCCAAGATGGCGGCCAACTACGCGCTGTTGATGGGCGACTTTTACATTGACACCGAGACATTGGGCATCACACATATACAGTTGGAACTGGATATTTCTGACCGTGACAAGGCCACGCGCTATATGCTTTACAGCAAGCCTGCCGGCGTGCGTTTCAAGCCTCTCGCGCTCGACATCCGCATAGACTACAAGCCCGACAATGCCGGACGACTATCGCTCAACTACATCCGCACCGACGTGAGTTTCCGCTGCGAGTGGCGCCGACGGTTGTTTGCCTCACCTTACAAGGTGACGGCTGAGGCGGTGGTCACCGATCAGCGGACGACCGATGTGCAGCCCATCAAGGGTAAGAGCAGCTTCCAGAGTCGCGAAGCCCTGTACGATAGGGTGTCCTACTTCAGTGACCCACTGTTCTGGGAACAATATAATATCATCGAACCCACCCAAAGCCTGGAGAAGGGAATAGAGAGTTTTCTCAAGAAGAACCATAAGCGTTGATGAGGCACCGCGCCAAGGGCATGTACCGCGTCTCTGCATCGCAAAGGTCTGCCCCACCTTGCTTTGTGCCTCGGGAAGGCACCGCTCAATAGCTGAGGGCTTCGCTCGTGCCTCGCGAAGCCCTCAGCTATTGAGGTTCGCGTTGTAATATCCACCTGTAGAGGAGGTGCCCAGCATCGACATACCATCCCTTCCTCCGCATCGCAGATGCACAACTCACACCTCTCTGCGCCTCTGCGTGCAAAAACACACACCTGCGTGCCAAAGGCCTGCGGGGAAATTCCCACCACCACGCATGTTTTTTTTAACACGGATAACACGGAAATTTCGGAATTACCATCCGGCACACTTTGATAGTACAGATCATCGCAATGCGATGGGCGGATACCACGGAAACCTGCCTCCCCTTTCCCATTGACCACCCCCTCGCACTGCGGAATATGGTAGCGCCCAAGAAATATTCCTCACAATCCATTGACTTTCCCCGAAGGAAAACTCTTGATAGGGCACGGTTGGCCGGAATGGCGACCGCAGGGAGACATGACGTGCCTACCGTGTCTACGCCCGCGCCGGATGGATGAACTCTGTAGGAGTTCAACAAGCTACCACAGCCAACAACGCATCGCGCCCACCATAATCCATAAAACGTTGAACTCCTACAGAGTTCTTATACATCCGATACTACGGTTAGACAGGGTAGTCGCTTCGCGCCAACCCTGCCCTATCAAACGTTCAACCCCTTCGGGGTACGAGAACTCCGGGGAGACGAATGGTAATTCCGAGATTTCCGTGCCATCCGTGTTAAAAAGAAAACATGCGAGGGGGTGGTTATTTCGCGCGGGATTTTTTGGGGGCACGCGGAAATTATTTTTGGCACGCAGAGCCGCAGAGGGTTGGGAGCTGCGCATCTTTGATGTAGAGGAGAGGATGGCATCAGAGGGCCGATGGCCCGAGGAGTAATGGAGAATAGAAGTAAACGCATGCAGGTTTCCGTACCATCCGCCCATCGCGACGCGATGCTCCGTAGTATCAAGGTGTGCCGGATGGTAATTCCGAAAAATCCGTGCCATCCGTGTTAAAAAGAAAACATGCGAAGGGGTGTGCATTTCGCGCAGGAGTTTTTGGGGGCACGCGGAAATTATTTTTAGCACGCAGAGCCGCAGAGGGTTGGGAGCTGCGCCTCTGCGTGCCCAAAAACTCTGCAGAAGAAAAACTCCAAAACCTCTGCGCCTCTGCGTGCCAAAACAAACACCTCTGCGTGGCAAAACAAACACCCCTGCGTGGCAAAATAAAACCTGCGTACCCCAAAACCCTGCGTGCCAAAAACACGCCATCGCACCTATCTACTCTTCTTCTCCTTATTCGGTTTGAGTATCGCTTCGCAGAGCTTACGTTGCAGCACGTGCGCATCGAGCACCGACATCTCACTATCCATGATGGCGAAGGCCAACAGATGGCCGTCGTTGCCCTCCACATAACCGGCCAGAGAACTGATGCCATAGGGGTGAGAGAGCGTGCCTGTCTTGGCGCGTACCTTGCCACGTGTAATCTCACCGGGCAGCAGTTGGCGGGCGGTGCCGTCAACACCGGCAATCGAGAGGTGCAGGTTGAGCTGGCGGTAGATTTCCTTGCGCTGATAGCCATAGCGCAGCACCGTGGTGAGCGCCTCTGGCGAGAGGTGGTTGTGCGTGCAGAGGCCGCAGCCATCGTGGATGACGAGCGTAGAGTCTTTCAGGGCCAGACTGTCGCGTACAAAGATACGGAGGTAGTTCACGCCGGCAGCCGTGGGTTCGGCCTTGGGGTTCACCTTGTGGCCGATGGCATAGAGCAACGCCGTGGCCTGGGTGTTGGAGCTGTTCTTCCACATGCGCCGGATGACGGTATCGACGCGGCGGCGGAAGCGGAAGACACAGTGCACGTCCTTGGGCACACGCCCCATCACCATCTGGCTGTCGGCCACGGCGATGCCCGCATTGCGCAGGGCATGCTTCCACTCGTTGACGATACGGGGAGCGCCCTTGAAGAAGAGGCCGTACTTAGAGAACGACAGGTCCCACGGATACCAGTGGGGCTCGCTGGTCACGGGCTTGCTGATGACAAGGTCCACCCATACGCGCCCGCTCACCCGCCTGATGCCCTTGCGGCGCAGGGCCTTGGCAAATATCGCGAGGTCGGGGGCATTGATTTGCGGGTCGAGGCTACCCTTGAAGGCGATGTCGCCCTGCAGCGTGTCTTGCCTCATCGTGCCACGGGTAAACACGGCCGTGTTGTAATAGTAGTTGGTGCCCAGCAGGTGAAGGGCCGCCACGCCGCTGACGAGTTTCATCGACGAGGCTGAGGGCTGGGCAAGGTGCTCGTTATAGCCATAGACCGGTTTGTCGGCAGTGAGGTCGTAGACCTGAAAACCAAACTTACCGTTAGGTCGCCGCTCTTGCGCAAAGGCCTCCAAGCGTTGGCGCAGGGATGGGTCCACGGGCACGTCGGCACGTTGGCGCACGGGCGGAGCGGCCTTTTTGTCGTTGCCGCAGCCCGTGAGGGTGCATGCCGCCAGGGCGACGGCAAGAAATGGGGTAATCTTATTATGAAGTTTGTTCATTTTGTAGCTTCGCATGTTTTTTGCTCATGCAAAGGTAGCCCTTTTCATCCACAATCCACCATCCCCGCGCACATTTAGGCCAACAGAGGGCATCCATCCCCCCTCCCCCATCGCATTTTCCACACACAGAGAGGGGGGCGTGCCACCGCCGCCAAGCCGTGGCCCTCTGGCACGGCGAAGGCCAGCGTGGCTATTCCCCCACGCTCTGCTTATACTCCACGATTTTCATTTGGAGGGCGGCATAGGCATCGGTGTAACGGTCGCGACTCTGCTGATACTCCTGCTGGGCGGTGAGCAGGTCGTTCATCGTTACCGTACCCGCCTGGTAGTAGTCGCGGTTGAGCCGCAGGTTCTCCTCACTCTGCTCAATGCTTTTCCGGGCCAATAGCAGTTGCTTGTAGGCATCGTCCACGTCGTTCCAGTTTTTCTGCATCCTTATTTTCAGCAGTTGGGTGTTGTCGGCGAGTTGCTCGCGCGCGTTCTGCTCGGCCAGTTTACGGCGCTTGACGGCATGCGAGCCGCCCCACCATCCCGACAGCGGCACGCTCACCGTGGCGAATACCGCCCCGAAGTGGTTGTCAATGCCGCTGCCCATGTCATAGTAGTTGTAGCCCGCACCCACCGCCACCGACGGCAAGAGCTTGCCCATCTCCAACTTACGCTGTAGCGTCGAGGCCTCCACGTTCTTTTGCAGCAACTGGTATTCGGGCGTGTAGACCACCGCCCGGTCGTGGTCAACCTTGATGGTGGGCGCGGCAGGCAGCACGGCGGGGTCGGCGTCGGTTGTCACATCGACGTCGCTGCCATCCATGCCAATATACTGTGCCAAGACCATGCGCGACAGTTTCAGCGCGTTGTCCACCTTGATGCGACTGCTCTCCACCTCATTTTGTCGCAGCTGCACCCGCAGCAGGTCGTTGCGCATACCTATGCCCGCCTTCACCGCCACGCTCACATCACTGTTGATTTTGGTCAGCAGTGCCGCCACGGCGTCGATGGTTTTCATCTTCTCCTTCAGGGTAACGATTTGCCAGTAATACTGTTCGGCCGTGAGCTCCACCTCGTGCTGTGTGGTCTGCTTGCGCAGCGTGCTCACCGCCACGCCCACCTTGGCCAGTTTGTTGCCGTTGACCACCTGTCCGCCCATAAACACCGGTTGCAGTGCCACGGCGCCGGCCACGAGGCCCTTGTCGAGCATGCTCACCGGCAGCGTGGCGGGCAGCGAGGCAACCATCTCGGCAGGCAGTGCCGACGCCACCGACGCCGGCAGCAGGTCGGCGGTGTTGAGGTTGGCCTTGGCCATGTCACGGTTCGACTTGAAGGCGCCTCCCGTGGCACTCACCTGCGGGAAATAGTTGGTGAAGGCCTCCTTCTGTTGTTCTTCGGCCTGCTTGATGGCGTTGTCGGCCGAGCGCATGGCCATGTTGTGGGCTACGGCCGCCTGCCTCACCTGCCCGAGCGTGAGCCGCCTCACCGGTGTGTAGGCCGTATCTTGTTGTGCCATGGCCGCCGTCGTGGCCACCAGGCTGAGTATGATGCTTGCTATTGTCTTCATTGTTGTGTTGGTGTTGGGTCATTATCATTCTCTCTCCATCGCCTCTCTGCGCAGCCGCTTCTTGGTGGTGCCACTCATGAGCAGCCAGTAGCCTATGGGCAGTATGGTGAGGATAAACAGCATGGTGATGAGCGTGCCATAGAAAATCACGTTGCCCATGGGTGCCCAGAGCCCCGACCCGCTGAGTATCATCGGGATGACACCCATCGACGCTGCCGCCGAGGTAAGGAAGATGGGGCGCATGCGGCGCTTGGCGCTCAGGTAGATGGCCTCGTGGGCCGTGAGCTTCTCGGTCGCGCGCAGCTCCTCGGCGTAGTCGTACATGATGATGGCGTTGCGCACGAGGATACCCATGAGTGAGATGACGCCGAGGTAACAGGTGAGCGAGAACTCGCCGCCGGGAATGAGCACGCCCATGGCCGTGCCGAAGAGCACCAGCGTGAGCGACACGAGCAGCAGCAGGGCGGTGCCGATGCGGCGGAAATGGCCCAGCATGAGGAAGAAGATGATGACCACACTGATCATCAGTCCGCCGACAATCTGCGGACTGGCCTCGCTGGCCTGCTCGTCTTCGCCGCCCCATGAGAGCATGATGCCCTGGGGCATGTGGTCTTGGGTGAACTGCTTCTGGAGCTTGTGCGTCATGCCGATGACATTCACCCCGTCTGCCACGTCGGCCATGACGGTGATGGTGCGCACCCCATTGCGGTGGGCTATCTGCCCGTCTTCCCACTGGCTGCTCACCCTTGCCACCTGCCTGAGCGGCACGGTGGTGAGTCCGCCCGCCACCGCCATGGGCTCGTCGGCGATGTCTTGTGGCGTGGCCTGGTCGGCCTTGTCGCTTTTCACCATTACCGGTATGCCGTAGTCGCCGTTCCAGATGGTGGTGACGGGTATGCCCGCGCTGTTGTAGCGCGTGGCCATGGTGAGCTGCACCTGCGCATTGCTGATGCCCAGCCTGCCCGCCTTGAGCTCGTCGAGCTTCACGTGGGTGGTGAGCAGCGGCTCATTGACATCCCACCGTGTGAGGATGAGGTTGGTGTCGGCCCGCATCACGCCCATCACGCTGTCGGCAGTGTGCTTCAGCCGCGCCCAGTCGTCACCGCTGAGCCGCACCTCGATGGAGTTGCCCTCGGCACTGTATGACAGTTGCTTGAAGCGCACATAGGCGTCGGGAAAGGCGTTGGTGTAGCGCATACGGTAATCGGCCAGCACGGCCTCGGTGTCTTTGTTGCCTTTGGTATTGACAATAAACTGCGCGTAGTTTTTGCCACCGAACTGCGGAGCGTACGAGGTCTGGAAGCGGGGCGACGACGTGCCCTTGAACGAGGCGACGGCCACCACCCGCTCATCGCGGCGCAGGATATGCTCCAACGAGTCGGCCACGGCGGCCGTGCGAGCCAGCGAGGTGCCCGTGGGCAGATAGATCTCCACGGCAAACTGGTTGCGCTCGGCCACGGGCATCATCTTCTGGGGCAGCAGGGGAATGAGACCGCCGCCAACCACCATCGAGGCCACGCCCGCCGCCACCACGCCATAGGGATGGCGGAAACAGAAGTCGAGCAGCCGGTCGTACACGCCCTGCATCCAGCCGAGGAACGAGAAGCCACGGCGGCCGCCCTCAGCGGCGGTCTCCTCGGCAGTGGGTGACTTGATGAAGTAAAACTGCATGAAGGGCACCAGCAGCATGGCCACCACGAGCGAGATGAGCAGCACCAAGGTGATGGCCCAGGGAAAGAGCAGCAGGAAGTCGTGAAACATGCCTGTCATGGTGATGAGCAGCGGAAAGAACGTGATGCTGATGGCCAGCGTGGCCGTGAGGATGCTCTTGAAGAAGTGCGAGGCACTCTTGATGCTGGCGTGCCACCGGTCCATGCCCGTGGCGAGCAGCTCTACGTAGTTGTCGATGATGACGATGGAGTTATCGACGATCATGCCGAGGGTGACGATGAGGGCGGCCAGCGTCACAGTGTTGAGCTCGATGTCGAAGGCGTAAAACAGTCCGATGGAGATAAAGATGGTGATGGGAATGGTGCTGGCCGCCACCAGCGCCACCCGCAGGGGCATGAGCAGGATGACCACCACGATGACCGCCACGATGGCGATGAGCAGCTCGCGCAGGAAACTCACCACCGAGTCGCCCACCACCTGGCTCTGGTCGGTGATGGTAAACATCGACACCTCGTGGGGCAGCGTCTGCTGGAAGTCGCGCAATACGGCCTTGATGTCGTCACCCATCTCGGTGATCGAGCGCCCCTTCTTCATCTCCACGCTCAGCACGATGCACTTCTTGCCGTTGTTGGTGACGTAGCTGGTGGGCTCGGCATACTCGCGCTTCACGGTGGCGATGTCTTTCACGCGCGTCACCTGTCCGGTGGGCGAGGCATACACCACCATCTGCTCCACGTCGTTCACCATGTTGAGTGAGTGGTCTACCTGTATGGGTGCCTCGTAGGCGGCGGTCTTCCGTGCGCCGGCGGTGGTGTTGAAGCCCTTGGTCATCAGGGCGGCCGACACCAGGTTCTGGCTGATGCCATACTGCGACAGGCGCTGGGCGTCTACATAGACGCTGATCTGCTCTTGCTGCTCGCCGTAGACATTGAGGCGTCCCACGCTCTCGATGGCGCGCAGCCGCCCTTTCAGGTCGTCCATGTAGTGATGCAGCTCGCGGTAGGTCTTGTCTTCACTCTCCATGGTGATGAGCAGCGACGAGGCGTCGCCAAAGTCGTCTTGCACCACAAGCGCCAGCACTCCCGCGGGCAGCGACGCCTTGTACTGCTGCACGCCGAGCTTGAAGCGGCTCCAGAAGTTGTCTTTGTCGGTGCCGGCAATGTCGTCGTTGAGCTCCACCTGGATGATGCTCATGCCATTGCGGCTGTACGACTTGGTCTTGCTCTTTTTCACCTCCTTGAAGGTGAAGATATAGTTTTCGAGCGGCTTGGTGACCTGCTCTTCTATCTCATTCGACGTGGCTCCGGGATACACCGCCACCACGACACCCTGCCTGACGGTGAAGTCGGGAAACTCGTTTTTGTTGATTTTCTGTAGGGCGAAAGCGCCAAAACCCACCAGCACCGTCGTGATGAGTATCACGATGTGGCGGTAGTGCATGGCCCACTCCACGATATTGCGTTTCTTTTCCATTGTTGCTTGTTTTCTTTTTTGGGGGGAATACTGCGGCAGCGGCGGGTGGCAGTGGCCTGCCTCGACAACCGGAGGCCCGCCTCGGCAATGCCTCGACGCCTATAGCATGGCCCGCGCCGCCCGCCTGTGAGACGGGCGCTCACGCCCGGCCGTCACTTCTCACTCATCACCTGCTGTCCCTCGCTCACCTTCTGCTGTCCCTCGACGATCACCCTGTCGCCAGGCCTCAGGCCCGACGTCACGACGACCTGCTCGCCCACGTTGTCACCCAGCGTCACGCGCACCTTGTGGGCCTTGCCCTGCACCACGGTCCACACGAACGGCGCATTGTCGATGTCTATCTGTATGAGGTTGGCGGGCAGGGCCATGCGTGTGCCCGCGCCGCCCACGGCGGTATACACGTCGCACACCATGCCGGGCAGCAGGCGGTGGGCCGCATTGGCCACGAGCGCCCTGACGGTGTACTGGCGCGAGATGGGGTCGGCCGTGACGCTCTTCTCTGTCACCCGTCCGCTGAAGGCCGCATGGCCGAGCGAGGCCACGCTGAACGTCACCTGCTGCCCCACCCTGATTTTGGCAATCTCTTCTTCGGGAACGCTCATCTTCACCTTCACCTGGTCTATGTTCACCAGGTTGACGACGGCCTGCCCGGGCACCACGTTCTGCCCCACGTCGGCCGCCTTGCTGGCCACGTACCCGCTGAAGGGCGCCACGAGGCGCGTGTCGGCAACGCCCTTGCGGGCAATGCGCTCGGCGGCCAGCGCCTGGTCGAGCATCTGCTTGGCCTGCGACACCTGCGTCTGCACCTCCACCCACTTGATTTCGGGCAGCGAACCGTTGTCGTGCAGCTGCTTGTAGCGGTGGTAGGCGTCTTGTGCCTGTGCCAAGGCTTGGCGCGCCTGCTGGGTGGTGGCATGCGCCATGGCGGCGGCATTGCCACTGGTGGTGACGTCTACCACGCCGATGAGTTGTCCGGCACGCACCTGCTGGCCCTCGGCCACGGCCAGGGTCTTGATGGTGCCTGCCGTAGAGAAACTCAGCAGGGTGCCGCTCTCCTCCTCAATGGTGCCGGGGTAGTTTTGCTGTCCGGCAGAGGCTCCTGCCATGGCGGCAACGGCGGTCTTCACCGTGACGATATTCTCGGGTGCTTGCTTCTTCTCGTGGCACGCGCTCATCAGCGCCATGGCTGCCACTGCCATCATCCATCTTGTTGATTTCATATACTGCCTGTTATGCTTTAACTATGCTTTCTGCTTTGGGTGCAAATGTAAGGCCTTTTGGAAGAAGCGATATGTTCGATTTGGGAATACTGTCGCTTAAAACGGGAATATATTCCCATAACAAACAATTTACTTCCATTATCAAACATTCTAATTGGCGAGAATGTATTAATTTTGCAGTCAAATGGAGACCAACGACATTCGTTTTGCACTGAAAGCATGGTCGAAAACGAACATGCGGCGCCTCCTTGCCATACGTAGTTCATGATATTTACCAAAAAGAACAATGGAACAAAAACTCATGACTGAGTCGGAAAAGCTGCTCGCCATGGCCCCTCAGGGGTGGAACGCCACACCCGACTATCAGGACGACGAGCTGATGATCATTGATACTGTTAAGATTTTAGGACATCCCGACTCCGTAAAACCCAATATGAACATTGTGGCCTTCTGCACCCAAGGCCGACTCACCGTCATGCTGAACGATGAGCCCTTAGAGGTGACCGCCAACCAAATCTTCATCTGTCCGCCTGAGACACGTGTCTCCAACCTCATGGTGTCGGCCGACTTTGAGTTTGTGGCGCTGTGCATCACCAACCATGCCATGCAGCACTTCATCAGGCAGCACATCAGCGTGTGGAACCAGGTGCTGTATGTCAAAAAGTCGCGCGTGTTCTCCATCAGCGACCACGACGCAACGTTCTGTGGCATGGCCTACGAATTGCTACGCATGTGCATGAGAGAGCAAACGGAGCCCGACGATGAAGTATACCAGCGTGACATCATCAACGGACTGCTCAGCACGCTGCTCATCGGCCTGTGCCACCTGCTGAAGCGGCAGTTAGACATCACCCAGGAGAAGCCGCAGCAAAACGTGTCTTTCTTCAACCGATTTCTCAACTTACTACAGAAAACCGAGCACAAACACCGACCCGTGGAATACTATGCCTCGCAGCTGTTTATCTCGCCCAAATACCTGACCATTATCTGCAAGAAAAACTCTGACAAGACCGCCAACGACTGGATACGTGAATACACCTTGGCCGATATTTCGTACTACCTGCGCAACACCGAACTGAGCGTCAAGGAGATCAGTATCAAACTGGGCTTCCCCAACACCAGCTTCTTCGGGAAATACGTGAAGGAGCACTTTGGCTGCACCCCCTTAGCGTACAGAAGCAAGCAGCAGTAGCCCGCCAGCAGGCCATGATGTCTCCGCCAGCCTGTATGCTTCTACCCCATCCGCGGCCCACACAATGCCGCAGCGTCTCCTTCTTAGATACCGAGTCATTCCATGGTTCTATATGAAACCATCCGATGCTTCTATATAAAACCATCCGATAATTCTATATAAAATCATCCGCGCATAATCTCAGTAGCGTGGAAAAATAAAGTTGCCAAGTCCACCTCCACACATTATGGAGCATCGAGCGCATCGACGATACGGACTTTTCTTCACGTAGAGACAAATGTGTGTGCTGCCCGCAGAGCGCGGCTTTGGGGGTACATAAAGGCTGTGGTAATACGCTGTAAGGCTCGTATTTTATGGTACGTAGAGCAGGTGTTTATGACCTATAAAGCAGGTGTTTATAGCACGGAGAGCCTGTGTTTATGGTACACAGAGCCTGTGTTTATGGCACAGAAATCCTATGTTTATAGCACAGAGAGCCTGTATTTTTGGCACACAAGAGTTATTTTTTTGGCACGCAGAGCCGCAGAGATTTTGGAGTTTGCATCTTCGATGCAGAGGAGAGGAAAAAACCAGAGGGCCGCTCGGCGGCCTGAGGAGCGGTGGGAGGAACGGAGAAAAGGGATGCAGGTTCCGTGGTATCCGCCCATCGCAAAGCGATGATCCGTAGTATCAAAATGTGCCGAATGGCTATTCCGAAATTTCCGTGCCATCCGTGTTAAAAAAAATATGGCGGCGTATATCATTGCGCACGAAAGGGTGTTTTTTTGCACGCATAGACGCAGAGTATTTGGAGTTATGCCACTCGTGGGAGAGGGCCGCCAGCGGCCTGAGGAGGATGCAGAGGTCGACCCACCGTGCATTGTGCCTCGCCGAGGCACCACTCAATAGCTGAGGGCTTCGCGAGGCACGAGCGAAACCCTCAGATGGTATACGTATTTCATGGATCACCTCTGGAGGAGGTGCCCAGCATCCCCCCTCTGCGTCGAAGACGCGAGCCTCCAATCACTCTGCGCCTCTGCGTGCAAAAAAACTCTGGCAGAGGAAAAAACCCTAAAGCCTCTGGGCTTTGCGTGCCCCCCAAAAAGGCGTTGTCGCACGAGGGAGAAGGAGCCTTGCCGGGGGGCGGCTCGGGTCAACGTTGGATTATAGGTGGGTTCTATTAATTAGCTTTGTCAGATTTCGAGACTATCTTCGAGGTCAAATTGCAAGTGAACGAAGAAGTTATGCGGGCATAACGACTGAGTTAACTGGCAATTTGAGCCGAAGAGAGTCCGAAAGATGGCAAAACGTAACCCATGATTTAATATTTTTGTTTCGGTGGTAATTAATAGAACCCACCTATAATATCCACTTGACCAAATAGAGCACCACGGGAATGGTGACGATGAGGATGCCAATGAAGTCGATGTACACGCCGGTCTTGATCATCTTGGTGATGGGTACATAGCCACTGGCATAGACAATGGCATTGGGCGGCGTAGACACGGGCAGCATGAAGCCCAACGAAGCCGAGAGGGCCACGCCTACGGCTACCGGAACAGGATTGAACCCCGCAGAGATGGCTGCGCCAATGGCCAACGGACCAATCATGTTGGTGGCCGCCGTGTGAGAGGTGAGCTCGGACATGAGCAAGGAAATGATACAGAAGACGCCAATGAGTATCACTTCTGACGGACTGCCTCCCATCATAGAGATAATCTGGGCGCCAATCCATGCCGATAGTCCGGTGGAATACATCATGCCACCCATGGCCAGACCACCACCAAACAGCAGCAGTGTGCCCCACTCCACACCCTGGACGGCATCTTTCCACTCCAGCGTCATCTTTGTCCACTTTTTGTCGGCAGGAAGGAAGAAGAGCAGCAGGGCACCCACCATGGCGGCAATGGCCTCAGGGAAGATGCGGTCGTAGGTCTTCACCACCTCGCTCTCGGTGCCATACACCATGCTCAGCACACCGGGGGCTACCCACAGCACCACTGCCACGAAAAAGGCGATCATGGTGTTGCGCTGGGCGGTGGTCCACTTGCCCAATGCCTTGACATGTTGCTTGATAAACTCTGAGGCGCCCTCAATATGTTCTACGTCGGAGGGGAACATCTTGGTGAGGACGATATAGGCGATGATGAAATATGCCACCATGGCCGCAAAGCCCCATACCATCCACTGGAAGAACGACACGTGTACGTTGGCCATCTCGTTGAGGAAACCCAGCATGATGATGTTGGGAGGGGTGCCGATGGGCGTGAGTACTCCGCCGATGCTGCAGGCATAGGCTGTCATCAACATCAGTCCGGTGGCATATTTATAAGATTTCAGGTCGATGACCTTGCCCTTGGCCTCCATCATCTCGCGTATGGCCTCAAGCAGACCCAAGGCAATGGGAAACATCATGGCAGCGGTGGCGGTATTGCTGATCCAGCCTGAGCACAAGGTGCAGGCCAGCCCAATGGCCAGGAAAATGCGCCGTGGACTGTCGCCCACCCATTTCATCGACATGATGCCATAGGCTATGCGCTTGTCTACCCCATTGACCATCATGCCCTTGGCGATGATGAAGCCGCCCATAAACAAGAATATCAGTGGGTTGGCAAATGCCGCAAAGGCTTCTTTCATGCCCACCACGCCAAGGACCACACACAGCGTGGGGCCGATGAGCGAAGTAACGGGGATGGGGATGGGTTCGGTAATCCACCATAAGGCTACCAGTGTCATGATGGCAAGCAGATGATGTGCCGTGGGTTCAAGACCGGCAATAGGCGTAATCCAAACCAATAAGGCACAGACAGGACCAAAGATGGCACCCGCCAAACGGCGTTTTCGGTCGAAAGACGATGTTTTGTCTACAGTGCCCTGTTCCTCCGCCACGGAGGATTTTGTCGCGTTGTTCATAAGATTGTATTTAAGTTGAGTGATAGAAAATTCAGGTGAATATATCTCAAACCTTATTCGGCGAGGCTAAGGTAAAGGCGTACGTCTTACTGTGGCAAAGATAGGGAATTATTCTAACCACATTAGCAAATAATCGGAAAAAAAAATCTTTTATATTTTTTTTTGAGTCCGAAGGGGTTGCGTGTCGATAAATCCCCTATATTTGCAGTTGAACTAATAACCTTATCCAACAACAAACTGTAAACTATCAAACATTATGGAGACGAATACCATCATTATCGCTGTGGTCATTGTATTGGCATGTTTGGCACTGGTTTATTTCAACTACCGGCACAACAACAGGTTCAGTTTCAGCGAAGAAAAACTCCGGGCTACCATAGACCAGGTGTTTACACAGGCGCAGGCGGAAAAGATGTCGCGCACTGATTTTCTGCTTCGGCTGAAAAAACTCTACTCTTGCTCGCACAAGGAGGCCACATTCTTGCTCGGCGCCGCCAAAGAGAGTGGACTGGTGAGCGAGGTGAACAAGGAAATTGTGAAAAGGACGGCGGAGGCGGTGGAATGAATCAATGGCTGTATATAATATGGTGTATGGTGCTGACTTGCGCCAGCTTACCCCTTGGCGCTCAGCAGCCAACGTCACCCTACCCCGAAATAACGCTGGCCAGGAACGATGACGGAACGGATTTGAAAGCCACGTTCATCAGCTTTGCGTCGGGCCTCAAAAGCAGCATGTTTACCGAGGGACTACCCTACCTGGTGCTGGAAGACAATGATGGCGTGATTCGCATCTATGACCTGACAACGCTCAAGACCATGTCAGAGATCAAGCCCAAGGAAGGCACATTCGCACAAGTGACGCGCGACAGGTATCTGGTGTACAAAAACAGCAGTTTCCTCAAAGCCGACCGTGTACCTACTGTATGCGACTTTAATAACCAAAAGGTTTGGACAAGCCGGTATGACATTGTACTGAGCGACCGCCTGAACAACGTGGCCGTATGTTACCAGTTGTCGATGAGCAAGGGGTGGAGCCAAGGCAATATGGTAGGCCACGACCTTTCCAACGGAGAAGAATTGTGGCGCGTAACGATACCCCATCACCGCCACTCGGCTTGGTGCAACGCCTATCACCCATCAGGCACGCCCTACTATTATCTTATGGCCGACTCGCTGGTACGTCTCAATATTCTCACGGGAGACACGGTTCGCCATGCGTTCAAGGCAGCGGTGGCGGAGCCGATGAAGTCGGTATTCTCCATTGTCAAGGCCCGTAGCTTCAACAGCGGGGCATGGACACGCGAGGCCATACATTCTTATTCATCAGGCATAGACGCGCGCGTCCTCACGGGCACACACAGCGGATGGGTGGTGAACGGTGACACGCTATTTGTGGCCGACGCCGACCATCTATATGCCTTTGACCGTGACCTGAAGCCATTGTGGCAAACTGCCCTGCCCGACGGGGTTGGCGCATTCTCGCAATTACGTGAAGACGGGGGCAGACTGATGCTCGTTGGCTTTGGCGAGGCATTCCAGAATGGATATATCGGTAGGTGTGGCAAACCGTTCGCAGCCTATTACGACAAAAGCTCGGGAAGACAACTCGCGTTTCAACTGGTCAACATCAAGGAGAAAGTGACGGGAGGCTGCATTGTCCCTGGTCGCGTGTATTGGGAAGACGACAAAGGATATTTCTTTACCAACGAGGGTGATACTACAGCTACACGCATAGCATGGAAACCCAAAAGCCTACGTGAGCCTTTGCCCAACCATCCTGACCGCGTCATTTGCGATACGGTTGGCGTATTGCGTAATGGCAAACTTGAATTGATAACCACCGACCGCAATCAGTTGGTGGTGGAGCTATATGGCAAAGATGTGTATCTGATTCAGGCCGACGGAACAGCGCAAATGATTAAGGCTGAGGATGTTTACTTTCATGACCTGTACGACCTCTACTCCACCAACGCCGAGCCGTCATGCCATTATGTGCGCATAGATCCGGTCACACACCGGGTGAAACAGGGATTCACCACCACGGGGAAAGTGTCGGTCAACAAGTCGGGCGACATATTTATCCGGATAAAAAACGGGCTGGGAATCGTCAGGAATCATCAGCCCGACTACCAAGGCAATAAATAAGGCGTGGCTAACAACATAAAGAAAAGTACGCCGACCGACACCCGAGGCCTTCGACGGCTACAAGGCGCTGCAGCTAACAACATAAAGAAAAGTACGCCGACCGACACCATGCGCATACCCTGACTTCATAAAACGGGCGCGCAGTGGGGCGGCCATACTTTTCTTTATCTCTTCGTCGCGAAATACTTCCACAATGGGGCGGCCATGAGCGACTGCTTGATGCTGTCTTTGCACAACAGGTCAAAGACTTCCTGCTCTGTGAGCAGATACATCTCAATATCCTCCGTACGGTCGAGATGGCGGTCGGTAAGCGGTTCTACCTGGCGCGCGATGAACACATGGGTGAGATTGTTCATCACACTGGGATTGGCGCAGGTTTGCATCCACGGCATCCACTCTCCCCCACCGTAACCTGTCTCTTCAGCGAGTTCCCGCTGGGCTGCCTCAAGCGGCGACTCGCCCTTCTCCACCACTCCTGCCGGAATTTCATACTCCACAATTTGCAGTCCGTGACGGTATTGACGCTCAAAAACCATGCGCCCATCCTTTGCAAAGGCGAGGACCGACACCCACTCGGGATATTCGAGTGCCCAGCATGGATCTAATATCTCGCCTGTAGGCAGCAACATGCGGTCGCGACGTACGGTCATCCATGGGTCGCGCAATACGTATTCGGAAGACAGTGTCTTCCACATCATTTCTTCGTCTGTTCGCATATCCTTCGATGTCTATTACCTACAAATATAAGTTGTGAATGATTTACTACCGATATACAGCCCCTCTGACAGTGGGAGAGGTCATTGGTGGCCAGTGGATAAGGTGTTGTCGGCCAGTGGGAGAGGGCATTGGGGCCAGTGGAGAAGGTGTTGCCGGCCACTGGGAGAGAGCATTGGGGCCAGTGGAGAAGGTGTTGCCGGTCAGTGGGAGAGGGCATTGGGGTCATGTGAGGTCGGTGTAATCAGCGGCTCACCAGCGCAGCCATCTGCACCACTGAGCCCCCACCCCACCATGCGCGCTCGCCGGTTTGTCGGACGATTGCAAAAAGAGCGGGGGATTCGCCCGAGTGTCTTGTTGACCTGATGGCTGACCATACACAGTGAGAACGCGCCCTCAAACTCACCGCTGACGATCGCAGTGAACACGCGACCTGCGCTGATTACAGCAAATTGCCACTAAACAACGCCTTTTTGATGTCCTCTTCGTGGTCGTAGATGAAACGCGCCACAATACTGCTGAGAATCGCAGAGGTGGAAAGTTTGTCAGGTCCAGCGTATTTGAGGCGGTCGAGCACACTCTTCAGCGACTCATCTATATATATGGTTGATAACTTGCCCCCACCATTCTTATATTGCTGCGCCATATCGATAAAAAGGTCCCAGCTATCCTTAGAGTTATCTTGCACAATGTGATACTCACGCATGGTATTCTCTTTCGGCCGACGTCCTCTACCATTGGCAGCCTGCGTATCGCCGTCCGAAACCGTGGGCACAGGCTCAACCTCCACTGGAGGCACTTCAAGAGCCACTTCATTGGCCTGGCGCATATCTTCCCTATTTGTCGCACTTTGCGTGGGCGTAGGAGTCTCCCGAGGAGCCTCTTTGGGCTGTTCCTGCGCCTGTAGACGAGGTTCACGAGCAGTCGTAACCTCTTGTTCTTTAGCATATTGTGCAGTTGTAGCAGCTGCCTGTTGGGGTTCCTCCGTAGAGACGGCAGCGGCAGGTTCCGCAGCCACAGTCTCGTCTTCATCAGTATCGTCTATGGTAATGGGTCTGGGCGCAAAATTAGAGGTGCCATTCTGCAAATCATGTACCAATCCCTGCATTCCACCGGGAAGCAGTACGCGGGTCTTCTTTTTAGCCATAGGTTTAATTATTTATATATTTAATTTATTATGCTTTTATATTTTTATATCATCTATATCATCATTTCACAAGAACAGTAGGGTAGACTGTAAGAAGCCGTAAAGCTATTCTACACATAAATACATATTTATATAAACAATGATGTGTAAGATAAGTTGCGGTCACAACGCCTAAAACTACCCACCGTTCAGTGCTACATGACCATAAGCTATTCTTTCATTCTGCGAATCATAAAGTCGAACGCAGGCTTTACTGCTTCGCGCTGAGCCGCGGTTATCTCTACCGTGTTGATGCGCTTGAGCGCCGCACGTGCAGTGATACGTGGGGTAACGGCTCCCAACTGCTTAAAGATGGCATCCGTCTGTTTCCACATCTTCAGCTCGTCGGCAGTACCTATACGCACGTCAATGCGGTTGGGTACGAAGAACAGCTTAGCCGTCATATCGGGTGCGGTCTGCTTCAAGGCGTTGATTACCTGCACAAACATACCCGTGGAATCCAATGTTTTCTCCTCATATTCGTATGGACAAACGATGAAGTCGGCATTCATAAACATAGGCACCAACCCGTCTTCCGACACGTTACCGGGAGAGTCGAAAAGAACAAAACCATCTGTCTGAGAAGCAGAATCCATGAGCTGCTGCATCATTTCAGGGTCTTGCACGTCAAAATCCTGGACAGAGTAGGGCTCCTCAACACCTTCATAGAGTTCCATATCTTTCTTTCGCTGCATCAGAATAGTCTTCTGCAGGTCGGTATCGATAATACACACATCCTGCTTCTTCCACGCCAAGTAATTGGCAAAAAGGATACAGAGCGTAGATTTACCCACACCACCTTTCTGATTAGCAAACACAATCTTCCGATTCTTCATACCTTATTATATAAATAAATGTTTCTACATGCAAATATAGACACTTTTATTTAAACAGACAAAAATATGATTACTTTTTTAACTAAAGATATAGAAAAACGTTTATCCAAACAATTAAATACTCTTTTAAGTATTTAGACATTAATATTAATAATCTTTTCTTTGTTTATTTCTTTATATATAAAAATCATCAAGCAAATATATTTTTATTTGTTCACCTACATAAATATATAAGTAAAAACATATATTAATTATATGTTTATATATTCACACAAATAAATTTAGAAACAAAAATATAAAGCAAAAAGGAACGAAGATAAAAACATAAACAAATAAATATATATTAAAATAAGCATAACACAGGAACCAAACAAGAAGAATGATTAGGTAAAACACTGATATACAAGCATAAACTAGGAGATAAAGAAAACGAAAAACAGAATAGAGAACAGCCCATAATTATATATTCATGTTTTTACGTTTATATATAAGTAATTAAATAAAGAATACATTTAATTAATTCTTTATTTGTTTGTATATTAGTTCTTTTACTTATTCAAGTATTAGAATGTTCATATACAAATATAAAAATATAATAAAATAAACATACAAACAAAAGATTATAAAAATAAAAAATATATTTATTTATTTGTTTGTTTGTTTAAGTAACTCATCACACATACATAAATTCATTTAATTATTTATATAATCAAACAATAAAGAAAAGAAGGTAAGAGTAAAACAAGTAACAAATAATTATGTGTTTATATTTTTATATACTAAACATATAAATACTTATTTATATAAGCAATTACACAGATATACAAAAAATAGAGGTGAACGAGAAGAAAATACAATATATTATAGGCAAAATATATTAAAACAGAAGTGAAATAGGCGATAGACATAAAAACAAACATATATTTATATATTTGTTTTATTATTTATTTGAATACGATATTAATTATTTATATGCCCTATTGTTTGTTTATATAATTATTTATATGTGTGTTTAGATAAACCTATAAAAGAATAAAGTGCCTAAATATCCGCGATTAAAAACAGCGTCAAAATCACGCAGAGTCTACAGAAGTGTAAAAATCAAGAAAACAAAGAAAGAAAATTGAAAAATAAAATTTCAAAGATTAGATAATCATTATATGTATCTTTAGTTCATATGATTAGTAGGAGGTTGTAACTCTTTGATATAAAACAGATTGCGGAGAAGTTTGGCGACAAATTAGTAAGATGCGCCGACAAATAGGGAATATAGTTGCGACTAATTAGTAATATCTCTGCGACATATATGTAGCAAGTTCCACGGCAGCGCGACGTATGGGGAATGTGTTGACGACAAAAGGGGAGGATGTTTCTCTTAGCGTGATTTTATTTATACATTATGCAGCATATTATTAGTAAGTAAACATCATGGGGTGGGGTAGAAATGGGCGTTGATGGATTGTTACGGTGTTATTGAGTGTCTGGTATAATGTTGTAATACAGTGTTTTGCTTCAAATGGCGACAAATTAGTAAGGTTGGGGCAGAGGCGTGTAATTGTCTATTGCGACATTTTAGTAGGTTTCTCTGATTATTTGACAAATGCCTTGTGGAATGCTATATTATGCATGAATTACTTGTAATTCATGCTGAACAATCATTCTTCGAAGGCCATTAGCCTTTGAGAAACAATCGGCCTCAGTGGCTCGGCAGTAGGATAGGGAAGGTAGAGATTTGCAGTTCTTTTTTATTTTTAACATCGCAATCTCGTTGATTTACCGTAAGATGCGCTAACTTTGCGGCATGAATGATAAGCTCTCAACATTTGGGAAAGCCTGTAAAAAGGGTGCAGCTTCATTATTGATGCTACTTTATTTCGTTCCCGTTGGCGCACAGGCACCAACCACGTCGCTGCGCGACAGTCTGAAATCGGTATCCGAAGCCTTGTCCTTTCGGCCAGATTCCATAGATCTGCGCTTACGCAAGGCAGCGCTGAATGTGGCCTTAGAGGAATGGGATTATGCCAAGAACGAGTACGACGCCGTATTAAAGCAGCAACCACGTAATATCGCTGCGCTATTTTATCGCGCCTACGTCAACCGTCAGCTCCACCGTTATAATTATGCGCGTGTGGATTATGAGAGTTTGTTGGAGATTGTTCCCGGCAATTTTGAAGCCCGTCTTGGCTTAGCACTACTTAACCAGCAGGACAAGCATCTGACCGAGGCTATGGACGGCATCAACGATTTGGTGACGGCTTTTCCAGACTCTGCCGTGGCCTGGGCCGCTCGCGGCGGGATGGAAATGGAGCGTGGACTCAACGAATTGGCTGAATACGATTATACCGAGGCATTGCGTCTCGATCCTAAGAACAGCGATTATCTGCTGTCTCGGGCAGATGTGCGTATCAAGCTCCGTCGCTACAGTCAGGCCCGTGCCGACCTCGATGCCATCGTGAAGTTAGGCACTCCACGTGCGGCACTCAAGGAGTGGTACGACCAGTGCAAGTAGGGTGGGGCGAAGGCGCGCGCGCAGAGGTAGGTCGATGGCCCATTTTTTCAGGCTTGAAGTTACCCTCCCTTGGATAAAAATACATATTAAGCCAAAGATTTTCAGTATGATAGCTGCTAACTGTAGATAATATCGTAATTTTGCCGTATGATTTGTTATTTCTCAGCTACAGGCAATACTGCTTGGGTGGTGCGACAGTTGTCCGAGGCTACGGGCGAGCGTCTGGTAAACATCGCCCAGCGCTCAGACGATGACAGTCCGCTGGAACTCGCGCCAGACGAACGGCTTGGCTTTTGTTTTCCGGTACATGGCTGGTTGCCCCCGGTCATTGTGCGGCGCTTTGTCCGCCATTTGTCGCTCAACGCCCGTGGGCACTACGTCTATATGGTGTGTACCGCCGGCGACACCATTGGCGAGGCGGCAGAGGTATTTTCCAGCGACCTCGCTCATGTGGGAATAGCGCTCGACGCAGCGTTTTCGGTGCTCATGCCCAACACCTACGTGGGTTTACCCTTCATGGATATCGACCGCCCTGACCTGCAGGCGACAAAGAAACGACAAGCTGAAGCCGACCTGAAAGTATATATATCAGATATTGTGGAGAGGCGAAATGGCGGGCGCCCCCTTGCACGAGGGCATTGGCCACGCGTCAACACACGCATACTGGGCCATGCCTTCACCCGACGGTTGGTCACCGACCGCCCCTTTCGTGTCGACAGCGCGCGCTGCGTGAAATGCGGCATCTGCGCCGATGTCTGTCCCGTGGGTGATATTCAGGGTGGCCTGGGCTACGAGCCCCAATGGCTGCACAACGACAGTTGTCTCACCTGCTTCGCCTGCTATCACCATTGTCCGCATCATGCCATAGCCTATGGCAACCGTACGCGTCACAAGGGGCAGTATTTCTATAACCGTCCCACACGTCAAAAGTAATCACCGTAATATCAACCACGCTTCAAACATGAAGAAAATTCTACTCGCATTGGGCCTTGCCCTGCTTTCCTACGGTAGCGCTCACGCCGCCAAAGCATGGCCTTACCCCATCACCGTCATACAGAGCAACGGAGAGCCCATCACCTTTTTTCTCCACGGCGACGAGCATTTCCACTGGTACACCGATGCCCAGGGCAACATCCTCACGCGCACCGGAAACGATTTCACCAAGCTCGACGTCGACCCGTCTACCTTCGTGTCGCAGGGCATTGCCAAGGCCCAGACCCGTGCCGTGAGCCGCGAGGCTATCACCAAGACGCCCTCCGTCTTCCCCTTCACAGGGTCGCCGCGTGCCATCGTCATCCTGGCCGAGTACCCCGACCGCAAGTTTACGGTCAGCAGTCCGCGTGCCTCCTTCGAGCAATACCTCAACGGCAGCGGCCATCCTGTAGACTTGGGACTGCGCGAAGACCTCAACTACGGTAGCGTAAAGCAATACTTCATCGACCAAAGCTATGGCGCCTATTCGCCGCAGTTCGATGTCTACGGTCCCGTCATGCTGCCCAACAACATGGCCTATTATGGCGGCACGGCTGGCAATGGCAATGACGAAAAGGCGACGCAGCTCGTCATCGATGCCTGCAAGGCTATGGACGACTCGCTCGACTTCAGTAGCTACGACCAAGACGGCGACGGCAATGCCGACCTGGTTTACGTCGTCTACGCCGGATACGGACAGAGCAGCGGCGCATCCGCAGAAACCATGTGGCCCAAGAGCTTCAACGGGTTCAGCAAGTCCACGGCTGCCTTCGACGGCAAAGGGGTCAACCGCTGCGGCATCAGCAACGAACTCATGGCGTACGAGGGAGCTTTCGATTACACCACCACCGACGCCACGCAGAAGAATTTCGACACCGCCGTCAAGCGCATCAACGGCATCGGGCTCTTCGTACACGAGTTCTCACACTGCCTCGGACTGCCCGACTTCTACACCACCAACCAGTCTACAGCCTACGACAATCAGGGCATGGAAGACTGGAGCATCATGGACAATGGCACATACGTCTCCAATGGCAATGTGCCCACCGCCTATACAGCGTGGGAGCGCGAGGCAATGGGGTGGGACAAAATCAACGTCATCACCGAGGCCAAACAGTACCAGCTCACTGCCGCCAAGGGCCAGCGCGCCGTAAAGGTGGTCAATCCCAACAACGCCAACGAGTACTACGTGTTCGAAATCTTTGAGGACAAGGGCTGGAATCAGCGCATAGCCCGCTACGGCACCTACACCCCCACCACCAGCGGGTTGCTCGTATACCATGTTGACTACAACGCCACGTCGTTCTCCCTCACCTCCAACAGTGTCAACAACACCATCGGTCATCCTCGCATGACGGTGATACCTGCCGATGGCACACTGGTGTCGAGTTATAGGGTGGGGAACGATGTCACCGCCTTGCAATACTACCAGTCACTCAACGGCGACATCTTCCGCGTCGACGACACGGTCAACTTCCCCACGTTCAGTCAAACTGGAGGCCTTCACAATGCCTCCTGGTGGACGTCGGCCGAAGCTACTCCCATTTACAACATCAACTACACCAACGGCAGCGTATATTTCGATTTCCTCACCCCAATCGCCAGCACAGGCATCCAGCAGTCCACCACTCCCGTCACCGACTCCACCCCTTCACCCATCTACACCCTCGACGGCCGCTACGTGGGCACCTCCGTCAGCGCCCTGCCCCGTGGCATCTACGTGCGTGGCGGCAAGAAATTTGTAAAGTGACACCCTCTCGTCACGGTAGGCGAGGACAAGCGAAATGCGAGGGTAGGGGGGTAACTACATGCTGACAATGGTACGCGCGCAAAGTGCATTCTACCATTTCACATAGCGGCCGCAGCATGTGCCTGCAGTCACCTGTATCCCGTGGCAGCGGCCTTCCTCAGCCTCATTGTTCAGTATATCCGCAGTACACAATGCCGTGTCTTCATTTCTACGCCTGATGGTTCTATATAAAATGATCCGATAGTTTTATATAGAACCATCAGGTGGTTTTATATTAAATCATCCGATGGTTTTATATAAAATCATCCGTGCATAGTCACA
>JAFABV010000005.1 GCA_023425865.1 Bacteroidota bacterium | reverse complement strand
CAAAACGGTTGTAGGAAACGGCGTCAGGAAACTCCTGTCTGAATAGCCCACGGATACAGTTGAGATAGTACTCCTTGAAGTTTCTGTACGTGCCGAAATGATAGCATACAAGGATGGTCATGATCTCACTTTCCGATAGTCTACCCTTGCGGTTACGATAGTGCTTTCCATTACCGTCATGGGAAGGTAATTGCAGGTTTTTTGCCAGTTCGGCATTCAAATTCTTGTCAAACTCATCGATAATACAGAAAACTTCTATAACTTTGTCCTTGGTAATCATCACTTAATATTTTTATAATTTATTGATATTCAACTATAAAAGTACAAAATATTAGTGAGATTACCAACTTTTTTAAGGATTTTCTTATCCCGAACTCACGTATATGATGATCGGGGGGGACAACAAAGGTAACAGAAAACGAGTAGGAGGGCTTGTCGCTAATATGGAATCACCCATTTCCTATGTTTCAATAAGTTAGGATGGGGCTTTCTATATCTTGCGGACTGTAATAATCTAAAATACTCACATTGTTTTCAGTAAAGGCCATATTGCTTACAACTTCAGTTCCAGCATCTTATATAGATACTTGCAACTAATCATCAGACTGTTGGTATAAATGCCATTCTCCCTACAGGCCCTGACATCCTCTTTTACCAATGTCATCCGACTACGCAGGTCTTTGGTGCTCACTCCGCCTGTTCTCATTGTCACAAAGTCCAAAGGGATGTATTGGGTTCTTATACGGTACACCCGAAACAAGCGCACCATCATTTCATAATCGGCACCTATCTTGTAATCGAGTTTGTACCCTCCAACTTGCTGATAAATCTTTCTACGGAGATAGAATGAGGGGTGAGCTGGCATAAAACCAAAACGAAGCCAAAAAGGCCGGAATCGTTTGGACGAATAATAACGCACACACTTGGATGGATTATTATTATGTATGAAATGAATATCTCCATATACTGCATCCAGACCTTTATCCTCGAACGCTTCGACCATACGAGCTATTACATCAGGTGAGGTAAAATAATCGTCAGAGTTGAGGATACCAACAACCTCACCCGTAGCCATGCCAATTCCCTTGTTCATGGCATCATAAATACCACGATCCTTCTCAGATTTCCACTTTAGCCTCCCTCCGAATTCTGGCTCAAATGATCGGATGATGTCTACTGTTCCGTCTTTTGATCCTCCGTCGACAATAATATATTCTATGTCCTGGTAAGTCTGGCTTATCACTGAAATTATCGTATCTTTCAAAGTGGCAGCACTGTTGTAAGTTACGGTTATAATAGAAACTTTCATATATCGCTCGCTTTTCAATAAAACAAACAATTCCAATTATTATTGCTTCACCGTGCAATATTTCTTGATATTTCGTGTTTTATATTAAACGAAAACAAATTTCAAAATATTTGATGACTCTGTATATTCTATTAATCCTCGGTGCTTTGGCCATCAGTATGGGGTGCGGGTTCTTAGCCATCCCGGCGATACTGGACTTTTGCAAGGAGAAACGTTTATACGACATCCCTAATGCCAGGAAAATGCACAAAACCATGATACCCCGTCTGGGTGGCGTGGCGTTCATGCCCAGTATGCTCATTGCCTTTATCTTAGCCCTGCTGGTGATGGCCAATGATTACCAGGGTAACCGAATTTCCATCAATCTATGGTCTTTATATTTTTTTCTTGGACTGCTCATCATATATATTGTTGGGCTTGTAGATGACCTGACGGGACTCGGCGCCAACATCAAATTTACGGCACAGATCATAGCAGCAGTTGTTCTTCCGTTGTCCAATCTGTATATCAACAATTTATATGGACTATTTGGAATTTACGACCTCCCATTCTGTGTTGGGGCTCCACTAACTGTGTTCACTATCGTTTTCATTTGCAATGCCATGAACTTAATCGATGGCATTGATGGACTTTGTGCCAGTCTTACAGAGATTGCTCTTGCAGGATTTATGTTTGCGTTCTATTCCGAACACATTTATGTATACTGCATTTTAATTGCAGGACTAATGGGGGCGTTGATACCATACCTTTATTATAATCTTTTTGGAAAGGAGGAGCATAACCGCAAAATATTTATGGGCGATAGTGGTAGCCTTACATTAGGTTTCATACTTGGATTCCTTTTCGTAAAATACACGATGAACAATCCTACCGTAATGCCCTTTGCACCTCATAGAATGCCTATAGCATACTCCTTACTCATCATACCGACCTTCGACGTAGTGCGCGTAGTGCTGCATCGGTTGCGTACAAAAAAGCCCTTATTTAATGCTGATAAAAACCACATTCATCATAAGTTTATGCGATTAGGCATTCCAATGAAACAGACCCTGATCATTATCCTTTGCCTTGCTTTGTCATTCATTGTCCTAAATTGTCTTGTCTATCGTTTCACGGGCTTAACCTTTATCTTTATCATGGACGTTCTTTTGTACACAGCGTTGAATATTACGCTGAACATTCGAACCAAGAAAGCCATTAAAGGACCACGCAACAAATGAAAAGAACTATCGACAGTCTACTTGCAGCTATTTGCCTTATCGTCTTTTCACCATTAATTGCAGCATGTGCGTTGGCTATTAGGTTAGAGGACGGCCTGCCGGTCATTTTCTCTCAAGAACGTATAGGACTGCACGGCAAGCCATTCAATATATACAAATTTCGCAGCATGCGAATGAATGCTGAGACAGACGGTGAGCCGCAACTGCTCGAGATAGAAGGCGACAACAGGCTGACCAAGACAGGCCGCTTTCTGCGCGATCATCACCTCGACGAACTGCCGCAGCTATGGAACGTATTGAAGGGTGACATGGCGTTTATCGGTCCAAGGCCCGAACGGAAGTATTATATCGACCAAATCATGAAACATGACCCCAGATATGTGTTGCTGTACCAAATACGGCCGGGAGTGACATCTTACGCCACACTCTATAATGGGTACACAGACACTATGGAGAAGATGCTGCGACGATTGGAACTCGACCTCTATTACTTGGAACATCGGTCGTGGTGGTTCGACGCAAAAATACTCTTCAAGACCTTCATCAACATCGCCTTCGGCAAGAAGTTTTAGTATTTGGCCGTACACCACATTGCCCCTTCTATACACAAATATCACTGTTCTTGCACTACAGCGAGAGTAAGAGGAAAAGTAACCCATGGAGTTAGCTATCGTAAACCCAAGGTTTGCCCTTCCTAAACTATAGCTTTAGCAACCCTAAACGGCACGTTTACAACATACAAATCCTTCTGCTTACCAATAATAGGCACCGACACAGCCCCAACATAAGATGAGGACTACAAATTTGTCATTAAAACTTCTTGAAAAATAGGCGCAGGGTGCTGGTTGAAAGTATCATCTTCTCCCCATCGAGTGCCTCTACCTTGTAATGTTCTTCGAGGCGCTGTATGCCGTAGGGTGCCATCAGCGTAGCGTCGTCTACAGGTATATCACCGCCATCTTCCTGATCTTGATGCCAATGGTCGAGGTAAGGCTGGTAAAGTATCAGACTGTCGGCAGTATGGTTGAACCGCAGGTAAAACCTGTTGTCAGCCCCTTGCAGATGGATGAGCTTGGCCTGCACCCCCCAGAAGAGTCGCTGGTCGGCTACATCAGCCTTTCCGAAGGTCTGCAGGCTATCTACCTCCACCAGATGCCAAAACCCGTCAAGGTCACCGTTGCCACTGGTCTCGATGTCGCACGAGGCCATCAACATGCAACCAAGTAGAAGAGAAAGCAGGAAGTATTTCATGTGAGGTTGCTTCATGAGTTAAGTCTTTAGAGATTAAACACGCCTTTCTTGCACACAGTGAGCTGGAATCCGTGGTTGTCACCGAGTATGCTGCCACGGTCGATGCCCACGGCACCGGTGACGGTCCATCCCTTGTCAAAGTGGTAGCTGCCCTCGAGCATCAGACTGGTGTTGTGGCGCTTGCTGGTATAGGGCGAGCCGTATGTGCCATAACCCGTCTGGTAAGTGGCCAGCAACCGATAGCCCAATCGCTCTGTGGGACTGCCCTCCAAACCAAGGTGCCAGGCCACAAACCGGTTATCCTTCACATTGATTTGTCCGTCATCATTGTAAATGGGCGAGCGGTAGAGCGGGTTGCCCATCACCTGCCCCCAGTGTTGCCATCCGGTGTAGAAGCTGTGGTTATAATACTCGTCCTGACCGGCCACATGGTCGGAGATGTTGAGTGTTCTGTCGTGATTATAAGGACCGCTCTGGTATTTGGTATAGAGGTATTCTATCACTAGCCCTCGCAGCCAAGTGCCATACTTCAGTTTGAGCTCCGCCCCCAGCATAATGTCTTTAAGCGCGTACATGAAGTAGCGCTTGTCTTTCTTGACGTTCCACTCCTCGCCAGTTCCGTAGCCATTATAGTCGATGAGGAACATCTGCGAATGGTCTTCAAAGAAATGATCGGCATACAGGGCAGCGCTCCAGTTCTCCACATCATAGTTGACGCGTGCCACATAACTGCCTAAGTTGTTTCCTTCAACATTGGCATATTCACCATCCGTAACGTCAGACCCTCCTGGAATGAAAGCATTCCAGAAGGATTTGAATCCGCGACCACCCTTGTATAGCACCTCATTGCCATTGCCATCCGGCTGATGACTTGTTCCTCCAAACTGCGAGGCCATTTCCAATCCAAGCTCTAATGACAACGGGTAAAAACCATCCTCATTGCCTATCTTCACATAGCCGGCCTTGCTGTGATATAACGCATGGTCGGAATAGCGGCTCTGCCTGTTCGTAAAGTCGGTCTGCCAGTTGTCGTCGGTAAACATGCCAAAAGCCACGTGACCCTTGACGTGTATCCATCGCCCCCCAAAAGGCAGGGTGTAATATTCAGGTAGGGCCAGCCTTACCTGTGGCACCGGTCGCGCGTTAATGCCCAAGGTCTGCGCGCCCGAACTGAGTCTTTGGTCTTTCAGCTCCATGTCATACTGCTTGGCACCTACGGTGACCACGCCGTGCAGCCATCGTCCTTCTACAAACGCCTGCTGCACCACAACCTTGCTAGTGTAGTTGACAGGTATCGCAATATCAACACCATATCCCATGCCCCACCGCCGAGCCGAGTCGTTGCTGAGCGGCCGGATAACCTGCCCGCGCACATAACCGTTGCTCTCGTCGAGCGATGAGAGTCCGTACTTGTTGGCATTGAGCCACAGGGGCGTAGTGCCGTGCGACAGCGATCCCTGGGTCTCCACCCGATAGGTTATCTCTCGCCCCAGATCCAGCTTTCCAGGGTCGGCATCATCCTGCCAAGCATATTGTGCCAAGGCCTGCGCCGCCGGTACCATCAGCGCGAAAAGCAGTCCCCATTGTCTCGTGCGTACATTATTAGTCATGATTTGCAAAGATAGTGCTTTTTAGGGATTTTCCCCGCTCATGTAGGGGAAAACCTTTCTATGTTCTCTATTTTTGAATTATTTTTGCAACGTGAAGATAAGGAAACACTTGCACGACATTAAGAACAATTTAAAATATAAGGATATGAAAAAGTTAATCTTTGCGCTTGTAGCATTGTTCACCATAACAATCCAGGCATCAGCAATGAGTTATGAGCAGGCCCGCGAGCAGGCCCTCTTCCTCACCGACAAGATGGCTTACGAGCTCAATCTCACCGATGACCAGTATGAGGCTGCCTACGAGGTTAATCTCGACTACCTCATGGGCGTAAACGATTACGACGACCTCTACGGTGCCTATTGGACGAGACGCAACCTCGACCTGAGCTACATTCTGTTCGACTGGCAGTATCGTATGTATCTCGACGCCAGCTATTTCTATCGTCCACTCTACTGGGACGGAGGCTACTGGCACTTTGGCATCTATGCCCGCTATCCACATCGTGACTACTACTATTTCGGCCGCCCCGCTTTCTACGTGAGCTATCGCGGCGGACACAGTTGGGCAATGAACGGTGGACGCAGCTGGTACCACGGCCGAAGCTTCGGCAGAATCGCCAATGGCAGAAGTCATGTGGGAATGCGTGATGGATTTGACCGTAACGAATACGGACGTGGCCAGCGTATCTCAAGCCAAAGCAATCGTACTTTTGGCAACGGTGGCATCCGCAACAATAGCATCCAGCAGAGCCGCACACGCTCGTTCGGCAGCAATGCTGGTACCCGCACCATCAGCAACAACGAAATGTACAACCAGCAGCAGAATCGCACCAGGTCGTTCGGCTCTACACGTGAGAGCAGCACACGCACCACGGTGACACGCCCTGAGTCAAACAACCGCACGTTCGGTGGTAACAGGTCAACCTCATCACCCAGCCGTACCTTTACACCCGACAACAGCAGGTCATCAAGTCGCTCACAGAGCACTTTTGGAAGTCCGAGCACTCGCAGCTTCTCTTCACGCTCATCCAGCTTCGGCAGCACTCGCTCACAGAGCGCTCCCTCACGTAGCTTCGGAGGTAACAATAGCGGCAGCACACGTTCGAGCGGAAACAGCAATGGAGGACGATTTGGAGGACACAGATAATAGCTTTAGATAACGGTTATTGATAATGATTTTAGGGAATCAATGAAAAGCGTTTCAACGAGAGTATTAGCTTCCCGGTAAAAAGATTTTCTCAGGAGACCAAGAATTAGAGAGTTATGATGATAAGTAAGAGGCTATGCGGCAGAAGTTGCATAGCCTCATTTGTGTTTATCCGATAACTTATCTGCCAGGCAATGGTCATTTGTCATCACAATGCCGCACACACCGTTTGTCGTGGAGCATGATTCCCACAAACTGACACCCATTTACCCAGTGGCTGTTGTTTACAACACCAGCACCCTAACTTCACCATTGTCCATCTTCTGAACCTGGTTCATCGGCTTGTTGTAATACACACTTTGTATGGCTTTGTTGATGATACCATGCCCCACGGCAAGTATGGTTTTGTCTGGATAGGCCACCTTAATCCATGTCAACAGGTTCCGGGCTCGGCTAAGCATACTTTCCAAGCTTTCAATATCATCAGGCCACTCTAAGTCTTGCAGGTCAGGAATAAATTTGCCTGTAAAGCCTCCCCAATCACGTTCACGCAACAACGGCGTGGTAACAACGGGCAACCCATGGGGCGCGGCAATGATCTCGCAAGTCTCTATCGACCGCTGTAGATCACTTGAAACAAACACGTCAATCTGCCGGTCTTTCATACGCTCTCTTACTTCCCGAGCCTGCTGACGCCCCGTCTCATTGAGTTCTCCTTGCGTCTGCCCTTGCAATATCTGAGATTTGTTATCCACTGTTTCGCCGTGGCGTGTCAATAATAATGTTGTCATCATTTCCCGATTTGAATACAATAGCACTATGGGGGGCAAAATTACAAATTTATTGTGACTTGCTCCTTGCTTTTCTCAGAAAGTTCACCTATCTTTGCACTACAAGAAAGAGCCTTATGGCCAAACCACTTATTACAATGAAAGTATTTCAAAGCAGCATTTTCCGTGCCATTGGTGCCATTATCGTAGGCGCCCTGCTCGTCAAGTATCGCGAGCAGACCGTTACCTGGATTACCATCACCATTGGTATAATCTTCTTTGTCTCCGGACTCATCAGTTGCTTCGCCTATTTCTCGTCTAAGCGCCACACCGACGATGTCCAAGTGTTCGACGCACAGGGCAAACTGATAGCCGGTCCCTCTCCATCATTCCCTATTGTAGGCATAGGAAGTGTCATTCTTGGTGCCCTGCTGGCACTGGCTCCCAACACCTTTGTCAATGGGTTAATCTATGTGTTGGCAGGCATCTTGATCCTGGGGGCACTCAACCAGTTTTTCAATCTCGGTACCGTCTCGCGCTTTGCCCGCGTGGGGTGTTTATGGTGGGCCTTCCCCACCATCATCCTGCTCATTGGACTTGTAGCCGTCATCAAGCCTTCGGTCATCGCCACTGCCCCGCTCTTCATCATTGGATGGTGCATGATGGTCTACGGTGCGGTCGATCTCGTCAATGCCATCAAGATTCACCAGTGTCGCCGCGCATTCGAGAAAGCGCATCAACCCCTTCCCCCTGTTACGGAGGAGAATACCGAGAATGCCACCGAAACCAAAACGACGGCCGAAAACGCGGAATAGCGTTTTCGGCCGTCGCCGTAATGCATGCAGCCATTACAGTCAGCAATGGGGAGACCATGGTTAGGGAGTCTGCCTCATTCCCACTGTCAGGTCTGATTTGAATGATGACCTACACCTATTCCCCTGGCACAAGTCCTTCTATATATTTACACAGGATGGCTATACCTTTGGCATTCTCCCCTCCCTGCGGAATGATGAGGTCGGCAAAACGCTTGGTAGGCTCAATAAACTGTTCGTGCATGGGCTTGAGCACTTTCAGGTAACGGTCTACAACCATAGAGACAGTACGTCCGCGGTCGATAGTGTCACGTTGGATATTGCGGATAAGACGCTCATCGGGGTCAGCATCGACAAATATCTTCAGATCCATCATATCACGCAGCTTTTTGTTTATCAGCGTCATAATCCCCTCGACGATAATAACCGGCTTTGGCTCTACAAGAATGGTCTCAGGCAGGCGGTTGCTGATCAGATAACTATACGTTGGCTGCTCCACGGCCTTGCCCTCGCGCAGTTCGTTGACATGCTTTATCAAGAGTTTCCAGTCGAAGGCATCAGGATGGTCAAAGTTGATGGCTTTGCGTTCCTCGTCGGTCATGCCCGTAGTATCATTATAATAGGAGTCAAGAGGCACTACAGCCACATAGTGGGGAGGCAGCGACTGCGCAATCTTCTTCACTACTGTCGTCTTGCCTGACCCAGTTCCACCAGCGATGCCAATAATTGTTATTTTATCGTCCATTGTTTGCGTTATTGTAGTTGGTTACAGTGAAATGGCTCTCCATGGCAGAGCCATTTCCTCTTCATAATTATAATAGATTGATGTCTTGCAACATCTTTTTGTAATATTCCGCCTTCGCCTCCACCTTCATTGGATAGGCGCGTGATGAACTCGGTTCGCGATAGAGTCTGATGGTGCGCCCTTCAAACTCAAACGTGCGATAGTCACCCATCCGCATTCCACGGGTGTCGATACCATAGTGTGCCGTAAAGATATCGGTGGCCAACTGCCCAGCGGCGATAACCGCCTTACACCCGGGCAAAGCACGCAACATACCGTCGAGGTCAGCCTGTTCCACCACCTCAAGGTCTTTGTCAGATGCCGTACCTTTAGTTCGCCTAATACGCAGACACGTGTCAAAGAGTGCGACGCCCTTGTTTTCCAAGAATGCCTGAAGGGCGTCCAGCCGATAAGTCTTATGCTCAACATCCACAAAATGCAGCTTATCACCCCAAAAGAGCAGACCGAAGATTCGCCACATGTCGTTCGTAAAATTGGGGTAGTACCACGCCATACACCAGCGCTTAGGCGCGGGAGGAAAGGTACCGAGCATGAGTAGTCGAGCGTTGGCAGGAAGAAAAGGGGTGAAAGGGTGAGACTCAGGTTCGGCCTCCGCTCCCCCATTCCCTGAGTGAGGGATATGGCTTTCAGATAGTTTAGGTTCTTGTTTTTTCATCTAAACATGATACCGCTTAACTCTCTCCCATGGCGCAAGCCCCCTCCTCCACCCTTGTGGCGGAGGGGGCAAGGGGAGAGTGCTTGTTACTTCTGTTCTTTCACCAAGTACACGCACACGGGCAGGTGGTCTGAATAACCATCGAGCCATACACCGCCAGCCGTAGTGCGCTTGGTAGAACCCTTGTATGCACCTTCTGTCTGGAAAAGATAAGGCATACGCTGAATCTCGTTCTTCAGATATTTCAACTCTCGATAGTCGCGCGAACCAGCGGGGTTGAGCATATTGGGGGTCAACAGAATCTGGTCGAAGAGGTTCCAAGAACCTTGGTACATCAGCGTACCCGTGCCTTGTTTCACCAGTATGTTGTACCAAGGATTGTACATATCCCCCTCTCCCACTTTGGCAATTTCTTCTTTACCGCGCAAGATGTCGTACATGCTGCGGTTGTTAGGGTCATCGTTCATATCACCCATCACCATCACTTTGCGCTTAGGATTCTCAGCCAACAGAGAGTCTTTCACGGCCTTTGCCTGCTCAGCACCCACCTCACGATAATAAGATCCGCTAAAACGGCTGGGCAGGTGACACACAATGACCGCAATAGGCTCACCAGCCAACTGGCCTGTTACGGTGAGGAAACCGCGGGTCGTGAAACCACTGTCCTGTTTCTCTGTCGGAACATAAGGCACCAGCCTCACATCCTCAACCGTGAAAAATTTGGGGTTGTAGAGCAGGCCACAATCCACGCCACGCTTGTCTGGGCCCTCAATATGGCAAAACTGATACCCACGAGCTTTCAGTGCCGGCTGGTTGCAAAGATCAGTGAGCACCTTGGCATTCTCTACCTCCGACACGCCGATGATGGCACAGCCCACGCCGGGAAGCATAGAGGTTCCCATATCGCTCAATGCCTGTGACATATTCTTCAACTTATGACTGTATTTCAGTCCGTCCCAGTGATAAGATCCTGAAGGCAAAAACTCGTAGTCGTTCTTTCCCTCGTCATGACATGTATCAAATAGGTTCTCCAGATTATAGAACCCCACCGCATATACCGAAAAACGTTTCTGCCCTGAGGCAGCCAGCACCATGGTCAACATGATGGCAAAAAATGCTAAATATCGCTTCATTGACGTTATATTATGTTGATGCAAATATCGTAATTAATTTTGAGATTTCCACATCTTTATTGAAAATTCAATCAAAAAGCTTCTCCCATTCCAAATATATTTCGTTATTTTGCACCTATTATATTAAATCAACTTAATTATTCATCTATGCAGAAAAAGCTTATGTTGGCCTTGATGGCCTTAAGCTATGCCCCGCTGTCGTTTGCCCAGACCGATTCTACAAACGTTGGCGAGGCTGCTTTCACTTTCACCGAGGCTCAATTGGGAGAAGATGACAACATGTCACGAAACGTGACCATCGTCAACTCTCGTACCAACGTATATGCCTCTGAGGTGGGATTTCTTTTTTCGCCGGTAAGATTCAGATACCGTGCGCTTGACCAGAAATACAATGATATCTACATCAATGGCATATTGGTCAACGACATGGAGTCAGGACAGTTTCGCTATTCGATGGTTGGTGGCCTAAACCAGCAGACCCGCAACATGGAGTCGGCCCTGCCCTTTGAGAGCAACAATTTCTCCATGACGGGCATCGGAGGCTCTAACAATTACAATTTCCGCCCCGCAAGCATGGCCACAGGCCACCGCATCACGCTCACGGGTGCCAACCGCAACTACACGCTTCGTGGCATGTACACCTACAATAGCGGACTCAACAGCAAGGGATGGGCCTACTCGGCCAACGTCACCTATCGCTGGGCCGATAAGGGTTATGTGCCCGGAACGTTCTACAACGCCTTGTCGTATTTCTTCGGCATTCAGAAACTCATTGGTAACAACCACTCGTTGTCGTTCTCTACCTGGGGCAACCCCACCGAGCGTTCCACACAGGGTGCGTCGACCGACGAGATGTACTGGCTGGCCAACGACTACCAGTACAATCCCTACTGGGGATACCAAAACGGGAAAATACGCAACAGCCGCGTAGTGAACGACTACGCCCCGTCGGCTATCTTCACCTGGGACTGGAAGCTCAATGACAAGAACAAGCTCACCACTTCGCTCTTTGGCAAGTACAGTTGGTATTCGAGCACCAAGCTCAACTACAACGGTGCCGACAACCCGCATCCCGACTACTGGAAACGGTTGCCGTCGAGCTACTATGACGTGTGGGGCGACAACGCGATGAACTCGCGCCAAGGCTACGACGACTTCCTCACCGCCATCGACTATCTGAGTAGCAGCAAGGCAGTACGCCAGATCAACTTCGACCAGCTGATCTTCGCTAACCGGCAGGCCGCCAAGCAGGGAGCCGATGCCATGTACTTCATACAAGCCAAGCACAACAACGCCCTGAACCTCACGCTGACATCTACCCTCACCTCGCACCTCACCGAGAAGAGCGTATGGAACAACGGATTCCTGGTGAGCTACAACAACGGTAGCCACTACCAGACCATGGACGACATGCTCGGCGCCAGCTCTTACCGCAACATCAACTTCTACGCCCTGGGCAACTACCCCGAGGGTTCCGACAAGTTGCAGTACGACCTCAACCACCCCAACGCCGTTGTGGGCGAGGGCGACAAGTTTGGCTACGACTACAACATCATCACGCAGAAGGCACAACTGTGGACCAACTATGCCGAGAACTTCGGCATCGTACACTACACTATCGCCGCACGCTTGGGCGGAAAGACCATGCAGCGCGACGGCAAGATGCGCAACGGACTCTTTGCCGACAATTC
This sequence comes from Bacteroidota bacterium, assembly GCA_023425865.1. Lineage (GTDB taxonomy): Bacteria > Bacteroidota > Bacteroidia > Bacteroidales > Bacteroidaceae > Prevotella. The sequence continues at coordinate 37,692 of JAFABV010000005.1, read as the reverse complement.
TTACGGCAAGAGCAAGACGGCCAAGTTTGTAGAGGGTGGCATCAAGGCCAGCGGCGACTTCAACCTCGGCCGCGGCAATACGCTCACCTTGGGCATGGGCTTCGAGAGCCGCGCTCCTGAGGCCACGACAGCCTTTGTGGCTCCCGAGATGAACAACGACTTCGTGTCGAGCCTCCACAACGAGCGCGTCTTCTCCAGCGAGGTGGGCTATCAGCTGCGCAACAGCTGGCTGCACGCCAACATCAGCGGCTACTACTACCACATTTCGCACGTCACCGAGTGGACACAGTTTTATTTCGACGACATCAACAGTTTCTCTTACAACTCACTCACCGGCCTCACCAAGGAATACTATGGCGTGGAAGGCGGCCTCGACTTCAAGCTGACCTCATTCCTCAACCTCAAGCTCATCGGCACATTGAGCGATGCCAAGAACGTGAGCGATGCCAACGTACGCTACATCAACTCCACACAGGGAACCTACAATGACGATGTGGCACTGGTGAAAAACATGCGCGAGAGTGGTACACCGCTCACCGCCACCTCCATCGGACTGAGCTATCACCAGCGCGGATGGTTCATTGACCTCAGCGGCAACTGGTACGATCGCATCTACCTGAGCTACTCGCCCTACTACCGCTACGAGAGCTCACTGGCAAAAATCGGGCAGACCACAGTATCTCCTCAGGACAAGGGACACGGTGGATGGATGTTCGACGGCTCCATCGGCAGAAGCATCTACCTCAAGCACGGCAGCCTCTCCATCAACCTCATGGTGTCTAACATCCTCAACAACCAGCACATCGTGACCGGTGGCTACGAGCAGAGCCGCTCCGACTACACCTCTTCCGGCAACAGCCGCTTGTACCGTTTCTCCAAGAACCCGAAGAAGTATTATGCCTTCGGCACCAACGGCATGCTGAACATCGCTTACAAATTCTAAACATCAGGACAATGAAGACATTCAAATATATATTGCTCCTTGCAATGGCTTGCAGTCTCACGACAAGCTGTATGGACGGCGACTGGGACACGCCCGAGCTCACCGCCGACGAGGCCGGTGTGGGCAATCCCGCCATCCAAGAGACCAACGTGGTGACCATCGCCGCGCTCAAAGCCCAATATAAGACTTACATCGAGACCGACTACCGCGACGGCACGTCGTACACCAAGATTGCCGACGACATGCAGATCAAGGCCGTGGTGACGGGCAACGACATCAAGGGCAACCTCTACAACGAGATTGCCGTGGACGACGGCACGGGCGCCATCATCATCGCCATATCGCAAGGCGGACTCTTCGGCACGCTACCCGTGGGTGCCGAGGTGCTCATCGACCTCAAAGACCTCTATATCGGCAACTACGGCAAGCAGGCCGAAATTGGCACACCCTACACCAATGCCAGCGGACAGACCTACGTGAGCCGCATGAGCCGTAGCCTCTGGGCACAGCACTTCAAGCTCACCGGACAGTCCAAGACCGTAGAGCCCATCGTCTTCGACAAGTCGTGGACGGCTGCCAAGAACGGACTGGAGTACGGCGGCAAGCTCGTCACGCTGCAGAACGTATCGTTCAAGGGTGCCGACGGCACCGCCACCTACGCCAACGCAGGGGCCGGAGCAGGATCCAAGAGCGTCTATTTTCAGGAGTACAGCAACAGCACCATTATGCTCTACACCAGTAATTTTGCCGACTTTGCAGCCAACACCCTGCCTCAGGGCAAGGTCAACGTCACCGGCATCATGAAGCGCTTTAACAACACATGGGAAGTGATCATCCGCTCGCTGGATGACATCGAAGAAGTAAAATAACAAAAAAGAAGATACAAAATGAAAAAATTCATTCAATCAGCATTAGCAATAGCCATGGTGGCCCTGACCTTCAGCGCCTGCGAGGACGTTCCGGCCCCATTCGATTTGAACTACAACGAGACGCCCGCCGAGCCAGCCGCGGAACCCGCTGGCGAGGGAACAGCAGCCTCGCCCTACAACGTGGCCAAGGCCCTCGACATCATCACCGCCGGCACCTACACCTCAGATAAGGTCTATGTGACAGGCATCGTGACCAAGATCGACAATATCGACACCAGCTATGGCAACGCCACCTACTACCTCGGCGACACCAAGACTGCCACTACCACACTGGAAATCTATCGTGGCTACTACTACAACGGCGACAAGTTCACCACAGGTAATGAGTTTGCCGTAGGCGACACGCTCGTCGTTTATGGTGTGCTGACCAACTACAATGGCACCAAGGAGATGACCCAGGGCGGACAGATCATATCCATCAACGGCAAGACCGGCGGCAGTAGCACTGGTGGCGGAAGCACCGTAGCCCCTGCCGGTGAAGGCACTGCCGAGTCGCCTTACAACGTAGCAAAGGCGCTTAGCACTACTACCGCGCTGGCTGCCGACACTCCCACGGAGGAGGTATATGTTACAGGTACCATCGTTGGCACACCGAACATCGACACTACATACGGCAACGCAACCTTCTTTATTTCTGACGACGGCACCGAAAATGGCAAGTTTACCATTTACCGCAGCTATTACTTCAATGGCGACAAATACACATCTACCAGTCAGCTGAAGGCTGGCGACAAGGTTGTGCTCCTCGGCAAGCTCGTCAATTTCAAGGGCAACACTCCCGAGATGAATACCGGCGGTAAGCTCATCAGCCTCAACGGACAGACCAGCGGCGGCAGCACCGGTGGTGAGACGGGTGGCGAGACCGGTGGTGAGACGGGTGGCACATCATCTGGCCTTACCGTAGAGGGCACCACTGTTACAGCCGTCAAAGCTAATGTAACTGCAGGCACCGTGACAGCCACCATCGACCTCAACACCATCGGACAGGAGAATGCCACCAACGCCACGACCTACAGCCTTTCTGACGGCTCAACGATTACCTTTAGCGCCGGTACCAACCCCACCAACGCGCCTAAGTTCTACACGGCCACCAAAGGTGTACGTCTTTATGCCAACAACACCATCACGTTTGCGGGCAAGGCACAGATTGCCAAGATCATCTTCACCTGCGACAGCTACAATGGCACCGACTACGTGGGCAACAGCACGGCAACCGTCACCTTCGACGGCAACAACGCCACCTATGTCAATGCCAACTCGGCCAACAGCGGCGGTGTGCAGCTTCGTGTGCAGACCATTACCGTGGTGTATGCACAGTAATCTAAATCACAAATAATCAGTGAAATGTTTGGCGGCTTGCATAATTCTTTGTAATTTTGCAGCCGCTATTTTTATGTAGCAACGAAATATTAATGCATTAACATATAAGTAAAATGAAAAAAGGTATTCATCCCGAAAACTATCGCCCCGTCGTATTCAAGGATATGTCCAACGGCGATATGTTCCTTACAAAGTCTACATGCAAGACAAATGATACAGTAGAGTTTGAAGGCGAAACTTACCCCGTGGTAAAAATCGAAATCTCCAGCACCTCGCACCCCTTCTACACGGGAAAGAGCAAGCTGGTCGACACAGCTGGTCGCGTAGACCGCTTCATGAACCGTTACGGGAAGATCAAGAAGTAATACTCGCTTACATTTTTCTGTATATACAATATTTTAAGGTGCGGTCGGACGTAGTTGCATATACGTCCTATCGCACTTTTTCATTTTTACGCCCCATACGATGACACGCTCAATCAGCAAAAACACGCTACATGCCTGGCTCGCTATAACGGCCGCGACCGCTCTCATGACCGCCTGCGGAGGCGATAACAATGCCGACGTCGAAATACCCGAGACACCCACCACACCTGCCGTCAACACACCCAATGTCAACGCCAACAAGGCTACCCGCCCCGAATATGCCCGGCTGGAAATGCCGCGGTTGCACCATGGTACCGACACGGTGCTGATACACAAATCAGCGGGTGACGTCGTCAATTATATCACGGAGTGGGACTACAAGAGGAAGACACTGCGATGGAGCTGCTATGTGCTCGACAAAGCGTATCTGGCCCAGCGCACCACCCGATACTACAGTGACACCAACCAGTATCCGCAAGACCCGCTCATCCCCACAACCCTGCAGTGGGCAGAGGACCCCTATTATTACAATGGGCAGAAACTGGACCATGGGCACATGTGTCCATCTGCCGACAGGCTCTATTCTGCCGAGGCTAACAAGCAGACGTTTTATCTCACCAACATGCAGCCACAGTTCAATGCCTTCAACGCCGGCATATGGGCAAAGTTAGAAAAGATGGTGCGCACCGTTGCCTCCACCGCCGACACGCTCTATGTATGCAAGGGAGGAACGATAGACGAAGGTACGTGGGGCGGGTACAACAAAATATACCGTACGCTGGACAATGGACTCATAGTGCCCCGGTACTTCTACATGGCACTGCTGCGTGTGAGCAAGGGCACTTATAGTGCCATAGCCATCTGGACCGACCAAGTAACCAACGCCAACGACACCGGCGCAAACATGAAGCAGTACGCCATCAGCGTCGACGAGTTAGAAAATCGCACCGGAATAGATTTCTTCTGCAACCTACCCGACCAAACCGAGAACGCGGTAGAGAAGACCAACTCGCCGGGAGCATGGGGACTTTATTAGCCCAAAGCAATGCTTTAGCACCCGCAAACACCTGGCTTGTACTCACGAACACCTGGTTTAGCTGACGCAAACGCATGGTTTGGCACCGCTAAACCATGCGTTTATAAATGCCATACAGCCATTTGGAGTATTCTGAAGGCCGTATGGCATTTATGATTCTACCCGAAACATCGGATAATTCTATATAGAACCATTTTATCATTCAATATAGAACCATCTCATGATTCTATATAAAACCATTCCATGATTCTATATAAAACCATTTTATAATTCGACATAAACCATGGTGTACTCCTGACCCGACCGTCATGCCGCAACGATGGGCATGGAGTGGAAGGAGTACCTGAATGCTTGGTATCAGGCCCTTTTCGAGCATACAAAAAGGGGATGCGCCATGGTCAATGAACACATCCCCCGTCAAAAATAACTACCTTACGATTGCCTTAGCGCTTCACGATGCGCTTGATGGCAGTGGTGTTGGCCTGTTTGCGCACCACATCCTGGCCAAACGTCTTCACCGTTGTCGCCCGGGTAACGGCGGCGCCTTTAGCGTTGTTGTTTACCACCCGCACGAAATCGAACTCAATCAAGTCTCTGTTGTTGGTACCAATCATGTAACCGTTAAACAAGCCCTTGTTCTCGTCAAGATAGAAGCCGTGCTCGCGTGCAGAGATGTCGAGAACGAAAGTGCTGCCACTGGCGTACTTGATATAGATGTCGCCCGTATTGTCATCAATATACCAGTTGAACTTGAGTGTCTGCTCATCCACGATGTTGTTGTTAGAATCGAGGACGTAGTCGTACTCTGTACCCGTACCCTTAATGGCATTGACGTTATTCTGCACGAAAGTCATGGTAGCGTTGAAAGAACTCACAGAACCGTCGTCACCATTGGTGTAATTGATGGTGCCGTCCCATTCACCAGCCAACACCTGAGCCTCGTCGAGCGTCGTAAGCGCATAGTCGTCGTTGTTGCTACCCCAGTAATTGTTGTTCCAACCATAGCTATTGCCATAGTAGTCAAACCACCAAGGCTCGTCATCACCATACCAATACTCATAATATGGGTCGTCGCAGCTGGTCAAAGTCACGGGGAGGGCCAGCAGCATGGCAGCAGCCAAATAAGTCATTACCTTTTTCATGATTCTCTGTTTTGTTGTTTTTGTATTACTACCGCAAAAATAAGTGTTTCTGGCAACATGCACAAGGATAAATAGTATATTCTTCGCGCGGAAATCCCTACGCCGCAAAGGGGAAACCCTAAATATCATTAATAACAATTAATTTCCGGACGAGGTGCTCCCTTTTGCTAAGTTTTTCGTACTTTTGCCTATCATATATCAATAACAAAAAGTACCAAATTCAATAGAGATGAAAACAGTATACGAGTTCAGCGTGAAGGACAGAAAAGGCGGTGAGGTGTCATTAAAAGAGTATTCTAACGAGGTGCTCCTGATAGTGAACACAGCCACCAAATGTGGATTCACTCCTCAATACGAAGACCTTGAGAAGCTTTACGAAGACAAGCACGCCCAGGGCTTTGAGATACTCGACTTTCCCTGCAACCAGTTTGGCCAGCAGGCTCCCGGCACCGACGAGTCTATCCACGAGTTCTGCAAACTCACCTACGGCACTGAGTTCCCTCGTTTCAAGAAGATCAAGGTCAACGGCGATGACGCTGACCCCCTCTATAAGTTTCTCAAAGAGCAAAAAGGCTTTGCCGGATGGGACGAGACCCATGACCTCTACCCCATTCTCGACAAGATGCTCAGCGAGGCCGACCCCAACTATAAGGAAAGCAGCGACATCAAGTGGAACTTCACCAAATTTCTCATCAACAAGAAGGGACAGGTGGTGAAGCGCTACGAGCCTACCGCGAGCATTGCCGAGATTACCAAGGATATTGATGCCTTGCTCGGTGAATAATGTTGTCGGTGTATATGTTTTGGCATAAAACTTGTTGATGGCATATCACAAGTAACAACAAGAAAACATCAACAGCCCCCTCCAGAAGGGGTTATAAAATAACAATATGGAACATACAAAATGTCTGATTATCGGCAGTGGTCCTGCCGGATATACTTCAGCGCTTTATGCCAGCCGTGCCGATTTGCAACCCATTCTCTATAGTGGTTTACAGCCCGGTGGCCAGTTGACCACCACTACTGTCGTAGAAAACTTCCCCGGCTATCCCGAGGGCATTGACGCCAACCAGATGATGATGGAGTTCAGGGAGCAAGCCGAGCGTTTCGGTGCTGACATTCGTGATGGCAGCATCACCGATGTAGACTTCAGCAAGAAGCCCTACGTGGCCACTACCGACCGTGGCGAACAAGTGGAGGCCGACACCATCATTGTGGCAACAGGAGCCTCGGCCAAGTATCTGGGCCTGCCCGACGAGCGCAAGTATGCCGGTCAGGGCGTGAGCGCATGCGCCACTTGCGACGGATTCTTCTATCGCAAGAAGGTGGTAGCCGTGGTAGGCGGTGGCGACACGGCCTGCGAAGAAGCCCTCTACCTTGCCGGCCTTTGCTCTAAGGTGTACATGATTGTGCGCAAGCCCAACATGCGCGCTACAGACATCCTGCAGAAACGCATACAAGACAATGCCAAAATCGAAGTGCTCTATGAGACCAATACGCTCGGTCTCTATGGTGAGAATGGCGTAGAGGGCGCGCACCTGGTATACCGCAAGGGCGAAGCCGATGAGAAAGTGTACGACTTGCCCATCGACGGATTCTTCCTGGCCATTGGCCACAACCCCAACACGGAGATTTTCCGTGGCAAGCTCGACCTCGACGAGACTGGCTATATCAAGATTCAGGGTGAGCGCCCACTCACCAACATCGAAGGCGTATTTGCCGCAGGCGACTGTGCCGACTCTACCTACCGTCAGGCCATCGTGGCCGCGGCTTCGGGCTGTAAGGCCGCTCTTGAGGCTGAGCGTTACCTCAACTGCTAATAGGCATCTACTATAAGTAGGTAATCGGCGGAGCCATGGGCAGGGCTTCAACAAATCTGTACATGGTACCGCCACTCTTCTTATACTTGGCGCACGACCTGTGCGTCTCTACATGGCACACAAAACCGTACACATACCGTAGGCTTTGTAACCATAGCAAGTAGGGACGCATGGCTCGTGCGTTTGGCATGAAGGGCCCGGCAGAATAGTAGTGGGCCTAAGCTCACAGGGCGTTCCATCGTATTCCGCCCCGGAGAGACGCCACCTCTTAGGGATATGCCACCGCATATTTGCCTTGGAGAGGCACATGCCGGGACTACTCCGTAACATGATGAGGCGACGAGACCAGGCGTGATGGGCCACAACAAACGGCTTGCGGGAAGTCAATGGGAAGTCGAGATATAAGCATGCATAAACACATGCTCAAGCAAAAGCGTCCCCACCTTATTTCTACTGAGCCGCATGATGTCGGGTAGCCATCACTTACTTTTTGTTGTTATATCTTGCCGCTTCGTTGTTTTATTGTTATCTTTGTACCTATTAGAACATAAACCATTAACCAATTAGAAGATATGAGACAGAAGAAGTTCCTATTGGAAGAGAAAGACATCCCTACGCAGTGGTATAACATTCAGGCCGAAATGCCCAACAAGCCCATGCCGCTGCTAAACCCAGCCACCCGTCAGCCCCTTACCGCCGAAGACTTGTCGCATATCTTCAACGCGGAGTGCTCACGCCAGGAACTCGATACCACAAATACGTGGATAGACATACCCGAGGAAGTGCTCGAAAAATACACTTATTACCGCGCCACGCCCTTGGTGCGGGCCTACGCCTTAGAAAAAGCCTTAGACACCAAGGCACACATCTATTTCAAGAATGAGTCGACCAATCCCTTAGGCTCTCACAAGGTGAACTCGGCCATTCCCCAGTGCTACTACTGCAAGCAGGAAGGCGACACCAATGTCACCACCGAGACGGGTGCCGGACAGTGGGGTGCCGCACTCTCATATGCCGCCAAACTCTATGGGTTGGAGGCTGCCGTATACCAGGTGAAGATTACCATGCAGCAGAAGCCCTACCGGTCGATGATCATGCGCACCTTTGGCGCCACCGTCGAAGGGTCGCCCTCGATGTCGACACGTGCCGGCAAAAACATCATCACCGCCGACCCCACCCATCCGGGCTCATTAGGCACGGCCATCTCTGAGGCCATTGAGCTGGCCACTACCACGCCGGGATGTAAGTACACGCTTGGCTCTGTGCTCAACCATGTCACGCTGCACCAGACGCTCATCGGCTTAGAGGCTGAGAAACAGATGGAGATGGCCGGCGAGTATCCCGACAAGGTGATAGCCTGCTTTGGCGGTGGCAGCAACTTCGGCGGCCTTGCCTTTCCGTTTATGCGCCACGTCTTCGACGGCACACACACTGGCACCGAGTTTATTGCGGCCGAGCCCAACAGCTGCCCGAAACTGACGCGCGGTAAATTTGAATACGACTTTGGCGACGAGGCTGGCTACACGCCATTGCTGCCCATGTTTACCTTGGGCCACGACTTCAAGCCTGCCAACATCCATGCCGGTGGCCTCCGCTATCATGGTGCAGGCGTCATCATCTCGCAGCTCATCAAAGACGGGTATATGCACGGAGTAGACATCCCACAGTTAGAGACCTTCGCGGCCGGAATGCTCTTTGCCCAGACAGAGGGCATCATCCCCGCTCCCGAGAGTTGCCATGCCATCGCCGCGGTCATTCGTGAAGTCAAGAAGGCCAATGAAGAAGACAAGGCGCCGGTCATTCTGTTCAACCTTTCTGGTCATGGACTCATTGACATGCCGTCGTACAACAGCTTCATCAATGGCGACCTTACCAACTACACACTGAGCGACGAAGATATCGCACGCAATCTGGCAGCGGTGCCTACGGTATAGCTTCCGCCCGCTCCCATGCGGGGGACCAACAGCCATTGGGAAAGGATGGGGCATGAGACTAAGGCCTCGATGGCTGTACCTTGTGGTTAAAAAACTCGCGTCGCCAATCATCCAACGGCGTGTATTACCAAAAAATCGGTCATTAGGATTGCCTAATGACCGATTTTGCTGTTGATATGCTCGTCTATGTCAAGCGTCAGCACACGGCGTCTAACTTTCTGAGTGACCCTTGTTCGCCTACCACCCAGATGATGTCGCCCTGCTGAAAGTGATGCTCAGGGTTGATCATGCAAAGGTTCTGCTGCCCTTCTTCCAAGCCTACGACCATCACGTTATAATCATCGCGAATACCACTCTCCTTTAAGTTTAGGCCCAAGAACTTACTGCCAGCAGTGAGGATAATCTTCTGTAGTTTCATCTCACGCTGTTCCACCTGCAGATCGTCGACAACCAACTCACCGCGCATGGCATTGTCGAAGGCGTGAAGCTGTTCGTCATTGCCGATGACCTGTAAATGGTCGCCCGGAAAGATAATGGTATCGCCAGTGGGGATATTGATGCGCCTACTGCCACGCAGGATGCTTGCGACATGAACACCAAACCTATTCCTTAAGCGCAAATCACGAAGGTGTTGTCCTGCCCAACTGGAGCTTTCGGGAATCATGAAATCGGTGATATGAATGTCACGGTCGAGCAGTTTGGTTTCATAGAGCGGTCGCCGCTGACCATGTACCTGGGCGTAGATCTCACGGCTGCGGAGGTTTTGTATAAACCTGCGCTCCAACTTGATGGAGTGCTGCTTCAATCCACGCGACATGACCATAAGTATGATGACCATCAAGGCCAGGGTGATGACGATGGCATTGGCAAATCGGGCAAGGTAGTTGCAGATATAGAACAAGAATGCCGCCGCGATGACCACACGCGCCAAAACCGTAAAAATGAGGGGAAGACGGTTCATACGACTTTCTACCCACAACTCCTTGAACTCCTCACTATTATTATTTTTCATGATCAGTGGGCGCAAGAACGGGGCAATGAGGGTTAAGGTGAGCACGCCTGTAATGCCATTGGCCCACCAATGCGGCAATATATGACGCACAAAGGGCAGGAAGAAGGTAAGCATCAGTGTAGTGGCCGCCGCCGTGAGAATGGAGTATGCCAAGGTGTTGACACACACCTTACGGATCAGGCGTCGCCACAAACTCGTCTCTTTCGTTGTGCTCTGGTGTGCCCCTCCCATGTGGTCCAGTCGGCGGCTCCACTTGCGAGGCAGACTGCGCTCAAGCGCATGATAGGCCGGTTCGGCCAAGCGTATCATATAAGGGGTGAGGAATGTGGTGATGACTGACACCGCCACGACGACAGGATAAAGAAATTTGCTGATGACTCCCATCGACATACCCATGGAGGCAATAATAAAGGCAAACTCGCCAATCTGCGCCATGGAAAAGCCACACTGCATGGCCGTCTTGAGCGACTGTCCGCTGAGCAGATAGCCCAATGAGCCAAAAAGACACTGACCGAGGAGGATTGTGGCAACCAGAACGGCGATAGGAAGCCCATAGCGCACCAAGATGGCAGGATCGACAAGCATACCCACCGAAACGAAGAATATGGCACCAAAAAAGTCTTTGACGGGAACCACAACACGAATAATCCTGTCTGCCTCTACGGTCTCGGCCAAGATACTGCCCATGACAAAAGCGCCGAAAGCGCTGCTGAAGCCTACAGAGGTGGAAATCCAAGCCATGAGGCAGCACAAGCCCAATGACATCACCACCATGGTCTCGTCGGACATCAGGCTACGCGACTTGCGAAAGACCGTTGGAATAATATACAATCCCACAATAAACCAAAGGATGAGGAAGAAGCCGATACGCAACACGGAATAGATCATCTCGCCGCCATCGGGACTGCTACCCGTGGCTACTGCCGACAGCATCACCATCATGACTATGGCCAATATGTCTTCGAGGATAAGTACACTCATCACCAAGCCGGCAAAACGGTGCAGGCGAAATCCCAAGTCATCGAAGGCCTTATAGATAATGGTGGTCGACGACATGGCCAGCATACCTCCAAGGAAGATACAATCCATCTTGCTCCAGCCAAACCCATGGCCTACTCCCATACCCAGCATCATCATGCAGAAGATGATGGTGATGGCGGCTACAATAGGCGCCACTCCCATCTTGAGCACCTTCTTGAAGGAGAAATCAAGTCCTAAAGAAAAAAGCAGGAAGGTAACACCAATATCGGCCCAGGTCTCAATATCCACTTGGTCGACCACCGACATGGTATAAGGCATATGTGGACTGACGAGGAAGCCTGCCACGATATAGCCGAGAATAAGGGGCTGCTTGAGCCGCCTGAAGATTAGTGTCACGCCACCTGCCACGATCAGGATGAGTGCCAGGTCTTTGATAAAGTTGGGTAATTCTGCCATAAACTTAAATCATACTTAGAGGTCATCCCCAAAAAGCAAGGGGCGCTGACAGCGTACTTTTCTGTAAGAAACAGAAAGGCTTGCTGTCAACGCCCCCACTTAATCTTAAGGGAAATGGGATAAGACCCGTAGAATCAATCGTTAAATGTACCTGTGATTTCACATATCTTGGTAATCACCATCACGGCCTTTTCCATTACCTGTACGGAGACAAACTCGTAGGGGCCATGGAAATTCACGCCACCGGCAAAGATATTCGGGCAAGGCAGTCCACGGAATGACAGCTGCGCACCGTCAGTACCACCGCGGATAGGCTCTACCTTGGGCTGCACGCCACACTCTTGCATGGCCTTGAGCACAATATCGATGACATACATGTTTGGATCAATCTTTTCCTTCATATTGTAGTATTGATCCTTCAGCTCGATAGTCACCGTGCCTTCGCCGTATTTCTCGTTCATCTTACGCACGATCTCCTCCATGAAGTCCTTGCGGTCTTCAAATTTCTTACGGTCGTGATCACGGATGATATAGTTGAGTTTGGCCTCCTCGCACCGGCTTTCGATACCCAGCAGATGATAAAAGCCCTCATAGCCCTCTGTGGTCTCGGGAATGTCGGTGTCGGGAATATAAGCGTTGAACTCACAAGCCAAGCGACTGGCGTTGACCATCTTGCCCTTGGCATAGCCTGTGTGTACACTTACGCCCTTGATATGTACTTTGGCGCTGGCCGCGTTGAAATTCTCAAATTCCAAGTCACCCAAGTCACCACCATCCATGGTGTAGGCCCACTGACAGCCAAACTTCTCTACGTCGAAATGATGCGCACCGCGACCAATCTCCTCATCGGGATTGAAACCTACACGAATATCTCCGTGCTTGATCTCATCGTGATCGCGCAGGTAACACATGGCCTGCACAATCTCAGCGATACCAGCCTTGTCGTCGGCGCCAAGCAGAGTGGTGCCATCGGTCACGATAATGTCTTCACCCTTGTGGGCAAGCAGTTCGGGAAACTTAGCGGGTGAAGAGATGATGCCCGGCGAGAGTTCGATGTCGCCACCGTCGTAGTTCTCCACCACACGCGCCTTGACGTTGGCACCACTGGCATCGAGAGCGGTGTCATAATGAGAGATAAAGCCTATAGTGGGCACCTCCTTCTTCATGTTAGAGGGCAGTGTGGCATAGATATAGCCTTTGTCATCCATCTCAACGTCTTTCAGGCCCTCACGCTCAAGTTCCTCCTTCAGGTATTGGGCAAAAATAAGTTGTTTCGATGTACTCGGTACACTTTCAGACTCATCTGCCGATTGCGTATCGAATTTGGTGTAATTAATAAAACGTTCTGTGATGTTCATGTGAATAGGGGAAATTAAGAATGGGCGAAGCGTCGCTTCAGAATAGTGACCTCGGCGGGACTCAAACCCGCGACACTCAGAACCGGAATCTGATGCTCTATTCAACTGAGCTACGAGGCCGTATGGTCATAAAACGCTTGCAAAAGTAATAAAAGGATTTGAATCCGCAAAGTGATTGCATAAAAAAATGCTTGACTTTCCAAGGGAACAAACCTCCCTTACACATTAAGGCAAATAGTTACAAAAACAGATTACGCAATATCAGAATGCAAAAATAAACCAAGCAAACTATTGCAATTTAATTATTAATGACTACCTTTGCAACCAAAATTGCAAGACTAAACGAAAATAATATGAGCAATCTTATCAAACCTCAGGACTATCACGCACAACTCGACATGCGCCAGACTGAACAGGGTATCAAGCAAATTAAAGAGTTCTTTCAACAGAATCTCTCCACCGAACTGCGTTTGAGACGTGTCACCGCTCCATTGTTCGTGCTCAAAGGCATGGGTATTAACGACGACCTCAATGGCGTTGAACGCCCGGTGACGTTCCCCATCAAGGACTTGGGGGACGCCAAGGCAGAAGTTGTACACTCCTTGGCCAAGTGGAAACGACTGACCTTGGCCGAATACGACATAGAACCTGAGTATGGCATCTATACAGATATGAATGCCATCCGTGCGGATGAGGAACTCGACAATCTCCACTCGCTCTACGTAGACCAGTGGGACTGGGAAGCCGTCATCACAGCCGAACAACGTACACTTTCTTATTTAGAGAATGTGGTTCGTCGCATCTATGCTGCCATCCTGCGCACAGAGTTTCTGGCTTGTGAGTCTTATCCTCAGCTTAAGCCCTTTCTTCCGAATGACATTCACTTCATTCACAGTGAGCAGTTGTTGGAAATGTATCCTACCCTCTCGCCCAAAGAGCGTGAAGATGAGATTTGCAAGAAATATGGTGCAGTATTCGTAGAAGGCATAGGCGGCAAACTCGCTGACGGAAAGAAGCACGACGGGCGCGCCCCCGACTATGACGATTGGTCAACAGAGGCTGAGAACGGATTGAAGGGTCTGAATGGTGACATCTTGGTGTGGTATCCTGTACTTGGCCGTTCTATCGAGCTGAGTTCTATGGGTATCCGTGTTGACAAGGAGGCCTTGGTACGCCAACTCAAAATAGAGGGTAAGGAAGACCGCGAGCAACTCTACTTCCACCAGCAGCTACTCAATGACCAGCTGCCTTTGAGCATCGGCGGTGGAATTGGTCAAAGCCGACTCTGCATGCTCATGCTTCACAAAGCCCATATCGGTGAGATACAAGCCAGCATCTGGCCGGAATACATGCGCAAGGAGTGCGAAGAACTTGGAATGCCCCTCATCTAACATAAACAACGACTCCCTCTTGTTTCAAGTGACAAGAGGGAGTCGTTGTTTATGGTAATCTGACTTTTATGATAATTCCAAGCCCAACGTTTCACGCAGCCGTTCAATAGCCGGATTGCGCTGACGCATGTCATCAAAGATTTCACGCTTGGTGTACACTTTCTTCATTTCACCCACTTCCGCAAGGCGCAACGTGAGGTCGATATCAGGATTGCGTAAGGTCTGGCGCATAGTGGCACGTATCTTACCCTTGATGTCATTGAGTTGCCCCAACAGAATCTCATTGTCGACCACAGCTTCTATATGTGGATAGTCGGTGATGTGCGGCACAATATTCTTGAGCCGTGAGGCCAGTCCTACCATACTTTGAGGCATACGGTTACACATGAGCGTCCATTGCACGCTGAGCTCTTCTTCGGTAAATCGTCGTACCTCGGCTTGGGTATCTTTAGACACCTCCTCGCGCAATGCTTCTGGTTCGGCTTTGTCAGGCCCACGACGAAGGTCACTGAATGTCATGCCAATATTGCGCAATTTGAATTTTGGCGCTGCCGTCCCAATCGTTGTCGCGCCATGCGTCGAGGCCTGCGTATCGCCGCTTGTGCTGGGTTGTGGAGACGACTCCGGGGAGATTACAGTGGCAAGGTCAGGGGTAGAGGGGGCAGAAGTCGTACCGTGTTGTGCGGCACGACGGATGGTCTTCTCAGCCCCGGCCACCTGCGATGCCGGTTGAGGCTGAGAGGTCAACAAATTCTTAAACAGGGATTTCAAACGCTTGGGGCTACGCCCCGCGCTCGCTTCGGCATCGTCGGGCTGAGTAATCTGTGCCACGCGAATGAGTGTTAGCTCTACCAACAGGCGTTTGTTGCTGCTTTGTCGATAATTGATATCGCAATCGTTAATGATTTTCAGCGCCTGATATAAAAAGGAAGGCTGACACTTCTGTGCCTGTTCCTGATAACGCTGTCGCTGACGCTCACTTACTTCCAGCAGCCGCACAGTCTGTGGGTCACGAGCCATCATGACATTGCGTACGTGCGAGCCCAAACCATTCACCACGTTACCCGCGTCGAAACCATGAGCGATGATATGGTCGAGAAGTACCATGATGTCGCTCACCTTGTTTTCCAACGACAAGTCTATCAGGCGGAAGTAGTTATCAGTGTCGAGCACGTTAAGGTCTTCCAAGACCTTCTCATAGGTGACATGGCCTTGGCAAAAGCTGTTCACCTGGTCGAATATCGATAAGGCATCACGCATGCCGCCGTCAGCCTTCTCAGCGATGACACTAAGCGCCTCCTCTTCGTAGGTAACGCCCTCACGGTCAGCCACCATCTTAAGATGGTCAATGATCTTGGGTACTACCATCCGCTCGAAATCATAAATCTGACAACGAGAAAGAATTGTAGGCAGTATCTTGTGCTTTTCAGTAGTGGCCAACACAAAGATAACGTGCTGTGGAGGCTCCTCCAAGGTCTTGAGAAAAGCGTTGAATGCCGATGTTGACAGCATGTGCACCTCGTCAATGATAAACACCTTGTAACGGCCAGTCTGGGGTGGAATGAGCGTCTGCTCCATCAAGGTCTTGATGTTTTCCACCGAGTTGTTACTGGCAGCGTCAAGTTCAAAGATGTTCATAGAACGTCCCTCATTAAAAGCCCGACAGCTCTCACATTCGTTACAAGCCTCACCGTCTGCGGTGGGGTTCTCGCAGTTGATGGCTTTGGCGAAAATGCGGGCACAGGTAGTTTTGCCCACCCCACGAGGTCCGCAGAAGAGATAAGCATGGGCCAGCCTACCACTCTTGACAGCATTCTTCAGTGTAGTGGTGAGAGCCTCTTGCCCCACCACCGACGAGAATGTCATCGGACGGTATTTTCTGGCCGATACAATGTAGTTGTCCATAAATATGATACTGAGTTTTTGCTTTTGCAAAGATACTGTAAAATGAGAGACAGGCAAAACAAAACCTCCTATTTATTTTGTTATTCTCAGCGATTGCTGTACCTTTGCACAAGCAACGCTGTAACGCCACAACAGTCCATCAACCTGTGTTGTGAAAGTCAGCACTGTCGTAACACCCATCAAGACTAACTGTTATGAGTAAACTGGGCAAGATTTGGAGTCTTTTGGCACGCTACAAGTATCTCATTACCATTGTAGTGGGTGTAGCCATTGTGGGCTTCATCGACGACAACAGCTTTCTGCGACGCATTCAGTACGACCTTCAGATTAGTCAGCTGAAAGAAGACATCAAGCGCTACAACGACCATAACGAAGCCTCAACCAAAGAACTGAAAGAAATCCGGCGCAATCCCAAAGCCATTGAGAAGATTGCTCGCGAACGGTATTTCATGAAAGCCGACGACGAAGACATCTATGTGCTTAGCACAGACATGCCTGCCAACGAAACGGCCCCCGGGCAAACAACCCTTGACAATGAAGCAATTAAATAAACTCCAAAGCATTATCTTTCTTGCAGGAGGAGCACTGATGGTCATCGGTGCCGGCTGTTTTGCCCTCATGTGGCAACAACATATCACATGTTGGATATATCTTGCCGGAGCCTTGATGTTCACCCTGATGCAATCCATGCAAACCTACGACGGGCAGGATATTACCATACGCCGACTGAAGCGCATTCAAGCCTTCGCCAACCTATTGTTTGTTCTTGCAGGACTGCTTATGGCCGACAATACTTTCGGGTACTTCCGTTCCATGTTTTCCCATGCTTACGACTATGTCAACGTCTTGTACAACAAGTGGGTAGTATTGTTGCTTATTGCCGCCATTTTAGAGGTTTATACCGTTCATCGCCTTGATCATGAACTATCCAAAAAAAACCTAAAAGAGTAGGTCATTCTTTTAAATTGAATAAATTTATTTTCCTACATCACGAATACGCACTATCTTTGTGTGTCTTGAAACCTCATATTTTATGGATAAAGTTTTATACGCATTTCTCAGTCTGATGGCCCTTACGTCATGCGCCAACTCTTTTAATATAACGGGCACGGCCAGCGTTTCTACGCTCGACGGGCAGAAGTTATATCTGAAAGTGCTGAAAGACACGGCTCTGAATGATCTTGACTCATGTGACGTGGTGCATGGACAGTTCCAGTTCACGGGCTCTATCGACTCTGTGCGTATAGCCAACATATTCGTAGATGACCAAAACGCGCTTCCCGTGGTATTGGAAAGTGGCGACATTCTGGTGAAGATCGACAACACGCAGGAGACCGTTACCGGTACCCCGCTCAATGACAAGCTTACCGAGTTCCGTGCCAAGTTTACCCAACTGATGAACCAGAGTATGGACTTGGTACACAAGCACGACCAAGCCATCATGAACGGCAAGGACATGAATATCGTCAATGCCAATCTTGCCGCCGAAGACGCTGCCATCAACCGCAAGATAGACCATCTGGTTACTACATTTGTAACCGAGAACTTTGACAATGTACTGGCACCCTACGTATTCATAAACACCTGTATGAGCCGTTATGAAGTGCCAATGCTCGATGCCTGGATTGAAGATATCATGAGCAAGGCTACCCCCAAGTTCAAGAGCAACCCACAGGTAAAGGCCTACTACCAGACCGCCCAAGACAACCAAATGATCATGAACGGCATGAAGGATATGCCCCAGGCTGCTCCTCCCGCTCAGCCCATGACACCCCCTCAGGACGGTCCCACCCCCAACGACCTGGCCGCACCGGCAACACAAGCTCCAGCGCCAGTTGCGGCGCCCGACCAAGCTGCCAGGGGAGAGTGACACCAACTGATCAACCAATAAACACATGAGGACCATCATTGCTGGCGGACAAATTGTCAATGAGGGGCGCATATTTGAAGGCTCCGTCACCGTTGACGACGACCGCATCACCGAGATTACAGAAGGACATAACACACCCCGTGGACACTACGACAGACTGGTAGATGCCACGGGGTGCTACGTTTTACCTGGTATCATCGACGACCACGTACACTTTCGTGAGCCGGGGCTTACACGCAAGGCCGACCTCGACAGTGAGTCACGCGCTGCCGCTTACGGTGGCGTGACAACATTCTTCGATATGCCCAACACCATCCCGCAGGCCACCACCCTTGAGGCCATAGAAGAGAAGTTCGCGCTCGCTGCCGCCAAAAGCCACATCAACTATAGCTTTTTCCCCGGAGCCACCAACGGCAATGCAGCCCTCTATGCCGAACTCGACCGCACACGCATCCCTGGCATCAAGCTCTTCATGGGCGCCTCTACGGGCAACATGCTCGTAGACAAGCAGACCTCATTAGAGAATATCTATCGCACCTGCGCCGAGCTCGGACTGCCACTGATGACCCACTGCGAAGACACGAGTCTGGTCAACCGCAATATGGCAGCTGCCAAGGCCACCTATGGTGAAGACCCCGACATCACGCAGCACCCGCTCATCCGCAGCGCGGAGGCCTGTTACGCCAGCTCGGCCCTCGCCGTACAGTTAGCCAAGCGATATGGCACACGCCTGCACATCGCGCATATCTCCACCGCCAGAGAACTCGACCTGCTTCCCGCGCTACCTGATTCTGCCGCGGCACCCCTGCCAAAGATTACCGGTGAAGCGGTCATCGCCCACCTGTGGTTCTCTGACGAAGACTACAGCACTTTAGGCACACGCATCAAGTGCAACCCCTCCGTAAAGACTGCAGTCGACCGGGCGGCCCTAAGGGCGGCCCTCGCCGATGGTCGCATCGCCGTGGTAGGCACCGACCATGCTCCCCACGAACAAAAGGACAAAGAAGGTGGCAGTGCCAAGGCCGCATCGGGTATGCCCATGATACAATTCTCCTTGGTAGCCATGCTTTCACTTGTCGACCAAGGCGTGCTCACCCTCGACCGACTCGTTGAGCTGATGTGCCACAACCCTGCCCGACTATTTGAAATCAGCCAGCGCGGCTTTTTGCGCTCAGGCTACAAGGCCGACATCGCCATCGTAAAGGCAGGAGCCCCCTGGACAGTTACCGACGAACTGGTGCAAAGCAAATGTGGATGGACGCCCATGATAGGACAGACATTCCGCTGGAAGGTGATGCAGACCCTTTGCAACGGACACCTTATATATAATAATGGCATGTTCGATGAAAATAGCCATGGCGAAGCCGTCAGGTTCCGCATGACAACACTTAACCATTAACCAACAACAGATGAAGATAACATATAACATCAGCGAAGTTCGCCCCTATATCAACTGGCTTTATTTCTTTCATTCGTGGGGCCTCACGGGCAAACCCGAAGAAGAGAAGGCCAAGCTCAAGGCCGACGCCGAGCGCAAACTCGACACGTGGGAAGGACGCTATCATACCCATGCCGCCTTCGAGATATTAGACGCCAACAGCGATGGCGACGACCTTATCTTAGGTGGGGTGCGCATCCCCATGCTGCGACAGCAGTTCCCATCGGTGGAGGGACACGCCAACCTCTGCCTCGCAGACTTTGTGCGCCCGCTGTCATCGGGCATCACCGACAAAGCCGGAGCCTTTGCCACGTCTACCGACCCCAGCATGGAGAAACTCGACAAAGACGATGTCTACGAGCACATGATGTCGGAAATCTTGGCAGAACGCCTTGCTGAGGGCACTGCCGAACTCGTACACCTGCAGGTGCGCAAGACCTATTGGGGATATGCTCCCGACGAAGACCTATCGCTCGACGACCTTCTGGCAGAGCGTTACCAAGGCATTCGTCCAGCTGTAGGCTATCCCTCGCTGCCCGACGCCAGCGTCAACTTCATTATCTCCGACCTCATTGGCATGAAGGAGATAGGTATCCGACTTACCGAGAACGGCATGATGCGCCCCAAAGCCTCTGTGTCGGGCCTGATGTTTGCCCATCCTAAGTCGTTCTATTTCGACTTGGGCAAGATTGGTGAAGACCAACTCAAAGACTATGCCCAACGCCGTGGCCTCCCCATAGAGCTCATACGCCGCTTTCTGGGCAACCGTCTCCTGGGGCGTTAACACATAAACGCCCACCGCCCCGCCCCATCACCGCTTAACACCTCTCACGCCTCACCCACGTTACCGTGATTGCCAAAATACTCATCCCCATCATCTTAGCCATTGTCCTGCCCGATCTGTACATCGACCAGGTACATGGCAAACGGCTGTTCAAAAACAGCTGGTGGCGACGGCTGATGTGGTGGCTGCCCGGACTGCTGATGCTGGGCTATAGTGTGGCGTTAGCCTCCATCCGCAACTTCATTCCCGATGACATCCGCGCGGTCAACATTTTTATGTTCCTCGTAGGACTCATCGTCGTGCCCAAGGCGCTGTACGCCCTATGTTCGGGTCTTGGCCTATGGTGGTGTCGCCTCACCCACACCCACCGCAATGGGGGTAACCTTGTTGCCCTGGTACTCATCCTATGTACTTGGTTTATACTTATCTATGGCTCGACCATCGGCGTGGACAAGCTCGAGGTGAAGCGTGTCGACGCCTACTTCGACCATCTCCCCGCCGCCTTCGAGGGCTATCGCATCGTACAGTTCACCGATGCCCACGTGGGGAGCTTCATCGGTGGGAAGGTAAAACTCCTTGAGCGTGATATTGACAGCATAAACGCACAGCAACCCGACCTCATCGCCTTCACGGGCGACCTGCAGAATATCCGGGCACAAGAGATAGCGCCTGTACAGCCCATCCTCGCGAGGCTCAAGGCCCGCGATGGCATCGTGTCAGTGTTGGGCAACCACGACTACAGCTGGTATATCGACGAGACACCGGCCATTGAGGCTGCCAACTGCCGGGAAACCATCGACCGCCAACGTCAGATGGGATGGCACCTGCTGCTCAACAGTCACACGGTCGTCAGGCGTGGCACCGATTCCCTCTTCGTTGCAGGCGAGCAAAACCTCGAACGCCCCGACAGCGCCGACTTCCACACCACCATGAATGGCATTCCGCAAGATGCCTTTGTCATACTCCTGCAACACAATCCCAAGGCTTGGGACCGCTATATCAAACCCTCCCACCGCGTGGCCCTCACCCTTAGCGGACATGTACACGGCGGGCAGCTCTCCCTCTTCGGACTACGTCTCACCAAGCTGGGCTACGACGAAGACTGGGGGCTCTACGAAGACGACGGACAGATGCTCAACGTCTCAGGAGGCATCGGTGGCCTTATCCCATTCCGCTTTGGCGTAACACCTGAAATCAACGTCATTACTTTACATCGGACAAGAAAATGAAGTATCTCTATCGCCTGTGGCAGTTGGTCATCGTACTGCCACTCTTTCTGATTTTCACTATCCTCACCGCACTCGTCACCATTGTGGGCTGCATCCTCGGTAATGGACACTTCTGGGGCTACTATCCCGGGCGACTGTGGTCACAGCTCACCATTCGCCTGCTGCTCCTTCCCGTGAAGGTTGAAGGGCGCGAACACCTCACCCGAGGACAATCGTATGTCTTCGTGGCCAACCATCAGGGCATGTTCGACATCTTCCTCGTCTACGGCTTTTTGGGGCGCAACTTCAAATGGATGATGAAGAAGTCGCTACGCCACCTGCCCTTCGTTGGCATGGCCTGCGCTGCCGCCCACCACATCTTCGTAGACCGCAGTGGCCCCTCAAAGGTGCGCGAAACCTACGACAAGGCGCGAGAGATACTCCAGGAAGGCATGTCCTTGGTGGTTTTCCCCGAGGGAGCGCGCACCTTCACAGGCCACATGGGCATCTTTCTCCGTGGCGCCTTCATGCTGGCCGACGAACTGCAGCTGCCGGTATGTCCGCTCACCATCAATGGTTCGTTCAACATCATGCCCCGCATGCGCGACGGCAAGTGGGTAAGCTGGCATCCGCTGCGGCTCACTATCCACGAACCCATAGCGCCCATCGGCAAGGGCAGGGAGAACATCGACCACCTCTGCGACAAAAGCTACCACGTGGTGATGAGCGGACTGGTTGACGAATATCAGGGCTTTGTTGAAAATCCTGACCAATAACTCGGCGTTATCTTTCGCCGTTTGGCTTTATTTTCATACTTTTGCACAATAAGTAACAACATATCACCATGCACGACAGCGACTCTATCGTCATCATTCCCACGTACAACGAAAAGGAAAACATCGAGAAAATTATCCGTGCCGTATTCTCCTTAGACAAGCCGTTCCACATCCTCGTCATCGAGGACGGAAGTCCTGACGGCACGGCACAGATAGTACACCGACTCATCGACACAGAGTTCTCCGACCGCCTCTTCATCATCGAACGCAAAGGAAAACTCGGACTGGGCACGGCCTATATCACCGGATTCAGATGGGCCTTGGAGCATCAGTACGAGTACATCTTTGAAATGGACGCTGACTTCAGCCACAACCCTGACGACCTGCCGCGCCTTTATGCCGCCTGCCATGACCAAGGAGCCGATGTCGCTGTCGGGTCGCGCTACGTCTCGGGCGTCAACGTGGTCAACTGGCCCATGGGTCGCGTGCTCATGAGTTACTTTGCTTCCAAATACGTGCGCATGGTCACCGGCATTGATGTCCATGACACCACGGCCGGCTTTGTGTGTTATCGCCGCAGGGTTCTCCAGACCATCGAACTCGACAAGATTCGCTTTAAGGGCTATGCTTTCCAGATTGAGATGAAATACACAGCCCATCGCATTGGCTTCAAGATACAAGAGGTGTCAGTCATCTTCGTCAACCGCCAGGAAGGCACCAGCAAGATGAGTGGCGGCATCTTCAGCGAGGCCCTCTTCGGTGTCATTCGCCTACGCCTCGACGGGTGGTTTCGCTCCTATCCCCATATTCCATCCTGACATCTGACATGAAGATGAATATTTCCGAATTACAACAACGCTATGCCAGGGCTCCACAAATCGGAGCCCTGAACAGTTTACTGCAAGACCCATCGGCCAAGGTCATCTACCTGCAGGGGCTCGTGGGTTCGTCAGCGCCTGTAGCGTTTGCCGCCATTGCCGCACAACCGCGCGTATATGTCTTTATCCTCGAAGATGCCGACGAGGCCGGTTATTTTTATAACGACCTGCGCAGCTTAGCGCCGGCCACCTACTTCTTCCCATCGAGTTACCGGCGGGCAGTGAAATACGGACAGCGTGACGCGGCCAATGAGATACTGCGCACCGAGGTGCTTGCCCAGTTGGCAGCCACCGCCGCAGCCCCCCGCGCCGGCAGCCTCTGCATAGTAACCCACCCCGAGGCCATTGCCGAACTCGTGGTGTCGCAACAGCACCTCGACGAGAAGCGCATCTCGCTCAAGACCGGACAGACCATCGTCGCTACCGAACTCGTGCATCGCCTGCGCGACCTCAACTTCACCGAGAAAGACTATGTCTACGAACCCGGGCAGTTTGCCGTACGTGGAAGCATCCTCGACATCTACTCGTTCTCTAACGAGCTACCTTTCCGTGTCGACTTCTTTGGCGACGAGATAGATACCATCCGCACCTTTACCGTCGAAGACCAGCTGTCTAAAGACCGGCAGACCGAGGTAGAGATTGTACCCGAGCTTGCCGCGGCACAGTCTACCAAGATTCCCTTCCTGCAGTTCCTGCCCGCTGATGCCGTGCTCGTCACCAAAGACCTCAGCTTCGTTCAAGGCACCATCGAGCGCATCTACAACGAAGGCTTCTCCACCCAGGCCTTGACCGACCGCCTTGAGGGCGCCACAGAGGTGGAGCAGGCACAGATACGCCATGATATGCAAAAGGAGAGTGTGCTCTGCTCGGCTACGCAGTTTGCCGCCGATGCCTTGCGCCACAAACGGGTGGTCATCGGCAACCCTCCCACCGCGGGCGCCGAAGACAGCAGTGCCGCCATCATGTTTCACACGACGGCACAACCCCTCTTCCACAAAAACTTCCAACTCCTGCGCCAAAGTCTCGAAGACTATCTCCTGCAGGGCTACCAGCTCTATATCCTGGCCGACAGCACCAAGCAGCACCAGCGCCTCAAAGATATTTTCGACGAGATGGGCGCCGACCCCGAGCGCTCGGTCATCGACGCACAACGCTCGGGTATCACCTTCACCCCCATCGACCGCACGCTGCACGAGGGCTTCACCGACAACGACCTGCGGGCCTGCTTCTTCACCGACCACCAAATCTTCGACCGTTTCCACAAGTACAACCTCAAGTCGGATACTGCCCGCGCCGGGAAGATGGCACTCACCATGAAGGAGTTGCAAGAGATGGAAGTGGGCGACTATATCGTGCATGTAGACTTCGGCATTGGCAAGTTTGGTGGCTTGGTGCGCATACCCATACCCACCACGCCGGCGCGCCAGAGACCTGGTCAGCCCGCACCCGCCAAACCTCAGGGAGAGGGCGGCTTCCAAGAGGTCATACGCATCATCTACCAGAACAACGACAAGGTAGATGTCTCTATCCATTCGCTTTACAAAATCTCCAAATACCGGCGAGCCGATGCCGGCGAGGCCCCTCGCCTGAGCACCCTTGGCACTGGTGCCTGGGACCGTCTCAAGGAGCGTACCAAGAAACGCATCAAGGACATTGCCCGCGACCTGATACGCCTCTATGCCAAACGGCGCCATGAGAAGGGGTACGCTTTCTCCGCCGACACCTTCATGCAGCACGAGCTTGAGGCCAGCTTCCTCTATGAGGACACACCCGACCAGCTGAAGTCTATCCAGGAGGTCAAGGCCGATATGGAGCGAGCCACGCCCATGGACCGCCTCATCTGCGGCGACGTGGGGTTCGGCAAGACCGAGGTGGCTGTGCGGGCGGCCTTTAAGGCAGCCTGCGACTCCAAGCAGGTGGCCGTGCTCGTGCCCACCACCGTATTGGCCTTTCAGCATTTCCAGACCTTTCGCGACCGCCTCAAGGACTTCCCCGTGAGGGTAGACTACCTCTCACGGGCACGAAGCGCCAAACAGACCAAGCAGGTTCTCGAAGACCTCGCCACGGGTAAGATCGACATCATTATCGGCACACACAAACTACTGAGCAAGAGCGTGGTGTGGCACGACCTCGGTATGCTCATCATCGACGAGGAGCAGAAGTTTGGCGTCTCTACCAAGGAAAAGCTGCGCAAGCTCAAGACCAATATCGACACCCTCACCATGTCGGCGACACCCATCCCCCGCACCCTGCAGTTCTCTTTGATGGGTGCCCGCGACATGAGCATCATGCGCACACCGCCACCCAACCGCTACCCCATCCACACCGAGCTCTGCACCTTCGGCCACGAGGTCATTGCCGATGCCATCAACTTTGAGATGAGTCGCAACGGACAGGTGTATCTCGTAAGCAACCGCATCTCCTCACTTCCTGAGATTGCCGAACTCATCCATAAGTACGTGCCCGACTGCCGCGTGGCCATCGGCCATGGACAAATGTCGCCCGAGGAACTTGAGAAGATCATCATGGGCTTTATCAATTACGACTACGACGTGCTGCTCTCCACCACCATCGTAGAGAACGGCATCGACATCCCCAACGCCAATACCATCATCGTTAACAATGCCCACCACTTTGGCCTCTCCGACCTCCACCAGATGCGAGGCCGCGTGGGGCGCTCTAACCGCAAGGCCTTCTGCTATCTCATGGCACCGCCCAAGAGCGTACTCACGCCCGAGGCACGCCGACGCTTAGAGGCCTTAGAGACCTTCTCTGAATTGGGCAGCGGCTTCAACCTCGCCATGAAAGACCTCGACATTCGTGGCGCAGGCAACCTTTTGGGCGCAGAACAGAGCGGCTTCATGGAAGACCTGGGCTACGAGACCTACCAAAAGATTCTCACTCAGGCCGTCACCGAACTCAAGAACGAGGAGTTTGGCGAACTCTACGCAGAAGACATCAAGCAAGGCAAGGAAATAGAGGTCAGCGACTTCGTCGACGACTGTGCCTTGGAGAGCGACCTCGAAATGTACTACCCCGACACCTATGTGCCGGGCAGCAGCGAGCGTATGCTGCTCTACCGCGAACTCGACAACATTGAGAGCGACGACGAGCTGTCGGCCTACCGCCAACGTCTTGTCGACCGCTTCGGCCCTGTGCCGCCCGAGGGCGAAGAGCTGATGCAGGTAGTGGCCCTGCGCCGTGTAGGCAAAAGATTAGGTTGCGAAAAGGTCATACTGCGTCAGGGCATGATGAACTTGCAGTTTGTCTCTAACCCCAACAGTCCGTTCTTCCAGAGCACCGCCTTTGGCCGCATCATACACTATGTCATGGCCAATCCCAAACGCTGCACCTTCAAAGACACTCGCGGGCACCGCCTCGTGCATGTTGACAACGTACTCACGGTGACTGAGGCTGTGGGGATACTGCGGCACATTGAGCGGCAGGCGTAAAGGCTCGCGTCATAACGTCCGCCGTATCGTGCCTAATCCACATCTACGCTTGACGATTCCACCCCGATGGCGTAATCGTTCTATACAGAACCATAAAATGATTCTATATAAAACCATCAGATAATTCTATATAAAACCATCAGATAGTTCTATATAGAACCACAAGATAATTCTATATAGAACCATCTTGTCCTTCTCCCCGAAGAATCATTAGATGAGCACGTTTCAGACACGCCTTCTCAGCACTGGGCTCCACTTACAGCGGCGTTATGTCGCCCCCTACTCCGCTATAGCCGAGGCCTGAATGACGCACAGGCGGAACCCAAACGATGAGATTTGCGCAACTTCTATTGCACATAGAGAAGGGGTTCCACAACCCCGCGTGTGTACATCATCCTCACTTTTCTCCTACCGTGCCGGTTATATGGCAGCCTATGCCATATACAAACAACAAGGGCGCGGCGACATCCTGACTTGGGATGCTGCCGCGCCGTTGTCGATAACGATGCCGGAACTGGATTACCGACGCAACGCCTCGGCCAACTGGCTGAGTCCCTGCTCGACGTAGGCGCGAGGTGAACCGATGTTCATGCGCATATAGCCTTCACCGCCGGGTCCGAACATCTCGCCGTCGTTGAACGCAAGATGGGCCTTGTCGATGAAGAGGTCGAGCAGCTGGGCATGGTTGAGCCCTAAGGCACGGCAGTCGAGCCACACCAGGAACGAGGCCTCGGGACGTACAGGGCGAATCTGGGGCATGTACTTGCGGCAATAGTCTTCTACAAACTGAATATTCTCTTCAAGGTAAACGATGAGTTGCCGGCGCCATTCTTCTCCCTCGGTATAGGCAGCCACGGCAACGATGTCGGCAAAGATATGCGCCTCGTCCAATTCGTTGGCCTTAAGCCAACCATAGAAGCGCTGACGTAGCTCATCGTTGGGCACAATGGCGTAACTGGCCACAATACCGGCGACATTAAAGGTCTTGGACGGTGCCTGGAAGGTAATGCTGATGTCGGCAGCAGTCTGTGAGACGCTGGCAAAGGGTATATGCTTGTGACCGAAGAGCGTCAGGTCGCAGTGTATCTCGTCGGAAATGACGAGAAGATGATGCGCGGCGCAGAAGTCAGCCAGCCGGCGCAGGGTGTCGGCATCCCAGCAGATGCCTGCGGGATTGTGGGGATTACAAAGAATAAGGAGTCGACACTTGTCGTCGCACACGCGCTCAAGATTGTCGAAATCGATCGTGTAACTGCCGCCCTCGATACGCTTGAGCGGATTCCATACCACCTCACGGCCATTGGCCTTGGGCGTGAGGAAGAACGGATGATAGACGGGAGGCATAACGATGACTTTCTCGTCGGGCTTGACAAAGACGTTGATGACCATACCTATGCCCTTGACGATACCAGGGATAAACGACAGCCACTCGCGTTTGATGTCCCAGTCATGATGGCTGAGCACCCAGTCATGAATGGCGGGGTACCATTCACGCGGAGTCATGGTATAACCAAAGATGGGGTGTTCGATACGCCGGCGTAAGGCATCGGTGATGGCCGGACAAACCGCAAAGCCCATGTCGGCCACCCACATGGGGTGCAGGTCGTCGCGTCCCCATCGGGGCTTAAGGGCTCCGTGCATCAAATCGCCAGAGCCACGGCGTTCGATGATGGAAGAGAAATCGTATTTCATAAGCAATGATAGTAAAAATGAAGGGAGTGTGAGCGAAGTGAAGAGTGGAGGTATGAATTGGATTGGCAGCGTAGGGCTTATCGGAGTGACAATGCCCTACCTACGTTATACGCGTATCTTCTCCACTCCCCGCTCTTCACCTTTACCTTTCCAAGGCCTGCTTGATATCAGCAAAGATATCATCCACATGCTCCAGTCCGATGCTCAGGCGAATCGTCGTGTCAAGCACGTCCATGTCCTTCTTCTCCTCATCACTGAATAGTCCGAAGATGGTGCTGGCGGGGTGGATGGCCAAAGAGCGGTTGTCGAAAAGATTGGTGGCACGGTGGATAAGGCCGAGACGATTGATGAAGTTGAAGCAGGCCTCCTTGCTCTCTAAGTCGATGCAGACCATGGCACCAGCGGTATCGCCAAACTGCGACTTCGCCAATTGGTGGTAAGGATTATCCTCAAGTCCCACGTAGTTAACGTGCTTCACCTGAGGCAGCTGGCGCAGCCGACGGGCAAGTTCCAGTGCATTGGCACTCTGCACCCGGTAGCGGGCATCGAGCGTCTCAAGTCCTGTAATCTGCATAGCGGCCACCTGCGCACCCATATAGGCCCCAAGATTGAATACAAGTTCGTTTTTCACCGTGTCGGAGAAGCCTTGCACCGTACCGTAGTCGATGATGAGTCCACCTAACGAGGTGGCACCACCACTGATGTACTTGGTGCTCGACACCACCTCGATGTCTACGCCGAGGTCGTGGGCGTTGAACTTGATGAAAGGAATGGCGGTCGTGTCGGCAACGAGCGTCACGTGCTTACTGTGTGCAATAGCGGCCAAAGCACGTAGGTCGGCAACTTCCATTTGCGGATTGGTGAGCACCTCAAGGAAGATGCAGCTCGTATTCTCGTCGATGAGTGCCGCTACCTCTTCGAGGTTGGTGAGATCAGCCAGTCGTGTCTCCACGCCAAAACGGCCGAGGGTCTTGGTGAGCAATGAGAAGGTATTGCCAAAGAGATGACGCGAGGTAATGACATTCTTTCCCTGTGCGGTAAGCGCCATGAGCATGTTGCTGATAGCCGCCATGCCACTGTTCATGGCCGTTACGGCATGAGCGCCGGTAAGGGCTTTGACGCGCTCCTCGAAGTAGCGTGTAGTGGGGTTCTCACAGCGCGCGTAGTCGGGAGCGTCGATGCGGTTGCAAAAGGCATCGCTCATGGTTTGGGCATCGTCGAACTCGTAGGCCACAGCATTGTACACGGGCATACTTAGTGCGTCGAAGGCATCGCGCCGCACATAGGGCAGATGAATGGCTTGGGTTTGGTTGTTCATTGTCTAATAAGATTGATGCTGTTTCTATTGTCCACAGCATCCTTTGTTATTGTTGCTCTATCTTCCAAGAGCAATATGTTAATATGTTATACAATCTTTTAATACCACTGCACGGCATTGGTGTATCCGCTACGTTTGTCATACTTCAGCGCGTCGGTAAGGGTAGACGCATTACAGCGGAAGGTGAAGTTATAACTGGTGTAAGGTGCGAGCACCACCGAACAACTCATGTTGAAGCAATGGAGGTCGCGCTGCAATGAGGCGGTGGTCATCGACATCTCATGGCTCTCGAAGTCATAGCCACTTGAGAAACTGATGTTCCAACCATCGCTGATGCGCACATTTCCGCTGACATTGAGGGTCTGGGTAAACTTATAAGGATAGCGCATCGACTTGGTGTTGAACTTGCCACTGGTGTTCTCGCGCATGGTGATACCATAGCCGAAGGTGAGCGACCAAGGCATGGAGAAACTCATATAGCCATCGGCATCGGTTTCGGCCTTGCCTCCACGCTCGCTCTTCTTGGCGCCGCGCTGGCCTTCGATCATGGTGTCGTCGACGTTGCTCTCGATGTCGGTATCTACACCTTCTTCGTCGTTCTTGTTGTTGCGACGGTCATCCTCGTCGTTCTTCTCACCGCTAAACAGGTTGCGTATCTTCTCGGGAGTGAGCGTGTAAGATATGTTTTGCGACATACCTTGGAAGCGTCCGAAGCGACCGCGCCCCCACTCGGTGTGATTGCCTACATAGGGCGTGCCATTCTCGTCAAGCTCATAAGCATAGGTGGCGAAGACCGCATTCATGTTGAAGGTATAATTCTTCCACCATTTCAGTCGTATGCGCATGGAGAGATCGCTCCATTTGTGGTAGTTGGTAGCCATGTTATACGACATAGAGGCACCGAGTTCGTCAATGATGCTGATCTTCTTGAATCCCGTGCTGTCTTTATCGCTCTTGACCTTCATTTCGATGTTATTGCTCAGGTCCATCGTAATACTACCTGTACGTCCCTTTCCCGGCACACCGTAGAGCGAGTTGGCGTATGGCGAGTATTCCACGAGCGAGACGTTGCCATCAGCGTCGGTCTTCTGGTAGGTTTTGTAATAACCATAACTCGACGACCCAAAGTTAGGCGCGTAACTGAAGCTCACCTGCGGCGTGATGACATGCCGGATAGCCTGTATCTTGTCGCCAAAGATCTTGCGGTTGGGAATCCAGAAGCCATAGAGCTTGGTACTGGCCGAGACGCTCATGTTCCAGTTGTACACGTTGTTGAAACCGTAGACGGTGTCTGCGACTTCCTTCTGTGTGGCCGTATCCCACGACCGGAGTACCTTGCTGGTGTACATACGGTCGGTGAAATTGAATGTCGGCGTAATATTGATATACCTGAACAATGTGAAATTAGCGTTGATAGGGATGTTGTGCTGCATGCCGTTACGCCAGTCCTTGATCAGGTTGGAGTGCAAGATGCGGTTTTCCTTCGTGCTGATAGAGTTGCTCAGCTGTCCAGTATAGCTCACCGAGATTTTCTCATACCAACGCTCTTCGCCTACCTGGTGAGTACGGCGGAAGGGATAAAAGCGACTGACCGATATGTTGAGGTCGGGCAAGGTCATGGCAATACTCGAGTCACGCATATTCTGCGAGAGGTTGGCCGTAGAGCTGAGCGTCATGCCAATGCTTGAGAATGTAGTGCTCCAACTGACCGATGACGTACGGGTCGACTGTGTCATGGTCTGCGGATTATACATGCTATTGAGGTTGTTGCGCTCGTAGCTGGTCGAGGCAAAATTGACGCTGGCCGAGAGACTGCTATAGGGGTTGGCCTTAGAGTCCTGCCGATGACTCCATTGAACCTTGAAGCTCTGCTGCTCGGTAAAGTCGGGCATGCCCTTGTCGCCGGTCTTGGTGTCCTGGTAACTGAAGAGGAACGAGCCGCTATACCTATAACGCTTGCGGTAATTGCTGGCCGCCGACACGCCCCACGACCCCTTGGTGTAGATTTCACCCAAGAGTTTCAGGTCCCACTTGTCACTCATGGCAAAGTAGTATCCACCGTCACGGAGATAGAAGCCACGCGTGTTTTCATCGCCGTAGGTCGGCATGATGAATCCACTGGAGTAACTCTTGGTGAAAGGGAAGAAGCCATAGGGGATAGCCAATGGCAATGGCACGTCGGCTACGACAAGGTAAGCCGGTCCAAATACCACATCCTTGCCCGGGCGTACCTTGGCGCGCGAGAGGGCAATATAGAAATCGGGGTGCTCGTTATCGCAGGTGGTATACCGCCCATGGGCAAGATAGAGCTCACCGTTGTCATTGCGTTTCGACACCTTACTGGTGAGAAAACCATCTTCTTGCTGGGTATAGGCATTCTGCACAAGGCCCTTCTTGGTCTTGAAGTTGAAGGCCATGGTATCGGTGTCGTACTTGTCCTGCCCCATGGTAAAGACCGGGCGCCCCTTGAGCCCACCCTTCTGGGTAGAGTCTGGAGAACCTGTGGCATGCACCAAACTGCTGTCTAAGCTCATGTAGATCTTGTCGCTCTTGAGATTCATAGTCTCATAATCTACACTCGACTGCCCATAGAGATGGGCCGTGCGCGACGAGGCATCGTAGACCAACGAGTCGTTGGCCTGATAAACCACCGGGGCATCGATGCCGTTTTTCTTTGTCCGATTAATGGAATCAAGACGAATAGAATCGTCAACAGCCTTATTGCGATGGTAGATAGCCAATTGCAAAGAGTCCATCTGGGTAGTATCAAGAGGAGCTTCAAGTGGGTTCCCCTTGGTTGTAGTGTCTCGCGCCGTGCTTTTCACAGCCTGTGCTTTCTTATTGGCACGCTGTGGTTTCCCCTGCGTTTGTGGCACACTGCTGTAACCCATCACACAGGCAATAACGCAAACAGACGATATGAAGATTGACCTCAGGCTCATGAATGTGCAAATTTACGATTTATATCGTGAAAAACCGAGGCTTTTAGCCGAAAATCTTCTGCCACTCTTCAAAACGGCGGACACCGTCGTGCCCAAAGCGCTCAAGACTCTTTTTGACCTTTTCCACCGAACGCTCACGCTCAAGGTGGGTCTTGCTATAGAACTTATCGGCGTAGCAGATGACCTTCTCTTCTAAACTTTCGGGAAGAAAATTCTCGTGAGGTAACGGCAAGTCGTTGGCCACGATGTCTTCGCGGGTAAGTCCGGCACCAGTGTGGCGTTCACATACCCGCGCATGACGGGGGTAGCCCTCGGCACGCAGCAGTTCGGCGCCAATACGGCCATGCTTAAGATAAGGCTCTTCGCCAAAACACTGAATGCCAGGAGCATGGGTGGCAAAGATACCGATATCGTGCATCATCGCCGCCTCAACCACAAAGTCGCGGTCGAGCCCGAGCTCTGGGTGACGGTCGCAGACCGCTATCGCCTTCTCTGTGACCAACCGACTGTGGGTATAAAAGATGTGCCACAATTCATTGTCCTCGGGATAGTATTTGCGCAAGATTTGTCTCACCCATTGGGGAATATCATTCCATTCCATTACCTTATTATAATAATAACCGCATTAAAAATAATCGCCCTCTCCTCCACCGTGGAGAAGAGGGCGATTGCTATCGTTTGTTTGTCTCAGCAAAGAGACGATATGTCAACTTATGCCTGTGCACGCTCAATGTAGGCTATCACGTCGCCCTTTTGCACCTTGGCGCCCTGCTTGGCATTGATTTCCACAAGCTTGCCGCCCAAAGCAGCCGGCACCTCCACAAACTCGCCCCATGGAGCCTGGATGTAGCAGAAGCTGTTGCCCTCCTGGTAATCTTTGCCGATGTAAGGCTCTACGGCAGGCACTGCCTCGCCCTCGCCTTGGAACTCCCAGAAAATCTGGCCCTTGACCGGAGCCACGATGGCATCGGCCTTGGCGTGCTTGAACTCAGCCAACTGTGCGGGAGTCAGGCTACCGCCCAACTTAGCGTCCTTGGCTTTCTGCAGGTCGGCCAGCATATTCTTCTTGGCCTGTCCGCTCTTGTAGTTACGATACTGCTCGGGGTGCATGGCCAGCTCCCAGAGTTCCTCATCGTCCTGACCGTAATCCCAGCCATTCTCGTCCATCTCCTTCTTAAAGTCGTCGAGGGCGTTGGTCAGCAAGGTGTGTGGATCAGCATCGGTAAACTCAAGACCCTTGTCCTTGGCTATTGCCAATATCTCATCGTCGATCTTGCCGGGCACCTTACCGCTCTTGCCGAGAATCATTCCCCATACCGAGTCGTCCATCATTACGTAGCGACCCTTGCCCTGCTCTATGGTGAGAAGGTTGAAGAGGGCGATGTTCTTCACATACTGTGAGAACGGAGTCACCAAAGGTGGATAACCTACACGAGGCCATACGTAAGCCACCTCGTCGAAGAGCTTCACCAGCATATCGTCGGTGGTGAGCTCGGGCTCACCCTTCTTGGCGCGCAGGTTGTTGATCACGCCCTGAATACCACCGAGGTCAGACATCATCGACCCCATCATACCGCCGGGCAGGCCACAGCCCAGAAGCAGTGAGCTCATGAGCTTGTTGCCGGGGTTGATAAAGTAGCCCAACCACTCGTCGATGAACTCCTGGGTCATGGCACGAGCCGTCATATAAGCGTTCATGTTGATCTCAGGCACATCGAAGCCGGCAGCCTTGAGCATACTCTGCACAGAGATTACATCGGGATGCACCTTACCCCACGACAATGGCTCGATAGCGGTGTCGATGATGTCGGCGCCGTTCTCGCATACTTCGAGAATCGAAGCCATTGACAAGCCGGGGCCTGAATGGCCGTGGTACTCGATGATGATGTTGGGATGCTTGTCCTTGATCATCTTGGTGAGCTTGCCCAAGAATGCGGGCTGCCCAATACCTGCCATATCCTTCAGGCAGATTTCCTCTGCGCCAGCCTCGATTTCCTTATCGGCCAGTTCAGCATAATATTCTAAGGTGTGGATGGGAGAGGTGGTGATACAAAGGGCACCCTGAGGTGTCATGCCAGCCTCTTTGGCCCAACGGATGGAAGGCGCGATATTGCGGATGTCATTCAGACCGTCGAAGATACGGGGTATGTCTACACCCTGGGCGTGCTTCACGCGATACATCATGGCACGAACATCGTCGGGCACAGGATACATACGAAGGGCATTCAAGCCACGGTCGAGCATGTGGGTCTTGATACCTGCCTCGTTGAAGGGCTTACAGAAGGCGCGCACGGCCTCATTGGGGTTCTCACCGGCCAGCAGCTGCACCTGCTCAAAAGCGCCACCATTGGTCTCTACACGGGCAAAGCAACCCATATCAATGATGACCGGAGCAATACGCTCTAACTGATCCTTGCGTGGCTGGAACTTACCAGAACTCTGCCACATATCTCGATAAACGAGACTGAACTGTATCTTCTTCTTCATGATCTAATACTGTTTCGTACTGTGTTTGAGGTAGGTGGCCCATACCGGTGGTTACACCGTAGTAGGCTACCGAGGTGCAAATTTAGATAAAAAAACGCAAATCACCGAGCATCGCTTGTTTTTTTTATGATTTATATCACTATCTTTGCAGAGCAAAACAAAGCGATTATGACCCATTTCAAGACCCTTCTTCTCTCGGCTGCGGCATTGGGACTGGCTGCTTGCCAACCAAGTCCTGACAACGACAAACACGGCGCGACGCCTGCCAGCCAACAGGTGTTTGTAGGCGACCACGTGGCTTACGGACTGGCTTGCGAAGGCAGCTCAGACTCTGTCGTGGTGGTGCTCCCCACCGATGGCAGCGACCCAATAACTTATGACATCATTGACGCCAAGCGTAAAGGAAAGGTATTGGGCAATATCCGCACGGGCGACCGCATAGGACTGGTTCTCAACGCCAAGGACAAGAAGGTGGCCGACCTGGTGCTCGACCTCGACCAACTGAAGGGCATCTGGTGTTACATCGTCATGCCAAAGATGCGCGACTACGACAAGATGAGCCCGCGCCTGCAAGCCCGTATGATGCGTGACATGCCTGACTCGCTCAAGCAGACCTTCCTCATCCCGCGCGAATACGGCTTCTGGCTCAAGCGTCACGGCGAGGCGCAGAGCGTGGGATATGTACAAGAGGTCAGCACGCTGGCCGGCGAGAGTCCGGTGGTTTATCCGCCCTTAGGCTACTTCACGGCTTGGCACATTTGGAACGGGCAACTGGTCATCACCAGCGGTACACCCTCTTGGGACAACGATGGCACGGTGACACTCACCAAACCCGTCAACGATACTTGCTCAATAGACTATCTTGACGAAGACTCGCTGGTACTCTCCTCCGATGGCATCACGCGCAGCTATTATCGCAAGAACGATGTCAACGACCTCAACAAGAAGGCCAAGGCCATTGCGGCCATGCGCAACAAGCAAGCCCTGAAAGAGGCCACCGAGTAGTCTGCACATCAATCTGATGGGCATTAACCTGAGGGCACTGAAGTTTTTTGCCCTTCATCTGCCCACATAGACGCTCTGTTGGCTGGCATGATAAGCCGGAATAGACCTGCGCGAACTGGCAAGGAAGGAGGGCTCAGGCGTTGCGGAAGCAGGAAAGTGTGCCAACTGTGCCACATGGCACAGTTGAAGTTCTATTTTGTAAAAAGTCAGTAAATAAAGGGGTTTCAGCAAATATAGTATATCAGAATGCCATGTGGCACAGTGGCACAGTTGGCACACTTCGGTGAGCATGCAGGCTGTGGCTGGGTGGTGCCAACGGCATGGCCGAACAGCGGGGCGGGGTGGATGGAGTGTGTGGCATTAGCCAGCAATCTGGGTATCCCGGCTCGTACATGAATTGCGTCTTGAGCAAGTTTACCAATCCGTACCCGGTTATTTCACCCGGTAAAGTATGGTGTCTGTCGTAAACCGCCCATTAAGCAAGCGTAAACCACAGGTTTAGTCATGATAAATGGTGCAGTTATGAGCCCTAAAGCTGCCGTTTCAACAGCCCTTTGCGCCTATGGCAATGGCGGGCTGGCTAAATGAAAATCCCCAAGTCACAGGATGATTCTATATAGAATGATATGATGGTTTCATATAGAATTATCGGATGGTTTCATATAGAACCATCGAATGGTTTCGTATAGAATTATCGGGCTGTAGGGTGCGAACGGTTGGGCGTAGGCATGGAGATGGGGCGACGTGTGGGATGGTCACCGTGGCCAAGAAGGTGGACACAGGAGAGGTATTAGCTTTCTGTCTTACAGGGGCGAACGTTGATGGCAGAGGCGGCCGGCAACTGTTTGCGTGCTAATCTTCTTATCCCTGACTCGCGTATGTTATCATCAGCAATCAGGGCACCCGCAACATGCGCGGGTGCCCTGTTTGGCTTTATACCACCACCTGTCCGTCGAACAGCCGCACCACGGTAACCATTCAATTTCGGCCGTCTTTCCCATAAGCTGTAAACTTCCGACCTTTGCCGAAAATTTACAGCATTATGTTTAATCTCAATGAAAACAACCAGTTCTTCTTCTCCAACGCCCCCACAGACATGAGGGTTGGTGTCAACTCCATGTGCGGCAAGGTCCGGCAATCCGGACGCAATCCTACCGACGGCATGGTCTATGTCTTTGTCGGCAAGTCTCGTAAAGTCATGAAACTGCTGCATTGGGAACGTGGGGGCTATGTGGTGTATTACAAGCGGC
>JAFABV010000102.1 GCA_023425865.1 Bacteroidota bacterium | reverse complement strand
CAAAACGGTTGTAGGAAACGGCGTCAGGAAACTCCTGTCTGAATAGCCCACGGATACAGTTGAGATAGTACTCCTTGAAGTTTCTGTACGTGCCGAAATGATAGCATACAAGGATGGTCATGATCTCGCTTTCCGATAGTCTACCCTTGCGGTTACGATAGTGCTTTCCATTACCGTCATGGGAAGGTAATTGCAGGTTTTTTGCCAGTTCGGCATTCAAATTCTTGTCAAACTCATCGATAATACAGAAAATTTCTATAACTTTGTCCTTGGTAATCATCACTCAATATTTTTATAATTTATTGATATTCAACCATAAAGGTACAAAATATTAGTGAGATTACCAACTTTTTTTATGCTTTTCTTATCCCGAACTCACGTATTGACAGTAACACATCCTGATATTATTCGTTACTTTATGCTTATTCCTGAAGCCTGCCGTTTAGTTCTTGAAGCAGGTACCATGGGCAATGGAGGTGAAATTTTTGTTTTTGACATGGGCAAACCGGTAAAGATCGTTGATTTGGCTAAACGTATGATTGCTCTTTCTGGTGCACATGATATCACTATCAAGTTTACTGGTCTTCGTGATGGAGAAAAACTATTTGAGGAAGTACTCTCTGACGAAGAAGATAATGTACCAACTAAGCACCCGAAAATCATGGTCGCTAAAGTTCGTGAATATGATTATGATACTGCGCGTAAGAACGAGGAAGAGTTGCTGGCACTTTCAGAAACTTTCGATGATATGGCTATTGTGAAGAAAATGAAGGAAATTGTTCCTGAATACAAAAGCAAAGTATCAAAGTACGAAATATTAGACAATTAGGGTTATGGAAAAAAAGAAAATAGCTTTTATTGTTGCTATTCCAGGTTCTGCAAAATCATTCCTGAAAGATCATTTTGTTCAATTGGTAAAAGAGTATGAAGTACATCTTATTGCCAACTTCCAAGATGATGATAGTAAAAATGAGTTCCAAGAGATTGGAATTACCTGCCATTACGCTCCGATAAAAAGGGCGATCAATCTTGGAAATGATCTCAAGGCATTATTCTATTTACGAAGATTATTCAAAAAGGAAAAGTTCGAAAGCATTCATTCTGTGACACCGAAGGCTGGGCTTTTGTCTTCTATTGCTGGTTGGATGGCAGGAATACATCATCGTATTCATATTTTTACAGGTCAGGTTTGGGCAACGCGTCATGGAACTATGCGCTTATTGCTTAAATCTATGGATAAGTTGACAGCTACTTTCGCTACGAATTTATTAGTCGATGGAGAGTCGCAGCGTCAGTTTCTGATTCATGAAGGTGTTTTGAAAGATTGTAACAGTAAAGTACTTGCTAATGGTTCTATATGTGGTGTTAAATTAGAACGTTTCAATATATCTGAAAATATTCGGAACAACGAGCGTGCAAAATTCGGGCTGAAGGCAGAAGACGTTGTCTATATTTTCATGGGGCGACTGAATCATGACAAAGGAATTGGCGAGCTCTATGAAGCTTTTAATAAACTTGTTCCTGAATGCCCAAATGCCAAATTGATCATGTATGGTGTTGATGAAGAAGGATATGAGGCTAAAGCTGTAAAATATCCCAATATAAAAAGAGATTCAAATTTCTTTTATCCCGGGCTCACGAAAACTCCATTCGATGCTTTACAAGGTGGTGACGTATTTGTATTGCCAACATGGAGAGAGGGGTTTGGAAGCAGCGTTATTGAAGCTCAAGCCCTTTCTTTGCCAGTTATCACAAGTGATGCCTATGGTGTTGTTGACGCTTCTGTTCCTGGGGAAACAGGCCTTCGTTGTAAGGTTGATGATCCTGAGGGGTTATATAAGTGTATGAAAGAATACTATTTTGCACCGGAGATGCGTATTACTCATGGTGAAAATGGTAGAAAGAGAGTACATGAGAAATTTGACAATACGGTTGTTACGGCTGCATGGATAGAGTACTACCATGAATTATTGAAGTAAATCAATATAATGAAAGATTGTCAAATAGTCTTGTTGGAGCTCATCAAGAAATATCTCCATCCATCCTATCAGATTAAAATTCCTGCAGAGGCTGATTGGCTACAGGTTTACTCAGAAGCAGAAATGCAGAATGTTATAGCTGTAGCTTGGATTTCCATCAAGACACTGCAAGAGTATGGTATGTTCACTGTTGGTAATAATAAATCCATACAGATGCTTGTCATGCGTTGGTTTGGAATGAGTAATATGAACTTTCAGCGGTATAAGGAATATCAAACAGCTATTCAACATCTTTCTCGTTTTTTTGCATCCAACCATCTTAAGATGATGATTATGAAGGGCTATGGATGTTCACTTAACTACCCTTACCCCGAATGTCGACCCTGTGGAGATATAGATGTTTGGATGTTCGGCAAGCAGAAAATTGCTGATCAACTCGTACGCAAAAATTTAGATCTTTACGTTGATGACAACAATGAACATCATTCTGTTTTTCAGTATGAGAGTTTTACTGTTGAAAATCATGGAACCATACAAGATATCAATATCCATAAGTCCGATGTTTATGTTAATACAATATTAGAAAAGTTAGCTTCAGAAGAACAGCACGAGACTGAAATCAATGGTGTAAAGATTCAACTTCCATCCGCCAAATTCAACTCTATTCATCTTCTTCGGCACATGGCTTGTGATTTTGCGACATTTACAACTACATTGCGTCACGTTTTAGATTGGAGTACATTCGTAAGCAATAATGTGAACAATATTGATTGGGCATTTATCCGTTCGGTAGCTCACAAAGCAAATATGCATAAATTTTTGGATGCAATCAACGGAATTTGTGTAGAGTATCTTGGATATCCAAAAGATATGTTCCCTGTTGAAAAGATAGATTATAAATTACGTGACAGGGTGCTGTTTGATATTCTAAACAATCACGCTAAGCCTGATATTCCAAAACCAAATCTATCTTTCTTCCAAAAAATTCAGTATGGTCTTTATAAGACTTCTCGAATGTGGAAGAATCGTTGGAAATATCAAATTGTTTATGATGAGAGTTTTCTGCAGTCTTTTTTGACTTTAACTCTTAATAGAATTAAAAACTAATATGTTATACGTAATAGCACATTTATTAAGAGATAAGATACCTTGGTTGTGGGATCTGGTGGATATTATCAATTCTTTTATTTTTGTATTACGTTTCGAGGAGAAATTAAAGTCTGTGGAGGAGAAAGTTCTTTTTTCATATGAAGTGGAGAGTGGAATGAAGATTTATCCTTTGTCACAGGTAGCTACAGATAAATTAGTTGATTTCTTTTCTGTACAACCTGAAGATGCTTATACATTCTTTAAGCCGCATGGATTTGATTCTAAGAGTATCAAGAAACTCCAGAAGAATAAATCTTTCTTAGCATACATCTTCTTTGATGGAGATGAGATAGCGTCTTATTGCTTTATTCGTAGTTTCTTCCATGGCAAAGGTTTCCGTGGTCGCATAGTTAGTATCGATCATCGTGGAAAAAGACTAGGTACTCTCATGAACAAGATGATGAATGAGATAGGTTTCGGTATAGGCTTGCGATTGTTCGAAACCGTATCAAAAGACAATGTGGCATCCTATCGTTCTGCACTCTCTGCCAGTAACGTGAAAGTGATAGAAGAGATGGAGCATAATGAATTGTATCTGGAAATCCTGCCAGAATAAAATATAGTATGATATTGAAATGGATATTTGACCGAGTAGTTGCATTGATCGGCTTATTATTTCTTTGGCCAATATTGCTCATTGTTGCTATCATGGTGAAGGTAAAGATGCCGGGTGGCCCCGCATTCTTTGTTCAGAAGCGCGTGGGAAAGGGTGGCAGGTTGTTTTACTGCCATAAGTTTAGAAGCATGACCGTGAAGCATAATGGTTCGTCAGTATCAGTGGCTGGTGATAGTCGTATTACTCCTTTTGGTGCAAAACTTCGTCACTATAAACTTGACGAGCTACCCGGTCTATGGGATGTTCTCATTGGAAACATGAGCTTTGTTGGCCCTCGTCCTGATGTACCTGGATATGCAGATAAGCTCGAGGGAGATGATCGGGATGTATTAAAGCTTCGTCCTGGTATCACCGGACCTGCTACATTGAAATATCGATTGGAGGACGAAATGATTTCAGAATATGTAGCCAATAAACAGGCAGAAGGTGATACTCGAGGTGCTCAGGAGATTGCCGTTGAGTATAATGATAATGTCATA
The DNA here is from genome assembly GCA_023425865.1 of Bacteroidota bacterium. Taxonomy (GTDB): domain Bacteria; phylum Bacteroidota; class Bacteroidia; order Bacteroidales; family Bacteroidaceae; genus Prevotella. The sequence continues at coordinate 24,051 of JAFABV010000102.1, read as the reverse complement.
TATCCAGATAAGGTTAGGCTCAACTGCTACTACTATCGTCACTACAGTTTCTTCAAAGATATTGAGATGATAATTGCAACAGTACTTGGACGGAAGATTAAGTTCGCAGGAGAAGAATTTTAAAAATATAATGATATAAACTATGTCAGATAGAAAAACCATTTACCTGTGCCTCGCCCATATGAGTGAGGATGGGGCAGAACAGAAATATGTGAAAGAGGCCTTTGACACCAATTGGGTTGTGCCAATGGGTCCCAATGTCAATGCTTTTGAGCAGAATCTTGCAGATTTTTCAAATAGCAAGACGGATGGTAGCGAACCACTCAACCGTAAGGTGGTTTGCCTCTCTGCCGGTACTGCTGCCGTGCATCTTGCCTTGCTGAACTGCGGGGTTGGGCCGGGGGATGAGGTTTGTGTTCAGAGCTTCACATTCTGTGCATCCAGTCATCCAATCACCTATTGTGGTGCTACTCCGGTATTCATCGACAGTGAGAAGGAAACATGGAACATGGACCCGGAACTCTTGGAGAAGGCTATTCTTGACAGGAAGGAGAAGACAGGCAAGTATCCTAAGGCAATCGTTCCTGTTGCACTCTATGGTATGCCTTATCAGATTGACAAAATCATGGCAATTGCTGATAAGTATAACATTCCTGTTATTGAGGATGCGGCTGAGGGTATGGGGTCTCGCTTTAACGGTCAGGTGCTCGGTACCTTCGGTAAGTTTGGTGTGCTCTCATTCAACGGTAACAAGATGATCACAACCTCTGGTGGGGGCGCCCTCATTTGCCGTAACGAGGAGGATGCAAACCAAGTGATGTGGCTGGCTACTCAGGCTCGTGACGCTTATCCTTACTATCAGCATACAGCCATCGGGTTCAACTACCGTATGAGTAATGTATGTGCAGGTATTGGTCGTGGACAGATGACAGTACTTAATGATCATATCGCTCATCATAAGCACGTTCAGAAGATGTATGAGGAACTGCTTGCTGATGTGGCTGGAGTACATGTACATTGCCAGCCTGCTGATCCTCGCTATGATTCCAACTTCTGGCTCTGCACCATCACGCTCGATGAGGGTGTGAAGGTAGTTGGTCAGGAGAATGCATATAAGGAAGTCATTAAGAACGCCGTCGGTGGTGCTGCTGGTGTCATCCATGCCGTTGATTCTCCTACAACTGACTGCCAACCAAACGATAACGTTGAGGCACTCCGCGTGTTTATGTTGAACAAGAAGATCGAGGCTCGTCCGGTATGGAAGCCAATGCACAAGCAGCCTGTTTACAAAGATGCTCCTGCATACGTGAATGGTGTATCAGAAGCTATCTTCAAGATTGGTGTATGTCTCCCAGCCGGTCCATGGGTGACGGATGAGAACGTGAAGTATATTGTTGACTGCATCAAGGAAGCAATAAGCTAATGAAGATGTGGGGAGAATGTTGACAGACAATCATTTAAATCTTAATAAGGTTGATTAGTGAAGGGATTGAATTCAAGGAGCTGGCAAGCTACTCTGATGTGCAATTGGATGAATTGAATGGCTTACTGAAGGAGTTGTCGGTTACAGCTTCACTTGATGCTATCGATTTGGAGAGGGTGTTGGGCGATAGAAACTGTCATCTATATGTCATCCTCAAGGATATGCATATTATTGGCTGCGCCACTCTTTGCATATTCCACTCCCCCACCGGTACCAAGGCCTCTGTAGAGGATGTGGTGGTATCGACAGCCTACCGTGGGCAACATCTTGGCCGACGTTTGATGGAACACCTCATGGTTCAAGCCCAGGAATTTGCCCCGATTCAACTACAACTCACTTCCCGCCCCTCCCGCACTCAAGCGAACAATCTCTATAGGTCACTCGGATTCCAACAAAAAGAAACGAACTGCTATACCCTCATGCTTACGAATGATGTGGAGGAAGAGAAGGAAAAAAGGATTGTAGGGAGCATTAGATTAACAGGCCGCTGATAGCCATAGATGACAGAAATTAAAGAACTGTTAGCAGAAGAGCTAACTCTGTTGAAGCGGATTCGATGCTTCGGGAAAGAACAAACCATCAAGAAGATGAGCCGCTCGGAGAATTAAGGATGCTGCAGTTGTATCGTAGTTACTCGAAACTGCACAGTGCTTTACTAATTGCCCTTAGGTGTATGGAGTTATGGGAGTGTGGAAAATAAGTTTGCAGGTACGTGAATCCTTTAGCGCAAGATAAACAAGCTAACAGTTTACATTCTGCTTCACATCCTCTTCGTGTGCTATTAAAGTAGGCATACAGTAGACTAAAAAACGCTTACGTCTACTGTATGCTTACTTTTTTTGTATCCTAACTCTTGCGACCTGCACAGTCACGGCAAATACCTTTGTAGTACAGTTGCATTTCATCAATCTGATGACCGTCAACAATCTTAGGAGTAGTCAATGATGGAGCTACTTCGTCCATCATGTCGTAAACCCTTCCGCAGCTACGGCAGAAGAAATGCACATGTGGATGTAAATCACCATCGTAACACACACGGTGATCATCAATGGTAATCATCTGAGCGGCATTGTTCTCTGAAAACAACCTAAGTGTATTATACACCGTTGTGCGGCTCATAGTAGGGATCTGACCAACCGTTCCCTGATACACTTCCTCAACTGTAGGATGAGTATGATGGGTGAGCAGATAGTCCATGATAGCCAAGCGCTGCATTGAAGGACGCACCCCACAACTAACAAGCCTGTCGTATGCCTCTTGATTCATAATTGTTTAATATTCAATAATAAGTTACTTGTTGAAAATATTGCAAAGTTATGACTTTTCCCGCAGACCACCAAAACTTAAACAAGGATATTATAGTTGTATGACAACTATTTATCCTATTTAAGTTTTAGTATCAATTTCTACACGAACAGAGTAAGATGCAGAAGACGAATGAATCTTTGTGTCACTGATGGTTATCAGTACTTGTGGACACTTGCGCCTGGATAGGTTATGACTTTTAGTTTTTTATCTTTCAGCTGGTGTCTTGAAGCATTCCACTGTCCATCAAGCACATATATCGCCGTGTGTGTTGGAGCTGCATCAATGGCTTGCTGTAACTGCATAAAATTGCCACGACCAGCCGCAGAAACCACATAATCGAAATGAACCACATGTTTGCGAAGTTTCGGAATACTTTGCCCCAAAGCATCTGCCAATAATCTTGCTACACATCGGGCGCCATAAACGTTGTAATGTGTATTGTCGTGTCGCCCTTCAGGAATGCTTGGAATCTCACCCGGCTCAAACCACATATGTAACTGACGTGAGCCTATAACACCTAAGCGCTGCTCAAGGTCATGAGTGAGTTTATTGGCGTCTATATAATAGGTGCCTAAAGAATTGGCGAGTTGGGCAGGCACATCTTTGTAGGCGCCATGGGTATCGACAAGTGTGTCAGAATTAATCGTCTCGTCAGTATAGGTCGTATTACGCAAAGACTCATCATCTACATTGGTGTCGGGGTGTTGATAGAAATTCCTACGCACAACACTACTCAATAATACGGGTATCCCACCCTTCTCTCGTGTTTCACGCACATACTGACTCAGGTAGGCATCAAAGGTAGAGCCGGGAATGGTGTATCGGTCGGTACCGGCCTTCTCGTCATTATGACCAAATTGTATGAGTACATAGTCGCCCGGCTTGATCTGCTCGAGCACCTTGTTCCAACGGCCTTCTTCCATAAAGCTTTTTGACGAGCGGCCGTTTACCGCAAAGTTGCGTACTGTTACACCTTCATCAAAGTAGCCCTGCAACATCATGCCCCAACCACGCTCGGGATTGTTCGCAGGGTCTTTCTTATCAGCAGCCGTAGAGTCTCCAATGATGAATATTGATATTTGTTTTTGCGAAGAAGTTAGACAGCACATGGTAATGGCTGCTAACAATAGAAGCTTGACTTGTTTTAGTATCATGTTTTTAGGAAATAGATTACCCCGACTCCACCAAAGACGGAGACGGGGTATATGGATTGCGAATCTTATCGCTTGATCTCAGCTATCAGTTCATCGGTGGTCAGCAGTTTTTGTTCACCGCTGACCATGTTCTTCAGTGTAATCTTACCAGCCGCGATTTCTTGCTCGCCGGCAAGTGCCACGTAACTGATACCTTTGGTATTTGCATAACTCATCTGCTTCTTCATCTTAGACGGGTCCGGATACATCTCCGTACGTATGCCGGCCTGACGTGCCTTGGCCACAATGGGCAGGCAATATGCAGTCTCGGATTCGCCAAAGTTGATGAACAGCAACTGTGTAGCACTGACGGCTTCCTGAGGATAGAGATCGAGGGCATTGAGTACGTCGTAAATGCGGTCGGCTCCAAAAGAGATACCAACACCTGACAGTCCCGGCATACCAAAAATACCCGTAAGGTTATCATAGCGACCGCCACCGGTGATCGAGCCCATGGGTGTATCCAGAGCTTTTACCTCAAATATGGCGCCGGTGTAATAGTTGAGTCCACGTGCGAGGGTCAGGTCGAGTTCTATCTCATTTTTCAGGCCAGAGGTCTTGAGACAATCAAGTATATACTTGGTCTCCTCGACACCCTTGAGGCCAGTCTCTGACTCACTGAGCACATCGGCGATCACCTGAAGTTTCTCGTCGTTGGTACCCTGCAAGGAGATGATGGGCTGCAGTTTAGCGATTGCCTCTTCGGTTAGTCCATTTTGCCGCAGTTCCTCATTGACATTGTCTATTCCGATTTTATCCAATTTGTCAATGGCAACAGTGATGTCCACAATTTTGTCTGACTCGCCTATAACCTCCGCAATGCCGCTCAGAATCTTCCGATTATTGATTTTGATCTGCACACGAATACCGAACCGGCAAAATACAGTGTCTACAATCTGCATAAGCTCTACCTCGTTGAGCAACGAATCAGAACCTACCACGTCAGCGTCGCACTGATAGAACTCACGGTATCGACCCTTTTGTGGACGGTCGGCACGCCATACGGGTTGTATCTGATACCGTTTGAAGGGGAGCTGAAGCTCTTCACGATGCATGACCACATAGCGTGCAAAGGGTACGGTAAGATCATACCGCAAACCCTTCTCACAAAGTTGTGTTTGAAGTTTTAGCGTGTTACGATTCATCAGATCCTCATCAGAGATACCCTTGAAATAGTCACCAGAGTTAAGCACCTTAAACAGGAGTTTATCGCCTTCCTCTCCATATTTGCCCATAAGCGTCTGGAGTGTTTCCATAGCAGGTGTCTCAATCTGCTGAAAGCCATAAAGGGCATATACTTCACGAATCGTATTGAAGATATAGTTACGTTTGGCCATTTCCTCGGGACCGAAATCGCGAGTGCCTTTGGGAATACTTGGTTTGTTTGCCATCTTATTATTTTCTCACAATAGTTTGGGCACGATCGGGACCGATAGAAATGATACCGATTCGTGTTTCAAGTTCCTCCTCCAAGAATTTGATATAGTCTTTGAATGCCTGTGGGAATTGCTCTTCATCAGTAAAGCCTGTCATGTCGGTTTTCCAACCGGGCAGTTCCTTGTATATAGGCTTCACGTTATCAATGTCATAAGGGAAATTGCGGGTCTGCGTTCCGTCTGGCAACTCGTAAGCCACACATGCCTTTATGGTATCAAAGCCATCAAGAACATCACTCTTCATCATGATAAGTTCTGTGACTCCATCTACCATGATGCTATAGCGTAATTGTACCAGGTCTATCCAACCGCAGCGACGCTCACGACCTGTCACGGCTCCATACTCATGACCAAGGTCACGGATTGTCTTGCCGGTTTCGTCGAAAAGCTCAGTGGGGAAAGGTCCAGCCCCCACACGTGTGCAGTAGGCTTTCATAATACCAAACACATTGCCTATTTTGTTAGGTCCAATACCAAGGCCTGTGCATGCGCCAGCACAAATCGTGTTGCTGGATGTAACAAAGGGATAGCTGCCAAAATCTACATCGAGCATGGTGCCCTGTGCGCCCTCGCACAGAATGGTTTTGCCATCACGAAGAAGTTGGTTGATCTCGTTCTCACTGTCAATGATATAAAATTGACGCAGGAAGTCTACGCCTTCGAGCCAAAGTTTTTCTGTCTCCTCAAAACCCTCGAAGTCTGTCCAGCCCATGGCCTTGAGCGTATTCATATGACGCTCTTTGTGGGCTGCATATTTGGCTTCAAAGTTTTCTAAGATATCGCCCACGCGTAGACCATTACGGCTTACCTTATCAGTATAGGTGGGTCCGATGCCTTTGCCGGTTGTACCCACCTTGTCCTTGCCCTTGGCGGCCTCGATGGCACGGTCGAGCAGACGGTGCGTAGGCATGATGAGATGTGCCTTCTTTGAAATGCGGAGACGACTTTTCAGTTCATGCCCGCTCTTTTCCAGATCTTTAGCCTCCGACATAAACAAGTCGGGAGCCAACACTACGCCATTGCCAATGATATTGACCTTGCCACCCTGGAAAATTCCTGAGGGAATACTACGAAGTACATACTTCTGGCCTTCAAACTCTAATGTATGGCCAGCGTTGGGGCCACCCTGAAAGCGGGCAATGACATCATATCGAGGCGTGAGGACATCTACCACTTTGCCCTTGCCTTCATCCCCCCACTGGAGTCCCAGAAGGACATCTACTTTACCTGTATTCATAAGCCTTACTAAGTTTAGTATATCAAAATGTTTATTTCCTTTCTTTTAGCAAACGCTGTCTACGCGTCAATTTGGATTGACAAGAGCTGCAAATGCCGTAGACGTAAAGCGTAAAGCCCTCTTTGCGAAAGCGGCGAAGATGTGTTTGTTCCAATACCGCTTCCACACCCGGCAACTCGATCTCAACGACTTTACCGCATAAAGTGCAAATCTGATGGCAGTGCGAATCATTGAGCAACGCAGCCTCATAGGTGGTCTTGTCTACCAGTTTATGGCGCACAACCAAATGAATCTTCAAAAACAGCCGCAATGTATTGTACAGGGTGGCACGGCTGACAATGAATTTTTGCTCCTCAAGTTTTTCGTTTAACAGCTCCACGGAGAAATGGCCGTTCATGTCGTAAATGGCAGACAAGATGGCATCGCGCTCTGGCGTCTTGCGCATTCCGGCCGTCTTCAGATAGCTGTCAAGCATCTGCTTTGCCTTGTCAAACATGTTGTTTTCTGCCATAACCCCTACTCCATTTAATAAACCCGCGGCCCAAAGATTGAGGTACCCACTCTTACCATGGTTGAACGGCAGCGTACAGCTATCTGATAATCGTGGCTCATACCCCACGACCGTTCACAAAAGTACTCTGCGTCAGCAAAATAGTCACGCTTCAACTCGTCAAAGAAATCGGCGGCACTGTTCATCTCACTGCTGATCTGACGCTCATCATCCACATAGCTGGCCATCATCATCAACCCACAGATACGAATGTGATGTAACTCACGCCACGCGCCAGCCCTGAGCATGTCACGGCAGGCATCGAAAGTAAAGCCATATTTGGTCTCCTCTTCGGCAATGTGCAGTTCAAGCAGGATGTCTATCACACGATTGTTCTTGGCCGCCTGCTTGTCGATTTCTTTCATCAGCTTGAAAGAGTCAACTGCCTCTATCATATGGATGTATGGGGCAATATATTTGACCTTGTTCGTTTGCAGATGGCCGATAAAATGCCAGACAATGTCTTTAGGCAAGGTCTCGGCCTTGCCCCTGAGTTCCTGTTCGTGACTTTCCCCGAAGATGCGCTGGCCTGCCTGATAGGCCGCCATGATGTATTCCCCGGGGTGATATTTGCTGATGGCAACCAAGCGTACAGAAGCGGGAAGGTTGCCAAGCACTTCTTTCAAGTTTTTAGCAACATCTACATTCATTATTCCGCAGTTTCCTTGGTTTCCATTTCCTCGTATTCGGGCGTCGCGTCGTCCTCCTGTTGGTGACCATGTCGTCCACTGGCATCATGTACAAACACGTCCATGAACATGGTTTCGTTGATGGCGGAGATGACATAGTCTATCATGGTGCCATTCATCACTTCCTCAATATTTCTCACAGCTCCTGGCAATGTTGCGGCCTGAACCAGATAGGTCACTGTAGAACGCTTTTCCTTTTCTGTCTTCTCGTCTATAGTGATAAACTGCAACTTAGCCTTGTACCACTTGTCATCTTTATCGTTGTCACTGAAAAATATCTCATGGTAGGGAGCAGGTTTGATACCCGTAATCTTAAATTCGCCACTAATATATACCGACATTTCCTCGATAAGCGACTTCTCTGCTTCAGTAAAGCTCAGAGCGTCTACGACATATTGCTCGGTGACGGGCTTCAGAGTGCCGTCATCTTGGGTTTTGTCAAATCGGATCTTGGTTTCAAACCAATCTGATGTTCTTGACTTCATGATAATGTTGTTTCCTAATTATTGATTATTAACCCCTCTGAAGAGGTTGTCCAAAGTGCGATAAGTATAGGCTGCTCGGTCATGAACTTTTATATTGGCCGACAACCGATTGCGCAAGTCTATCAACTTGGATACGGCACTTTGATAATTCTCTGGTAAGATGCGTTCACTCATCTTCTGGGCCATAGGTCCTTCGAATCCGAAATAGCGCACCAGCATATCAGCAAACTGCTGACGTTGCATGTCTGTGACGTCTCTCAGCTGCTGATTCAGTTTATTCTTCGGGCGATGAATATGGAAAATCAGTTCTTCTGGCTCACCGCCACGCTTACCGCGTTCGAATCGTTTCTCGTATTCAAAATAACAATCGCAAAACCCATTCTCTGCCAGAGATTCAAGTTCCTCCCTGGCAGGTTCGAGTACGCGGCGCGTGAAATCACTGAATTTCTTATAGTTGGTCTCCAAACGGAGCATTTTACGAAAATCGATGGTCTTGATTACTGTTCCGCCTTTGTCCAACCAACTTTCTATAAACATATAAATTCGCTGGGTGTAGCGATTACGACAGGCAAAGACAATCTGCTTGCCCAAGCGATGGTAACCTAAATCTAATGAGACAAGGCGTTTGGCTACCGTCCTGTCGATTTTTAAGACAGCATATTTCTCATAGATGCCAGCATCTTCAGGGATATAGACATCACAGAGATTGGTGACCTTCAGGTAGCTGCGACCGTCGGCTGTCTTATAAGGTATCTCCACAGGGATGGCGGCCAGCATCTTCAGGCTCTGCCGCAACTGTGGGTAGTGGTTGGGATCGACGCCCAACGTCTTAAACAAGGTTTTGATTTCCAATCGTCCGTCGTTATCAAGTTCTGCGTCAGAAAAGATTTCGGGTTCCATCTTTTCCTTATTCAGGATCTTATGCAGCTTGGTCTGCATATACTCGACGATAGAAACGAGAATACGGATTTGAATCAGCGAATAGTCATGTCGCATCATTGTTACGGCTATGGGCTGAAGCAACCAGGTCTCCTCTTCTACAGGGATGAGATCGGTTGGGATGTTGCGCTTAATATCGCGCTTTTTGCCTTTGCCAAAATTCTGATTCCGCTTGACGGGAGTTGTTGACTTGGCTATTTCGGTTTTGTCGATGGAATTCTCGCCTAACATGCTAAGTTGGTTTTTAAGCCTCAGTCTCAACAGAGACGGGTACAAAGATATACTTAATTTCCGATATTTCCAAGCAAAATCGTTTTTTTATCTTTTGATAGTTAGGCATTATCTACGTGTTATCTAAATGCCAATCATCTCCAAAATCCAGTGTGCCTTGAATCCATCGAGCCCCGTGCTTTTCTTGATTATCCTGAGGATTGCTCAATGAGAGCCCAATGAGTCGGACCGGGTGCAGAGGGGAATACTCTACCTTGCTTATCAACTGCTTGGCCAGTGGTAGGATATCATCCTTTACGAGCAATTCAGAGGAAGATGTCACGCTTCTGGTAATTTGCTGAAAGTCTGCATATTTAACCTTTAGAACTAAAGTCTTACCTTTAAAGTTGGCTCGTTGTAAACGCTCAACAAGTTCTACCACTGTATGATAGAGTTCGATAATCATTTGCGACTTGAGTGTAATGTCTTCTTCGAATGTTCTTTCACAGCCTACAGACTTTCTGACAGACACTGGATGTACGTCCCGATGGTCGATACCTCGTGCAAAATCATAGTAAATACGGCCGGCCTTGCCAAAGACCTCTTCCAAATGTTTCAATGACACCTTCCTAAGATCGGCTCCTGTAAAGATGCCCATCTTGTGCATACGTACTTGGGTCTTGGGTCCCACTCCCCATATCTTCGAGACAGAAAGTGAATCCAAGAAATTTAGAGCGTCATCGGGTGTGATGACAAACATGCCGTTGGGCTTTCGGTAATCGCTCGCAATCTTCGCCAAAAACTTATTGTAGGAGATACCCACAGATGCAGTAAGTTGTAAGTCATCGACAATTTGCTGCTGTATAGCTTGCGCGATTTCAATGGCCTGCTGGAAATTCTCACATGATGCCGACAAGTCTAAAAATGCTTCATCAATAGAGACGGGTTCTATCAACTGGGTATGCTGAAGAAATATCTCCTGAATTTGCCGCGACACTTCTTTATAAAAGTGATGCCGATGGTCTACAATAATCAAATCGGGGCACAGCCGTTTAGCCACAACCATAGACATGGCAGAGTGCACACCATACTTGCGGGCTTCATAGCTGGCAGTAGATACAACGCTCCTACTACTGTCATGGCCCACGGCAATGGGTTTGCCACGCCATTCCGGATGGTCTCGCTGCTCTATGGCCGCAAAGAAAGCATCCATGTCTATGTGTAATATTTTTCTGCAGTCCATCCCCATGAAAAAAACGACTGTTTCAAGAGTTGAAACAGCCGTTCTATTTGCGGAAGATGAGGGATTCAAACCCCCGATACCCGGAAAGGGTATACCGGATTTCGAGTCCAGCGCATTCGGTCACTCTGCCAATCTTCCCGAAAAGTGATACAAAGGTAAATAAAATATTGAACGAGAAGAAATGATTAACAAAAATTAAACGGCAATCCGTCATATTTTTGCAAAAGGTTTCTGTCACTCTCCTACCTTCTATGTCGCCGAGAGCGGCATTTGATGGACTATTCAAAGCTTAATTTATTCAAACGGTCCTTCAATTCCTGGGCCAAACTCCTTCGAATAGACAAGACAATCTCACAGGTGGAATCAAAACGCTGTGACACTATACGTGGCTCCATTTCCTTTACAACACGCATAACTCCATTCATCATAGGATAGGTGAACTGAAAGGAAACCTGCTCTTCTACCTGCTGAGTGATGATATCGCAATGTGCGATGGCATTTGCCGCAGCAGCACGATAAGCTCCTATGAGACCGCCTGTACCCAGATTGACGCCACCATAATATCGAATGACGCAGACCAGGATATTGGTTAAGTCATTCGAATTGATCTGCCCCAAAATCGGTTTTCCTGCTGTGGATGATGGTTCACCGTCGTCATTTGCCCGAAAGACGTCGCGCTCAGCTCCGAGTACATAGGCATAGCAGCAATGGCGGGCATCGTAGTATTTCTTGCGGTATCCATCGACAATCTCCTTCACCTCATCCACAGATTCTACATGATGGGCAAAGGCGAGGAACTTACTTCGCTTCTCGGAGTAGAATCCCTCGCCTATACTATTGATGGTATTAAAACTGTCTGTCATTCGATACGACCACTCACCGATTATTCTGTTAGTTCGTGGATCACCAACCCAGAGCGCAACTTGGGTTCAAACCACGTGGCCTTGGGTGGCATGATCTTACCAGAGTCGGCAATGTTCATGATTTGTTCCATGGAAACAGGATAAAGTGCCAACGCCCAGCGCATTTCACCAGAATCTACACGTCGCTTCAACTCGTTTAATCCACGTAGACCTCCCACGAAGTCGATTCGCTTATCAGACCTGAGATCCTTGATGCCCATAATCTCATCAAGTATCAGCCGGCTCGATATATCTACATCAAGCACGCCAATCGGGTCGTGGTCGTTGAATGTACCAGGCTTTGCGGTAAGACTATACCAGTGGCCATCTAAATAAAGTGAAAACTCATGCAGATGAGTGGGCTTATAGGTCTCAACTCCTTTGTCCTCGACTGTAAAACTTGTTTGCAATCGCTGCAAGAACTCCTCTGAGGTCATGCCATTGAGGTCTTTGACCACACGATTGTAGTCAAGAATGGTAAGTTGACTTGCCTGGAAACACACCGCCATGAAATAGTTATACTCTTCATCGCCTGTGTGATGGGGATTGGCTTTGGCCTTCTCAGCGCCTACCAATGCCGCGGCCGCCGAACGATGATGACCGTCTGCAATATAGAGGCTTGGCATCTTGGCAAACTCATTTGTAATAGCAGCTATGTCCTCGGCATCTGAAATAACCCAAAACTGATGACGGAAGCCGTCAATTGGGGCTATAAAGTCATATTCGGGCTCTGTCTGCGCATAGCGCGTGATGAGTGAATCAAGCGTAGGGTTGTCGGGATAAGCAAAGAACACGGGTTCTATGTTGGCATTGCAAACCCTGACATGCTTCATGCGGTCTTCTTCTTTATCCCTACGGGTTAACTCATGCTTCTTAATGACACCTGTGAGATAGTCGTTCACATATGCACCAACCACTAAGCCATATTGCGTCTTATCGTTCATGGTTTGGGCATAGATGTAATAGTGCGGTTCGGTGTCCTTTACCAGCCACCCTTTCTCACGAAACTGCTTGAAATGGTCGGCCGCACTTTCATAGACACGCGGATCATATTCTGAGGTTCCCGGCTCGAAATTAATTTCAGGTTTGATGATATGATAGAGAGACTTTTCATTATCACCAGCCTCGACTCTGGCCTCTTCAGAATCAAGGACATCATAGGGACGCGATTCTACCTGCTCTACGAACTGCTTCGGAGGACGAATTCCCTTAAACGGTCTGATTGTTGCCATAGTATGATTTAATTAATTACGTAGGTTACAATTGATAAAGATGCCGTTTACCCGGTACAAACACCATATTTATTAGTAGTAAATACCGTGTTTGGCATCAACAAACAACCTTGAACCTTGAAGATGCATGATAGAAGAAGAAATGATTGACTTGATATTCATTCTTAATATCATCAATCTATCAAAGTCCAAAGTCAAAAAAAAGAAACCTATTTGTTTACTTGATATTTTGTATCACCATCCTTGAAGAACGCATTAATCTGGCGCGCAGCGGCAAGTCCTGCATTGTTGTTGGCTTCTGCAGTCTGTGCCCCCATCTTCTTCGGCGTAGAGAAATAACGCCCCTCGAACTTGGCAAAGTCCGCGTCATTGCTTGGCTTGATGTCTGTAATGAACTTCAAGTCTTCGCGCTCAGTCATGAGTTTCAGCAATTCTGGCTCATTAATAACTTCTTGACGGGCAGTATTGACCAGAATACCACCTTTCTTCATCTGATTCACCACTTCGTAGTTGATACTCTGAACGGTTTCAGGGGTGGCGGGAATGTGCAGGCTGACAATATCACAAGTCTTAAACAGCGTGTCACGGCTGTCTACAGCGTGCACACCGGCGGCCTCGATAATGTCTGTTCTGCAGAACTGGTCAAAGGCATATACATCCATGTCAAACCCTTTGGCGATACGAGCCACATTTCGGCCGACGTTACCAAAAGCCAGAATGCCTAATTTCCTTCCTTTCAGCTCAGAGCCAGACTTGCCATTGAAGAAATTGCGTACGGCATAAACCAACATACCAAATACCAATTCTGCCACAGCATTGGCGTTTTGACCGGGTGTATTCTCAACCACGACACCCTTTTCCTTGGCATATGCGGTGTCGATAGAGTCGTAACCGGCTCCAGCTCTTACGACGATCTTGAGATTCTTGGCTGCATCGAGTACGGCAGGCGTTATTTTATCTGAGCGAACAATCATGGCGTCAGCGTCGGCCACTGCGTCCAATAGTTGCTGGGGCTCTGTATATTTCTCCAACACGACGACCTGATGGCCTGCGGCCTCCAACTCCTCGGTTATACCTTTTACCGCAGTAGCGGCAAAAGGTTTTTCGGTTGCAATAAGAACTTTCATAAATAGAAATCTATAAAATTACAATCTATTTCTTCTTTATAAGGAAAGGGCGGGTTAATGCTCTTTCTCAAAATCCTGCATGGCCTTCACCAAAGCCTGCACGCCTTCGATTGTTTGAGCGTTGTAGCAGCTGGCACGGAAACCTCCTACAGAACGGTGGCCCTTGATACCTACCATGCCCCGAGCAACAGCAAAATCAAGGAACGGCTTCTCCAACTCCTTGTACTCATCGTTCATCACAAAGCAGAGATTCATCAACGAGCGATCCTGTTCTGCCACTGTGCCACGGAACAACTTGTTACGGTCGATCTCGTCATACACGATCTTGGCACGCTCTTTTGCCCTACGGTCCATAGCCGATACGCCACCGTTAGCTTTCACCCAACGCATGGTTTCCATCAGAGAGTAAATGGGAACAACAGGAGGTGTGTTAAACATGGAACCCTTCTCCACATGTGTACGATAATCTATCATGGTGGGCAACTCACGGGGAGCCTGACCTAACATGTCGTCCTTGACGATGACTACAGTTACACCAGCCATTGACATGTTTTTCTGAGCGCCGGCATAAATCGCCGTATACTTGGATACATCTACCGGACGACTCATAATGTCAGATGACATGTCAGCAATCAGAGGCACCGGGGCGTCAAAGTCTTCGCGATACTCTGTACCATAGATTGTATTGTTAGTGGTGACATGCAGATAATCAATATCAGAAGGGATGGTGAAATCGTGAGGCAAACTCATGTAGTTATTCTCTGCTGACGAAGCAACTTCAACTACATCGCCATATAGCTTAGCCTCTTTCAAAGCTTTCTTTGCCCAAGTACCCGTATTGAGGTATCCTGCTTTCTTAATGAGAAAGTTTGCGGGGATCTGCATGAACTGCAAGGATGCGCCACCACCCAAGAAGATAACCGAATAGCCCTCGGGGATGTCAAGTAAATCCTTGATCAAAGCGACGGACTCATCAACTACTGGCTGAAAATCTTTTGCACGATGGCTGATCTCCATAAGAGAAAGGCCAGAACCATTGAAATCCAAAATTTGCTTTGCGGTGTTCTCGATCACCTCACGTGGAAGCATCGAAGGACCAGCATTAAAGTTGTACTTCTTCATTACGAAATGTTTTAAACGGTTAATCTTATAATATCCTTTAAGGCATAGCTGTAGTGCTTGCAAACTTACGTTTTTTATTTCATATATACAAATTATTTACTATGAATTTATAGATAGTCAGACAAAGCCTGATGTGAGGGTTGACAAACTAAATAGTGATACAAGAAATATGCTGCACCAAGCCTATCTAATCTCTTCTACTATCGTACGAATGCCTTTTATCTTCTCGCCCTTTACCTGGTTGAGTAATGCCTTCAGGTACTTCCGCTCGATAGCTACGTAGGCATAATGTTCCTTGACATCAACTTTGCCGATTGCACTGGAATTGATTCCCCCTTTCTTGCATAAAAATCCAACTATATCCGTTTTTGAGATTTTATCCTTCTTCCCCTTTCCTATGTATAATGTCACCATCTTCGGTGACTGTGGGGCGGGCAAATGCTCAGGTATTTCATACGCCACCACTTCAGCGTCAACATATGTCGGAACATTCTCCTCAGGACCAAGTATGAAAAACGCCTGTCCCATCTTGTCCCAGCGTGCCGTACGCCCTACCCTATGGATATAACCGTCTTCACTTTCTGGCAAATGATAGTGGATGATGTTTTTTACCTCCGGGATATCCAAGCCGCGACTGCCTAAGTCGGTACTGACTAAGACGTTGGAAGAGCCATTTGAAAACTTATATAGGGCGTCTTCCCTGGCTCTCTGCTCGAGTCCTCCGTGAAATGCGCTCACAGCAAAGCCTTCGCCAGCAAGATAACTGGCTGTTCGCTCTACTGCGTCTCTATGGTTTAAGAAAACAATACTACTGCCGCCTTCTAAACTTCGCAGCAGTTGAGACAAGGTGTCGAGCTTGTCTTTCGTAGGACTTGCTACACGGAATGTCATGACTCGTTGAGAAGTTTCCTCGGCCATGACCGAATAATTGATTCGCCGTATATTATTTGAGTTTTTGCCCTTGGGCTTTCCTCCCCGCCCACGAGCCAGAAAATCGGGCATCTCCTCAGCGTCTGTAGCGGAAAGCAATATCAGACGTATGCCAGCGGGGAGTTTATCGAACAGTGCCGCCATCTCCTTGTAAAAGCCCATTTCCATGCACTTATCAAACTCATCGATTACCAGATACTTGACAGAATCTGTTAGGATGTTTTGCTTATCCAAATGGTCATTCAGTCGGCCTGGAGTTCCAAAGACGATCTGTGGTTTTACCTTCTTGAGGGTGCGATGTTCTTCCATGGCTGTACGACCGCCGTAGCAAGCGCATGCCCTTACTCCCGTCCCGACATCCTTCATTACCAGCGCCGACTGCAAGGCAAGTTCTCTGCCTGGCACCACGACAATCACCTGAACATGTTCGCTTGTCTGGTCGGTGAGTTGCAAGATAGGAAGAAGATAGGCCAAGGTTTTTCCCGAACCTGTTGGGCTCAGCACCACCAAGTCGTCATTGCTGTGCAAGATTGCCTCCACGGTCTCCTCTTGCATTGCGTTCAAAGTGATACCGAGTTTATTCGTAATGTCTGTTATATTCATTTCTTCAATATTTTATCAATTTCATCAAATTCCTTTCCCTTGTTGAGGTTCAGATAGATGGTATAGAGCGGCAACGCCCATTTATCGGCCCTGTCAGGTTGAAGTTTTCTGTATTTCTCCAAATAAGGCAGTGCCTCTGTATAATAGGTAAGGATACTTCTTTTTGTCTTGGCGGAATGCTGGGTTCTCTTGTCGAGCGTCACGCCAAGATTAAATTTGGCCAGTCCTGCATTCAGGTATGCCCCAACCAAACTGTCGTTTTTTTGTAGAAGACTGTCACTCAACACAAAACATTGTTCATAATCGCCTAAATTCAGCAGTACGGTTCCTTTGGTCAGCCAAAACATTTCATTGGTTGAATCATTCTGTATGGCCTTATCCGTGAGCGACAAGGCATGTTCCCACTGATTGTTTCCCGAATAATAATCGATGAGATTTGAAAAGAAAAATGTCTCTGAAGGATATTTCTCAAATCCCTCTTTCAAGGCATCAACATACCTCACCGTATCCTTTTCCTGGCGATAGATGTCGGCAAGATATTGCAACATCATCACATAATGGGCCGTGTCTTTCAGCGCCAAGTAAGTATGCTCCAATGTCTTTTTTGCGTCATTCAGTTTGTAGGCACTGTAAGCGGCCCAGTATGCGGCCTCGGGCATTCGTTTGTCGTGCTCCGAATAATTATAACCCGTAAACAGAGGCTGAATGGAAGTGTCTATGTATTGATTGAAAAAACGATAGGCATCCGCAAATTTCTGTTTCTGAATATAATATAATCCGCCATTAAACAAATTGGGCCGAAGAGTATTTAGCAACGAGGCATGGTCTTTGCGGTATGCCAGCTTCACCTTGCCATGGGCGTCGGGCTGAGATTCTATCGAGTCATACCGCTCCATATATACAAACATTCGTGATGCGGTATTAAACAATGCCGCCGTATCATATTTCTGCTTGAGGTAGAGTTTCTCGTTGCCTTGCTCATATTGTTTACGTACGGCCTCAAAGAGCACATCCCATACTTTTACGTTAGCTCTCTGGTCGGAATCCTTGAGTAAAGTGAGCATCATCTGCTCGGCTTTATCCAAGTTGTTTCCTTTCTTTACATACTCTCTTGCCGTGGCAATATCTTTTTTCTGTGCAAAAATACCGGCACAAAACAAACAGCATATGATGACACTAATGATCCTGTTCTGCATCTTTTCCTGAAATTAATCTTTGTTCCAATACTGCGGCCTTCTCTTTCTCGCCTAAGATAAGATAGACCTGATACAAGGGCTTCACCCAGTCTAATGACTGCCCGTCACGATGGGCGCTCACCTGTTCCAAATAGGCTTTAGCACGATGAAGCATCAACACACAAGAGTCTGGCGAAAGCTTTTCATGTCCGGCTTCATCTTCCTGGGCACTGGCGCTATAACAAATGCCAAGATTATACATGGCTTCTACAAAATCACTGTCCAATGCCACCGCGCGCTGATACGCGTGTATGGCTTCAGCCCAAAGGTGCTGCTTCATCTTTGTTTCACCTAAGAAAGCCCAGGCCAGCTTGTTGGTACTATCTTTGCGGATTTCGTCGATGGCAAAGTTATCCATCTGCTGCCTATTACCCTTTGTCGTAAAATATTGCGTCAGCATCCGAAAGTATCCCTCATTTTGCGGGGCTTTGTCATGTAATTCTAATAATGCAATGATGTATCGTGCGGAGTCGATTGACGTAGTCATGGTTTCACGCATACACCTGATTTTAACTTCTGCTGCCAAAGGAGCATAGACGCTGTCAGCCAGTGCCAATTCGGCCATATGGTCGGCAACCGAATAGTCACCCATCGAAAAGGCCAATTGTGCCGCCCACAAGGCTGCCCAGCCTTTGTCGGCAGCAGGTAAGCCCTCACCAAGTTGACTCTGCGAGAAATCAAGATAAACCGACAGTATATTCGAGGTATGCGCAGATTGCCCTGTGGTCGCGAAATAACGGGCTCCGTCTATCAAACGCGGATACAACGGCAACAGCTTGGCACGATGCTTCTTTCGGTAAACGGTCTTCACTTTGCCACGTGCATTGGGTTGCGCGTCATACTGGTCACATCGCAACGCCAACTTCACGACTTTCTCTAAAATGAAATAGTAATCAGCGGAATCTTGAACTGTAGGAAGATGGGCTAATTGTTCCTGCACTTGCAACGCAATCACACGGGCCGAATCCTTGGAGGAGCCGTCCTTGGCATAGGCTACACAAGCCAAAATCAACCCTATGAAGCATATCCAATGTCGCATTTCATCTGGTTTTGGAATGAATAATAACCCTTCAAATTGCGAAGATAGCCTTTTTATTTGATATACGCAAGCTATAAAGATTCAGATTACGCTTTTATTTCTCTAATTGGCATTCAGCAGCAGACCACTTCATGGCGTCGCTTAAACGAAAATGGGACCGCAATCCCATGAAAATGGTGATGCGGCCCCATCCCTATATCGTCACATTCTGATTATTTCAGCATCTGCTCCATCTCCTTGGTACGGTTGTCCTGAGCACCATAAACAGTATAGTAGCTCTGGTACAAAGGATAAGCCCAGTTGGCCTTCTCTCGGTTGGGGTCCAGTTCACGAGCCTTCTCAAGGAAGCCCATAGACTCCTGGCAAAGTGCCTTCTGTGCCTGTGCGTTTGCGGCATTGGCAGCCTTAGCATTCAGACAGAAACCCAGATAGGTGAGAATCACAGTATTAGTACCGTCAATAGCATTGGCTTTCTTGAAACAATCGATGGTCTCATCCCAATTCGGATTTTCCGCGGTAGAGTTGCGATTCATCAGTGTCTGACCCTTCAATGCCCATGCAGAGAAATTGTTGGGGTCAGCAGCTACCTTTTCGTTGAGCAGAGCGTCGAGCTCGCTGTTCTTGTTCAATCCAGAATACATGTTTGCCAGAATAACAAAGATGGACTCGTTCTTCGGATCGGCAGCATACAACGACTTCATCTTGTCAACAAATGCAAGTGAATCGGCCTGGGTCTTCAGGTTGCGCTGAGCCATAGAATACTTAAAGCTTTCAGCCTTGTCGCGCACGGTTTTGTCGCGCATGGCGATGTCGGCATACTTCTCTGCTTTTTCATACTCGCCAGCCTGATTGGCAAACTGAGCCGAATAGAAGGCTACCTGACCAATAAACTGCTCCTCGTTAGCCTTTGAAGCGGCAAAAGCAGGATGGTCGTCGGTATCGAGGAAAGTACCCCAATACTTCAACACACCTTTCTCGTCACCAAGTGTTGCGTAATAGTTACCGGCAGTAACTAACTGCATGCGAGCGTTGGAAACCAACGGTGTCAGTTCAGAGGTAAACTTAGGCTTTGTTTTGCCTTTCTCATCGGGCATAGCATCATACTTCATGCATTCCAAGCCATTGACAGTGGCATTGTAGGCTGCCTCGTAGTAACCAAGTGTGTCGTAAGCCGACTCCTTGCCCTTAGTGATCTGTGCCTGCATGTTGGCTGTCTGGACAGCGTTTTCCTTATCAAACTTCTCAAGAGCGAGCTTGGTAAGGTGCTGATAGGCCTTAGCCTTTTCCTGATTGTTAGCAAGTTGGTTGAGACTGCTGTTCACCAAGTCGAGTGCGGCAGCATAGTCTTTAACCTTCATGATAGCCTTGAGCCCTTCACTGTCTCCGGCAAAAGCAGTTGACGTGCCAAGCATCATCAAAGCTGCAATCATTAGTTTTTTCATATTTATCTTAAATTAAAAGTTTATAGTCGCAATAACGATTTACTCCTGCTACCCAGACGGGTAACAGGAGCAAAATGTTACTCATCAACATCAATTAAATCATCGACACCGATGCTTATCCCGTCAACGGTATTGTTGTCGGCGGAAGAATCCAGATCACCGCTTTCAAGCGTAGAGGTAGACTGAGAGAACTTCTCGTCAGCCTCCATCAACTTCTGCTTGCTCTCGGTCTCTAAAGTTGCTTCCAACTCCGAGCTCATCACTTTACAAACGCTGGCGATATTGTCATTTTTCTTCACCAGGTTAATCAGTCTGACGCCTTGAGTTGCACGTCCCATGGTACGCACGTCTGAAACAGCCAGTCGAATGGCAATGCCGCTCTTGTTGATAATCATCAGATCGTTGTCGTCTGTCACGTTTTTGATGGCAACCAAGCGACCGGTCTTTTCCGTGATGGCCATGGTCTTGACACCCTTGCCGCCGCGGTTTGTCTTGCGGTAGTCTTCCACCTCGGAACGTTTGCCATATCCGTTTTCGCTTACCACCATAACGGTCTCGTTCTCTGCGTCATTGACTACAATCATGCCGATAACCGCGTCGTCGTCATCGTCAAGACGCATACCACGCACGCCGGTAGAAACACGACCCATCGTACGGATGGAATTCTCATCGAATCTCACCGCACGGCCATTACGGTTGGCCATGATCAGTTCGTTGGTACCATTGGTAAGGCGTACATCGATGACTTCATCGCCTTCAGCGATGTTGATAGCAATGACACCGTTGGCACGCGGACGAGAATACTCCTTAAGCAAGGTTTTCTTCACCGTACCGTTCTTTGTGGCAAACACCACATAATGGTTGTTGATGAACTCCTCGTCTTCCAAGCCACGTCCGCGCAATCTCAGCAAGGCGTTGACCGCATCGTCAGGCTCAATATTGAGCAAATTCTGTATGGCGCGACCCTTAGAGGTCTTGTCGCCTTCAGGTATGTCATAGCAGTGCAGCCAATAGCAACGTCCTTTCTTGGTGAAGAAAAGCATATACTGGTGCATCGTGGCCGGATAGATATACTCTGTGAAATCCTTGTCACGCGTATTCGCGCCCTTGGAACCTACCCCGCCTCGTGCCTGCTCGCGGAACTCGCTCAGCGGTGTACGTTTGATATAACCAAGGTGGCTTAAAGTAATGACAACTGGGTCATTGGGATAGAAATCCTCGGCGTTGAACTCATGCTCGTCAGGAATAATCTGGGTGCGGCGCACGTCGCCGTATTTTTCCTTCACCTCTTGCAACTCGTTCTTCATCACCTGCTTGCACTTCTCAGGATCGTCAAGAATGCCTTGCAATTCATCGATGAGCTTCATCAAGTCATCATACTCTGCATGCAACTGATCCATACGCAGGCTTGTAAGCTGCGAGAGACGCATGTCGATGATGGCCTTACTTTGCAGATTATCAAGTCCGAAACGCTTTTCCAGATTAGTCTGGGCCACCGCGGGGGTTTCACTGCCACGGATGATGGCCACGACCTCATCGATATTGTCACAGGCTATGATCAGTCCTTTGAGAATATGCGCACGCTCTTTAGCTTTTTGCAAGTCAAACTGTGTGCGGCGAATAGTCACCTCATGACGGTGGTCGATGAAGTAGCGGATGCACTCTTTGAGCGACAGCAGCTTGGGACGAAGCTGCGAATGGTCAGCCTTGTTGGGTACCAGAGCGATATTGTTGACAGAGAACGAACTCTGCAAAGCTGTCATCTTGAAGAGCTTGTTGAGAATCACCTTGGCATTGGCATCACGCTTCACGTCAACGACGATACGCATACCCTGACGGCCGGTCTCGTCATTGACGTTAGAGATTCCCTCTACCTTACCCTCTTTCACCAACTCGGCAATATACTCGATCAGCTGCTGCTTGTTGACACCATAAGGTATTTCGGTCACAACAATCTTATCATGACTTTCATCAGTCTCAATCTCTGCCTTGGCACGCATCACGATACGGCCGCGGCCTGTTTCGTATGCATCTTTAACACCCTGAAGGCCATAGATATAAGCGCCTGTGGGGAAGTCTGGAGCAGGAATATACTGCATCAGTCCCTCGGTGTCTATGTCTGGATTGTCGATAAACGCGCAGCAGCCGTCAATCACCTCGTTCAGGTTGTGCGTAGGCATATTCGTTGCCATACCCACGGCAATACCGTTACCACCGTTGACCAGCAGATTGGGTATTTTGGTGGGCATCACGGATGGCTCCCTCAACGTGTCGTCGAAATTATTTACCATGTCTACCGTCTCCTTGTCGATGTCGTCCATGACGTGCTCACCCATTTTAGAGAGGCGGCACTCCGTGTAACGCATGGCAGCCGGTGAGTCTCCGTCGACACTACCAAAGTTGCCCTGTCCATCAACCAGTTTGTAACGCATGTTCCAATCCTGGCCCATACGCACCAAAGCACCGTACACCGAACTGTCGCCATGGGGGTGATACTTACCCAACACCTCACCAACTACGCGGGCGCATTTCTTATACGGTTTGTCACTGGTATTGCCTAAGCCGAGCATACCGTAGAGAATACGACGATGCACCGGCTTGAAGCCGTCCCTAACATCAGGAAGAGCGCGGGCAACAATCACCGACATCGAATAGTCGATGTAAGAGGACTTCATCTCCTCTTCAATGTTGATTTGCATGACCCTGTCCTGATCAATAGTCTGATTCAAGTCCATTTGATGTATGTAATATATTCAAGAAATTCGATTAGACGGCATTTATTTTCGTTCTAAGCCGTTTTCATTCTTATTCAAGGTGTAAAGGTAACATATTTTTTTGACACCGCAAACTTTCAAAACAGAAAATAATAACTTATACGGTCTTATTTTGCGTCGGCAGATGACGCATTTCGGAAAGGCCATAACAGGTGATTGAACTTGTTTGCAAGAACTGTGCTCATGTGGCTTGCGACATTCATCATCTGAGACGTATTTAAGGTGGGTTCTATTAATTAGCTTTGTCAGATTTCGAGACTATCTTCGAGGTCAAATTGCAAGTGAACGAAGAAGTTATGCGGGCATAACGACTGAGTTAACTTGCAATTTGAGCCGAAGAGAGTCCGAAAGATGGCAAAACGTAACCCATGATTTAATATTTTTGTTTCGGTGGTAATTAATAGAACCCACCTTAAAGAGTACACAGCACCCGCAGATGGCGGCCAGTAGATGTGCTACCGCTTGCGAAGGTGTGGCATGCCATGAGGGGCGTAGCTATAACACGCTCATCGTTTTATACTTCGGATAAAAGGATATGATGGGGCTTTACTAAAGGATGCACAGTTCTATATCAAACCATAAAATGATTCTGTATAAAACCATAAAATGGTTCTATATTAAACCATAGAATGGTTCTGTATTAAAGTATTGCTGTCCGATAAAACTGGGAAAATCCTATTTCCCATCTGTAACTTGCTGTAAATAAGTCTTGGTCTTTTGATTTTCAAAATTAGGCCCCCTCATCTCTGGGAAAAGGCTTGGTTGATGATTTTCGTCATCTTCTTTCTGTCTGGCCTCAATGATTTTTATCCATCGCCCCTCTGGCAGGTTGAGAAAATCGTATAGTCCCATGTAGGAATTGAGTAGAATAT
>JAFABV010000095.1 GCA_023425865.1 Bacteroidota bacterium | reverse complement strand
TTGCTTCAATGTCAAATACAACGCACATTTTTTAGCGGACAGCCGAAATAAGAATCCGCAAGGGGGCTTGTCAAACGTCCAAATCCGTAAAAATGGGGTGAAAGATATGTTTAGCGGACAGTAATATTTGCAAGAGTTAAGACGAAAAACCTAAAGACAGTTACAATGGACCCAACGTCACCTATTACGATGAAGGATATAGCCGCGGCATTAGGAGTGTCGGTTGCCACGGTCTCTCGCGCGCTGAAAGACAGCCCACGAATCAGTGAGGAACAGCGCGAAAAAATAAAAAGATACGCACGCGAACATAATTATTTTCCCAACGTGCTGGCCGAGAGTCTGCGCAACAGCAAGACCAAGCCGCTGAAGATTATCGGTGTCATCGTACCACAATTTGCGCATTTTTATTTTTCCTCGGTGCTCAGTGGCATTGAGCAGGAAGCCACATCACGTGGATATACCATTATGGTGGGACAGAGCTCCGAGCAGTATAACTTAGAGCGCCAGCTATGCGAACGGTTCTACGAGCACAAGGTCTGCGGGGTCATTGTGTCGCAGGCCAAGGACACCCAACAGTACGACCACTTCCAAAAATTGCTCAACCACGGCATGCCATTGGTATTCTACGACCGCATCTGCACCGGCATCGACTGCAACCGGGTGGTGGTAGACGACTATCAGGGCGCGTTCAACGCCGTAACCCATCTCATCAACACAGGCTGCCGCCGCATTGCCTACTTCGGCTCTCCCATGACTCTTGAAATATCAAAAAACCGCTACAACGGCTACCGCGACGCCTTGCTGCGCCAGGGCCTGAAGCCCGAGGAGCGATTTTTCCGCATCTGCGACAACCGCGCCGACGCAGAGGCCATTACACCCGAGATACTCTCTCAAGAGGTAATCCCCGATGCTTTTTTCGCCGTCAACGATGACACGGCCATCGGCATACTTTATACCGCCAAGCGCATGGGCTACAATGTTCCGCGCGACATCTCCATCTGTGGCTTCACCAACGGCCAGCGCGCCGTGGCCTGCGACCCCATGCTCACCACCGTGGAGCAGCGCGGCGTACGTGTGGGCGAGGAAGCCGCCAATATACTGATAAGTAAGGTGGAAGGCGAAACGCCGAAAGACAAGATCGAAAAGCGGGTGGTCAGGACGAGACTCGTCATCCGGGGAACAACGAGGTAATGGGCAATGCACAATGCACAATGCACAATGGGCAATGCACAATGAGCAATGCACAATGCACAATGAGCAATGCACAATGAGCAATGAGCAATGCACAATGAGCAATGAGCAATGAACAATGCATAATGAGCAATGAGCAATGAGCAATGCACAATGCTAAATACACGATACAATGCAAATTAATCCTGCCAAATGAAAGCAAATGACGACAATCCTATCATCCAGAAATCGATGGCTTTTGCTATTCGATGCGTAAAGCTCGCCCGCCAATTAAGGGAGAGTTTTCACGAATATGACCTTGCAAGCCAAGTCATTCGAAGTGGAACGAGCATCGGCGCCAATGCCAGAGAAGCTATTAGAGGACAAAGCAGGGCTGATTTTCATGCCAAAATGAATATTTCATTGCGAGAGGCCGAAGAGACAGATTACTGGTTAGACTTGCTATATCAAACCGGATACCTACCTCTAAATGAATATAATAGCTTAAAAGCTGATTGCGTTGAAATATGTAAAATATTAATGTCTATAGTGAAGTCTACATCTAACAGATAAACTTTATTTTAATGATGAACTATTATGAATCGTGAATCGTGAATCGTGAATCGTGAACCGTGAATTGTGAACCGTGAACCGTGAATTGTGAATTGTGAATTGTGAATTGTGAATTGTGAATTATATCTGAATTATGAATTTTGAATTACAAAAGCCCAACTTGTCTTTCTGGGGACTTTGGAACCTGAGCTTCGGGTTCTTCGGCGTACAGATAGCCTACGCCCTGCAGAGTGCCAACATCTCGAGGATTTTCGCCACCCTTGGCGCCGACCCCCACAGTCTGAGTTATTTCTGGATACTGCCCCCTCTCATGGGCATTATCGTGCAGCCCATCGTGGGTTCGTGCTCCGACCGCACGTGGACCCGATGGGGCCGCCGCATCCCCTACCTCTTCCTTGGTGCCGCCTTAGCCGTATTAGTGATGTGCCTGCTGCCCAATGCCGGCTCGTTTGGCATGGCAGTATCTACGGCGATGATATTCGGCCTTATGGCCCTGATGTTTCTCGACACCTCCATCAATATGGCCATGCAACCGTTTAAGATGCTGGTGGGCGATATGGTCAACGAGGAGCAGAAGGCCAAGGCCTACTCCATCCAGAGCTTCCTGTGCAATGCCGGCAGCGTGGTAGGCTTCATCTTCCCCTACGCTTTCGCCCTCTTGGGCATTGCCAACACAGCTGCCGTCGGCGTAGTGCCCGACTCCGTGATCTACAGTTTTTATGTAGGTGCCGCCATCCTTATCTTATGCGTTATCTACACCGTGGTCAAGGTAAAGGAATGGAATCCTGAAGAATACGAGAAATACAACGGTGCCCGCGACGACGTGAAAGAAGAAGAGAAAGGCAGCGGCAACTGGTTCGTACTGCTCAAAAACGCCCCCTCCACCTTCTGGAAGGTCGGCGTGGTGCAGTTTTTCTGCTGGTTTGCCTTTATGTATATGTGGACCTACACCAACGGCACCGTGGCCGAAAACTGCTGGGGCACCACCGACGTGACCAGCGAAGGCTACCAGGCGGCAGGCAACTGGGTGGGTATACTCTTTGCCGTACAGGCCATCGGCTCGGTCATCTGGGCCCCCATCCTGCCCAAATTCAGCAACCGCAAGATGGCCTACGCCCTGAGTTTGGTGCTCGGAGGCATCGGTTTTGCGGCCTGCGCCTTCATCCACGACCAGTACCTGCTGTTCATTCCCTTCCTGCTCATCGGTTGCGCCTGGGCCGCCATGCTCGCCATGCCCTTCACCTTTGTTACCAACGCCTTGCAAGGCTACGGCCACATGGGCGCCTACTTGGGACTGTTCAACGGCACCATCTGCATTCCGCAGATTGTGGCGGCAACCATCGGTGGCATCATCCTCGGCATGGTGGGCAGCGTGCAGAGCCATATGATGATTGTAGCAGGCGTAGCCCTTGTCATCGGCGCCTTTGCCGTGTCGCTTATCAAAGACACCAAAGCCTAAACGTGCCATGCGCGGCGGCCTGGCGCCTGCCCCCTCATGGGCACAAGCTTCAGGCCGACACCCTGCCGCGACATCCCTACGTCACCCATTGTACGAGACTGGTCTTCGCAAGGCCAGTCTCGATTTGTTTATGGCTGTTTCACAGCACCTTACCACCTTTTTCATCACCACCTGAAGGGCTTCCGGCGTGTCCTCACAGCCCCTGTCATCAGATGATTCTATATAAAACCATCGGATGGTTCTATATAAAACCATCGGATGGTTCTATATGAAACCATCGGATAATTCTATATAAAACCATAATGCACTTCTATATAGAACCATTCGGCCTGCACCACCGGCACGTCAGGCGTAGACACCGCCAGGGGCCGCTGCCGAGGTCGCTCTCATCCTACCGCAAAACACCCTTCGCCCAACCATCCCGCCGAGGCGACAGTGCCTGCCGAATACCCTGATGCAATCGTTTGCATCACATTTTACCAAAATAGTGCAAACGGCACCTGCCATCCGGGCATATTTTTCGTAACTTTGACCAGAATTATTAATAGCCTAAACTCTATGAACTTACATTTCAATATAGATTATCAGACCAAGTTCGGCGAAGAACTTGTGCTCAATCTGATGATTGAGGGTTCCAGGGCACAATACCGTATGTTCACCCACGACGGAGAGCGGTGGACCTACGACCTCAACCTGTCACCCACGGTAAAACGTATCGGCTACTTCTACCACCTCGACTGCAACGGCAACGAGGTGCGCAATGAGTGGACCACCGTAGAACACCAGCTCGAACTCAATGCGAGAAAGGGAGCTACGTACACGGTGTACGACCGATGGAACGACATTCCCGAAGACTCTTACCTCTACAGTTCGGCCTTCACCGAGTGCATCAACCATCGTGAACTGCAGCAGGTGCCCGCCTCGCCGTACAGCAAGACCGTACGCCTGGTGGTGCGTGCGCCACAGTTGCAAGCCACGCAGCGCTTGGCCATCATCGGCAAAGACGACACGCTGGGCAACTGGGACAGCACCAAGGCCCTGCCCATGACTGAGCACAGCATCAACGAATGGGTTGTAGACCTCAACGCCGAGTCGTTTCCTGATGGCGAAATGGAGTTTAAGTTTGCCGCGCAAGATGCCCGCCGCGACATCGCCCTGACATGGGAGACAGGCTTCAACCGCACCATCAACCTCCCAGAACTGCGCGAGGGCGACGTGGTGGTGTACCACCTTGACCAGGCTTTCCTGCCCTTCCACAACACCAAATTGGCAGGCACCCTCGTGCCGGTGTTCTCGCTGCGCTCACGCGCCAGTTTCGGCGTGGGCGACTTCGGCGACCTGAAAAAGATGGTAGACCTCGTGGAGCAGACCGGTCAGCGTGTGCTGCAAATACTGCCCATCAACGACACCACCATCACCCACACATGGACCGACTCTTACCCATACAGCTGCATCAGCGTCTTCGCCCTGCATCCGCAGTACGCTGACCTCACGCAACTGCCCCAGCTCAACGACGAGGCGCAGCGCCAGACGTTCGAGGCCTTGCGCCGTGAGCTCAACGCGTTGCCACAGATAGACTACGAGCGGGTGAACCAAGCCAAGAACCAGTACCTGCGCCTGCTGTACCAACAAGAGGGCAAGCAGGCCCTCGCCACCGACGAGTTTGCCCGCTTTTTCGACGCCAACGAGCAGTGGCTGGTGCCCTATGCCCAGTACTCCTCGCTGAGAGACGAGTTTGGCACGGCCGACTTCTCACAGTGGCCACACCACCGCTGCTGGGACGAGGCCGACCGCAAGGCACTCTCCAGCCCCAAGAACAAGGCCTACAAAGACGTGGAATACTGGTACTACGTGCAGTTTGTGCTCAGCAACCAACTCCACGCCGTACACGAGTATGCCCGCCGCCACCATGTCATTCTCAAGGGCGACATCCCCATCGGCGTACACCGCCACAGCTGCGATGTATGGACCGAGCCCAAATACTTCAACCTCAACGGTCAGGCCGGTGCCCCGCCCGACGACTTCTCGGTGAACGGCCAGAACTGGGGATTCCCCACCTACAACTGGGAAGAGATGCTCAAGGATGGCTGCCAGTGGTGGGAGCGCCGTTTCCAAAACATGGCCAACTACTTCGACGCCTACCGCATTGACCACGTGCTGGGCTTCTTCCGCATCTGGGAGATTCCCGTAGACGCCGTCCACGGTCTGCTCGGACAGTTCTGCCCCGCCTTGGGCATGACGCGTGAGGAAATCGAGGGCTACGGCCTCAACTTCCTCGAAGACCAGTTCTGCCGCCCGTTTATCTCCAACTGGGTGCTCGACCGCGTCTTCGGTGCCCGTGCCGAGGAGGTGAAGGCTAAATATCTACGCCACAGCCACGACGACATCTGGGAGATGAAGCCCGAGTACGACACCCAGCGCAAGGTGGAGCAAGCCTTCGCCGGCGTGACCAACCAAGACGAGGTCAACCTGCGCGACGGCCTGTATTCGCTCATTTCCAACGTGCTATTCTTGCGCGACACCAAAGACCCCAACAAGTTCCACCCACGTATCTCGGCACAGTTCGACTTCACCTACGAGGCGCTCTACGACATCGACAAGGCCGCTTTCAACCGCCTGTACAACGACTATTTCTATCGTCGCAACAACCAGTTCTGGTATCGCGAGGCCATGAAGAAACTGCCCAAGCTGGTGCAGGCCACCCGCATGCTGGTGTGTGCCGAAGACCTCGGCATGGTGCCCGACTGCGTGCCATGGGTGATCAACGAGCTGCGCATTCTCTCTTTAGAAATCCAGTCGATGCCCAAAGACCCGCACGTGCGCTTCGGCCATCTCTCGCGCAACCCCTACCGCTCGGTATGCACATTCTCCACGCACGACATGGCCACGCTGCGCCAGTGGTGGGACGAAAACTACGAGCGCACGCAGGATTACTACAACTCCATGCTCTACCGTGAGGGCCCGGCTCCCCATCCGCTGCCCGGATGGCTTGCCCGCGACATCATCTCGCGCCAGCTCACCTCGCCCAGCATGCTCTGTGTGCTGAGCATACAAGACTGGTTAGCCATGAACGAGCGCGTGCGTCTGGCCGACGCCGATGCCGAGCGTATCAACATCCCGGCCAATCCGCGGCACTACTGGCGCTACCGCATGCACCTCTACATCGAAGACCTGGCCGCCAACAAAGAGATTACGCAGAGTATCAAAGACTTGGTGCACC
Source organism: Bacteroidota bacterium (assembly GCA_023425865.1). GTDB lineage: Bacteria > Bacteroidota > Bacteroidia > Bacteroidales > Bacteroidaceae > Prevotella. The sequence continues at coordinate 63,230 of JAFABV010000095.1, read as the reverse complement.
AGAGCGGCAGGTGAACGCCCTGCCGCATGACCCGTGCAAGGCTCTCATCAAGCCGTGACGGCGGCTGAACGCGATTCATGATACACAGTACCGACTATCATTTATTCATAAGCATAATGACTATAAACCGCAACTATCGGAGCAGGATGCAAAGCCTGCTGCTGGCCTTGGCACTGCCCGTGGCAGCCTTGGCACAGGAAGTGGCATCGCCCAACGGCAATGTACGACTGAAATTCTCGCTCGCCCAAGGAGGTGTGCCCACCTACGAGATGAGCTATAAGGGGCGTGCCGTGGTAAAGCCCTCGCGCCTGGGACTCGAACTGGCCAAAGACAAGCACGCTACCAAGGGCTTGCGTGAGACCAGTCTCATGGACGGATTCAAACAGACACGCACGCAGACCAGCACCTTCGATGAGACCTGGAAACCCGTGTGGGGCGAGGTGGCGGCCATTCGCAACCACTACAACGAAATGGCGGTTACGCTCGACCAGCCCGACACCAAGCGCACGATGATCATTCGGTTCCGCGTCTACGACGAGGGCATGGGACTGCGCTACGAGTTTCCGCAGCAAGACTCTTTAGTGTACTTCACCCTCAAGGAAGAGCACACCCAGTTTGCCATGGCGGGCGACCACACGGCCTGGTGGCTGCCCGGCGACTACGACACGCAGGAGCAGGAGACCCAGGAGTCGCGCCTGTCGGAGATTCGCGGCCGTTTCCACGACGCGGTCAACTGGAGCAACTCGTCGGTGTCGGTATTCTCGCCCACCGGCGTGCAGACTTCCTTGCAGATGAAAACGCAAGACGGACTCTACATCAACATCCATGAGGCGGCCTGTGTGGACTACGCCACCATGCATCTCAACCTCGACGACAAGAACATGGTCTTTGAGTCGTGGCTCACACCCGATGCCACCGGCATGAAGGGCTACCTGCAGACACCCTGCCAGAGTCCATGGCGTACGGTGATGGTGAGCGACGACGCGCGCGACATGCTCTCGTCGCACCTCATCCTCAACCTCAACGAACCCTGTAAGATAGAGGACACCAGCTGGATACACCCCACCAAATACTGCGGTGTGTGGTGGGAGATGATTGTGGGCAAGAGCTCATGGAGCTACACCGATGAGTTCTCGTCGGTGAAGCTGGGACAGATCGACTGGTCGAAGGCCAAGCCCAACGGCCGCCATGCCGCCAACACCGAGAACGTGAAGAAATATATAGACTTCGCCGCCAAGAACGGCCTGCAGCAGGTGCTGGTAGAAGGCTGGAACGTGGGCTGGGAAGACTGGATAGGACACTGGAAGCAGGATGTGTTCGACTTCGTGACACCCTATCCCGACTTCGATATCAAGGCGCTCAACGAGTATGCCCACAGCAAGGGCGTGAAGCTGATGATGCACCATGAGACCTCATCGAGCGTGCAAAACTACGAGCGACACATGGAGAAGGCCTTCCAGCTGATGAACAAGTATGGCTACGACGCCGTGAAGACGGGCTATGTGGGCGATATCATCCCCAGGGGCGACCACCACTACTCGCAGTCGATGAACAACCACTACCTTTATAATATCAAGGAGGCAGCCAAGCACCATATCATGGTCAACGGCCACGAGGCCGTGCGCCCCACGGGTCTGTGCCGCACCTGGCCCAACATGGTGGGCAATGAGAGCGCCCGCGGCACCGAGTATGAGGCCTTCGGCGGCAACCGCCCCGACCATACGGTGGTGCTGCCCTTCACGCGTCTGCAAGGCGGCCCGATGGATTACACGCCGGGTATACTCGAGACGCAGCTCAGCACCTGGAGCGACAACCCCAACTACATACACACCACACTCGTGGGACAGCTCGCACTTTACGTCACCATGTACAGTCCGCTGCAGATGGTGGCCGACCTGCCTGAGAACTACGCCAAGTACGACGACGCCTTCCAGTTCATACGCGACGTGGCCTGCGACTGGGACGACTCGCGCTATCTTGAGGCTGAGCCAGGCGACTATATCACCGTGGCACGCAAGGCCAAGGGTACCGACAACTGGTTTATCGGCGGCAAGTGCGACGAGAACGGTCACAAGAGTGTGGTGAAGCTCGACTTCCTCGACAAGGGCCGCAAGTATGTCTGCACCATCTATGCCGACGCCAAGAATGCCGACTACGAGAAGAATCCCAAGGCCTACACCATCACCCGCAAGACCGTCAAGAGCGGCGATGTGCTCAAGCTCAACATGGCTCGCGGCGGCGGTTTCGCCGTGTCGCTCATGGCACAGTAATCCTCACCCCCTATCCACAGTCCAAACACCTATGGCTAAATATCCTATCCTCGCGACGCTGTTCGCCACGCTAACACTTTTGCAACCGATGACAGCGCAGACCCACAACTTCGATGAGGTGACCTATACACCGCAGCAAACCACCTTCCGTCTCGCCGCTCCCTCAGCGGCACGGCAGGTGGTGGTGCGCGTATACGACACTGACTATGTTTCGCCCACCAAGGCAGTGAAGGTGAAAAAGATGAAGCGGGTGGGCACTGACAGTTGGCAACTCACCCTCAAGGGCGACCTCAAGGGTAAGTTCTACACCTTTGAAGTGACTGCCCAACCGTCTGTCACCACACCCGCCGAGGTACTCGCCGACACGAAAGGCAACGCAGCGGTGCCCTATGGCGAGACGCCCGGTGTATTTGCCAAGGCCGTGGGTGTCAACGGCAGGCGTGGTGCCATCATCGACCTGAGCGCCACCAACCCCGCAGGCTGGGAGCACGACGTGCGCCCCACCACAGGCACTGGTGACCTCGTCATCTATGAAATGCACCACCGCGACTTCTCCATCGACGCGTCGTCGGGCCTCAACCACAAGGGCAAGTTCCTCGCGCTCACCGAGCCCAAGGCCATCAGTTACCTCAAAGACCTGGGCATCACGGCGGTGCATATCCTGCCCTCGTTCGACTATGCCTCGGTTGACGAGAGCCGTCTCAGCGAGCCGCAGTACAACTGGGGCTACGACCCGCTCAACTACAACGTGCCCGAAGGCTCGTATGCCACCGACCCCTATAACCCCGTGACCCGCATCCGTGAGTTCAAGGAGATGGTGCAGGCCTTGCACAAGGCGGGCATCAAGGTGTTTCTCGACGTGGTCTACAACCACACCTTCGACATCAACGGCAGCGCCTTCCAGCGCACATTCCCCGACGCCTACTACCGTTTCAAGGCCGACGGCAAGCCCAGCGACGGCACGGCCTGCGGCAACGAGACGGCCTCGGAGCGGCCGCTCACGCGTGAGTTTATGCTTCAGAGCATGAAATACTGGGTAAAAGAGTACCACATCGACGGCTTCCGCGTAGACCTCATGGGGGTTCACGACATCGAGACCATGAACCTCGTGCGCGCCGAGATGAACCGCATCGACCCCTCGATATTCATCTACGGCGAGGGATGGAGCGCCGGACAGTGTGCCCTGCCCACCGAGCAGCTGGCCGTAAAGGCCAACATGCCGCAGCTGCCGGGCATCGCCGCCTTCAGCGACGACATGCGCGACGCCTTGCGCGGTCCGTTCAGCGACGACACCAAGGGGGCCTTTCTGGCCGGACTGCCCGGCGAGGAGGAGAGCCTGAAGTATGGCATCGTGGGTGGCATTGACCATCCGCAGGTAGACATGGGCCGTGTGAACTACAGCAAGAAGCCGTGGACGCTCGAGCCCACGCAGCAGATCAGCTATGTGAGCTGCCACGACGACATGTGTCTCACCGACCGCCTGCGCGCGTCGATACCCGGCATCAGCGAGGCCGAGCTCATTCGTCTCGACCTGCTGGCACAGACTGCCGTATTCACCTCGCAGGGTGTGCCGTTCATCCTCAGTGGCGAGGAGATGCTGCGCGACAAGAAGGGGGTACACAACAGTTACAAGTCGCCCGACGAGGTGAACCACCTCGACTGGGACAACCTCAAGCGCTATCCGCAGGTGTATAGTTACTATAAAAACCTCATCGCACTGAAAAAGAACCATCCGGCATTCCACCTGGGCAGTGCCGACAAGGTTCGACAGCACCTGCGCTTCCTCGACACCAAGCCGTGCACGGTGGCCTTTGCGCTCGAAAACCTTGAGGGCATCGACAGCTGGAGCAACATCATCGTGGTGCTCAACGGCAACAAGGACGCCACCACCCTGACCATCCCCGAGGGCAACTATACGGTGGTGGCCTGCGATGGCGAAATCAACGAGCGCGGCTTGGAGACCATGCAGGGCGGCACGGTGACCGTGAACGGCCAGTCGGCCCTCATCCTGCACCGGTGAACCACGGATTTTCCGATGAGTATCGCGTCTTTTTTTAACACGGAAGACACGGAATTTTCGGAAATTAAGCTCACCACTTGACACAGCGGAGGGGGCGCTTCGGCCCCACGGAAGACACGGAAATAGCAACAGAAGAGCATAAATAAGCAACCATAAAATAAGTAACCATAAATATAGATCAAACCTTATGAGTTTACTTTATGAAGACCTGACCTACCAGCTCAACGGAGCGGCTATAGATGTGAATAAGGCATTAGGCTGCGGCTTCCTTGAGAAGGTGTACCAAGAAGCCTTTGCCATCGCACTGGCTGAACGCGGAATCAAGTTTCAACGAGAGAAAAAGATTCCCATTTCCTTCCATGGCCACGAACTGAGCACACCATACGTCTGCGACTTCTGGATTGACGATAAGATTATAGTGGAATTAAAGGCTGTGCAAGTCGTAGAGCCGATTCATCAGGCCCAACTCCTCAACTATCTGAAGGCTACAGGACTGAAACTTGGGTTGCTCTACAACTTCAATGACGAAATGGTACGTCCCATCCGACTACTCAATATACAAGATGAATATCAGCGATAACCACCTCGGCTCTTTCCGTGCCATCAGCAAGGGGCAAACAGCCCCCACCTTCCGGAGCATCCAAATACGGGCTGGAAGATTCTGTGTAATCCGTGTCATCCGTTGTTCATAACGCTTGGCACCAGATCGCAAATACACGTTAAACAATCAATAACAAACCTAAGATGAGAAAAGTAACACTATTGTTTATTCTTTTGGCACAAGTAATCATGACAAGTGCGCAAATCAAAATAAGCAGAATTGACCCCACCGACTGGTATGTGGGCATGAAAGACCCCACGCTGCAGCTCATGGTCTACGGCCAGGGCATCCGCGATGCAGAGGTAACCACCGACTACCCCGGCGCCAAGATCGACTCGCTGGTACGCCTCGACTCATCCAATTATCTGCTCATTTACCTCAACCTCGACGGTGCCAAGGCCGGACAGCTGCCCCTCACCTTCACCCTCAACGGCAAGAAGAAAAAGGTGGTATACACGCTCAAAGACCGTGAGATGAGCGGCGAGCAGCGCATAGGATTCACCAACCGCGACGTGCTCTACATGCTCATGCCCGACCGCTTCGCCAACGGCAACACCAAGAACGATGCCTTCAAGACCATGCAGGACGCCGTGTGCGACCGACAGGCTCCCAGCCTGCGCCACGGCGGCGACCTCGAAGGCATACGCCAGCACCTCGACTACTTCAATGAGCTGGGCGTCACCGCCCTCTGGCTCACGCCCGTGCTCGAGAACGACCGCCCCGCCGACAACAACAAATACAGCACCTACCACGGCTATGCCACCACCGACTACTACCGCGTAGACCCACGCTTCGGCACCAATGCCGACTACCGCAATCTCGTGGCCGAGGCACACCAGAAGGGACTGAAGGTGGTGATGGACATGATTTTCAACCACTGCGGCGACTACCACCCCTGGAACAAGGACATGCCGTCAGCCAACTGGTTTAACCATCCTCACTACGGCCTGCAGACCAGCTACAAGCTCACGCCCGTGCTCGACCCCTATGCCTCGAAGATCGACAAGGCCGAGACCGTGGACGGATGGTTCGTATCGTCGATGCCCGACCTCAACCAGCGCAACCCGCACGTCATGACTTACCTCATCCAAAACTCCAAATGGTGGATCGAGACCGTGGGCATCGACGGCATACGCATGGACACCTACCCCTACGCCGACCGTGAGGCCATGGCCCAATGGATGAAGGCCCTCGACACCGAGTACCCCAACTTCAACACTGTGGGCGAGACATGGGTCACCGAGCCCCCCTACACCGCCGCATGGCAGAAAGACTCGAAGCTCTCCGAGACCAACAGCTACCTCAAGACGGTGATGGACTTCGCCTTCTTCGACCGCATCAGCATGGCCAAGAACGAAGACACCGACGACTGGTGGAAAGGCATGAACCGCGTCTACAACGTGCTCTGCTACGACTATCTGTATGAGAACCCGCGCAGCGTGATGGCCTTCATCGACAACCACGACACCGACCGATTCCTGGGCGACGGACAAGACACCGATGCCCTGAAGCAGGCCCTCGCTCTGCTGCTCACCATCGACCGCATACCGCAGCTCTACTACGGCACCGAGATTCTGATGAACGGCACCAAGGCGGTAACCGACGGCAACGTGCGCAAGGACTTCCCCGGCGGATTCCCCGGCGACGCCCATAACGCCTTCACGGCAGCCGGACGCAGCGCCGAGCAGAATGCCATGTTCGAGTGGCTGAGCCGTCTGCTGCACTGGCGACAGACGAGCGACGTCATCGCCCAGGGCACGCAGGTGCAGTTCATACCCTGGCAGGGCGTGTATGTCATTGCCCGCCAGCACCAGGGCCGCACGGTGCTCACCGTCATCAACGGCAAGAAGGCCGAGGCCACGATGGCCGTGAAACGCTATGCCGAGGTCATCGGCCACGCCACCACAGCCACCGACATCCCCACCGGCCGCGCCGTCGACCTCACCCACGACGTGACGCTGCCCGGCCGCTGTGCCCTGGTGCTCGAATTGCGGTGAATCTTCTGGAGACATGATGCGACAGCACTTAAGATAAAGGAAGCATATGATGCAGACGAACAATCTCCCAAGCATAAAGCGCAGCCTGACGGTTGCGCTTTTTTGGGCTCTTCCGTTAAATGCGTAGATGATACATTTGTGTGTAGGTGGTTGCTCGCAGGGTGGGCATGAAGCCCCACCCTGCAACATCATCCTGCAGATGTGAGCATGGCAAACATGCACGCATCTAACGGAAGAGCCTTTTTCTTGCTGAGGCATAGATTCTACCCCTCCCCCTAAGGTTGAAAACCAGCGACAATGGTTGCCCAATCATCAGCCAGACGGCCACGAGACACAAAGAGATAATACCACCCAACCATCAAGAGGCCTTTGAGAAGAAAGTTGAAAGCGAACGACTTGATGCCATGATCTCTTTTCAAATCCACGAAACATCGTACAATGCCACGCATAAGGATGATTGCGAGATAAGCCGCAAAGACAATCCACACAATAGCTAAGATAAGATCCAACATATTATTTATGATTATGGGTGCTTTATATTGTAATACAACTCATCATATTTACTTTGAGGTCTCAAATTAGGATAGTATTTTCTTCATCTATTATTCGATAATGCAAAGATATGGTAAAGATATGAAATTCCAAATAATTAGGAGTTTCTTTTCTCGCTCACCAAAACCTTTTAGACCGAGTATCATATTCACCATCTGTCAAGAGAACCTGACATACACCCAATGTATCTGAAAGCGCACAAGAGTACCATGAGTAGTCAGTTTCTCAAATTGCACGTAAGGGAGAGGCCCTTAACGTTACTATGGACCATTCCATACACCATTGCTGATGAACCTATGCTCAGCCCCCACTGCACACTGTATCTTTGACAACAAGTCTGAGTAACTACCTGTGCTTGGGGAAAGAATGGACAGCCAGAGCTGTTGCGTGCTGAATGATCTCGTACGCTCGTAAAGGGTGGGCATTTACAACCCGGAAACACAGCCTTTATGTACGATAACGGTGACACTTATGAAGGCTAACCACCACGTTTACGCCACCCGCCCTATCTGGTATTCCACCGAAACGGTATCTACCGGAAAGGGAATGTGGCATTTGCAAGCATCATGCTTTCTCAAGCTATTGCTGACTACTGCGGGCATCGTCCTGCGGCTTCGGCTTGGTGTGGTTGTCTACGCAAACCGGTAGTTGCAGAGACAAGCCCCAAACCGAGCCTTGCGCAGGTTGCGCAGGTTGCGCAGCGCTGCGCATCCTTGCCCCTCAATCTATTAAAAAACACTAACACCTTAATTATAAGTAAGTTATACAAAAACGAGTGGTGTGGTGTTATTTTTGCGCAGACCTGCGCATTCTGCGCATTCTGCGCAAAACTCTATGGCCGAGCGACTTTCTCCCGGTAGACAACGCCCATGCCGAGCGTACCAAAAAGGCGGGCTCCAACAAGTGGAACCCGCCTTATAAAGTATAGCGCCTAAGGACTGAACGTATCCTGAGGCTCGGCTATTCGATATATCAGCGAATTAGTCAGCAGCCAGGCTGTAGCGCTGGTAAGCCTTGATGGTCAGACCCTTGGCCTGAGCATTGAGCCACTCAGAAACGCTCTGCTTGTTGTCATCGCCGAACTGGAACTCCTGGTCTACCAAGCAGTTCTCCTTGAAGAACTTAGCCATACGGCCCTTGGCGATGTTCTGCACCATGTTCTCGTTGATGTTAGCCAGAGCGGCAGCTGAAGCCTCAGCCTTGATGGCCACGGCCTTGTCAGCGTCCTCCTGAGAGAGCCAACCCTTAGTTACATTAGAGGCGATGTGGTCCTCAGAGTCAACGAGGTTAGCGTTGATGCCAGCCTTCTTCAAGGCAGCGTTCACCTGACGCTCTACCTGCTCCTCCTTGGTTTTCTCGATAGCAATCTTCAGCTCGCTGTCTTTCACTTCCTGAGGAACTTCGCTCTCATTGAGGGCAACAGGCTTCATGGCAGCCACCTGCATGGCCACCTTGTGGCCAGCATCCTCGTTAGCCTCAGAGAGCTGTACCATTGTGGTCAGGGTGTGACGACCCATGTGGTCATACGTGTAGATGTTCTCACCCTCGAGCACCTGATAGCCGTCGAGTTCCATCTTCTCACCTACCACACCTGAACGACGCTGAACAGCTTCAGCCACCTTCAGACCGGGTTCCAGCTCCAGTTCGAGCACTTCCTCAAGTGTCTTCGCCTTAGCGGCGATAGCAGCATCGAGAATATCCTGAGTGAGCTGAACATAATCAGCACCGTTGGCTACGAAGTCAGTCTCACACTTCAGGGCGACAGAAGCAGCAAAACCATTGACGTTCTTCACCAGTACGCAACCGTTAGATGTGACACGGTCAGAACGCTTTGCAGCGATAGCCAGACCACGCTCACGAACGAGCTCCACAGCCTTGTCGATATCACCGTCAGCCTCGGCGAGGGCCTTTTTGCAGTCCTTCATACCTGCGCCAGTCATGGCGCGCAGCTTCTTGATGTCTTCAATTGTAACAGCCATAATAATTTTGTATCCTTGTTTGATTTAATAATGATATTGATCTAAAAGACAAAGGGTCTTACAAGACCGCACAGGAGCTCATCGCTCTATCCCCGTGCCCTCCTGTAAGACCCTGATGTATGATGATTACTCAGCGGCGGGAGCATCCTCCTCGGCCTCAGCCACGGGAGCCTCCTCGGCCTCAGCAGCCTCTTCCTTGCGGGCGCGGTGAGCACGACGCTTGCCGTCGGCTACTTCTTCAGCCTGCTCAGCGGCAGCCTTCTCGTCGGCCTTCTCAGCCTTGCGCTCCTCCAGACCCTCGGCAATAGCACCGCATACAGCGTTGAGGATAACCTCTACAGAGTCCTTGGCATCATCGTTGGCAGGAATCACGTAGTCGATGTTCTTGGGGTCAGAATTGGTGTCCACAATACCGAATACAGGGATGCCCAGACGGTTGGCCTCCTTCACTGCGATGTGCTCCTTCATCACGTCGATGACGAAGAGGGCAGAAGGCAGACGGGTGAGGTCGGCGATAGAACCGAGGTTCTTCTCCAGCTTGGCACGCTGACGGTTGATCTGCAGAATCTCGCGCTTAGAGAGATTAGAGAATGTACCATCGGCCATGAGCTTGTCGATGTTCGTCATTTTCTTCACAGCCTTACGGATGGTGGGGAAGTTGGTGAGCATACCGCCCGGCCAACGCTCAATCACGTAGGGCATGTTTACCGATGTAGCCTTGTCAGCTACGATTTCCTTGGACTGTTTTTTAGTAGCGACGAACAGGATCTTCTTACCGCTCTTGGCGATAGCCTTCAGTGCCTCAGCAGCCTCGTCGATCATGACAACGGTCTTGTTGAGGTTGATGATGTGGATACCGTTACGCTCCATGAAGATGTAAGGAGCCATGGCGGGGTTCCACTTGCGCTTGAGGTGACCGAAGTGGCAACCTGCCTGCAGTAACTGGTCAAAATTTGTTCTTGACATGTTTTTTTTCTTTTTAATTGTTTACTTTCCTTTTAATTCTCGTGCAGGATAGCAGGCCGCCTGTTGGCAACCGCGTCCAACACCTTGGTTAGAATCAGCCAGAGGGTAATCTGCGTAGCGCAAAGTCCCACCGGTTTAGATACTAAACGGTTCAGTGTCTCCGGGTGGAGATTAACGCTTACTGAACTGGAAGCGACGACGAGCCTTGGGCTGACCCGGCTTCTTACGCTCAACAGCACGGCTGTCGCGTGTGAGGAATCCGTGGTCCTTCAGGTTCTTCTTATCCTCGGCGTTCACCTTCACCAGTGCGCGGGCAATGGCGAGACGCAGAGCCTGGCTCTGACCAGTGTAACCACCACCGTCGAGGTTAGCCTTGATATCATACTTCTCAGCAACTTCCAGAAGCTCCAGTGGCTGCTTAACCACGTACTGCAGGATAGCTGATGGGAAGAAATCATTTAAATCTTTCTTGTTGATCGTGATCTTACCGGTACCTTCGGTCAGGTAAACGCGAGCTACAGCGCTCTTACGGCGACCAATTGCATTTACAACTTCCATCTTTACTCCTTTTTATTTATACTGGTTAATATCGATTGACTTGGGCTTCTGTGCGTCCTTGTTGTGCTCAGCACCCTCGAAAACATAGAGGTTGCTCAGCAAAGCACGACCGAGGGGACCCTTTGGCAACATACCCTTGACAGCGTGGCGAACCATTTTGTCGATACCGTTCTTGCGTGTACGGAGCTCGGCGGGAGTGTTGAAACGCTGTCCACCGGGATAGCCAGTGTAGCGTGTGTAAACCTTGTCGGTTTCCTTCTTACCAGTGAAACGCACCTTTGCGGCGTTGATGATGATTACGTTATCACCGCAATCAACGTGAGGAGTGAAAGTTGGCTTGTACTTTCCGCGAAGCAGCTTAGCTACCTTAGAGCAGAGGCGACCCACAATCTGGTCGGTGGCATCGATTACGACCCACTCTTTCTGAGCTGTTTCCTTGTTCACGGAAATAGTCTTGTAACTTAAAGTGTCCATTTTAAAATTGAAATTTACTACTAAAAAACGTTTTTATTACCTGTTATTACAGAGACCTCACGGCGCCTCCAGTCTAAAAGAGACCATCCATGGCGTTAGCTCTGCTGCACGGCCGATTCACTAACCACGACGTCCGGCCAAAGGCGTCGCTATTAACACTGCTGTGCGTGGGGCTCTAAGCGTGCCCCGGAAATAATCGGTCTGCAAAATTACTCATTATTAATGGGATAGGAAAGCATACGCCTAACAAGATGAGTAAAATTAAAACAAATTAACCTTATTACAATAATTTAACCCTATTACATCCTCCATATTTTAGTGATTCTTCCTCCACATCATCCCTTTTGTCCTACCAAATCGTATCCACAAAAAGCGCACAATGTTTCGTGATTCAAACAATAAACACTACTTTTGCAATTACAATGGCAGAGTCACTAAAAGAAAAAACGGCAAACGGACTATTCTGGGGAGCCATGAACAATGGTGCCATGCAGTTCATCGGACTGGTGTTCGGCATCATCCTCGGCAGGTTGCTCAATCCGAGCGACTACGGCATGATATCCATGATTACCGTATTCTCGCTCGTGGCCACCGCCCTGCAAAACTCCGGCTTCATCACGGCCCTTACCAACCTGAAGTCGCCCACAGACAACGACTACAACTCTGTGTTCTGGTTCAACGTCACTGTCGGCATCGCGATGTACGCCATACTCTTCTTTTGCGCCCCGCTCATAGCCCGCTATTACGACCAACCCGAGTTGGTGGCCTTGAGCCGCTACGCCTTCCTGTCCATCCTCTTCGCCTCGCTGAGCACGGCGCAGTCAGCCTATCTCTTCAAGAATATGATGGTGCGGCAACGCGCCAAGGCCGGCATCGTGGCCACACTGATATCGAGCATGGTGGGCGTGGCGATGGCCTTCATGGATTTCTCCTATTGGGCGCTGGCCACGCAGACCATCACCTACAATGCCGTCAACTCACTGCTCTTCTGGCATTACTCCCCTTGGCGCCCCAATCGCCACATCGATACGGGTCCTGTGCGCCGCATGTTCCGCTTCAGCTGCAAACTGCTCGCCACCACCATCACCATCCATATCAACAACAACGTGCTCAACATCCTGCTCGGGCGCTATTTCTCGGCCCACGACACGGGCAACTACAACCAAGCCTACCAGTGGAACTTCAAGTGCTTCTCGCTCATCCAAGGTATGGTCGACTCAGTGGCCCAGCCCGTGATGGTTGACCTGCGCGATGACCCTGCGCGGCAGGTGGCCGCGCTGCGCAAGCTCGTGCGCTTCACTTCCTTCTTGGCTTTTCCCCTGCTGTTGGGTTTCGGCTTGGTAGCCAAAGAGTTCATTGTGCTGGCCATCGGCCAAAAGTGGCTTATCTCGGCGGGCTATATCCAGGTGCTCTGCCTCAGCGGCGCAGTCATGCCGCTGTGCTCGCTGCTGTCGAGCTTAGTCATCAGCAAGGGCCATTCGACCACTTATTTCTGGATTACCTTCTTGCTTTGCGTCACGCAGATACTCACCATGCTCATCGTTTGGCGGTGGGGCATCTTCGTCATGGTGGTGGCCTACACCTGCCTCAACGGCCTCTGGCTGTTTGTCTGGCACCGCGCGGTGAGCCGCCTCATCGGCTATCGCACGGCCCACTTCCTCCGCGACATCCTCCCCTTTGCCCTTGCCGCGCTCGCCGTGATGACCGCCACCCACTACGCCACCCTCGCCTTGGGCAACCTCTGGTTGCTCCTGCTCTCGCGCATGGCCATGGCGGCAGCACTCTATTATGCGGTGATGCGTCTGGCCGGGGCACATATATTAAAAGAGGTAACGGCCTACATACACAAGAAGAAATAAGCAACGTGGCAGTCGCCCCCCTGCCCTCACACCATAACCCACCATCAACACCAAGCGTATGACACCCAGGGTTTCAGTGATTCTCTGCACCTACAACGGAGCCAAGTATCTTGGCGAGCAGATCGACTCTATCCTCTCGCAGACCTATCCCATTCACGAGCTGATACTGCAAGACGACGGTTCTACCGACGCCACAGCCGACATCTGCCGCCGCTATGCCCAGCAGTTCCCACAGGTGCGTTTTTATCAGAATGAGCGCAACCTGGGCTTCAACCTCAATTTCAAGTCGGCGGCGATGAAAGCCACTGGCGACTACGTGGCCATCAGCGACCAAGACGACGTGTGGTTTGCCGAGAAGATTGCCCGGCAGGTAGAAGCCATTGGCGCGCACGACATCTGTTTCTCCACCCACACACGCGGCATCGACCGCGAGAATACGCGAATCGTCAGTCCGCAATATGCCCTTGAGGCACTGCTCTTCGGCGGTTTTGCCGGCCATACCATGCTGCTGCGCCGCGACTTCATACAAAACGAGGCCAACTGGATTGCCCATATCCACTACGACTGGAGCCTCGCCCTCTGCGCACAGATGGGCAAGGGCATCGTGCGGGTGGACCAACCCCTCAACTGGCACCGCCTGAACGATGAGTCGGCATGCGCCCAAGAGATGAAGCAGCACGGTACGCACAACACGCCCAAGCCCACCTACGAACCTTATCTACAGGGCTGGACCAACTACCGCAGGTTGCAGCGCACAGACAACTGGCAACGCCTTTACCGACGCATATACGACGGTACCCTGCGCCCCGACCTGCGCACGGCACACCGCATGGCTGGGCTGATGCTCAGCCCAAGTCCATGGGCACTGTTGCAATTAGGCTGGCTCTGCATGAAGCACCGCCATAAGGTTTATCCCGACGGAGGGAAAGGCGGAATAAAAGGCATGGTACGTGGATTCTTCTACCCCTTTATCTTTGCATACAATAATATTCAATACGACTTAAACTGAACGCAATATGAACATCGCGCTACTGACCGCGGGAGGCGTAGGCAACCGCATGGGCCAAGACATCCCCAAGCAATTTATGACCATCGACAACAAGCCCGTCATCATCTACACCATGCAGGCTTTCCAATCACACCCACAGATCGACGCCATCTGCGTGGTGTGCCTCGAAGGGTGGGAAGTGGTGTTGCAGGCATACGCCAACCAATACAACATCACCAAACTGAAATGGATATTCAAAGGGGGCGACAGCAACCAGCACTCCATACGCAACGGACTCACCGGACTGCGCGAGGCGGGCTGCCGAGACAATGACATCATCCTCGTTCACGACGGCGTACGCCCCTTGGTGAGCGAGCGCATCATCTCTGAGAACATCGAGACATGCCGACAATTCGGCTATGCCGTCACCGGCATGGTGTGCAAAGAGGCCATCATGCGCAAGGAGGACGACCATGTGCAAAACATCACCATTCCGCGCGAAGAGCTCATCAGGACCCAGACGCCACACACCTACGCCCTGAAGACACTGCTCGACGCGCACGCCGAAGCCGACCGCCAGGGCATCGACGGCACAGTGGCCTCGTGTACACTATTAGGCGAACTTGGTGTCACCGACCAGCACTTAGTGATGGGGTCGGAGCGCAACGGACTCAAACTGACGCAGACCGAGGACATCGACCTGTTCAAGGCCCTCATCCATACCGAGCAAGAACAATGGCTGAAATGACGACGCTTTACGAAAAAGATATTTCCCGGGCGGTGGCGGCCCACCTGCCATGGGAAAAGCTCAAGGGCAAGAATGTGCTCGTGACGGGTGCCACCGGACTCATTGGGAGTTGTCTGGTGCGCGTGCTGCTGGCCAATGCCGACCTCGACTGCCAGGTGTACGCGGCAGGCAGAAACCACGAGCGCGCCACAAACATTTTCGGCAAGCAGTGGGCCGACCACCGCTTCCACTTCCTCCACTTCGATGTCAGGGAGCCGCTCAGCACCGACATCACCTTCCATTACATCGTCCATGCGGCCGGCGGTGCCACCCCCCTGCTCTACCAAACCGACCCCGTGGGTGTGATGCAAGCCAACCTGATGGGTGTCGACCGACTGTTGTCTTACGGGGTGGCACACGGTCTGGAGCGGTTTGTCTATGTGTCGTCGGGCGAGGTTTATGGTCAGGGCGACGGTCGGGCCATGACCGAAGACTATAGCGGATACGTCAACACCACCTCCGTGCGCTCCTGCTACCCCTCGGCCAAGCGTGCCTCAGAGACGCTGGCCGTATGCTATGGCGCCCAATATGGCTTCGGAGTGTGCATCGCCCGACCCTCGCACGTCTATGGTCCGCAGTTCACCGAGAGCGACAACCGGGCGTACGCCCAGTTTGTGCGAAACGTACTGCGGGGCGAAGACATTGTGCTGCAGAGCACGGGCGAGGCCTTCAGGTCGTGGACCTACGCCGTAGACTGCGCCACGGCACTGCTGTTTATCTTGCTGAAAGGCGTGGCAGGCGAGGCTTACAACATAGCCAACGAAAAGTCAAACGTCACCATACGCACCTTGGCGGAGACGGTGGCAAGACTGGCCGGACGGCGCGTGGTGTTCAACATCCCTGCCGACGCGTCACACGGCAATACCACACCCATTACCCGGGCGGTGTTCTCCACTGCCAAGTTGGAGGCCTTGGGGTGGACACCTTTGTTTGGTTTGGAAGAAGGGTTAAGACACACCATTGAGTCGGCCACACCCTGACGGCGTTGTGCCGCCGCAGGCCTGTGCCATCGGCCATGACCTTAACCCACATACAATCATCGTGGTTCGCAAGACAAGGCAACGTCGTTTCAGGCGTTGCCTTTTATCATTCCGCCTTCTCTCCGGTCACCATCCGTGGCAGGATAAACACCGAATGAACCTCACGCTTGTCCTCGGGGGGCAGCGTCATATAGTCGCCATACAGGTCGGTGAGGTAAGAATGGGGGTCGTGGGGAGCGGGAAACTCCAGCCCTTCAAACCGTATGGTGCCCAGTGGCCATACGGCCTCCTTGTCGAAAGAGATGCCCCGCCCGTTGAGCCAAGGCACGTCAGAGCAGCGCGTAGGCCTGCCCAACTTGCATGCCACCGCCCATGCCACGCTGCACAAGGCATATTTGGCACCGAAATAAAATAACTCCGCAAACGATCGCAGACTGTAGTAATGAAGCCTATGGAGTATCGAGCGGCTACGCGATATGCCGCGTGTGAGCCGCCTGATCCACGCCTTAGAGATATCAGGATAGTCGACAAACGGGAAGATGTCGACGAATATTCCTTTCACATAACCGTGGTCGAACGTGTCGCCCCCCTCGATATAGAGTGAGTGCAGGTCGCGTATCTTCGTGAGCGGCTCCTTGGCGGCAGGGTCGGTGTCACGGGTTTGCAGAAAGAGCCAGTCGGGCAGTTCGCTCACAGCCGCCTCCTTAAACCGCCGCTCATCCTCCAACCGCATGGCAATGTCGATGTCGTCGTCCCACGGAATGAACCCGCCGTGGCGCACCGCGCCTAACAGTGTGCCGCCGTCGAGCCAGTACTCGATGTGGTGGCGCCGGCATATCTTGTCTATTTCCTGCAAGATACGCAGTTGCTTGAGCTGGCATTCGCGCAGGTTCGACTGGCTGAACGCCCTGAGGTTATCGCTGTAGTTCATCACGGTTTATATTAAATGGTTGACGATGAGCGTCACATTGTTGACCCAAAGAAACACTGCCAGAAACACCAACAGTACCTCTAACGGAAAGTGCCAGGCCTTAGTCAATGACTTGAAGATATACGCGATGGCGATGGGAATAATGAATATCCACCCCGACGCCATGATATACACCTCATTGATGGCAAAGCCAAGGATGATGTTGAGCGTGACGTCGAAGGCAAACCAACACAGCAACATGCGCATGAGGGCTTGCCGCCTGCCCATCCACGCGCCAATGACAAAGAGCAGCACGAACACCGCCTCGATGGCATAGCACCACCAGGCATGGTAGCGAATGATGGAGGGGCGGTCAACATACACGTCGCCAAGGGCGTGGTCGCGGTGCAGAAGTATCGACTCACCCATAAAGTCTTCTACCAAAACGGGTATGCGAGGGGTCTCAAAATCCATCAGCGCCATCAGTCCCTGGTCGCTGGCACGCTTCATGTCGTGCTCCTTCACCCAGTCGTTGTGGGCCTTGGTGGCAGCCTTCTTCTTCAGGTCGTTCTTCTTGGCGTTGGCTGCCTCTATCTTGGCAATGGCCTTCAGCTGGGGCACCTCAAAGGCATCGTACTGGCAACGCTGTATGACCAACAGGGCCACAAGAGGCAGCACCACACCCACCAGCAGCGAGCGGGGACGGAAAAACTGCCGCCCGTTGACAAAGAGCGCGCTCAGCATGGGCTTCACGCCGTTAGAGGCGGCAATGCCCGAGGTGAAGAACAGCAGCAGCATAGACTGCCACGACTTGAAATGGCGACCCTTCTGGAGATGCCGACCGGCAACATAGACGGTCATCGTGAGCAGCATCATGGAGATGACAAAATGGTCGGGCACCATCGTGGGCACAATGACGTGGCCGAACGAAAACAGCAGGGCCATCAGCAGCAGGGCGTGGCGGCGATCCAGAAGGAGTACTTCGCTGAAAGTACGGTACATGAATATGGCCGAATAGACTGCCGAGAAAATCAGCACGGCGGCTATCATAAACACCGCGAAGTTGACATCCGTCCACCCCATGAGCCAGTGGTTGAGCAGATACATGGGGTAGAGAAAGGTGAGATAGAGCGGATGGCGGATGGTCTCAAAGTGTATGCGCATGCCCGAGACGGTAATCCACGACCAGCAGTCGTAGCCCGACATGCCGAAACGGTGGGTGAACACGGTCCAGAAACCGCCCGCCTGACCTTCGGTATAGGCTTCCCAATGGCTGCCAATCATCAGGGCATTCAGCCCCACAAACACCAGCAACGCCACTAAGGCGAGCCATCGTTCGTCCTTGCGGATGAGGAATATCTTCAGTGGATTACTCATCTTCCTGCCAAACCTAAGCGTGAGTTGTCATTCATGCTGCAAATGTACGAATTATTTGGCAATGGTAAAAGGGCACCCTACGATTTCTTCCTTTACGCACGACGCGTACCTCATGAAGTGCAAATAAAACCGCGAAAACTATCATTTGTCGTCGGTAAACCTTATCTTTGCAACATAATTATATAGGAATGAAACAACCCTACAAAACCGACATTGCGGTGCTGATGCTGTTCTTCAACCGCCCCGACCATTTTGAGAAGGTGTTTGCCGAAGTGCGAAAGGCACGCCCCTCGCGGCTGTTTCTCTACCAAGACGGCCCCCGCGGCGAGCGCGACATGGCGGGCATCGAGGCCTGCCGACGTATATGCAGTGACGAGAACATCGACTGGGCGTGCGACGTACAGCGTCATTACTGCGACCAGAACCAAGGCTGCGACCCCTCGGAATACCTGTCGCAGAAGTGGGCATTCTCCATGGCCGACAAGTGCATGGTGCTCGAAGACGACGATGTGCCCTCGCAGTCGTTCTTCACCTTTTGCAAGGAGATGCTCGACCGCTATGAGCACGACGAGCGCATTACCATGGTCTGCGGCTTCAACGAAGACGAGGTGACCCCCGACTGCCACGACAGCTACTTCTTCACCTCGACCTTTGCCATCTGGGGTTGGGCCTCGTGGCGACGTGTAGTCGACCGATGGGAAGGCGACTACGCCTTTCTCGACGATGCCCAAGCCATGACGCGCTTAGAGGTCGTGGTGCGCCAGCGCCGCCTGCGCAAAGATTTCATACGCATGTGCCAGCAGCACCGCGAGTCGGGCAAGGAGTACTACGAAAGCATCTTCTGGGCCTCAATGATGCTTGAGTCGGGCTTGGCCATCATGCCACGACAAAACCAAATCAACAACCTTGGCCTGTCAGAAGACTCCACCCACTTCTCTGGCAGCATGAAGACCACTCCCCGCGCCTACCGCCGCATATTTACCATGAGGCGCTTTGAGATGGAGTTTCCGTTGAAACACCCGAAGTATATCATTGAGAACGTAGCTTACAAAGAACGCCTCTACCGCACCAACGCCTGGGGGCATCCATGGATTAAGGTGGGCAGGTCGCTCGAAGAGCTGGCGCTCAACCTGCGATACGGCAATGTCTCTGCCATCGCCAAGGCCCTGCGCCGCCGTGTCAACAAGTGGCTCGGAAAAGACAGGCACGCCTGACGCCCACTTGTCACGCTGCCGTTAGAACATGTAGATGGGTATAAGCCTCGCACCTTGGCTTATACCCATTTTCGTTTTCACCACTTGCCCCTCGCTGGTCGTCACCCTTCCACCAATGGCCAGGTGAGGTAACGGTAGAGCAGGACGGTGTGATACACCCACAGGTAGAGTGTGGTGACGCTCACCACGCCTATCACCGACCAGCGTGCTGTATTGCCGCCACCCTTCACCGCGTAGGCCATGAGCACCGGCAGGCAGAACGCCCAATGGGCCGCCATGATGTAGACCTCGTCGATGGCAAAGCCCAATAGCAGATGCAAGGCCACATTAAAGCCCACCACTCCCACTGCCATCCATACCAACCGCTCCCGACGCCCCATCCAGGCACCCACGAGCACCAATGCGAGCAGCATGCCCTCAACCACATATTGCGCCGGCCAAGAGTATCGCACAATGGTGGGGCGACCCGTCAACACGTCGCCCAAGATATGCTTGCGGTGCAACTGCAATGACTCGCCAAAGAAGTTTTCGATGGCCACATCCGTGCGGGGCACATTCTCTTTCACCCATACCAGTTGCTGACTGATGGGCGCGGCCACATGCTGGCGTCCCTTGCCAGAGGCCATGCCGAAGATAGCGACGAGGCCAACCAGTCCCACCGTGGGCCATACAAAGCATGGGAATAGAAACTGCCGCCGCAGCAGGCTTTTGCCATTCACCACACCTATCATGATAAAGGCCAGCACCCCATTGCTCAACGTCACGCCCGCGATGACCAGATACCACAGCCAAGCCTCTCTGACCGAAAACGTCTCATGCCGCGTCACCTTACTACCCGACCGATATAATAAGGAGAGCAGCAGCGCGAGCGAGAGGCCGAAATGGTCGGGCACAATGGTGGCGATAAGGATATAGGCAAAGCCAAAGCCTAAGGCCGAAAACAAGATAGACAGTGCCCTGCCAAGGCCCACAAGCTCATGGACGACGCGATAGAGCATGAGCCACGCATACGTGCCACACACCCAGAGCAGTACGCCCATGATGAGCTGGCAACAGTTGGCACCCGTCAAGGCCCACAACCCCTGGTTCAAGAGGTAGAGGGGATACATCATCAGCCCCAGCAGTGGGTGGCGCAACAGGTCGTAGCCCTGATGCCAATCGGTGAGCACGGCATAGGTGATGGGGTCGAAACCCGACATGTGGAAGTTGCGGTTGAACACCGTCCACTGTTGTATATCGTAATCGGCGAAGAGGGCAAAAAACTTGGAAACCATCAACACCTGGAAAAAGCCCATTACCAACATGGTGGCCAACAGGAGCCATCGCTCCTGGCGGCGTACTGTCAACAGTTCTCTCATACGCTTCGCTTCAGGGCATTAATACAGATAGTCTACCAACAGCCACCAGTTCCACGCCATGAGAAAGAGTGTGAGCGTCGTGGCAAGAAGTCTCAGCGGGGTGTGCAGACGCGTGTGCTGCCATCGTCTGAACACATAGGCTATGGCTATGGTAAAACAGAATAGCCAGTGTGCCGACATGATGTAGACCTCGTTGATGCCGAATCCCAATACCATGTGAATGAACAGGTCGAACCCCAAGAAACTCATCGCAAGCCACAGAAACCTGCTTCGCCTCCCATACCACACGCCGGCAAGGATGAGCAGCGCGAGGCAAAGCTCCACCGCGTAGTTGATGGCATAACGATAGGTGACGATGACCGGGCGGCGTGTGAGGTTGTCTTCGAGCAGATGGTCTTGGTGCAACTGTATGGACTCCCCCATCAGATTCTCCACGGCCGAAGCCCAGCGCGGCGTGGTGATGTCGGTCCACTGCGTAAATTCTCCTTTCGCGATGGGCTTGCCAATGTTCTTACGCCACGCCTTCTTGGCCTCCTTGGCCTT
The DNA here is from genome assembly GCA_023425865.1 of Bacteroidota bacterium. Taxonomy (GTDB): domain Bacteria; phylum Bacteroidota; class Bacteroidia; order Bacteroidales; family Bacteroidaceae; genus Prevotella. The sequence goes on along the minus strand of JAFABV010000095.1, from coordinate 41,797 downwards.
GCGTGCCGCCTCATGCCGGGCAATGGCACTGTCGATGCCTGCGCGTATGGCAGCCTCGTCGCGAAGCCGCGTGGTGTCGCGAAAGGCATAGGCAACGCGGTCTTTGCGCTTCTGTTCGGCCTCCGCCTTTTTCTGCTGGCGCGCTATGTAGTTGGGTCGCTCATAGTAATGCCACTCGGCGCGCGCCACGCCCCAGATCAGGGCACAAGGCACCACCACGGCCAACAGCAGGTGGCGCGGCCGCCAGAAGCGGCACCCGTTGACAAAGAGATTGGCCATGAGCACCTTGATGCCGTTGTTGAGCGATATGCCGGCAGTGAGAAAGAAGAGCGCCGCCGACTCGCCAAGGGTCATGGCCTTGCCCTGCCGCATCTTGCGTCCCGACACGTAAAGCGTGAGCAACAGCATCAGCATCGACAGCATGAAATGGTCGGGCACGCAGGCCGAGAGCATCACAAAGGCAAAACTGTAGGTCAGGGCACCGAGCAATGCGGCGTCCCACTGCCCCAACCCCACGATTTCGCGGAATATGCGGCAGAGCAGCAGGCAGGCGTAGAAGGCACAACACACCAGCAGGGCCGCCACCAACAGTTGCACGCCATTGTAGCCTGTGGCCATGATGATGAGTTGGTTGAGCTGGCTCAGCGGCCACATCATGAAGGCCAATAACGGATGGCGATAGATGTTGTACGCCGTGCTCCACTGCGAAACGACAGCATAGGTCAGTGGGTCGAAGCCTGAGATATGAAACGTGCGCACAAACAGCTTGTGATAATGGTCTGAAGGCACCACAAACTGCTCGGCATAGCGCGCCACCACCAGGGCATTGAGCACCAGCGTGTAAAGCAACGCGCCACATGCCACCCAGCGCTCCTCGCGCCTTACCTTGAATATACTGAATATGTCTTTGACGACTTGTCGCATAGTAAACTCACCGTGAAGGTTGTGTGTAGAAAAATGCAAAAGTACCAAAAAATACACCATGCGGCAAGATTTAAGCTACTTTTTGCTCTCATCTTCAACACCTTCACGCCACACCGCCACCGCTTCACGGCGGCAGCGCTCCACCCAAACCATCCGGCACTTCCGTATCGCAGCACAAATGGTTCTATATAAAATGATCCGATGGTTTCATATAGAATTATCCGATGATTTCATATAGAATTATCCGATGGTTTCATATAGAATCATGGGATGGTTTTACCCGAAGTATCAAAGCAGAAAGGGTGAGACATGCGGCCTCAACGCCGCTGAGAGCAGTCATGAGGGCTGGAGAAGATCACAGAAAGAGCCCTCGGCGCGGCCTCATGAAATGGCGTACCAAAAGAAAATTGACGGGTACGCAAATGGCAAACATGGGCACAGGCGCCCAAGGCTTGGGCACGCCCAACCAGATAAAGCACGCGAGGGTAGACATCTGGAGCAGGTAATTGACCAAATGGCTCAGCGCGAAGCCTGCGCCCCGCCGCGCATTGGCCTTCACCCGGAAAGTGAAGAAGGTGGTGGCGAAGAAGTTGAAGACGAAGCTGACGGCATAGCCAACCGTATTGGCCACGCCGGCGCCCATCCACCTGAGACACAGCAGGTAGACGCCATACTGTATGGCGGTGGCGGTGACACCTACGACGCCAAACCGCAGCACCTCGAAGAGGCGGGCACGACGGTCAGTGCCTGAAGGGTTGGTAATGTGCTCGGTCGGCATAAGCCAGCATTTCTTTATCGCCCCGACTGTCGCCGTAGGCATCAATATCATATTCGGCGCGGGGACGAGTGAGCACCGCCTTGACACGGTTTACCTTCTCGGCGCCGTAGCAGTTGGGCGTGAGAAACCGCCCGGTGAGCTTGCCGTCGGCCACTTCTACCTGTGTGCCGAGCACCTGCAGACGGGGTGCGTCGTGAGGCTGCCGCGACAACCACGAGTCGAAGAAGGGCGCCACCCAGTTGTCTACGCTGGCACTCACCACCAACACCAGGCAGCCCTGGCGCAGCGCCCGGTCGAGCGTGTCGATGCCCTCGGGACGCAGCAGGTGACGGTGGGAAGCCGCGAAGTCGCGGCACAGGGTATCAAACCGCTCAAGGGTCATGCCCTTGAAATAATGGGAAAAAAACTTCTGCTTGACACGATAGTTGGCATAAAGGCGCAGCTTCATGAGCACCAGCAGCGGAGCGAAACGCAGCAGTCCGCCCACCAAGGCGCCTCGCCCACGGGCAAAAGCCACAAAGGCCAGCAGCGTGTCGGCAGTGGTGAGCGTACCGTCGAAATCGAAGAGATGCACCTTACCACACATAGATGATAAAGATAAAGGTGAGAAGCCATGCCAGCACGTCTAACTGTATAAAGCGGTCGTGTATCATCACCTTGGTGGGATTGCCGCTCTTGCCCTGCACCACGGCAATCTGTATGTAGCGCAACAGGCCCAGCAAGACAAAGACGCTGGTGAGATAGAGGTAGTCGGTATGAAACTGGCTTACCACCTCGGGGCTCACCGTGTACATGATGTAGCACACCAGGGTGACGGCGGCGGTGATGGTGATGGCCTGATTGATGAAGGTCATGTTGTAGCTGCTGGTGTTGCGGCGCGGCGCCTCGCCCGTCTTCTCCATGCGCAGCACGTCGTCGCGGCGTTTGGCAAAGCCCATGAACAGGGTGAGGAGAAAGGTCATGAGCACAATCCACTTGCTCAATGTGATGCCCGTGGCCATGCCACCCGCCAAGAGGCGCAGCACGAAGCCTGTGGCTACGATGCAGACATCGATAATGGCATACTGCTTGAGGCGCGCGGTATAAGCCAGGTTCAGCAACCAATAAAACAGAATGACACCGCCCATGCCGAAGGCGGGAGAGTCGACCACCGACGAGGGCGACTCTCCGGCGGCGTGAGACGACAGCAGGGCCTGCCAGACGCACACCAGCATGGAAAGCACAAAAAGGCCTGCCATCAGCCCATAGGCCTGGGCAATGGTGACGGCGCCCGAGGCGATGGGGCGATGGCGTTTCTCCGGATGGCGCATATCGTCGGCCACGTCGTTGATGTCGTTGAAGCAGTAGATGCTCGACGCCGCCAGGCTAAAGGCCACGAAGGCCAGTGCGGCCTGGCACAGGGCCTCGCCACGAAACAAGGCACCGCCAAAGACGACAGGACCGAATACAAATACATTTTTGGTCCACTGGGAGGGGCGAACCAGGCGCAGAAGATGTTTCATAATGACAAGGTTTTGCTCAGTTGGTCGGCGATGGCCGTGGCCACCTTATGGAGTATCCAGGCCAAGGGCAGGGTGGCTATGAGGCAACAGCAGAAGGTGGGCCAGTAGCTCCAGTCGTGGGGGATGTAGACCAACACAAAGTGGATGTGTATGAGATAGCACTCAAGGCTCAGCGCGCCCACGAGTCTGAAGAGACGGTTGGCACGGTCGGGCATACGCCGGAAGACGCGGTTGAGCAGCATCACCGAGGTGACGGTGAGCGGAATATAGAGCATGCGCTCGATGAAGAGCGGAAACTCGCCATGGCGCACCTGCTCAAGAAAAAGACTCGAAGCCAATGACATGACAAACATCAGGATGATCATCCAGATGCCGGTGCCATCGACGGTATCCTTACGGCGTACCATCTCGCCCATGTTGATGCCAATGAAGAAGATGGGCACACGGCTCCAGAATATCTCCAGATGGCCCACTACCTGGTGGATGGGCGTGACCCACTGCACCAGTATGCACCACATGACCATCACCACCGGCAGCCACCGGTAGACCGGGTGGCGGCGGATAAGCTCCATATAAGGCGGGGCAAAGAGATAAAGCATCATGGTGGCGGGAATGTACCAGAACGTCAGCTCATCGTGCAACCAGAAGTCCCAGTTGATGGTGATGTCGCCCACCAGGTCGACCCACGCCATCATGTCGCCCCCACGAAAACGGGGAATGTAATACAAACAGGCGATGATGAGCCATGCCGGATAAATGCGCACGAAACGGCGCTTGTAAAACTTACGCCAGTCTTGGCTCTTGACCCACGAGAACCACAGCCCCACACCACTCAGGAAGAAGAAGATGTCGACACCGATATTGCCCATGCGGCGAAGGCCGAAAAAGTAATCCCACCGGTCGAGGTCTACGTGAAAGAGTATGATGAAGAGCATGGCGGCTCCCATCAGCTCGCCACGAAAGCGGCTGATATTGGTCAGTTCGATATCAGGAATGTATGGTGACTTTGTCTCCATGGTGACAGGACTTATGCGTTGAGCTTGGGGTTGGGTATCTTCTTCATGACCTCACGGATGAGCCATGCCGCCCCGAGGCTGGCCACGACGTAGAGCAGCAGCCCGGTATAGACATCGCCCTGACGAGAGATGGGGATGAACACCTTGCGCAGCACCGGATGAATGACAAACAGCGCGGCCGATATACTGCCCATCCACCGCAGCCAACCAAAGAGCCGCGACACGAGGGGCTGACTGGCAAAGACCTGGAACAGCTTGATGAAATAGATGGACGCCAAACAGATCATCGCTGGCACGAAGCTCCATAAATAGAAGTTGCTGCCCATGCTCATGACGAGAAACGAACAGAAGACGAAGGAGACGAATATGCCCAGACCGTTGAGACTCAACAGGATGACCCGCTCGCCATAGCGCGCGAACAGCAATCCGAGGCCAAAGGGCAGCATGCCACCCATGAAGTTGTAGCGGTAACGGTTAAGCCACTCGCCCTCGGGGTCCATCATCAACTGCGGCAACGTGCAGAGAAGCATGAGCCCCACGGTCCATGCCCAATGGCGACGATAGAGCAGCAAACGGTAGACGATGTAGAGCTGCAGCATCAGGCCGAAATACCAGTAAGGGCCGGGCCAGATGTTACGGTCGGGATTAGGCAGCAGATTATTGAACATACCCAACTGGGCAACAATCTGCAACACGGTATAATTCCATCGGCCAGGGGTGATGGCGTCGATAATCGTAAAACAGATGAAGCCTACCACCATCATCTTGAAAAGCTTGAGAAAATGGTAGCGTATGAAACCCAACCGCTTGGGAGCCGGCTGTGAGAGGGGCAACGAACCATACTTGCGCTCTAAGCCAAAGGCGCTCAGGAACAGGAAGATGGGCACACCGTAATGACCAAAATAGGAAAGGATGTGCAGGATGAAGTACTCACCGGGAGGATTCATGACCTGCGCAAACCAGTCTACGTTGTGCTGGAAATATTGATATTCGTTCTCCTTGACGATAGGATTGAGCCAGTGGCAGTAGTTGTGCAGGAATATGCCTAAGATGGCAAGGCCACGCAGAGCGTCGCACTCGGCCCGGGTGAGCAGTTCCTGATTGAGCCTGATTTCCATGTCTATTTCCAGTTGGTGTTTATTTTCTGCTTGTCTTTCTCTCTCTTTGCGGCCTGTCGTTGCCACTCGGCCTCGCGGAGCTTGTCGTAGTCGGCCGAGTTTTTGAGTATGCGCGGCCGCGTCTCATTGTAGTTGGGCGATAGAATATTGTACTCGTCGTGGTAATCTTTCGTCGATATGCCTGCCAGCCATGTCATCAGATGGGGCAGCGCGTCGGTCATAAACCTGCGGTCCTTGGCGTCTTTCACGGCCTTGAACACCTCGGGGTGGCGCACGGCATACTTGTGCGAGGTCCATATCCAGAAGGGCACCTCAAACTCATAACGGGCCAAATCCCAGTCTACGGCGGCGCTGTGGTTGCGACAGAAGAAGTCGCGGCCGGGCTCGTAGCACTCTTCACCATGGTCGGGCATATAGATGACAATGGCCTCCTCGTTTTCAAACCTGCGGATGATGGCGTCTACGATAGAGTCGTTATAGTGTACGGCATTGTCGTAGTCGGCCAGTACGCCCCGCTTCTTGGGCGTCAAGTCGGGGCGCCAGTCGGCGTAGTCGTCGGCCTTGAAGACGCCACGGTCCTTGGGATAGCGTGTGCGATAGCTGACGTGCTGCCCGATGAGGTGGAAGATGATGAGGTTGCGGTTGGTGTCAGCGCGCTCGCCCTTCTTGGCGCCTATCTTGATGTCGCCGGCCTTGAGGAAATTGTCGTAGTCTTTCAACAGTCCGTCGTCAAAGCGATGCAGCGAGGTATTGCGGGTATCGAACAACGCCTCGTTGAGCGTGGGATTGTTGAGGAAGAAGCCGCCCGAGAAATCGTAGACGGCATCCTTGGCCTGGGGCAGGAACTGGTTGGTAAGGAAGGTGACACGGTAACCGGCCTTGCGGAAGAGCTCGGGGAAGAGCGGATAGTCGCACCACTCTCCCTTCTGGCCGATGACATGCATGGAGAGGATGTTCTTGAAGACAAAGCTCGTGAGGTTCCAGCAGCTCACCACGTCGCTGTACTTGGTGAGCAGACCGCTCGCCTCGCGGCGCTTCTGAAGCGGTGTTGTCTTCATGCGGTAACCATACTGCTGCGAGTGCGCACGGCCATAGCTCTCGCCAATGATGAGTACGATGTTGGGCGAACGATAGGAACAGGAGTCTACCGTCACCTTCTCAGCGGCGGCTATGCAACGGTCGATCTGCGCGGAAGCGAGCTTGTTGCTGTAAATGCTGAACGCCAGGCGATAGATAGGCAGATAAAACACCGCATGGTCTTTCTCGGTAAGGATGTGCTCCACGCTGCCGATGGTGGGCGCTGTCATCAGGCGCGTCATGCCCACCTTGTTGTTCCAGCTGGCGACAACACCCCATGCCACCATGCCAAGAAGGGCCGCGGCAAGCAGCGCGTTGCGCGAAAGTGAAAGGAGAAAAGGCTGCAGACGGTGAAGACGCCCCCTGAGAAGCATTTGGGCGCGATAGCTCATCATCGCCCACACGCGGCGGCGCATGGTCCATGCCACATGCAGCAACAGCAATAGCATCACCCACCCGATGGGAGAAAACAGCACGTCGGGAGAGAGGTAAGAACGAAGGAAGTCGCCCGCCTCACGGCTGTCGGTCTCGCCCACAAGCAACAGCATGGTGGGGGTGATGGTAGACTCAAACTGCCAGAAACAATATACGTCGACAATGGCAACGGCATAAAGCACCACATAGAGCACCCGTCTGACCCACACGCGCACCTTCTTGGGAAGCACCGTAAGCACTACGCAGGCAAGATATACGTCGAGAAAAAGTTCGGGGAAAAGATGGGGATACAGACTCGCGTTCCGATGGTGGGGCAACGTGAGCACGGCACACAGAACGCCAAGTATATACATGGTTACGAAAAACACGGCATTCGTAGTAACCGGTTGCAGTACCAACTGCGCCACACGCCTCAATATCCTCATTGGCTTATTATTTGTTAACGGCTGCAAAATTACCCATAATTACCCACAAAGCAAAAAACAAAGGCGAAATTAACATCCTTGCACCTGCCTTTTGTCATAGGCCTACAGCGCAGAAGCGCAAGGCAACGACATGGAATGGCGACCGAGGGAAAACAACATAGGCCGGCCAATCAGGAATGATGGATACGGCCACGCTTGCTGAATGCCCAAATCTCGATGGAGTTAATGATATTCTGCCACAGTATGTAACAACCTGGCCCCACCGAAGACAGCGGGTGGAGGAACGCCGTGGCGACCCAGATGGCAAAGGCTGTGTTCTTTTGCCCGAGGCTCTGCCCGGCCTCGATGCTCTTGTCGAAATAATGGCCGATGAAGCGGCCGGTGGCAAATTGCACGATGCAGAGTATGAGCGACATGAAGGCGATGGACAGCAAGAAGATGACGGAAGTGTGGCTCCACGCGTCGGCGATATTCATGGCGGTGGTGCCCGTGACGACAACGAGCGAACAGCCCCACATGTAATAGCTCAGGTCTTTGATGCCCACTATCCAGCGATGGAAACGCTTGAAGCCGTGCTTCACGATATAAGCCAACAACATAGGCAACAGCAGCACGACGCTCACCTCGCAGAGTATCTGCACGAAGAGCGAGAGTACACCCACAGGAGCGCCCGTGGCCTGTGTCTGGGGAAGCAAGGGGAAACATACGGGAATGAGTATCGCCGAAATCAGGTTGGAGACAAAGGTGAACGTGGTCATCTCTTCTAAGCTGCCCCCTAACTTGGCTGTCACGACGGCAGCGGCAGAGGCACAGGGACCTATGATGCAGACGAGCACCGCCTCGACCATGATCAACGAGTGGCCCGAGAGGCCAAAGCCCATGATGAGACCGATGAGCAACAGCACGAACAAGATTTGCTGCAGGCTGATCCACAGGTGCCACTTCACGAGCCTGAGCTTCCTGAAGTCTACCTTGCAGAACGTGACGAAGAGTATCAGAAACATGAAGTCGGGCAGCACATTGTCGTTATACGGTTCGTACCATGCGCCAATGGGCCTGAGCGCAGGGATGAACCTGAACAGCAAATAGACGCAGACACCAGTAAGCATGGCTACCGGCAAGGTCCAGTTCTTAAGAAATCTGACGACATCCATATACGTGCGGCAATGGGAAACAAACAGACGATATGACGCGCATAGGCCTTCGATGCAAAAGTAACCATTATTTCGCAATAACTGAAGTAATGCCCGGCGAAATTCTATGGCGCCCGAACATCTTTCATGCACATTGATATTAAAATACCAAATGATACACTTATTATATCAATTTTCAGTTTTTATTCATTCGAAGAAATAAGTGCCTCGGGCTTTTTTCCTACCTTTGTCGTAGTAACCTAAAATATTTTAGATGCACATGTCGCAGAGTAAACGCTATGGGCATTTTGATGATGCCCACAGAGAATATGTCATAACAGACCCCAAAACGCCCTGGCCTTGGATCAACTACTTGGGCAACGAAGAGTTCTTTTCGTTGATTTCAAATACCGCCGGTGGCTACGCCTTCTGCAAGGACGCCAAATTCCGCCGTATTACACGCTACCGCTATAACGACGTGCCGATGGACAACAACGGCCGTTACTTCTACATCAAAGACGGTGATACCGTTTGGAACCCGGGGTGGAAACCCTGTAAGACGCCGCTCGACAGCTACGAGTGCCGCCATGGCATGAATTATACCCGCATCACGGGTAGCTGCCAGGGCGTGGAGGCCAGCGTGCTCTTCTTCGTGCCTCTGCACACATGGGCTGAGGTACAGAAGATGACGCTCACCAACCACTCGGCCGAGGTGAAACGCCTGAGAGTGTTTTCATATATAGAATGGTGCCTGTGGAACGCATCGACCGACATGGAAAACTTTCAGCGCAATTTCTCTACCGGCGAGGTGGAGGTCGACGGGGCTACCCTCTACCACAAGACCGAATACCGGGAGCGTCGTAACCACTATGCCTTTTACCACGTCAACGCGCCCATTGCCGGGTATGACACCGACCGTGAGAGCTTTGTAGGCCTTTACAACGAATACGCTAATCCGCAGGCGGTTGTAGAGGGACAACCACGCAACAGCTTTGCCCACGGATGGAGCCCTGTGGCCAGCCACTGCGTAGACGTGGAACTGCAGCCCGGAGAAAGCCGCGACATCATCTTCTTGCTGGGCTACGTAGAAAACAAGCAGGAGGAGAAATGGGAAGCCAAGCAGGTAATCAACAAGGCTAAGGCACGCCAACTCATCGCCGACTTCGACACGACAGAGAAGGTGGACGCGGCCTTTGCCGCCCTGCAAGCCTATTGGGACCGACTGTTGGGCATCTTCCAGGTGGAGACCGGCAATGACAAACTCGACCGGATGGTGAATATCTGGAACCAATACCAGTGTATGATCACGTTCTGCATGAGCCGTTCGGCATCGTTCTTCGAGAGCGGCATAGGCCGCGGCATGGGCTTCCGCGACTCTAACCAAGACCTGGTGGGCTTTGTCCACCAGATACCAGAGCGGGCGCGCCAGCGTATCATCGACATAGCCTCCACACAGTTTTCCGACGGCGGATGCTACCACCAGTACCAGCCACTCACCAAGCGCGGCAACAACGACATCGGTGGCGGTTTCAACGACGACCCCTGCTGGCTCATCTTTGGTACCGTGGCTTACATCAAAGAGACGGGCGACCTCACGATCCTCAATGAGATGGTGCCCTTCGACAACGTACCGGGCTCAGAGGTCAGCTTGCTGGAACACCTGCGGGTGTCGTTCGACCATGTGGTCAACAACCTCGGGCCGCACGGTCTGCCACTCATCGGACGCGCCGACTGGAACGACTGCCTGAACCTCAACTGCTTCTCATGGGACCCCAACGAGAGTTTCCAGACCACCGAGAACAAGAGCGAGGGGTCGAAGGCCGAGAGTCTGATGATTGCCGGATTGTTTGTCGTGACAGGCAACGACTACGTGGAATTGTGCCGACGCATAGGAGACGAAGGCGAGGCCGCACGTGCACAACAGGCGGTGGACAACATGACCGAGGCCGTGAAACGGTATGGTTGGGACGGGGAATGGTTCCTGCGCGCCTACGACTTCTACGGCAACAAGATTGGGTCGGACGAGAACGAGGAGGGCAAAATCTTTATTGAGAGCCAGGGATGGTGTACCATGGCGGGCATTGGTCTCGAAGAGGGACTGTGCGACAAGGCACTCGATGCCGTCAAAGAGCGGTTGGACTGTGAGCATGGCATCGTGCTCAACAATCCCGCCTATACCACCTACCATGTGGAGATGGGCGAGATTTCGTCGTACCCCGAGGGCTATAAGGAAAACGCGGGCATATTCTGCCATAACAATCCGTGGGTGATTATCGGCGAGACGGTAGCCGGACGTGGGGATGACGCATGGGCGCATTACACCAAGATTCTGCCTTCGTACATCGAGGAGAAATACCAGACACTACACCGCGTAGAGCCTTATGTCAACTGCCAGATGGTGGCCGGAAAAGACGCCGCCCGCCCCGGTGAAGGCAAAAACTCGTGGCTCACCGGCACGGCGGCATGGATGTGGTACACCGTGAGCCAGTATATATTAGGAATTAAACCGCATTACGAGGGGCTGCTCATCGACCCTTGCCTGCCGTCTACGGCCAACGAATACCGGGTGAGACGCCTGTTCAGGGGTGGTGTGTACGATATTCATGTCACCAATCCCTCAGGGCGAAACCGGGGGGTGAAACAGATTACCGTAGATGGAAAACCCATCGAGGGGCAAATGGTGCCGGCCTTACCAGGCCACCATATCGTTGAGGTGGTGCTGTAGTCAGTACGCCACCCCCATATAAGAATGCCGGCCATGAGCGTGAAATTGCTCATGGCCGGATATTTTTATACGTGAACCTGACTGATCAATGCTGCAGGCAGCTTGGGCATCGCCCCTTTCTGCGTACAAACAAACGCACTGGTCTGCACGGCCAGCTCGTGCGCGTCGGGGATAGCCATGCCCGCCAGAAGGGCTGCGACGAAGCTGCCGGTAAACGAGTCGCCGGCGCCCACGGTGTCTGCCACCTCTACTTTAGGCGTCTCCTTGTAACTCTTCTGGGCCGGAGCGAAGACGTAACTGCCCTGTGTACCGCAAGTCAACACCAGCATATCGAGATTGTATTTGCCGAGGATGAGCCAGCACTTGTTCTCCATGTCGAGTCCGGGATAATCAAACATACGGCCGATGGTCACCAGTTCTTCATCGTTTATCTTGAGAATATTGCAGCGGTGCAGCGACTCTTGGATTACTTCTTTGGTATAGAAAGTCTGCCGGAGATTGATGTCGAAAATCTTCAGGCAGTCGTCAGGCGTAGCGTCAAGAAACTTCTCTATGGTGCTTCGTGACACCTCACTCCGCTGTGCCAACGAACCGAAGCATACGGCACGGCAGTTCTTGGCCACGGCCTCTATCTCAGGCGTGAAGGGAATGTTGTCCCAAGCCACGTTGCTCTTGATGTCGTAGGTAGGCACGCCCTCTGTGTCGAGCTCCACTCCGACAGTACCCGTGGGGAAGGGTACACGAGGCATCACATAGCCTAAGCCGTTGGCTTCAAACTCAGCGATGGTCTGGTCGCCAAGAGCGTCGTTGCCTAAAGCGCTTACAGCCACGGCCTCGTGGCCGAACTGACTGGCATGATAAGCAAAGTTGGCGGGGGCGCCACCCAGTTTAGCGCCTTCGGGAAGAATGTCCCACAAAGCCTCTCCGAGGCCTACTATCATTTGATTCATAGGATTGTTGTATGGTTTACGTTACTGATTGTTGCTCACCTTTGCAATATAAGTGAAGAGATATGCCACGCCTACAGCCATGACCACCACGGCGCCGGCCTGTCCCACGGCATCGCTGGCAAAGCCCATGAGCAGCGGGAACACCGTGCCACCGAAGAGACCCATGATCATCAGTCCGCTCACGGCATTCTTTTTCTCGGGTACAGAGAGGAGCGCCTGCGTGAAGATAATGGAGAACACGTTAGAGTTACCATAGCCCACTAAAGCGATGGCCACGTACAGCATCCACTGTGAAGACCCTACCAACATGCCTGCCATGCTCAATGCCATCATCACTACACTGATGACAAAGAATGTACGGCTTTTCATTACCCGCAAGAAGAAACTACCCGTAAGACAGCCAATGGTGCGGAAAATGAAATACAGACTGGTGGCGAAAGCCGCGTCGTTGAGCGTCATGCCTAATCTTTCCATCAAGATCTTGGGCGCGGTGGTATTCGTCCCTACGTCAATACCCACATGACACATGATGCCTAAGAAGCTCAACAGCACGATAGGCTTGCCCAATAACTTGAATGCTTCTACAAATTGCTGACCGATAGACGATATGCCCTCCTCGTAGACATCGCTTTCCTCCTCAATGGGGGTGGAACCCAATAACAGCATGGCGGCTATGCCTATCACCATATAGATGGGGAAGAGAACGCGCCAGCCCAAACCAAAGGTAGGCACTGCACCCATTGCACCCCACATGGCAATGTAAGGAGCCATGAACGAGGCGATGGCCTTGACAAACTGTCCGAAGGTGAGTGTTGCGGCCAGGTTGCCCTTGATGACGGTAGACACCAATGGGTTGAGCGAGGTCTGCATGAGCGTGTTGCCAATGCCAAGCAATGAGAACGACAGCAGCATGACAAAGAAACTCTCACTGAAAATGGGCAACAACAAGGAGAATACGGTCACCAACAGCGCCAGCAGCACTGTCTTCTTGCGACCTATGCGGTTCATCAGTACGCCTGTGGGCACTGAGAAAATAAGAAACCAGAAGAATACCAATGATGGAAGCAGGTTGGCTACACTGTCGCTCAGCGACAAGTCTTCCTTGACATAGTTAGAAGCAATGCCCACGAGGTCTACGAAACCCATGGCAAAGAAACAGAGCATCACCGGTATCAGCGTGATCTTGCTTGTCTTACTCATGATTGTTTTACGGTTTAAGGGTTACTGTGATTTACTGCGGCAAAGATAATGATTCCCCCCGGCCATGCGTCGCACAAAACGTTCATTGGCTGTCAATTTTGTAACATGCAACAAATCTACAGGCACAATGAACGTTTTTTCGCGAGCGCTGGCCAGCTGGGCGTTGTGTTTTATTTGAGCGGATATATCTTGCTGCTTCCGCCCTTGACCGTCAGCTTGTTATAGGGCATCGAGGGAAACACCAGGTTAGACATGGCCATCTTTCCCTCCGCATCCATCACTTCGATGCTGCTGCGGTCGATGAAGATTTGAAGCGTCTTTATTTTTCCACGGGTCGGAGCCTTGGTCACGGCGGCAAATTCATTAGAGAAGCTCACGTCACCACTCTTGGTACGGTCCATGCTGAACGTCTCGTTCTTGGCATCGTAGGTCATCGTCACCACATCGCCCTTGTCGTTGCTCAGTGTGATAACGGTGTTGGCGCGCGGCTGCACGTCGATACGACAGGCCTCGGTGAGTTTGCCCGACGGCTTGGTGGCGAAGGCTTCCATCACCTCGCGGCTTGGCTTCACACTACAATAGGTCTCGCCCGCATAGCTGAACAAGCCCAGATCGCGTGGCAAACCATTGGCCGAGCGGAACTGCTTGGTGGGCACTTGGCTGGCATACTGCCAGTTGCTCATCCACGGCATGGCCACATGGCGACCGTCGGGGGCGTTGTCGAAGGTGACGGTGGCATAGTGGTCCTTGCCCCAGTCCATCCATTTGGTCTCCTCGGGCGTATCTTCGCAGACAAACCGACGGCCATCGAAGCTACCCACGAAATACTGCGCGGCCGAACCTCCGAATGGACCTCCGGGGTTGATATTACAGATGAGCAGCCACTTGTCGCCAATCTTCATCAGGTCGGGACATTCCCACACACCGTCGTGGTTGCCGTAGCCTTCGCCGAAGTCGCTCTCGAAAGTCCAGTCTTTGAGGTTCTTCGACGAGTAGATCTTCATGTGCTGCTTCTCCGCCAGCACCATGTTCCACAACTGGGCATCCTCATTCCAGAAGACGTGCGGGTCGCGGAAGTCGGCCACCTCTGAGGTCAGGATAGGGTTCTTGTCATATTTCACGAAGGTCTTGCCGTTGTCGGTCGAATAAGCCATACACTGCTTCTGCGTAGCCTCCGCAGCGGTGTAGAAGGCCACCACGGTGCCTTCGCCCCATCCTGCGGTATTGTGCTTATCGACTACTGACGAGCCGCTGAAGATGGTACCCCACGCATCGGGCTCCACAGCCTCACCCTCAAAGGTCCAGTGGATGAGGTCGCGCGAGGTGGAATGCCCCCAAGTCATATTCTCCCATTGCGACCCATAAGGGTTGTGCTGGAAGTAAAGATGCCACACGCCGTCTTTGTAGAACATGCCGTTAGGGTCGTTCATCCAACCCCATAGCGGCGTGTGATGGTAGACCGGACGGAATTTCTCACGGTTGCGGGTATCGAATGTGTCAGAATATTGCATCTGCTTCCAGCATACAAAGTCACGTATGGCTAACTGTCCGCCCGAGGGCACAGTGGAATTACCCCTGTTCATGGTGATGTAGAGCGCAGCCTCACCCTCAGTCAAGTCGTCGAGTGCGAGCGGCACCAGGTAGTCGGTCTTGTTAATGGCAAGGCGACAGTTCAGTTCCTTTACCACCTTATTATTCTGTATAACCCGTATATGGTCATTTTCCTGACTTTCCTCCACGGGCAACAGCAGGTACTTATGCTCAGTCGTAATCCGCTGTATCACGCGGTTGTCACTGAGAAACTCAGTCTGCTGGGCATTGGTTCTGCCCCATGTGACGCACAGGATAAAGGCCATCATCAATAATTGTTTCATCATCATAGATTGTGTATTATGGAATCATTACTTTCTTTCCCCGCTGAATGTATATACCGCGCGCGGTGGGTTCCGGGGTCTGTGCCCCACCGAGGGTGTACCATTGAGAACTTTCTTTTACGTGTGTCACCGTGCGACCAATGCCCGTTGATACCGAACCGGCTGCCAAGCGACTCAAGGTTACGGCACCGTCGGCAAAAACTTCCACACCATCTGCTGATGCGTCGGTGGCGAAGACTCGCAGACTGAAGGCGTAAGTGTCGTTAATAAAGACATCGAGAATGGAATGGTCGAAAAACACATCCAGCTTCATCGTCTCACCGACCGTAGGCCGGAAAGGTAATTGTGCCACATACTTGCCATCGTACACACCACCATCGTTCACCTTGCGGGAAATACCCGTGAGGTCAACCGTCAGCTCGTTGGCGGCAGGTGTGTAGACGATGTGTGCCGAAGCGTCACCATTCTTAAGGAAATTAAAACCAAAGGGTGCAGAGCCTACGACAAACTCGCCGACCATTTCCCACTGACGCCCACTCACTGCAGTAATGGGCAGAGTGCCGTTAACTGTCGTAGAACTTAGTACCGTAGCGGGAGAGAAGGAGACTGCTGGTTTTTGAACCAATGTCCCATTGGCAGCCAAAGTCACCTCACGTGGCAAGCTATAGCAGTGCGCCCAGCCTAACGCATAATTGTCATCACTACCCAATTTGTCGGGCACAATACCCATAAGGATAGTCTTTCCAGCGTTTTGCACAATGCTGGGTGAGAGCAGACCATACCCTTGCTTACTCATTCCGCCTAATTCCAGTTCACGTGGTGTGTCGCTGTCGGGTAAGAATGTGCCGTCAGCGGCAATACTGCCCGTCCAATAGAGCGTCAGCGTTCCCTTCCCAGTACCAATGGGCGTAGCCGTTACCAGCCACTTGTCACCCAGTGGCGTCACCGTGGGCATCTCCCAGAAGGTACCGGCTATGTTGGCATTGGTTCCTTGAAAGAAAATAGAACCGTCATTGGTCCATGTGCCATTGACATACTTGTGCAGCGTCATTGCCCCTACCCCGTTCTTCGACGTGCCCACGACAATATAGCGGTTGCCGCCTGCCTCGAAATAATAAGGGTCGCGAAAGTCATCGCTCAAACCAGACGGTCTGCCGTCGATAATCACCCCCTGTTTGGTCCATCCTTCCAGATTCTCGTCAGAGGGCACCGCTTCTACTATCCGTGCGCGGGCATTGTCCACGCCGGTATAAATAATATGTGGCTTGCCCGACACCGTCATCACACCACCGCTCCAGCAGCCCTTAAGGTCGTAGCTCTCACTGGGAGCCAGCGCAATGCGTTCCTCCTGCCAGTGCAGCAGGTCGGTAGAGGTAAGATGCCCCCAGTGGAGACGTGCCATATAAGGACCGTTGGCATTCTTCTGGAAGAATAGATGATACTTTCCATTATACCATGTCAGTCCGTGGCTCTCATTGGTCCAGTTGGCGGCAGGCATGCCATGATACTGCGGACGATAGATGTCACCATCAAACCGGCTTGTGGGTACCGACAAGTCGGGCTGCTGTCCTATACCCGCAAGCTGTGTGCCCGTGAGTAAACTGTTGTAAATATCAAAGTTATCGATAAGTCCGTTGAAGGTATTGATATTGAAAGAGCCGAAGGCTTTCAGTTGCGTTGACGACTTGCCCACGTAGAGCATCGCACCACCTGTGCTCAGCGCATACGCCATATTTGCCTGTCCCACCAGTGTGCCATTATTGTAAAGGTACAGCCTACGTCCGTCACGCTGAGCCACCAAGTGGCTCCATTGGTAACGCGGCATCTTACCCGAAGCCATACAAATCGTCTCCCATCCATTGGCATAGCACCTAAACCGATAGTCGCCCTGCGAACTCAACTCAAAGGCAAAGCCTGTCTTTGACGTGTCGTCGATATTGCCAATGATCGAGGCATAGGTAGGTGTGGTCTCGGCCTCGTTGACATTCATCATCGGATAAGTTTCGGGGGCACACCACAGCGACATGGCAAAAGTAGAGCCATCGATCACCGAGGGATCCACGGTAGCAATGGCATAAGTCGAGTAACCATCGGTACGGAGAGCTTTGCCTTGCGCGCCAAGCACATACTCGGCAGGCTTAACACCGTATGTTTTCAGATCGCCGGTACCGTCGAGCCCGAGGCTCAGCACTTGCGCACCGGACGGTCCTGCTCCCAGAAGGAGCAAGACCGACAGCGCATATTGTTTGAATTGCAGGTTCATCGTTTTATGGGGTGTTGTTTTGAATTGTCATTCCGACCATTATTTGCTCAGATAGTCAATGCTGTTCTTCGTGAGCAACTCCAAGTTAGACTGGTAGGTATTGGTGGTGCCATTCTCATCCCACTCATAGGCACTCAGCCCTATGGCCATAATACGGCCGGGGATGTCGGGCGTGGGATTAAACTCTATAATACCTCCGCAGCAGTAGTCGGTCACATGTCCCCAAGTGCCCAGTACGGTACTGCCGGTGTATTGCTGGAAGGCGTCCACCACATCGTGGGCCGTGGGCACGAGGTCACGCAGGCCATAAGAGTTCAGATCCCACATACAGTTGTGGTCTTCACGAAAACCGGGGCCCTCCAGTCCGAACGTCTCGTGACCAAAGTCCATATTGGTGGTCATTCCTGCGTAGATGGCATGACCACGATGGTCATAGGGTTTGTCCTGCCCCGAACCTATGTTGCCATTCACTGTCCAGTTGTCTGACCCTTGGCCGCCAGTACCTGAAGAGAAGATGTGAGGGCCAAACTGCTCCGTGAGACGCCCTACAGCCACTGTGAGCTGCGTGGCATGCTTGGTGAGCAACAGGTTGCCACCCTCGCGCACATACTGGCTCAATATGCCGATTACCTTATCGCTCACCATGTTGGCAGGCAGTTTCTGCCATCCCATATCGATGCCCACTCGGTCTATCTGCACCCACACCACGCTATACTCGTCAGGATAAAGCGTACTGAGCGTACCGGGCGTGAGGATAGCCCCGTCAGGATAAGTGGCCTTAAACCACTGGGCTGCTGCCTTCTCGTCGTCGTCGGCAATGGCGTCTACCGTTTCGGCAGTGATGAGCATAGCCGGCTTGGCATTTGCTTCATAGGCAATATTCTGCTTGAGCGACTGGCCCTCTGACACCCTACCATCAGCATACTTCGCCTTGACAGTGTACCACAAATCGGTGTTCACGGCTACATGACGGTCGAGATACGCCGTTGCCAGACTGTCGAAGTTGGCGATGATGCTATTGTTCTTTAACACCTGCACACCTGTGGCACCAGCAGGGTTGGTCCAGCCGAGCGTTACATTACGCCCTTCAACGGTTGCGTTGAGACCCGAAACAGTCTCAGATGTCACAGCCTCGGGTATTTCTACATCAGAGCACGATACCAGCCCCAGACTGACAATCAACAAACTTACAAAACCAATATATATTCTTTTCATGTCGTTCTGCATTAATTAAAATAGGTGTGATGCTTTACTTGTAGAGTCCATGGGCATTGTCTACCTCGCTCACAGGCACGGGGAGATACACTTCCTCAGAGGTGAGCGACGCGCCGTCGTAGTAGCTGCGCAGTTTTGCCTCACTCTTCATATAATTGTTCACGGTCGAAACTACATCTCCCCAGCGCACCAAGTCAAACCAGCGATTGCCTTCCATGGCCAGCTCCAGACGACGCTCCATGCGTACTGCCTTGCGGGCATAGTCTTGGGTCCATCCTGCTGCAGGATAGAGCCCCACAGCATAGAAAGCCTTGTTGGGGTCAAGATCGACTGGCGAATAACTGGCATCTACAGAGCGCTCAGCCTTCTGCCTTACCTGATTGACCAGCGCGCGTGCATCGTCGAGGTTCTGGTTGAGCTCCACCTCGGCCTCAGCCTTGAGCAACAGGATGTCGGCATAGCGGATAAGATTGAAATTCAAACCCGATGCTCCCCAGGGAAAGCCCTGCACCATATCGGGCGATGAGGGATCGATAAGACCCTTCTTGCCACTGTACTCACCATAGACATCATAGGCGCGGCACCACCCTTTGGTGTACAGATGCCCACGGAACGGGAACCCTATGCGCCCTACGGTGAAGTCGAGGCGCGGGTCTACATTGCCCTCATAGGTCTCGCTCACATTCTCCGTCGGCGCGTCACCATTCAGGTATGGCAGCCCATTCTCGTCGGTCTTGAACGCATTGACCAGGTTCTGGCTTCCCAAGAAAAAGTCGTCACCGTTGCCAAAGAGGTTTCCATCGCTGTAGGTGGTGTTGAGCAGGTTACAGTAGTTTACATGGGCGTTGTTATTGGCCGTAGAGAACTGAATGGCAAGGATAGCCTCTTTCTTGTTATTGAAAGCCAGTTTGCTCAAGTCGCCGTAGTTGTCGTAGAGTGCATACTTGCCACTGCCGATCACGGCGTCGCTGTAGGTCAGCACACCGGCCCAGTCGGATGTCTGTGCACACACTTTGGCCAGAATGGCAGCTGCCACATATTTGTTGAACCTTCCCACCTGCAACTGCGACTCCGGCAGCACGTCGTAAGCCTCCTTGAGGTCTTGCTTGATTTTATCGTAGATCTGCTCCTTCGTAAATTCCGAGGTCGACTTACCGTTGGGGTCTTCGTTCTCGTCGAAATAGGCGATACTCTTGAATACCCGGTTCAGGTCGAAATAAAACCATGCCCGCAGCGTCTTGAGTTCACCGAGCAACTGCTCCTTATTGGTCAGGCTCGAGTTCTCTATGGCATTCATGGCCTTGTGTACGCGACTGATGGCATAGTAGTTATTCTGCCATTTGAACAGGCAGGTCGCATTGTCCGCGTTGATGTTATTGATTTCAAGCTGGTGTATATTAGCCTCCATCGACACGCCGCCACCGCCTTTGTAGGCATCGTCGCTGCGCACATCCATCACCCAGTTGGTGATGGGACCGGCGAAACTCTCGTTGTTGCCAAAGAAATGGCACTCCAAACCTGCGTAAGCCGAAGCCATGAGGGCCGTCACGGCTGTGGTGTCAATCTGCTCACTGGTAATCTGTCCTTGCGGCTTGAGGTCGAGCATGTCGTTGCACGACGTCATGGCCATGGCGAGACAGGCTACCGAAGCACTGGATAATATCTTGCTGATGATTGAGTTCATAATGTTTGCTTGGTTTAAGTTTTTAGTCAATAGCCTTGTTGCTTATTCTCTTCCTTGCTTAGAAGGTGAGGTTCACGCCCACCGTGAACGTGCGGGAGCGGGGATAGGGACCAATGTCGACACGTGAGCCGTAGCCTGCAAGGGGAACCTCAGGGTCCAGACCATCGTAACCCGTGATGGTAAACACATTCTCCATCTGTCCGTAGATGCTCAGCGCATTAGCATGCAGAGCCTTGAGCACGGCCTCGGGGAAGCGATAGGTCAACTTGATGTATTTCATCTTCAGATAGCTGCCGTCTTCAAGATAGTAGTTGCTCATGCGCATCTCATTGTTATTGTCTACTACCGACAAAGCGGGGATTTCTGATGAGGTATTGGTCACACTCCAGGCATTTAAGATGTCTGCGCTACGGTTGGTGCTGGTGCCGCCATAGCTCATGAAGAGCAGCTGGCGCTTGGTGGTGTTGTAGATATCAAATCCAAACTCACCGCTGAAGAAAGTGCTCAGTGTCCAATTCTTGTAGCTGACATTAAGGTTCAGGCCCATTGACAGGTCAGCGTTGGGGTCGCCAATGATGGTACGGTCATTCTCATCCACCGTTCCACTGCCATCGAGGTCGCGGAAGATCATCCGGCCCACGCCCTTGCCCTCTTGCTGGGCATGGTTGGCCACCTGCTCTTCGTTCTGGAAGATGCCGTCGTACACATAGCCGTAGTAAACACCCATGGGCTTTCCTTCGACCAGACGGTAATCACCGCCAATGGTCGTCACAAAGTCGTTGAGTTTCTTCACCTTGTTTTTATACTGCGACAGGTTCACGCTTCCGTCCCAGCTCCAGTCGCCATACTTGGGCGAGTGGTAGGCCACGTTGAGTTCCCATCCATGGTTCTCCATATCACCCGTATTCATCCACATAGCAGCATTCTCTCCGGCTACAGCCAGCGTGGGGGGAATGGTGAGCATGTCGTGCGTATTCTTCCAATAATAGTCGAAGGTCACGGCCAGCGATTGCCCCAAGAGCGTGGCATCAATACCGAGGTTGGTCTGTGTGGTGGTCTCCCATTTCAGGTCCTTGTTGCCTGTGGCAGCAGCCTTAAGTCCAGCCACGGTCAGGTTGCTGGTACCATTGAGGTCGTAGGCGCCGTTACCCTGATCGTAGACGTAGGTAGTGTACGATGCATAGTTGTTGGAGATGGCCGAATTGCCATTCTGTCCCCATGCTGCCCGCAGTTTCAAATCATCCACCACGTTGTTCTTGGGGAAGAACTTCTCCTCTGAAATGCGCCATGCTGCACTGAAGGCGGGGAACACGCCCGAGTTGTTGTCCTTGTAGAGACGTGAGGTCTGGTCGCGTCGCAGCGTGGCAGAGAGCAGATAGCGGTCCATGAAGTTGTAGTCAACCTTTCCGAAGAGTGAGAACAGTGCCCACTCCGACTGTCCGCCGCCATTGGTCTGGGTACCCTCACCGGCGTCAAGCTGCATGTAATCTTCATCCTCAAAGGCAAACTGATTGCGGAAAGCAGAGAATCCGTCGTATTTGTACTTGATGGCCTCGGTACCAAACAAGAAGTTGAAGTGATGCTTGTCGTTGAGGTCGAACAGGTAGTTGGCCGTGTTGGTCCAGGTCCAAGTGTCGCCTTCGCCAAAGGCCCGGTCGAGACTGTTCACGTCAGAAGCCTGCGTCTTGCGGTTCAGGGTCTTGTTGTTAAACTGCACGTGCTCGTAGCCGAAGTTGCTCTTCAGCGTGAGTCCCTTGAGGGGATATAGTTCCAGAAAGGCATTACCAAAGATTCTCCAGCTGGCATTGTCGTTGTCTCTGCCGTTGTAGAGCACCTGCACAGGGTTGGCGATATCGCTTGCGGCAAGGGTCATGGGGTTGGCAAAGGTGCCGTTGGCGGCATATACCGGAATGGCCGGATGCTGCCTCATGGCCGTATAGGGTATGCCGCGGTCGTCTTGTGTGCCGTAGCCCCGGTTGTTCCAGCGGCTCAACATGAGGTTCTCGCCCACCTTCACATATTTAGAGATATTATAGTCAGAGTTCACGCGCACGCTGTAGCGGCGGAAGAAGGTTTCGTTCATCAGACCGTCCTGGTTGATAAAGTTTCCGCTGAAAAGCACTGAGCCCTTCTCCGAAGCATTCTGCACGCTGGCACTGAGGTTGTGCGTCCAGGCCGGTGAGTAGACCTCGTCTTGCCAGTCGGTATCAGCCACGGGTGTACCGTCAGCAAGCACCGACACCAGCTGAGGCGTGTCGCCCGACCCGTAGAACGGATGCGAGGGTGCGATGCCGGCATTCTTGTTGGCCGTCCAATAGGCTTCTCCCCACTGTGTGGCATTAAGCATGTTGTAAGTCTTGGCCACGGTCTGCAGCGAGGCGGCATAGTTAACGTTCACGCTGAGTCTGTTGCCTTTACCTTTCTTAGTGGTAATGATTATCACGCCGTTGGCGGCACGGCTACCGTAGATCGAGGCCGACGAGGCATCCTTAAGCACCTGTATGCTCTCGATGTCGGCAGGATTGAGAGAGTTAAGGTTCTCCGTAGTAGCCACACCGTCTACGATGTAGAGCGGGTCATTGCCGTTGATGGTGCTCATGCCACGCACGCGGATGGTAGAGCTGCCGCTACCCGGGGCAGCATCAGTCACAATATCCACACCGGCCAGCTTGCCCTGCATAGAACTCAGCACATTGGGGTCGGCCTCGCTCATGGCCCCCTTCATATCCATCACCGACACCGCGCCCGTGAGGTCGGCCTTGCGCTGGGTGGTGTAGCCGGTGACAATCACCTCGTTGAGGTCGTTGGCCGTTTGCTTGAGCGTCACTTTCATGCCGTCGGCGGCAGGCAGTTCTATGGTTTGATAACCAATGTAAGAGATGACGAGCGTAGCCCCACGGCTGACGTTGAGGCTGAAGTGGCCGTCCATGTCAGTCACGGTGCCGTTTGCCGTGCTTTTCTCCATGACCGTCGCACCAATGACGCCCATGCCGGTCTCATCGACAATAGTGCCACTGGCAACAATGCTCTGTGCGCTCATGGCGAGACACACCATACTGAGCATCATACTCATTAGGATTTTTCTTAGGTGTTCCATCGATAAACTGTTTATGTTAGAATTTGGGTTTCCGTGCCGCAAAGATAGTTACCGACCGATGAAACATATCTAAATAATTGTCCATCTGATGCAAAAAATGTTTCATGTAACATACGTGCAAGTCAATGAACGATTATTGCTAACAATAAAGCTGGGGCTACCGGCCAGCCACCGCCGCCCACAAACAATCATGCCGCAAGGGTGCCTGCACGACACCCTTACGGCATGAAACACCACCCATTGAGCGGCACGCGCAGAGCCATGAGAGACGGGCGACTACTGGTTGAGCTCGCGCGGACTCACCCCAAACTCGTCCTTGAAACATTTGGTGAAGTAAGAGGGTGAGCTGAAGCCCACGTCGTAGGCCACCTCGGCAATGGTCATGTCGGTGGTCTCAAGCAGCCGCTTGCCGCGCTGCAGGCGTGCCGTGCGCACCAGCTCTACGGGCGACTGCCCGGTGAGGGCCTTCACCTTGCGGTAGAGCTGCACGCGGCTGAGTCCCATCTCCTCGCCAATCTGCTCCACGCTCAGCTCAGAGTTGCTGAGGTGTTGCTGTATGGTGGCACGCAGACGGCCTATGAACTTCATGTCGCGGTCGCCCAATGCTTGCCCGTTGTCGCTACTGCCGCCAGGCTGTGCTGCCGGTTGGGCATCGTCGTGGGCGGCACCCTCGGCAAAGAGCTGGCGCAGCTGCCTGCGACTGCTGAGCAGATTGTCGATGCGCGTGAGCAGCACCTTACCGCTGAAGGGCTTGGTGATATACGAGTCGGCACCGGTGGCATAGCCCTCGGCCAGCTGGTCGTCGAGGGTGCGTGCGGTGAGCAGTATGACGGGGATGTGGCTCGTGGCCGTGTCGGCCTTGAGCTGGCGGGTGAACTCAAGTCCGTCCATCACGGGCATCATCACGTCGCACACCACCAGGTCGGGCACGGTCTTGCGGGCCAAGGTGAGGCCGCTCTTGCCGTCGCGGGCCTCGATGACGTGACAGCGGTCTTTGAGCAGCGTGCGCACATAGGCCCGCACGTCGTCGTTGTCGTCGATGACCAGCACCTCGGGCTTGTCGTTGTCGTCGGTGGCCACCACGTCACTGAGGTGCTGCTCCACGTTGACCGGCGCGGCGGCATACAGTCCGGCCTCCACGGCCGGAGTCTCTTCGGCGGCGGCCGAGGTCTCTATGGTGCCCTCCTGCATACGGGGCAGCCTCACGGTGAAGCAGGTGCCACGCCCCACCAGGCTCTCCACCGACACCTTGCCGTGGTGCAACTCGGTGAAGGCCTTGACGATGGCCAGTCCGATGCCCGTGCCCCCCGACGCCTCGCGGGCCTGGTAGAACCGCTCGAAGACGTTGGGCAGGTCGCGGGCGTCGATGCCCTTGCCAGTGTCGCGCACGCTGATGACGTAGCTGTCGCCCTCGGCCGTGAGCGTGGTGGTGACGGCTCCGCCCGCGGGCGTGTATTTGAGGGCGTTGCTCAGAAGGTTGCGGTAGAGGTGGCTCAGCTTCTCGTGGTCGGCCACGATGTTGTCGTCGCCCTCCACGCGGCTCACCGTGCTGAGCGCCACCTGCTTGCCTTGGGCGGCCGCGTCGAAGGCCGACGTCCATTCGCCGAGTGCCGTGCCGAGTGAGAACCGGGTGAGACGCAGCTGCATCTTGCCGTTCTGTATCTTGCGGAAGTCGAGTATCTCGTTGACCAAGTGCGACAAGAGTTGGATATTGCGCCTCACCATCTCAAGCACCTTGCGCCCCTCGCCGTGTAGCTCCTGGGTGTCGAGCAGCCGGTCTATGGGGTCGGCGATGAGGGTGAGTGGCGTGCGCAGCTCGTGGCTCACATTGGTAAAGAAGGTGAGCTGCGCCTGCGTCATGTCTCTCACTTCGGCGTTGAGTCGCTGCAACTCGCCGTTGCTGTGGGCCAGCTGCTCGCTCAACCGTGTCTTGCTCAGGTAAGCCCTGTAAGTAACGGCCGCGGCAATGACGATTACCGCCAACACCACGATGAGCAGTCCCATGAACCACCGCTGCATGGAATACTGGTTAAAATAGGTGTCCACCTTCCGGTGCATGAGGTCGAGGTTGGCGTTCTGCCGGGCCATGTCTTTGGCCTCCATGAGCATCAGCTCGGCATTGTCGCGCGTCACAATGGTGGTAGAGAGCTGATTGTCGCGCTCGTAGGGCTGCCCCCTCAGTATCTTCATGGCCAAGGCTATGACGGCGTCGCCCTGTGTGGGGTAGAGATACGAGGCATCAAAAATGCTGTCGCGCACCAGTTCGAGGCCACCGCCCTTGGTGGCAAGGGCATCGATGCCCGCAAAGCGCACCCCCTGGAGCCTGCCATGGCGCTTGAGCGAGAGGTAGCTGCCCCACGCCATGCGGTCGTTGTGACCAAAGACATAGTCGAAGTGCCGCACCTTATTCAATATGCTATCCATGGCCCTCGTGCCGCTCTCTTCCTTCCAGTTGCCAGCCTGCGAGGCCACGACCTCCACTCCGGGAAAGACCCGCAGGGCATCGGTGAAGCCGCGATGACGGTCGGCGGCAGGCGACGAGCCCTCCAGTCCGCGTATCTCCACCACCCTACCCTGTCCGTTGAGTTGCCGGGCGACAAACTGCCCCATGGCCTTCCCGATGCCATAGTTGTCGCTGCCGATGAACGCCGTGTACTTGTCGGTGTTCACCTTACGGTCGTAGAGTATCACGGGGATGCCTCGCTCGTAAGCCTTATTTACCACCGAGGTGATGGAGTAAAACTGGTTGGGGGCGATAACGAGCAGGTCTACGCCGTCTTCTATAAACCGATTGATCTGTTCTATCTGCTTTTTGCTGTCGTCGTTGGCCGACACCAACCGCACTTCCAACGAGTCATTGAAGTATTCGCTGGTCTTCAGTTCACGATTGAGCTTGTCACGCCACACGTCTTCGCTGCATTGCGACACGCCAATGACATACTTATGGGGACGCTTGTTGCATGCGGCGAGCAACAACAGCACCGTGAGTATCATCAATAAGTTCTTCATCGAATAAAGGATTTCTGCGTCTTGCAAACTTACGGATAATAACTGAAAAAAACGTCTAAAGCATGGAGAAAAAACATGTAAGACACCGAAAACACCGGCGAGGACAGCCCTATGTACTGGCCAAAATCACGCCTTGACAACATGGGCAGGATGGCAAGGGCGGATGGTTTTGTATAGAATCACCGGATGATTTTATATAGAATTATCGGATAGTTCTGTATAGAATCATCGGATGGTTTTATATAGAACCATTTGTCGTGGCGCATGCTTTGGTCACGCCTCGGCGTGCCCGTGAGCTTACGAGTACGGCGGTGTGGCGCCTACACACGGTAGTAGGCCTGCACCAAGGGGCGTATCTCCTCGGGCACCATACCGTCTATCGACTCACCGTCACGCACCCTCCGGCGGATGTCGGTGCTGCTGAGGGGATAGAGCGCAGTGTGCATGAGACGCACCTGTGGGGGCATGTGGGCTTCGACAATGGGGAAGCCCTCGCGCGGATAGACCACCACCTCGTGGTGCCGAAGAATGTCGTCGGCATGTGCCCATCGGTCGAACGACAGCCAGTTGTCGGCCCCGATGATGAGCACAAAACGGCGGTCGGGATGCTGTGCGGCGAGGTGCTGCAGCGTGTTCCACATATACGACGGGCGGGGAAGACCGAACTCGCAGTCGCTGGCCGTAAGCTGGGGTTCGCGCGATAGCGCCCGGCGGGTCAGGTCGAGGCGCAGGTCGTCGGCAAGCAAGTCGGTGGCCTCCCGCTTAAAGGGGTTGAGGGGCGACACCACAAACCATATCTCACCCAGCGCGGCCTGCTGCAGCAGTTGGCGCGCCAAGGCGATATGGCCATTGTGTATGGGGTTGAAACTCCCACCGAAGACACCCGTACGCAGGGGCTCCGGGGGCTGTACGCCCGCGCCGCCCGCCCTGTTGGCAGGTGTCTCGACGGCGGTGTGTGAAAGGGGTTGGACTGTCATGGCAGGCTGGGCACGGCGGGTCAGCGACCTAAAAACTCGCTCACCACCCGGTAGGCCTCGGCTTGCGCCGCAGCCAAGTCGTCGTTGACGATCACCCGGTCGAACCGGTTGGCAAAGGTCAACTCGTATTCAGCCTTGGCCAGGCGCTGCTCGATGACCTCCGGCGCGTCGGTGGCCCGCGCCTCCAAACGGTGGCGCAGCTCTTCGACCGAGGGCGGCTGGATAAACACGCTCAGGGCGCGGTCGCCATAATACTCCTTGATGTTGCAGCCGCCCACCACGTCGACGTCGAACACCACGTTCTGTCCGGCCGCGCACTGGCTCTCTACCTGCTGCTTCAGGGTGCCGTAGAAGCGGCCGGGATACACCTCCTCGTACTCTAAAAAATCGCCGGCGGCAATCTTCTCCTTAAACTCTTCGGGCGAAAGGAAGAAGTATTCCACGCCGTGGCGCTCGGTGCCCCGCGGTGCCCTGCTGGTGCAGGAGATGGAGAAGGCTAACCGCAACTCCGGATGATGGGTCATGAGATAGTTGACGATGGTGCTCTTGCCGCTGCCGCTCGGGGCACTGAAGATGACCAGGCGCGACTTGCCGCCGTACTGCGTCGGGGTGGCCTGTGGGGTATGCTCAGTTGTCATGAAAATGGGGTTCTATGCGTTGGGAAAATAAAAAAAGCAGGCCGACAGACGGCCTGCCCATAGCGTATCGGTGATGGTTACAGGGCGTTGAGCACCTGTTCCTTGATTTGTTCGAGTTCGTCTTTCATCCTCACCACGATGTTTTGCATCTCTGCCTGGTTGCTCTTAGAGCCTGTGGTGTTGATTTCGCGACCCATCTCTTGGGCGATGAAACCCAGTTTCTTGCCGTTGGGCAGGTCTTCGGCCATGGTCTCGCGGAAGTATTTCAGGTGGTTCGACAGGCGCTGCTTCTCCTCGCTGATGTCGAGTTTCTCGATGTAGTAGATGAGTTCCTGCTCCAAGCGGTTGCGGTCGTAGTCTACGCCGGGTATCTGTTCCAGGCCCTTGGTTATCGACTCGCGGATGCGTGCCACACGGCTCTGCTCGAAAGGCTCTATCTGGCGCAGCAACTCGGCAATGTTGTCTATCTTCTCATTGAACTTCTTCTCCAAGGCCGCGCCCTCTTGCCTGCGGAAGGCACCAAACTCATGGAGTGCCGCGTCGATGGCCTGACGGGCGGCTGCCCATTCTTCGGGCTCGAGTGCCTCAACGTCGGTCTTGGCCACCACGTCGGGCAAGCGCAACACCGTGGCATACCAATCGGTGGGTTCGGGAATGCCCGTCTTGGCCGAGATGGCCTTGATCTGGTTGTAATAATTCTCTACAAGTGAAGCGTTGATGGGGGTGGCATCTACCGAGGCGTCCTTCTCCACCCATATCGAGAAGTCGACCTTGCCTCTCACCACGGCCTGCGCCAGCACCTGACGAATCTCCATCTCCTTCTCACGGTACAATGGAGCAATGCGGGTAGAGAGGTCGAGGGTCTTGCTGTTCAGTGACTTTATCTCAACATTGATCTTTTTTTCCTTATAGGTTACCACTGACTTGCCGTAACCTGTCATTGATTGTATCATGGCTTCTTTGACGTTAAATTTCTGCAAAAGTACGAAGAATTGACGGAAAAAGAAGTAAATTTGCACATTATTAAGATTATAATCTCAATCAATGTCTTGCATTCTAAATATTGATACGAGCACTGAAGTGTGCTCGGTAGCCGTCAGCGAGGACGGCGCTTGTATCTTTGAGCAGACCGACCATGCAGGCCGCAACCATGCTGAGAAGCTGGGGGCTTTTGTTGACGAAGCCTTATCGTTTATTGACAACCATGCCATTCCGCTCGACGCGGTGGCCGTGAGCTGCGGACCGGGCTCGTACACCGGCCTGCGCATTGGCGTATCGATGGCCAAAGGCATCTGTTTTGGCCGCGGCATCAAGTTGCTGGCCGTGCCTACGCTGGAGCTGCTCTGTGTGCCGGTGCTGCTGCAGGAACTGGTGAAGGAAGAAGACGCCCTGCTCTGCCCCATGCTCGACGCCCGTCGCATGGAGGTCTACGCGCAGATCTTCGACCGCTCGCTGAAAGAGATACGCCCCATACACGCCGACGTGGTAGACGCCGACACCTACAAGGCTTGGCTCGACGAGCGCCCGGTTTACTTCTTCGGCAACGGTGCCATGAAGTGTCGCGAAAGCATCAACCACCCCAATGCCCACTTCATCGATGGCATAGAGGCACTGGCCAAATACATGTTTCCACTCGCCGAGCGCCGCATGGCGCAGGAGCAATTTGAGGATGTGGCCTACTTTGTGCCCTTCTATCTCAAAGACTTCGTGGCCAAACTGCCGCGCAAACTGCTTTAATCGCCACGAGAAAAAGCTGAGGGCTACAAGCGCCCCACTCTTTTTTATACATTCAATAACCAAGCATGAATATCGAAGGACTGGATTACAACACCCAACGCGAAAAACTCGTACTGTCGGAATATGGCCGTGAGGTGCAGAACATGGTGGCTTACGCCATGACATTAGAGACCAAGGCCGAACGCCAGAAATGCGCCGAGGCCATTGTGCTCACCATGGAACGCATGGCCCCACAGGTAAGGGAGAACGCCGACTACAAACAAAAGCTGTGGGACTACCTGGCCCTGATGAGCGACTTCAAGCTCGACATAGACTGGCCCTACGACACGCCGCAGGCCAAGACCATCAACGCCCGACCCGACAATATCGACTATCCCACCAACGACATACCCGTGCGCCACTACGGCAAAATTATCTTCGGGCTCTTTGAACAGCTCAAGAACATGGAGCCGGGCAAGGAGCGCGACCAGCTGACACGCCTCACGGCAAACCAGATGAAGCGCGACCTCATGCAGTGGAGCCAAGGGGCGAGCACCGAGGAAAAGGTGGCCGACGACCTGGCACGCTATACCGACGGAAAGATTCAGATAGACTTGGGCACCTTCAAGTTTGACAAGATTGACCTCAGGGAGGTGGAGAAAAAACGTAAAAAGAGATAGCCCATGGAGTCGTTTGTCATTGAAGGCGGCCATCAACTCAGCGGAACCATTGTTCCCCAGGGCGCCAAAAACGAAGCCTTGGAGGTGATCTGCGCCACGCTGCTCACCCACGAACCGGTGAGAATCAATAATATTCCTGATATTCTCGACGTCAACAACCTCATCAAGTTGCTGGAAGATATCGGCGTGAAGGTGACGCGCCACAGCCGCAACGACTATACCTTTCAGGCTGACGAGCTGAACCTCGACTATCTCGACAGCCTTGAGTTTGTGCGGAAATGCGCCTCGCTGCGCGGCTCGGTGCTGATGATCGGACCGCTGCTGGGCCGATTTGGCAAGGCCACCGTGGCCAAACCGGGCGGCGACAAGATAGGCAGACGACGCTTGGACACCCATTTCCTGGGATTCAAGAACCTTGGCGCCCGATTCCTGCGCGATGAGGAGCGCGACGTATACTACATTGCCGCCAAAGAACTGCGTGGCACGTACATGCTTCTCGACGAGGCATCGGTGACGGGCACGGCCAATATCATCATGGCGGCAGTCATGGCCAAGGGCACCACAACCATCTACCATGCGGCCTGCGAGCCCTATATTCAGCAGCTATGCCATCTGCTCAATGCCATGGGCGCCAACATCAGCGGCATAGCAAGCAACCTGATCACCATCGTAGGCGTTGACACACTGCACGGTGCCTCGCACCGTATACTGCCCGACATGATCGAGGTGGGGTCGTTTATCGGCATGGCGGCCATGGTGGGCAACGGCATCCGCATCAAGGATGTGTCGCTCAGAGACCTCGGCTGCATACCCAATGTGTTCAGGCAGTTGGGCATTAAGATGAGTGTGGACGGCGACGACCTCTTCATCCCCCACCAGAATCACTACCAGGTGGAGTCGTTTATCGACGGCACCATCATGACCTTTGCCGACGCGCCATGGCCAGGGCTCACGCCCGACCTGCTGTCGGTGCTGCTCGTGACGGCCACGCAGGCACGGGGATCGGTGCTCATCCACCAGAAGATGTTTGAGAGCAGGCTGTTTTTTGTCGACAAGCTCATCGATATGGGCGCGCAGATTATACTCTGCGACCCGCACCGTGCGGTGGTCATCGGACAAGACCGGCGCATCACGCTCAGGGCCGGACGCATGACGAGTCCCGACATCCGCGCGGGCATCGCCTTGCTCATTGCCGCGCTGAGCGCCAACGGCACCAGCCGCATTGCCAACATCGCGCAGATAGACCGAGGCTACGAAGATATCGAACAACGGCTCAACCAACTGGGTGCCCATATCACACGCGTGAATGATTAAGCAGGAAGAGGTTTACCGCATAGGCCGACTGGGCAAGCCCCACGGCGTGAAAGGAGAGGTGTCGTTCCAAGTATCCGACGACGTGTTCGACCGCGTAGACGCCGACTGTCTGGTCTTGGAGATCGACGGTATCCTCGTGCCGTTCTTTATCGAGGAGTACCGCTTCCGCTCTGAAGACATCGCCTTGCTGAAGCTCGAAGGCGTTGACACGGCCGACCAAGCCCGCGAACTGACGGGCTGCAGCGTGTTTTTCCTGCGACGACTGGCCGACAACGACCGTGAGGAGGTGACTTGGGCCGAGATCATCGGCTATCGCGTCATCGACGCCAACACCCTACAAGAGGTGGGAACACTGACCGATGTCGACGACAGCACGGTCAACACGCTCTTCAATGTCACGACAAAGGAAGGCGATGAGGTACTGCTTCCGGCGGGCGAAGACCTCATTACCGCCGTAGACAAGGCCGCCCGCAACATCACCATGACCATTCCCGAGGGATTGCTCGACTTGTGAACACCGCAAGTGGGCCATGGCGTTTATAACTCCAATGAACTATGATGAAGAAACAACAGATCTGTATTCTGGGCAGCACCGGTTCTATCGGTACGCAGGCACTTGATGTCATCAGCCAGCATCCCGACCGCTATGAGGCCTACTGCCTCACGGCAAACGACCGTGTAGAGCTGCTGGCCGAACAGGCACACAAATACAATCCCGCGGCCGTGGTGATTGCCAACAAGGCCCACTACGACCGCTTGACCGCTCTCCTGGCCGACCGGCCCGACATCAAGGTGTATGCCGGAGCAGAGGCTTTGAGCCAAGTGGTGGAGGCCGAACCGATAGACATCGTGCTGGCGGCCATGGTGGGGTTTGCCGGACTGGTGCCTACCATACAGGCCATCAAGGCGCACAAGAAGATCGCGCTGGCCAACAAGGAGACATTAGTGGTGGCCGGAGAGCTGATGCTCAACCTCGTACAGCAGTATCACGTAGACCTGCTGCCGGTAGACTCTGAGCACAGCGCTATCTTCCAGAGCCTCGTGGGCGAGGATATGAACGAGGTAGACAAGATTCTGCTCACCTGTTCGGGCGGGCCGTTCAGGCTGTTCTCACCCGAGCAACTCGACCGCGTGACCGCGGCCGATGCCTTGCGCCACCCCACGTGGGACATGGGCGCGAAGATCACCATCGACTCAGCCACACTCATGAACAAGGGCTTCGAGGTGATGGAGGCGCGCTGGCTGTTTGGCGTTCCGGCCGAGCAGATACAGGTTCTCGTTCATCCGCAAAGCATCGTTCATAGCGGCGTGCAGTTCAAAGACGGCGCCGTGAAGGCACAGTTGGGCGTGCCCGACATGCGCCTGCCCATACAATACGCGTTCTCTTACCCCGAACGTCTACCACTCGACGGCGACCGCCTCGACCTCTTCAAGGCTCGCAGCCTGGAGTTCTACGAGCCCGACGTCGAGAAATTCAGATGTCTGGCCTTAGCCTACGAGGCCATCGGCACAGGCGGCAACATGCCCTGCATTCTCAACGCGGCCAACGAAGTGGCCAACGCGGCCTTCCGACGGGGCGAGTGTACGTTCCATGGCATGGCCCATATCATTGAGCAGACCATGCGCCAAACCACTTTCGACGCTTCGCCCGACCTTGACGTGTATCTCCATACCGACAAGGAGGCACGCGAAATAGCACAACGGATATTAAAAGATAAGTAAAGGGGAAGGGGATGAAAGATTAGCGAAGAACGACGGGGAAGCGTCGCTCACCCCGCCGTCAGCCCACTCTCATCACCCCTACGCCTCATCATTACCCATCACCTAACACCCATCAGCTAACAAATGGAAATCTTT
Organism: Bacteroidota bacterium; assembly: GCA_023425865.1. Classification (GTDB taxonomy): domain Bacteria; phylum Bacteroidota; class Bacteroidia; order Bacteroidales; family Bacteroidaceae; genus Prevotella. The sequence goes on along the minus strand of JAFABV010000095.1, from coordinate 8,190 downwards.
CTGATCAAGCTCTTACAGTTTATATTATCTATCTCTCTGCTCGTGCTGCTGCATGAGGGAGGCCACATGCTGGCCTCTAAGCTCTTCGGCGTGAGGGTGGAGAAGTTCTTCGTGTTCTTCGATGTCGGCATCGGCAAGTGGAACGGACGGCTCTTCGGCTTCAAGCCCAAGAACGGCGAAACCACCTACGGCATGGGTTGGCTGCCTCTCGGTGGCTATTGCAAGATTGCCGGCATGATCGATGAGAGCATGGACACCGAACAGATGAAGCGCGAACCGCAACCCTGGGAGTTTCGCACCAAGCCCGCGTGGCAGCGCCTCATCATCATGATTGGCGGCGTGACGGTCAACTTTGTGCTGGCCTTGTTTATCTACTCGATGGTCATGTACACCTGGGGCGAAAGCTATATCAAGACGGCTGACATGTCGCAGGGCATGAAATTCAGCGCCGAGGCCAAGCGACTCGGATTCCAAGACAACGACATTCTGCTGGGCACAGACAAGGGGGCATTCGTCGAGTTCAATGTCGACGTGTTCCGCGACCTGGCCGAAGCCAAGTACGCCGACGTGCTGCGCAACGGCAAGCAGGTGCGCGTCACACTGCCGGGCGACCTGAGCCTGCTCGACATGCTCAAGACCAGCCCACAGTTTGTGCGCCCATTCGTTCCTGCTGTCGTAGACTCCGTGATTGCCAAGATACCCGTGGCCAAGGGCAGCAAAGACTCTGTGGCCACCCCTGCGGCAAAGATCGGGCTGCAGAAGGGCGACCGCATCTTGTCGCTCAACGGTCGTAAGGTAGACTCATACAATACGTTCACTGAAGAGATTGGACGTGTGGAAGACCAGCTCGCCGCCGTGAAGACCCACCGCGACAGCGTGAAGCTGCTCAACGTGACGCTCACCGTGGCCAAGGCCGGAAGCAATACCATTGACACATTGAGTACCCAACTGACGCCCGACGCAAAGTTAGGCTTTGCCCCATTGGCCTTAACCACCATGTACGCAAAGAACATTACCCACGTGAGCTACGGCTTCTGGGAGAGCTTCCCTGCCGGCGTGAGCTACGGATGGAACGTGCTTAAAGGCTACGTGAGCGACTTGCAGTATATCTTCTCGGCCGAGGGTGCCAAGAGCTTGGGTGGGTTCGGCTCCATCGGCAACCTCTTCCCGCCCACTTGGAACTGGCAGATGTTCTGGCTGATGACCGCTTTCCTGAGCATCATCCTGGCCTTCATGAACATCCTCCCTATCCCCGCGCTCGATGGCGGACACGTTCTCTTCTTGCTCTACGAGATCATTACGCGCCGCAAACCATCTGAGACCTTCATGATCCGCGCGGAGTATGCCGGTATCAGCATCCTCATCCTGCTCATGGTGGTGGCCAATCTCAACGACATCCTGAGGTGGATAGGCGTGATGTAACGCCACCTTTTTATAGCATTATAATCGAGTAGGAGGAAAACAAAGTTGTTTTCTTCCTACTTTCGTTTTCCTACCGCTCACACCACCGTACGTGCCTTTCGGCATGCGGCGGTTTCTACTTTGGATGCCGTTTGAGACATGAACCCAACAAAGTGACGTACCCTGCCCTGCGTAAGCTCTTGTTGGCGATTGCTCTCGCCAGAGTTGGGCTATCAGCTGTGCGCCAATATGCCTTACGGGTATTACCCCATGACGTGAGTTCGGGATAAGCGAGGCCTCATCAAAGTTGGTCATGTGTCTTTGACCGCAAGGCTGAGTTACTGCCTGTGCTTGGGGAAAAGAATCGTCAGCCAGAGCTGTTGCGTACTGAATGATCACGGACGCTCGTAAAGGGAGGGCATTTACAGCCCGGAAACACAGCCTTTATGTCCCATAACGGTGCCATTTATGAGGGCCAACCACCACGTTTACGTCGCCTGACCTATCTGCTGTTCCACCGAAACGGTATCTACCGGAGAGGAAGACGGCTTCGGCTTGGTGTGGTTGTCTACGCAAACCGGTAGTTGCAGAGACAGCCCCAAACCGAGCTTTGCGCAGGATGCGCAGATGCGCAGCGCTGCGCATCCTTGCCCCTCAATCAACAAAAACAGGCTAACACCTTAATTATAAGTAAGTTATACAAAAGCCAATGGTATGGTGTTATTTTTGCGCATACCTGCGCATCTGCGCATTCTGCGCAAAACTCTATGACCGAATGTGACAGCGACAGAGACTATCTATCCTATAGCTAAGCTACAAAACGAAAAAAATGATTGCAGTACTCCTAAATTTGTACCGTCACCTTAAATCCTCTGGCTTGAGCAAACGGGGGGCATGCGATGCTGTACGGCCGTATCCTCGTCCTGCCAATGCTTCGAGACGGGAGACAAGCCGCCACGGCTGGGCACACATACACCACGCTGGATGCATGGCAGCCACCAGACAACCAAGGAACCGAAGGCTGTACCTGCATTTCGGGGAAAAAGTAATGTAAAAGGTTGTTGAAGACAAAAAAATGGAGTAACTTTGCATCAGATTATTACACCTATAAACTCGAAAGATTATGATTCTTTTCTTTAAGACTTCCAAGGAGAACATCATTGCCACAGAGATGGACCACCAACCTACAGAACAGGAGACGCAAGCCCTGTGTTGGCTATACGGTGACGCCGAAAAGCTGAATGCCGAGAAGTTGGATGGCTTCTTCGTGGGCCCGCGCCGCGAAATGATTACCCCCTGGAGCACAAATGCCGTTGAGATTACCCAGAATATGAGTCTCAAGGGCATTTTGCGTATTGAGGAGTACTTCCCCGTGCAGAACGAGAACGCCGAGCACGACACCATGTTGCAGCGCATGTACCGTGGGCTCGACCAGACGGTGTTCACGGTGAAGCACGAGCCGGAGCCCATCAAACACGTGGACGACCTCGAGCGATTCAACGAGGAAGAAGGTCTGGCACTGAGCAGAGAAGAAATAGAATACCTTCATTCGATAGAGCAGCAGAACGGGCGTCCGCTCACCGACTCCGAGGTCTTTGGCTTTGCCCAGATCAACTCGGAGCACTGTCGCCACAAGATTTTCGGCGGTACATTTATCATTGACGGCGAGGAGCGCGAGTCGAGCCTCTTTGCCCTCATCAAGAAAACCACCAAGGAGAACCCCGGAAAGATACTGTCGGCCTACAAAGACAATGTGGCCTTTGCCCAAGGCCCGGTGGTGGAGCAGTTTGCCCCGGCCGACCAGAGCACGAGCGACTGGTTTCAGGTGAAGCCCATAGAGAGTGTCATCTCGCTGAAGGCCGAGACCCACAACTTCCCCACCACGGTGGAGCCCTTCAACGGTGCCGCTACGGGCACGGGCGGTGAGATACGCGACCGCATGGGCGGCGGCGTGGGTAGCTGGCCTATCGCCGGCACCGCGGTGTATATGACAAGTTACCCCCGGATGGCGGGCCTCTCACCCACCCCTTCATCAACAGCAGAGGGGAATGGCCATACCGGACGGGCTTGGGAACAAGGCATTGCGCCGAGGCCCTGGCTCTACCAGAGTCCGGAGCAGATTCTCATCAAAGCCTCAAACGGTGCGAGCGACTTCGGTAATAAGTTTGGCCAGCCACTCATCGTGGGTTCGGTATTGACTTTCGAGTACAAAACATCATCTGCCGACGCGGTCGCCTACCCCAATGGCACCCCCCTCTCTCCAGAGGGCACGGGAGAGACCGTCTACGCCTACGACAAAGTAATCATGCTGGCAGGCGGCGTGGGCTACGGAAAGAAGCGCGACTGCCTGAAGAAGGAGCCACAACCGGGCAACGAGATTGTGGTGGTGGGCGGCGACAACTACCGCATCGGACTGGGTGGCGGCTCGGTGTCGTCGGTAGACACCGGTCGCTACAGCAACGGCATTGAGCTCAACGCCGTGCAGCGTGCCAACCCCGAGATGCAGAAGCGTGCCTACAATCTGGTGCGCGCACTGGTGGAGGACGACGTAAATCCGGTGGTGTCGATACACGACCATGGTTCGGCGGGGCACCTCAACTGCCTGTCAGAGCTGGTAGAAGAATGCGGCGGCGAGATCGACATGACCAAGCTGCCCATCGGCGACAAGACCTTGAGCGCCAAAGAAATCATCGCCAACGAGAGCCAGGAGCGCATGGGACTGCTCATCGACGAGAAGCACCTTGAGCGCGTCAAGCAGATTGCCGAGCGCGAGCGCGCACCGCTGTATGTGGTGGGTGAGACCACCGGCGATGCCCACTTCAGCTTTAAGCAAGGCGACAACGTGAAGCCCTTCGACCTCGACGTGGCGCAGATGTTCGGCCACTCGCCCAAGACCATCATGCGCGACGAGACCCTCGTACGCACTTACGAAAACGCAACCTATTCGTTGGAGCATCTCGACGAATACTTAGACAACGTGCTGCAATTGGAGGCTGTGGCCTGCAAAGACTGGCTCACCAACAAGGTAGACCGTTCGGTGACGGGTAAGGTGGCCCGCCAGCAGACGCAAGGCGTGCTACAGTTGCCGCTGAGCGACTGTGGCGTGGTGGCCCTCGACTACCGTGGTGAGAAGGGTATCGCCACGGCATTGGGCCATGCGCCCCAGGCTGCGTTGGCCGACCCGGCCGCTGGTAGCGTGCTGAGTGTGGCCGAGAGCCTCACCAACTTAGTGTGGGCACCCATTGCCACCGATAACGCGCACCCCTATCCCGTGCAGAATATCAACCTCAGCGCCAACTGGATGTGGCCCTGCCGCAGCCAGAAAGGCGAAGACGCCCGTCTCTACACCGCCGTGCAGGCCCTGAGCGACTTCTGCTGCAGCCTGCAACTCAATGTGCCCACGGGCAAAGACTCGCTGTCGATGACGCAACAGTATCCCGACGGCAAGAAGACCATTTCCCCGGGCACAGTGATCGTGACAAGTGGTGCCGAGGTGAGTGACGTGAAGAAAACGGTGAGCCCGGTATTGGTGAACGACAAGAACTCATCGCTTTATTATATCGACTTCAGCTTCGACGAGCAGCGCCTTGGCGGCTCGGCCTTTGCACAGACCTTAGGCAAGGTGGGCAGCGACGTGCCCACGGTGAAGAACCCCGAATATTTTGCCGACTGCTTCAACGCCGTGCAGGAGCTCATCAAGAAGGGATGGGTGATGGCCGGACACGACATATCGGCGGGCGGTCTCATCACCACGCTCTTGGAGATGACCTTCGCCAACACCGACGGTGGGCTGCGCGTAAACCTTTATGACCTCGACCAAGAGGAGACCGACATTGTGAAGATGCTCTTCGCAGAGAACCCCGGTGTGGTCATTCAGGTGTCGGACCTGCACAAGAAGGAGTTGCGTGAATATCTCGAAGACAACGGCATCGGCTATGCCAAACTGGCTTACCCCACCCCCGACGAGCGCACCATCACGGTAGTACGCGGTGACTATAAGCACGTGTTTGACATCGACAGCCTGCGTGATACGTGGTATAAGACTTCTTACCTGCTCGACCGCAACCAAAGCATGAACGACATGGCACGTAAGCGGTTCATGAATTATAAGAAGCAGCCCGTGGAGGTGAAGTTTGGCGATAACTTCAAAGGCACATTAGCCTCGTATGGCCTCAACGCCGACCGCTGGAAGGATGACACCAACTCACCAACCCACCAACAAACCAACAAACCCAAGGCCGCCATCATCCGTGAGAAGGGTACCAACGGCGAGCGCGAGATGGCTTACACGCTGTGGCTGGCAGGCTTCGAGGTGAAGGACGTGACGATGACCGACCTCATTCAGGGTCGCGAGACTTTAGAGGAAGTAAACATGATTGTGTTCTGCGGCGGATTCTCCAACTCCGACGTGCTTGGCTCTGCAAAGGGCTGGGCCGGCGCCTTCCTGTTCAACCCCAAGGCCAAGGAGGCCCTCGACAAGTTCTACGCGCGCAAAGACACGCTGAGTCTGGGTATCTGCAACGGCTGTCAGCTCATGGTAGAGCTCAACCTTATTCACCCTGAACTGAAGCACCGCTCGCACCTGACACACAACATGAGCCAGAAGTTTGAGAGCCAATTCTTAGGTCTGAGCATTCCGCAGAACGAGAGCGTGATGCTCGGCAGCCTCAGCGGCAGCAAACTCGGTATATGGGTGGCACACGGTGAGGGTCGCTTCTATCTGCCCGAACCTGAGGACCATTACAATGTAGTGGCGAAGTACAACTACGCGGAGTATCCTGCCAATCCCAACGGCTCTGACTATAATGTGGCTGGTATCTGCTCGGCCGATGGCCGCCATCTGGCGATGATGCCGCACCCCGAGCGCGCCATCTTCCCCTGGCAGAATGGCTGGTATCCAGAAAAACGACGCAACGACGAAGTAACTCCCTGGATAGAGGCCTTTGTCAATGCACGCGAATGGATTGTGAAGAACAAACAATAAAGGATTAAATAACAGCTTTCAGCGATTAAAGCATAAATATGAGACAACGGGCCTTGCTACTGCGTTCAGTGGCGAGGCCTCGTTTCTACACCTTCATGAATACTCCAATAGATTCCGACCGCCCCGTGCATACCACTCCCCTCCCCCCACGTAGAGGGTCTAAGCGGGAGGCCTGGACGCTCTTCAAAACCTTCTTTAAGATTGGCGCCTTCACGCTTGGTGGGGGATACGCCATGATTCCCATTATCGAAAGTGAGATTGTGGAGAAGCATCATTGGATAGAAAAAGAAGAGTTTCTCGACCTCATCGCCGTGGCACAGAGTTGCCCGGGCGTGTTTGCCATCAACATTTCCACCTTCATCGGCTACAAGATCATGGGGCGTTGGGGGGCAGCGTGTACCACCGTGGGTACCGCCCTACCCTCATTTCTCATCATCTTGTTCATCGCCATGTTCTTTCATCGGTTCATGGATGTGCAATGGATAGCGGCCATGTTTCGCGGCATACGTCCGGCCGTGGTGGCCCTCATCGCCGTCCCCACCTTCAATTTGGCCAAGAGTGCCAACCTCACCTTGAGCAACTGCTGGATACCTGTTGTCTCAGCCTTGCTGATCTGGGCGCTCCACGTCAACCCCATCTGGATCATCATCGCCGCGGGCGTAGGGGGGTATGTGTACGGAAAAATGAAGAAGGAAGAATTTTAAGTTTAGAAGTTAAGACTAATCATAAAGCTCAAGAATGTGTAGTTCGGCACCAGCCAATTTTGAAACGCAGTTCGGCATCAGCCAATTTTGAATCGTAGCTCGGCGTCAGTCAATTTTGAATTTTGAATTTTGAATTTTGAATTATAAAAGTGATTTTCTTATATCTCTTCATCACGTTCTTTGAGATCGGCCTGTTCGGTTTCGGTGGCGGCTACGGCATGTTGTCGCTCATCCAGACTGAGACCGTGATACGCCATCACTGGCTCTCCACGGCCGAGTTTACCAATATCGTGGCCATCTCGCAGATGACCCCAGGCCCCATCGGCATCAACTCAGCCACCTATTGTGGCTACACCGCTGTACATAATTTAGGTTACAACACCGCAATGGCGACGTTGGGATCGGCCATTGCCACCTTTGCCCTCGTGTTGCCCTCGTTCATCCTGATGATTCTCATCAGCAAGATGTTCATGAAGTATATGCATACCAACGCGGTACAGAGCGTTTTCGCGGGCCTGCGTCCTGCCGTAGTGGGTCTGCTGGCAGCGGCCACCCTGCTGCTCTGCAACGCCGAAAACTTCTCCTCGCCCATCGTCAACCCGTGGCAGTTCTGTATCAGCATCTTGTTGTTTCTTGCCACCTTCGTCGGCACCATGTGGCTGAAGATCAATCCCATTCGCATGACCTGTTACGCCGCCTTTGCCGGTCTCATCCTGCTCTACTGACGTCCTCAGAACGAAACGGTGCATCCCATAATCTACGCGAGTTCGGCATAAGCTGAGTAGGCAAACAGTCGCCCTCGGGTGAGGGGCTGAAACGGGTCATTGGCATAGATGGCAGTTATGCCCCCCAAGCTGCCGTTTCACGTGCCCTCCGCGCCTATGGCAAGGGCGGGCGGGGTAAATGAAAATCCCCAAGTCATCAGATGATTCTATATAGAACGATATGATGGTTTCATATAGAACCATCGGATGGTTTTATATTATTGCTGTCCGATAAAACTGGGAAAATCCTATTTCTCATCTGTAACTTGCTGTAAATAAGTCTTGGTCTTTTGATTTTCACAATTAGGCCCCCTCATCTCTGGGAAAAGACGTGGTT
>JAFABV010000094.1 GCA_023425865.1 Bacteroidota bacterium | reverse complement strand
CTGTTGAGCCGAAGACCAAAGCTGACCAAGAAAAGATGGGTGTAGCACTCAACCGTCTTGCAGAAGAGGATCCTACCTTCAAAATGCACACTGATCAGGAAACCGGCCAAACTATTATCTCAGGTATGGGCGAACTGCACCTTGATATTATCGTTGACCGGATGCTCAGAGAATTTAAGGTAGAATGCAATGTGGGCAAACCGCAGGTTGCTTACCGTGAAACTATCCGCAAAACAGTTAAAGCCGAAGGTAAATTTGTCCGTCAGTCCGGCGGCCGTGGTCAATATGGCCACTGCTGGTTGGAACTGCAACCGCTTGAACCAGGTCAAGGCTTTATTTTTGAAAACAAGGTTGTCGGTGGTGCTATTCCTAGAGAGTACATCTCCCCGATTGAAGCCGGTGTTAAAGAAGCAATGGAAACAGGCGTTTCGGCCGGTTATCCGATGGTTGACATCAAAGTAATTGTATACGACGGTTCTTATCATGATGTTGACTCCTCGGAAATGGCTTTCAAAATTGCCGGTTCAATGGGCTTTAAGGCCGGTGCGGCCAAGGCCAATCCGATTGTTCTTGAACCCTATATGAAAGTGGAAGTTAATGTTCCGGAAGAGTATATGGGCGACGTTATCGGCGACCTGAACTCCCGCCGGGGCCGGATCGAAGGTATGGAAGCCCGCTCCGGCGCGCAAGCCATAAAATCCTTCGTGCCGCTTTCTGAAATGTTCGGTTATGCAACCGACCTGCGTTCTAAAACGCAAGGCCGCGGTAACTATTCCATGGAATTTGACCATTATGAAGAAGTACCGAAGAATATCGCAGAAGTGATTTCCGCGAAAAACAAAGGCGCATAACCGTTACGCAAATACCTAAATTTTAAGTAATAAACTTAGGAGGTAACACTCAATGGCTAAGAAAAAGTTTGAAAGAAACAAACCCCACGTTAACATTGGCACCATCGGTCACGTAGACCATGGCAAGACTTCACTGACGGCCGCAATCACGCTGACCCTGGCCAAACATGGCGGCGCAGAATTCATGGCTTATGACCAAATCGACAAGGCTCCGGAAGAAAGAGAACGCGGTATCACCATCAACACCGCTCACGTTGAGTATGAAACTGAAAAGCGCCACTACGCCCACGTAGACTGCCCGGGTCATGCTGACTATGTAAAAAACATGATCACCGGTGCTGCCCAGATGGACGGCGCAATCCTCGTAGTATCAGCCGCTGACGGCCCGATGCCGCAAACCCGTGAACACATTCTTCTGTCCCGTCAGGTAGGTGTTCCGGCCATGGTTGTGGTCTTAAACAAAGCCGACCTGGTAGACGACGCAGAACTGATGGAACTGGTAGAAATGGAAGTTCGCGAACTTCTCTCCAGCTATGAGTTCCCTGGCGATGACATCCCTGTAGTCAGCGGCTCGGCTGTAAAAGTATTAAACTGCGGCTGCGCAAAACGCGAATGCGAATGGTGCGGCAAAATCCATGACCTCATGGATCAGGTAGACGCATACATCCCGACGCCGGAACGCGCAACCGACAAGCCGTTCTTAATGCCTGTCGAAGACGTGTTCACCATCACCGGCCGCGGCACAGTAGCTACCGGCCGTGTAGAACGCGGTGTAATTAAAGTAAGTGATACCGTTGAAATCGTCGGTATGACCGAAAAACCGAAATCGACAGTAGTAACCGGCGTAGAAATGTTCCGTAAGCTTCTGGACCAAGCCGTAGCCGGCGACAACATCGGCGCGCTGTTACGTGGTGTAGAGCGTAAGGAAATCGAGCGCGGCCAGGTACTTGCCAAACCCGGTTCGATCAAACCGCACACCAAGTTCAAATCCGAAGTATACGTACTGTCCAAAGAAGAAGGCGGCCGTCATACCCCGTTCTTTAACGGCTACCGTCCGCAGTTCTATTTTAGAACAACCGACGTAACCGGCGTGGTCACCCTGCCGGAAGGTGTAGAAATGGTAATGCCTGGCGACAACATCCGTATGGATATTGCGCTGATTACCCCGATCGCTATCGAAGAAGGCCTCCGCTTTGCAATCCGTGAAGGCGGCCGTACCGTTGGCGCCGGCGTAGTTACCGCTGTTACCGAGTAATCAGATGTGAATGAAATATCTGGCAAGGCGGCTAAAGCCGCCTTTTGCCAGGATATTGACCGGCGATGACGTGGAAGGTGGCCCGCACGCGCGGGGAAATTTCCACCGAGAATGTCCGTTCAGAGAAACTGGGCGATAAGGAGGAATAAATAAATGGCTAAACAGCAAAAAATCAGAATCCGCCTCAAGGCGTACGATCACAAGGCGCTCGATCAAAGTGCGGCCAAGATAGTAGAAACCGCAAAACGTACCGGCGCTATGGTCTCTGGCCCTATTCCGCTTCCTACAGAAAAAAATATCTTCACTATACTGCGTTCACCCCATGTCAATAAAGACTCCCGCGAACAATTTGAAATGCGGACTCATAAACGTCTTATTGACATCCTTGAGCCGACCCCCAAGACGGTAGATGCTCTTATGCGTCTCGACTTGCCGGCTGGTGTGGACATTGAAATCAAGCTGTAGGAGGAGGTGCGATAAATGGCTAAAGGAATTTTAGGTAAAAAACTGGGTATGACCCAAATCTTTACGGCTGAGGGTAAAGTTATTCCGGTTACAGTCATTGAAGCCGGTCCCAACGTCGTTGTTCAAAACAAGACAGTTGAAAATGATGGCTACAATGCAGTACAGCTAGGGTTTGGCGCTGTCAAAGACAAACATGTCAACAAGCCGATGAAGGGTCATTTTGCAAAGGCTAACGTCAAACCGGTGAAATTTATCCGTGAGCTGCGTCTGCCTGGAGCCTCTGAATATACAGTTGGTCAAGTTCTGAGCGCTGACGTATTCAGCGAAGGGGAACTTATTGATGTAACCGGTACTGCGAAAGGCAAAGGTTTCGCCGGTGGTATCAAG
>JAFABV010000079.1 GCA_023425865.1 Bacteroidota bacterium | reverse complement strand
TTGCACGCAGAGCCGCAGAGAGTTTGGAGTTTTGCATCTTCGATGCGGAGGAGAGGGGATGGTAAGTAGAGGGCCTACGGCCTGAGGAGGAATGGAGAATGGGAGAAAACGTGAGGCAGGTTCCGTGGCATCCGCCCATCGCAAAGCGATGCTCCGTGCTATCAAAGTGTGCCGGACGGCAATTCCGAAATTTCCGTGTCATCCGTGTAAAAAATATCATCACGAGGTGGTGGTTATTTCACGCGGAGGTTTTTGGGGACACGCAGAAGTTATTTTAGACACGCAGAGTCGCAGAGAAGTTGGAGTTTTGCATCTTCGATGCGGAGGAGAGAGGGGTAAGCAGAGTTGCGGAGTTATAGGAGAGAGGTGGCACGCAGAGAGGCAGAGCTTTACCTCGGAGAGCCCCTCATTCTCAGGACTTACGGCATGTGCTATTGCCTCGCCGAGGCACCGCTCAACAGCTGAGGGCTTCGCGAGGCACGAGCGAAACCCTCAGATTTGGTTTTGCGTTGTATTATCCACCTCCGGCGGAGGTGCCCAGCATCCGCACACCTCCCCCTCCTCTGCTTCTCTGCGTGCCCAATATCCCCCCCCTGCGTGAGGCAACCACCCCCTCGCATGTTTTTTTTAACACGGATGGCACGGAAATTTCGGAATTGCCGTCCGCCACATTTGGATGGGTACGGATCATCGCGTCGCGATGGCCGGATGGAACGGAAACCTGCATGCGTTTACTCCTATTCTCCATTCTTCCTCGGGCCATCGGCCCTCTGATTCCATCCCCTTCCTCCGCATCGAGGATGCGCAGCTCTAAACTCTCTGCGGCTCTGCTTGCCAAAAACATCTGCGTGCAACAAAAATACCCTGCGTGCTATAAATAATATCTGCGTGCGGAAATATACACCCTGCGTGAAACACTCGCCCCCACTCATATTCCTCGAAGACTCTGTTGTCGATGGTGGGGAGACGACGAGCACCGTGAGGCACGTGTCGCGGGTGTATGGCTGAACACCTCTGGTTGTAGCATATCGGTATGCCTGCGGGGCAATGGAATTTTTGCGCTTTTTGTTCTCTGTTTCACTTATTTGTTGTAATTTTGCAGCATCATCAACCATCATTTAGGAAAGTTTAGACATTGATAGAGAAACATATCGTTCTGGAGGATATAGACCCCGTGGTTTTTTACGGAGTGAACAACGTGCATCTTCAGATGCTCAAGTCTCTCTTTCCCAAGTTGCGCATCATGGCCCGCGACAACGTGGTGCGCGTTTTAGGCGACGAGGAAGAGATGGTGAAGATTGAGGCCGACATCGAGACCATGCGCCGCCATGTGCTCAAATACAACGCCATCACCGATGAAGACATCCTCGACATTGTGAAGGGTCGGCAGACCAAGCAAGACGCCGTGAAGGGCGTCATCGTCTACAGCATATCGGGACGCCCGGTGAAGAGCCGGTCGGAAAACCAGCAACGCTTGGTGGAGGCCTTCGACACGAGCGACATGATCTTTGCCGTGGGACCTGCGGGTACCGGCAAGACCTACCTCAGCATCGCCCTGGCGGTGAAGGCCCTGAAAGAGAAGGCCATCAAGAAAATCATTCTCAGCCGTCCGGCGGTGGAGGCTGGCGAGAAGTTAGGATTCTTGCCCGGCGACATGAAGGACAAAATCGACCCTTACCTGCAACCGCTGTACGATGCCTTGGAGGACATGATTCCGGCCACGCGCCTGCAAGACATGATGGAGAAGCACATCATACAGATTGCCCCGTTGGCCTTCATGCGCGGTCGCACGCTGAGTGACGCCGTGGTGATACTCGACGAGGCGCAGAACACCACTCCCGCCCAGATCCGCATGTTCCTCACCCGCATGGGCTGGAACACCAAGATGATCATCACCGGCGACATGACCCAGATAGACCTGCCGCGCGAGCAGAAGAGCGGACTGAAGGAAGCCCTGAAGGTGCTTGCCGGCGTGGAAGGCATTGCCGTGGTGGACCTCAAGCAGAAGGACATCGTGCGACACAAGCTCGTCACGCGTATTGTCGATGCCTACGACAGCTACGACAAGAAAGCCGAGGAGCTGCGCGCCGAGAAGGCAAAGGCCCGGCGGGAGGCACGCGAGGAACGCGAGGAGCGCATCACCTACATCGAGGCGCCCGACTTTACGGAGAATTAGTTTTTTTAGTTTTAATATTTATCATGGAGACCCGTTGCGAGAGCATCCCCCGGAAGAGGGAGAGGGGCAGACTTATGAAAGCATTGACAAATACCGATTTCCACTTTGATGGACAGAAGAGTGTTTATCACGGCAAAGTCCGTGACGTTTATGACATCAATGACGACCTCATCGTGATGGTTGCCACAGACCGCATCTCAGCCTTCGACGTTGTATTGCCGAAGGGCATCCCTTTCAAGGGTCAGGTGCTCAACCAAATCGCGGCCCAGTTCTTGGACCAGACCAAGGACATCTGCCCCAACTGGAAGTTGGCCACGCCCGACCCCATGGTGACCGTGGGCCTGAAGTGCGAGGGCTTCCGCGTGGAGATGATCATCCGCTCGATACTCACCGGCTCGGCCTGGCGTGAGTACAAGAACGGCGTGCGTGAGCTCTGTGGCGTGAAGCTGCCCGAGGGCATGCATGAGAACGAGCGTTTCCCCGAGCCCATTGTCACCCCGACGACCAAGGCCGACGAGGGTCACGACCTGAACATCTCGCGCGAGGAAATCATCGCCCAGGGCATCGTGTCGGCCGAAGACTATGCCGTCATCGAAGACTACACCCGCAAGCTCTTTGCCCGCGGACAGGAGATTGCCGCCAAGCACGGCCTGATATTGGTAGACACCAAGTACGAGTTTGGCAAGCGCGACGGCAAGATCTATCTCATCGACGAGATTCACACCCCCGACTCCAGCCGTTACTTTTACGCCGAAGGCTACGAGGAACGTCTGGCCAAGGGCGAGCCCCAGAAGCAACTCTCCAAGGAGTTTGTGCGCCAGTGGCTCATCGAAAACAACTTCATGAACGAGCCCGGACAGGTGATGCCCGAGATTACCGACGCCTACGCCGAGAGCGTGTCGGAGCGTTACATTGAGCTCTACGAGCACATCACCGGCACCACCTTCGACAAGGCTGCCGAGGATGGCGACATCGCTGCCCGCATCGAGCGCAACGTGAAAGAATACCTCGCCTCACGCAAGTAGGCGTGAAAAAGAGCGTCGGCGTGGCAGGGACTGCGGTTCGTGCCACGCCGTATGCTTCATGGAGGGAGGCCACAACCAACCGTTATGTACAAACAAGAAGAAATAAAACCCTACGACGGAAAGGGCGACAAGGGTGGACTGGTGGAAGAGATGTTTGACAACATCGCGCCCAACTACGACACCCTGAACCACCGCTTGTCGTGGAACATCGACAAGGGCTGGCGGCGAAAGGCCATCGGCCTGTTGGCACCTTACAAGCCACAGACCATGCTCGACATTGCCACGGGCACGGGCGACTTTGCGATCCTCGCGGCCCAGACGCTGCAACCGCGGCAGCTGGTGGGTGCCGACATCTCTGAAGGCATGATGGCCATCGGTCGCGACAAGGTGAAGCGCATGGGCTTAGACGGTGTCATCAGTTTTCAGAAGGAAGACTGTCTGAACCTGACCTTTGCCGACAATACCTTCGACGCGGTGACGGCGGCCTTTGGCATCCGTAATTTTGAGAACCTGGACCAAGGACTGCGTGAGATGTACCGCGTGCTCAAGCCCGGCGGGCATCTGAGCATCGCCGAGCTGACCACCCCGGTGGCATTTCCCATGAAGCAGCTGTTCGGGGTCTACTCGCACACGGTGCTGCCCGTCTATGGCAGGCTCATCTCGCGCGACCAGAGTGCTTACAGCTACCTCACGAAGACCATCGAGGCGTTTCCGCAAGGCGAGGAGATGATGGCCATCTTCAGCAAGGCCGGATTCTCAAAGGTGAGCTTCCAGCGTCTCACCTTCGGCATCTGCACCGTGTATTTCGCGGAGAAATAAGTGGCACCATCGTCAGGCGAACTGTTACAGCAATAGAACATTATCATATTCCCACATTCACCTATGGACAAATACGGACTGATAGGATATCCGCTTGGACACTCTTTCTCCATCGGATATTTCAACGAGAAGTTTGAGAACGAGGGTACCGATGCCACGTACGAGAACTTTGAGATACCGAGTATCGAGCAGTTTCCCGAAATCATCGACACCAACCCCGAGCTGCGAGGCCTGAACGTCACCATACCCTATAAGGAAAAGGTCATCAGCTACCTCGACACGCTCAGTCCCGAGGCGCGTGCCATCGGCGCGGTGAATGTCATCAAGGTGGAGCACCGGGGAAAGAAGGTGGTGCTCAAGGGGTACAACAGCGATGTCATCGGCTTTACCCGAAGCATAGAGCCACTGCTTGAGCGCTACCATAAGAAAGCGCTGATTCTCGGTACCGGCGGCGCGGCCAAGGCCATCGACTTCGGGCTGAAGTCGCTGGGGCTGGAGACCCTCTATGTGAGTCGCTACGAGCGGCGGGGAGCCATCACCTACCAGCAGGTCACGGCTGAGGTCATCAGAGAGTACCCGGTGGTGGTGAACTGCACCCCCACGGGCATGTATCCCCATGCCGACGAGTGTCCGCTGCTGCCCTACGAGGCCATGGACAGCCGCACGCTGCTCTACGACCTGATCTACAATCCCGACGAGACCATGTTTTTGAAGAAGGGCAAGGTGCAGGGTGCCACCGTGAAAAACGGACTGGAGATGCTGCTCTTGCAGGCCTTCGCCAGTTGGCAATTCTGGAATGAAAAGGAGTAAGGACAAACCTGATAAGAATTATGAATAACCGATATATGATGCGTGGCGTGAGCGCCGCCAAGGAAGATGTGCACAACGCCATCAAGAACATTGACAAGGGGCTGTATCCCCAGGCCTTCTGCAAGATCATACCCGATGTGCTGGGCGGCGACCCCGACTATTGCAACATCATGCACGCCGACGGCGCCGGTACCAAGTCATCGCTGGCCTATATGTACTGGAAAGAGACGAGCGACCTGAGCGTGTGGAAGGGCATAGCGCAGGATGCCATCGTGATGAACACCGACGACCTGCTCTGCGTGGGAGCGGTGGACAACATCCTGGTGTCGAGCACCATCGGCCGCAACAAGATGCTTGTGCCGGGCGAGGTGATCAGCGCCATCATCAACGGTACCGACGAGCTACTGGCGCAGATGCGCGAGATGGGCGTGGGCATCTGGCCCACGGGGGGTGAGACGGCCGACGTGGGCGACCTGGTGCGCACCATCATCGTAGACTCTACCGTCACCTGCCGCATGCGACGCGCCGACGTCATAGACAACGCCAATATCCGTCCGGGCGATGTCATCGTGGGACTGAGTTCCACGGGGCAGGCCACCTACGAGCAGCGATACAACGGCGGCATGGGCAGCAACGGACTGACCTCGGCCCGCCACGACGTCTTTGCCAAGTACCTGGCTGAGAAATATCCTGAAAGTTATGACCATGCCGTGCCCCAAGAGCTGGTGTACAGCGGTAAGTACCGACTCACCGACGCCGTGGACGGCGTGACGGTGGATGCCGGACAGTTGGTGCTCTCGCCCACACGTACCTACGCCCCCGTCATCAAGAAGCTGCTCGACGAGCTGCGACCCGAGATTCACGGCATGGTACACTGCACGGGTGGCGCGCAGACCAAGGTGCTGCACTTTGTGAACGACAACTGCAAGGTGGTGAAAGACAACATGTTCCCCGTGCCTCCGCTCTTCAAGGCCATACACGACTGCTCGGGCACCGATTGGCGGGAGATGTACCAGGTGTTCAACATGGGGCATCGCATGGAGATTTATGTGCGACCCGAGGTGGCCCAGCAGGTCATCGCCGTGAGTGAGAGCTTCGGCATCGAGGCGCAGGTGGTGGGTCACATCGAAGAAGGACAGCGTGCGTTGACCATCAAATCAGAATTTGGAGAATACAATTACTAAGTATATAAAAGTTAGTTTTCAATGACCATCAAGGAGGCTGTGCTCAAGAGCTTGGAAGATTTCCCGGAAGGGGGAATTGTTAGAGAGGTGTATAATAATATCTTAGCTAAGAATATTTATATATTCAACAAGGATGCAAAAACACCTGATGCTACTGTCAATGCGCTCATGGGAGAAATGGTGAAACATGGTGATGTCCGAATAAAACGTATTAAAAACGAACAGAATGTTTACTCCTATTATCTCAGTAAGTTCTCCGACAACATCGAAAAGAAAACTTTTACGGCCAGTCCCAAGCCTAAAGCCTCTCTTACTTTCCACGAAAGAGACCTTCATCCATTACTATGCACCTATCTGAGTAATGACGGGGTAATGGCTAAAACCATATTTCATGAGAAATCTACGAAGGCAGAGGAGTATCAGAAATGGATTCACCCAGATATCGTAGGTGCTAAATTCGAGCAAAGAAAGAATAAGGCCTGCAACTCACTTTTTAATGCAATCAACAAAAAAGAGTCTTTGAGGTTATACTCATACGAACTGAAGAGATGCATTGATAGTGATTATGAGTTGAAGAAATGTTTCTTTCAAGCAGTCTCAAACTCTAGTTGGGCAAACTGTGGATACCTTGTAGCCTTTGAAATCAAAGAGGATCTCCGAGATGAATTGGCTCGTCTGAATCATTCATTTGGTATTGGTTTTATACTCTTAAAATCCAATCCTTATGAGAGTCAGATATGGTTCCCAGCTAAAGAAAAATCACTTGATTTCAGTACTATCGACAAATTGTGTGATATCAATATTGATTTTGAGAAATTCATCAGTCGTGTAGAGGCAACCCTAACTGCCGATGACAAACATTTTGAGCCAACAAAAGATTCCCTTGTCAGACTCTGCGACAAGACCTTTAAGACAGAAGATGAAATCAAAGAGTATTGTATCAACAATAATATTCCATTGACGGAAGAAGATAACTTTTAATTATAAATGGCAGACAACAACATATTACAGAAACTGGATGGTCTGGAGGCCCGTTTCGAGGAAGTGAGCACACTCATCACCGACCCCTCGGTCATTGCCGACCAGTCGAGGTACGTGAAACTGACCCGTGAGTACAAGGACTTGGGCGACATCATGGATGCGCGCAAGCGTTACATCAACTGTCTCAACGCTATCAGCGAGGCCAAGGACATCCTGGCCAATGAGAGCGACGCCGACATGAAGGAGATGGCCCGCGAGGAGCTGGCCGCCAACGAGGCCATGCAGCCCCGTCTGGAGGAGGAAATCAAGATTGCCCTTGTGCCTAAGGACCCTGAGGACGCGAAGAACGTGCAGATGGAGATTCGCGCCGGTGCCGGTGGCGACGAGGCCGCCCTCTTTGCCGGCGACCTGTTCAGCATGTACAAGAAGTTTTGCGACGACAAGGGCTGGTCGCTCAGCGTGACCTACGTGTCGGAGGGCGCCGTGGGCGGTTACAAGGAGATCGACTTTGCCGTCACGGGCGACAATGTGTATGGCGTGCTGAAATATGAGAGCGGCGTACACCGCGTGCAGCGTGTGCCTGCCACCGAGACCCAGGGGCGTATGCACACCTCGGCCGCCACGGTGGCCGTGCTGCCCGAGGCCGACAAGTTTGAGGTGAACATCAATGAGGGCGACATCAAGTGGGACACCTTCCGTTCGAGCGGTGCCGGCGGACAGAACGTCAACAAGGTGGAGTCGGGCGTGCGACTGCGATACCCGTGGAAGAACCCCAACACCGGCGAGGTGGAGGAGATACTCATCGAGTGTACCGAGACGCGCGATCAGCCCAAGAACAAGGAGCGCGCGCTGAGCCGACTTTATACCTATATATATGACCACGAGCACCAGAAATACATCGACGACATTTCCAGCCGACGCAAGAGTCTGGTGTCGACGGGCGACCGCAGCGCGAAAATCCGTACCTACAACTTCCCGCAGGGACGCGTTACCGACCATCGCATCGGCTTCACCACCCACGACCTGCAGGGCTTCATGGGCGGCGACATTCAGGAGATGATCGACGCGCTCACCGTGGCCGAGAATGCCGAGAAGCTCAAGGAGAACGAACTTTAGTTGGTAAGCCTATGCCGCGCCATTCCGATTATCAGCTATGGAAGAAGACGCAACTTAAAGTGTTTGCTTGGGCGGCATCGCGACGGGCGCCGTACTATGCGAGTTAGGCAGACTTTATTATCATAAGAAGAACAAACATCATGAATCGTGAACAGTTAATAGAACAGATATTCAAGAAGCAGACGTTCCTCTGCGTGGGTCTGGACACCGACATCCGCAAGATACCTGAGCACTTGCTCACCGCGGACGACCCCATCTTCGAGTTCAACAAGCAGATCATCGACGCCACGGCACCTTACTGCGTGTCGTACAAACCCAATCTGGCGTTTTACGAGAGTCTGGGCCTGAAAGGCATGGCAGCCTTCGAGCGTACCATCACCTATCTGAATAAGTTCTACCCGCAGCACTTTGTCATCGCCGACGCCAAGCGGGGTGACATTGGCAACACCTCGACGATGTACGCCCGCACCTTCTTCGAGGAATACAATATCGACGCGCTGACCGTGGCCCCCTACATGGGCGAAGACAGCGTGACGCCCTTCCTCGCCTACGAGGGCAAATGGGTGGTGCTGCTGGCCCTGACCTCAAACAAGGGCTCGCACGACTTCCAGCTCACGGCCGACGCCGGGGGCGAGCGCCTCTTCGAGAAGGTGCTGCGCGTGAGCCAGCAGTGGGGCAATGCCGACAACATGATGTATGTGGTGGGCGCCACGCAGGGACAGATGTTTGAGGATATTCGTAGGGTGGTGCCTTCACATTTCCTGCTGGTGCCCGGCGTGGGCGCACAGGGCGGCAGTCTGCAGGAGGTGTGCCGCTATGGCATGACGAAGGACTGCGGACTGCTGGTCAACTCCAGCCGTGGCATCATCTATGCCAGCAAAGGCACCGACTTTGCCGAGGTGGCCGCCGAAGAGGCGCGCAAGCTGCAGCAGGAAATGGCTGCGGAACTGGCCAAGGTAAGGGCCTGAAGGCGGGTGTAATCATGGCGAATGGTGTGCTTGCCGGAGGCGGGCGCACCACTTCATATAGGCACCGCATGTCGTGCAAGCACTATTGCATGATATGCTAAACTGTCAAAATAAGTAGTAAGTTCTAATGGATTAGGAAATAAATTACTATATTTGCAGAAATGTTCAATCTGACTGAGAAAAATGGAATTTAGCGCAAATCAAATCGCCCAGCTCATTCAAGGTAGAGTGGAGGGCGACGGGAACGCAACAGTCCACACTTTTGCGAAAATAGAGGAGGGCGTTCCTGGGGCCATATCCTTCCTTGCCAGTGATAAATACATTAACTATATATACGACACAGCGTCGACCATTGTATTGGTAGACGAGAGCATCGAGCTCGACCGCGCGGTAAAGCCCACAATCATTCGTGTGCGCAATGCCCGCGACTGTGTGGCCAAGTTACTGCAGCTCTATGAGTCGGCTAAGCCCCGCAAGACGGGCATCGACCCGTTGGCATTTGTTTCGCCCAAGGCCCAGGTCGGAGAAAACGTGTACGTGGGCGCCTTTGCCTACGTGGGCGACGGTGTTGTGGTGGGAGACAACACGCAGATATATCCCCATGCCACGCTATGCGACAACGCCAAGGTTGGCGCCGACTGTATCATCTATCCCCAGGTGACCGTGTACCACGACTGTGTGGTGGGCAATCGTGTCATTCTCCATTCGGGTGCCGTGATCGGTGCCGACGGCTTTGGCTTTGCGCCCAACAACGAGCATACGGGCTATGACAAGATTCCGCAGATTGGCATCGTGCAGATTGAGGATGACGTGGAGATAGGTGCCAACACCTGTGTAGACCGCTCTACCATGGGCGCCACCGTGGTGCGCAAGGGAGTAAAACTCGACAACCTCGTGCAGATAGCCCACAACACCGACATCGGCGAGAACACCGTGATGTCGTCGCAGGTGGGCATCGCCGGCTCTACGAAAGTGGGGCAGTGGTGTATGTTCGGCGGACAGGTGGGCGTGTCTGGACACATCACCATCGGCGACCAGGTGTTCCTCGGCGCCCAGTCGGGCGTGCCCAGTTCTATCAAGAGCAACCGCAAGCTCATCGGTACGCCGCCTATGGAGCAGATGCCCTATTTCAAGAGTCAGGCTATCTTCCAAAAACTTCCTGACCTATATAAACAACTTAACGCGCTACAGAAAGAAGTAGACGAACTCAAAAAGAAACAACAGGACCGCTAATGGATACAGCAAAACAACTTACGCTTGGTGGGAGCTTCTCACTCTTCGGCAAGGGTCTGCACACCGGACTCAGCCTCACTGTGACTTTCAACCCTGCCCCTGAGAACACGGGATACAAGATCCAGCGCATAGACCTCGAAGACCAGCCCATCATCGATGCGGTGGCCGAGCTTGTGACTGACACCCAGCGTGGTACGGTGCTGCAGAAGGGCGACGTGCGAGTGTCTACCGTCGAGCATGGTATGGCGGCGCTCTATGCCTTGGGTATAGACAACTGTCTCATCCAGGTCAACGGACCTGAGTTCCCGATTCTCGACGGGTCGGCAGCCATGTATGTCGACAAAATCCGTGAGGTGGGTGTCGTAGAGCAGACCGCCCCCAAGGATTACTATATCATCCGGAAGAAGATAGAGATCAAGGACGAGGAGACAGGGTCGTGCATCACCATCCTGCCTGACCAGGATTTCTCCATCACGGCCATGTGCTCATTCCCATCGAAGTTTGTCAGCAGCCAGTTTGCCACACTCGACAACATCAAGGACTTTGCCGAGGAAATAGCACCGGCGCGTACCTTC
Source organism: Bacteroidota bacterium (assembly GCA_023425865.1). Classification (GTDB taxonomy): domain Bacteria; phylum Bacteroidota; class Bacteroidia; order Bacteroidales; family Bacteroidaceae; genus Prevotella. The sequence goes on along the minus strand of JAFABV010000079.1, from coordinate 25,798 downwards.
GTCTTCGTTCGCGACATCGTGCCCTTGCTGGAGGCCAACCTCATCAAGGGCGGTGACCTCAACAATGCCATTGTGATCTATGAGCGTCAGGTGGAGCAGGATAAGCTCGACAAACTTGCCGACCTGCTCAAGGTGCCGCACATGGACGCTTCGAAGATAGGTTATATCCAGAATAAGCCGTTGATGTGGGACAATGAGTGTACGCGTCACAAACTGCTCGATATCGTGGGCGATATGGCCTTGATAGGCAAGCCCATCAAGGGGCGCATCATTGCCACCCGTCCCGGGCACACCATCAACAACAAGTTTGCGCGCCTCATGCGCAAGGAGATTCGCAAGCACGAAATCCAGGCGCCCATCTATGACCCCAACGATGAGCCGCTGATGGACAATGTGCGCATACGCCAGCTGCTGCCGCACCGTTATCCCATGCAATTGGTAGACAAGGTTATCGCCATGGGCGCCACAAACATCGTGGGTGTGAAGAACGTTACAGCCAACGAGCCTTTCTTCACGGGGCACTTCCCCGAGGAACCGGTGATGCCGGGCGTTCTGCAGGTGGAAGCCATGGCCCAGTGTGGCGGACTGTTGGTACTGAGTCAGGTAGAGAATCCTGAACAGTGGTCAACCTACTTCCTGAAGATAGACGACGTGAAGTTCCGCTGCAAGGTGGTGCCCGGCGACACGCTCCTGTTCCGAGTAGAACTGCTGGGTCCGGTGCGTCATGGCATCAGCTCGATGAAGGGATACGTGTTTGTTGGAGACCACGTGGTGTCGGAGGCGACGTTCACCGCGCAAATCAGCAAGAATAAATAATATTAAAGATATGAACCAAATCAGCCCCATGGCCTTCGTTCACCCGGAGGCTAAATTAGGAGACAACAATATCATTGGTCCATTCTGTTACATTGACCGCAACACTGTGTTGGGCGACAACAATGTGCTGCAGAATAGCGTGACCATTCACTATGGCGCGCGTATTGGCAGTGGCAACGAGTTTTTCCCGGGCGCAAGCATCTCTACCAAGCCGCAGGACCTGAAGTTCAAGGGCGAAGATTCGTTATGCGAGGTGGGCGACAACAACAGTGTGAGGGAGAACGTCACCATCTCGCGGGGCACGGCCTCGAAGGGTGTTACCCGTGTGGGCAATAACTGTCTGCTGATGGAGAACATGCATGTGGCTCACGACTGCGAGCTGGGCAACAACCTGATTATCGGCAACTCCACGAAGTTTGCCGGTGAGGTGGTTGTCGATGACAATGCCATCATCAGTGCCGTGGTGCTCTGCCATCAGTTCTGCCGCATCGGCGGATATGTGATGATACAGGGTGGCAGCCGCTTCAGTCAAGACATTCCACCTTATATTATAGCGGGCAAGGAACCCGTGCGCTATGCGGGGGTCAATCTTGTGGGATTGCGTCGTCATGGTTTCAGCAACGAACTCATAGACCACATCCACGAGGCTTATCGCCTGCTTTATAGCAAGGGCATGATTGCTGAGGGTATTCAGGAAATCAAGAACAACCTCCAGCTTACGCCTGAGATACAGTATATCATCGACTTCGTGTCCGCGTCTAAGCGCGGCATTATCCGATAACGTTATTCTTTAAGGCCAAGTCGTACAGTCAGGAACATCGGTGTTTCCGGCAGTCGGCCTGGCCTTTTGTATGTTTTGTCGTCAGCACTTCCCGCGCCATCTGTATTGATATGATGAAGACCCTTATCGTTATCCTCGGCCCTACGGGTGTGGGCAAGACCGCACTTTGCCTGCGGGTGGCGCAGCAACTGCATATACCGATTATCAACGCCGACTCCCGGCAGATATTCGAGGAGTTGCCCATCGGCACGGCGGCGCCTACCGCCGCCGAGCGGCAAGCGGTGCGCCACTACTTTGTGGGAGACCACCACCTCACCGATTATTATAGTGCCTCGATGTACGAGCAAGACGTGCTCTCGTTGCTCGACCGCCTCTTCACCGGACAGACAGAAGACGGTAGGGTGTACGACGTGGCACTGATGAGTGGTGGCAGCATGATGTACATCGACGCCGTGTGCGACGGCATCGACGATATTCCCACCGTAGACGACGCCACGCGCGAATGGATGAAGCGGCGGCTGGCCGACGAGGGATTGCCTGCCTTGGTAGAAGAATTGCACCGCTTAGACCCCGACCACTGGGCGGTGGTGGACCGCAACAATCCCCGGCGGGTGGTGCATGCCTTGGAAATATGCCATGTGAGCGGGCGCACCTACACCTCATTCCGAACCAACCAGCGCAAGCAACGCCCGTTCCGCATCGTGAAGATAGGCCTCGACCGTCCGCGTGAGGAGCTCTACGAGCGCATCAACGCCCGCGTGCTCGACATGATGGCGCAGGGACTGGAGCAAGAGGCACGTCGGGTCTATGCCTTGCGCGGGCTCAACTCGCTCAATACCGTGGGTTACAAAGAAATGTTCGCTTACTTCGACGGTGCCATAGACCGTGATGAGGCTGTACGCCAGATACAGTCCAATAGCCGTCGCTACATGCGCAAACAGCTCACGTGGTTTAAGAAAGACGACCGCATCCAATGGTTTTCGCCCGATAACATTGAAGATATCTTAAATTATATTGACAATACCATACGGTGATTGAGTTATTTCGTAATTTTGTACATCATTGTGTCCGCTTCTCAAGCACGTCCATCAGGTGCCTGCCTGTCATCGGCACGACGGGATGGGGACATTAAATAACTGTTGCCAATGAAATCAATCAAATTGTTCGTCGGCTGGGTAGGGCGGAAGGTCCGCGCTTTCTGGCCTTGGTATAAGAACCTCTACCAAGGTCGCAAATGGTACACCAAACTTGTCGTTGGACTGGTGTCGTGTATTGTGGCGTTTATGCTCTACCTCGGTGCCGTAGACCTCAACCTGTTCTGGCTCTTTGGTAAGAGCCCGGGCTATTTTTCGGGAATCATGGACCCGCAAACCTCGCAGGCTTCGGAAATCTATAGTGCCGACGGTCAGCTAATCGGTAAATACTTCAACGAGAACCGCACGCCGGTAAAGTTCGATGAGGTGAATCCCGCCTTCTTCAAGGCTCTCATCGCCACCGAGGACGTGCGTTATTACAGTAGGCCGCGCGGCATGGCTGTCGACTTTGTGGGTATTCTCAGTGCCATGAAAGACGCTGCCCTGCATCACGACGGTCGCGGCGCGTCTACCATCTCACAGCAGTTGGCCAAGAATATGTTCCGCGTGCGCTCGCAGTATTCCACCGGACTCTTGGGAAAGATACCCGGACTGAAGATACTTATTGTCAAGAGCAAGGAGTGGATTATCGCCACGAAACTGGAAACGGTGTTCAACAAGGAAGAGATCCTGACCATGTATGCCAACACGGTTGACTTTGGGTCAAACGCCTACGGCATCAAGACAGCGGCCAAGACCTACTTCGACACCACGCCGAAAGGCCTTACCACCGAGCAGGCTGCCGTACTGGTGGGTATGCTCAAGGCCACGACGGCATACAATCCCAAGACCAATCCCGAGAACAGTCTGCGTCGCCGCAACACCGTGCTCGACAATATGGTGGCCCATGGCGACCTTTCGCGGCAGGCTTGCGACTCGCTCAAGCAGTTGCCCATTGAGCTGCATTTCAAGGTGGAGGAGAACTATGACGGGCAGGCCATGTATTTCCGTGAGGCCATTGCCACCTATCTCAAGCCTTGGTGTGAGGAAAACGGATACGACCTCTACAGCTCGGGACTGAAAATCTATACTACCATCGACACCCGCATGCAGAAGTATGCCGAAGAGGCAGCGCTGAAGCAGATGAAGCAGGTGCAGCAGAACTTCAACAACCACTGGAGCATCTACCGCACGCAGAGCACCAACTGGCTCAGGCAGGAGCCTTGGCGCGACGAGAACGGTAATCCCATACCGGGCTTCATCGACCAGATAGCCGCGCGACAGCCCTTCTACAAGGCTTTGCAGCAGAAGTATCCCAACGACCCTGACTCTATCCGCTATTATTATAAGGAATGGAAACATCCCGTGAAGGTCTTCGACTACGACAAGGGCACGGTGACCAAGGATATGACTTCAGAGGACTCTATCAAGTACATGGTGACCTTCATGCACTGTGCCATGGTGGCCATGGAGCCGCAGACCGGTGCCGTGAAAGCCTGGGTGGGCGACATCGACTTCAAGTCGTGGAAGTACGACAAGGTGACGGCCGAGCGCCAGCCGGGCTCTACCTTCAAGCTCTTCGTCTACACGGAGGCCATGAACCAGGGTCTGACACCTTGCGACAAGCGCCGCGACGAGTATATCTCCATGCAGGTGTTTGACAAGAAGAAGAATGAGATGACCACTTGGACGCCGGGCAATGCCAATGGCTATTTCACCGGCGACTCCATCCCCCTGAAGAGCGCCTTTGCCAAGAGTATCAACTCGGTGGCGGTTCGATTGGGACAGGAGATGGGCATCAAGCGCATCATTGCCACCGCCGAGGCCATGGGCATCGAGAGTCCGCTCGACGACACGCCGTCGTTGGCCTTGGGTTCGAGCGATGTCACCCTGCTTGAGATGACCAATGCCTACTGCACCGTGGCCAACAACGGCAAGCACCATGCTCCCGTGCTCGTGACACGCATCGTAGACAAGGACGGCAAGGAGGTGTACCTCGACCAAAGCGTGGCCGAGCAGGTGATTCCCTACAAGAGTGCCTTCCTCATGCAGCAGCTGTTGCAGGGTGGTATGCGCGAGCCCGGCGGCACCAGCCAGAGCCTGTGGGGATACGTGGGCAACTACCACGACACGGAATTTGGTGGCAAGACCGGAACATCCAACAACCACTCTGACGCCTGGTTTATGTGCGTCAGTCCCAATCTGGTGTGTGGCGCGTGGGTAGGCGGCGAATATCGCAGCATCCACTTCCGCACCGGCGCGTTGGGCCAAGGCTCGCGCACGGCATTGCCGATCACGGGCTATTTCATGCAAGCCGTGCTTGCCGACCCCGCCTTCACCAAGTATCATGGCAAGTTCGACAGGCCCAAGGACGATAACATCACCCAAAGTATGTACGTCTGCAATAGCTATGTGCCTGTGGTACACCGTGACACCACGCGGCGCGATAGTGTGGTGGTGACCGACGAGGAGATTATCCTCGATGACGAGGGCAACCCCATCGAGCGCACCGCGCCTGCCATAGCCGGCGAGCAGCCTAAGGCAGTAGAGGCGAAACCCGCTGAAAAGAAGCCGGAAAAGAAACGCAAGACGGAAGAGACCGTCAACTTTGAGGACTTGTAACACCCTCAGTCTACAGCATAGCGTGGAGTGGTGGGGTCGGCGGGCATCCGTTACCGACCTTACCGCTCCTCGTCATCCATAACAGTTTAGTACGGTCGCGCCAATGTCCGAAGAGCGAATTGATATAGAGAACACCGAACTGCAGCAAGCGCTCCAGATCATACAGTTTACCCGCCGCTCGCTTTTCCTCACCGGAAAGGCAGGGACGGGTAAGTCTACTTTTCTTCGATACATCGCCGCACATACCAAGAAGAAGCATGTCATCTTTGCCCCTACGGGCATCGCGGCCATCAATGCCGGCGGCTCCACGCTCCACAGTTTCTTTAAGCTGCCCTTCCATCCCTTGCTGCCCAATGACATCCAGTACTCTCCCCGCAACATTCGCAAGGTGCTGCGCTACAACAGCGACAAAATCAAGATTATTCGTGAGCTTGAGCTGATCATCATCGATGAGGTCAGCATGGTGCGGGCAGACATCATCGACTTCATCGACAAGGTGCTGCGGGTGTACAGCCACAACATGCGCGTACCCTTTGGCGGCAAGCAGCTGCTGCTCGTGGGCGACATCTACCAGCTGGAGCCTGTGGTCAGGGAAGACGACCGGCAACTGCTGCAACCCTTTTACAACTCGGCGTTCTTTTTCGATGCCCATGTCTTCAGGGAGATGCAGTTGGTTTCCATAGAGCTTCGCAAGGTTTACCGCCAGTCTGACCCCGTGTTCATTGGCATCCTCGACCGTATTCGCACCTCGCAGGTCACCGACGGCGACCTCGCCTTGCTCAACAGTAGGGTGGCACCATCCCACCAACCCACCATCCCACCAACCCACCAACTCTCCATCACCCTGTCTACCCGGCGCGACACCGTCGACTTCATCAATACCGAGCAACTCGGCAACCTGCCCGGTGAGCCTGAACTGTATAAGGGCATCATCCGGGGCGAGTTTCCCGAGACCAGCCTGCCCACGCCCCAGGAATTGCTGGTCAAGGTGGGGGCGCAGGTGCTCTTTGTCAAGAACGACATGGATCATCGGTGGGTGAACGGCACACTCGGTACCATCATTGGTTTTGATGAGGAAACCCGCGACCGCATCTATGTGCGCACCGAAGACGGAAAGGAGTTCGACGTGGAGCGCGAGGTGTGGAGCAATGTGCGATATACCTTTAATGAGCGGGAGAAAAAGATCGAGGAGGAGCAGCTGGGCACCTATACGCAGTTCCCCCTTCGTCTGGCATGGGCCATCACGGTGCATAAGAGCCAGGGACTGACCTTCAGCCACGTGAAAATCGACTTCACCGGAGGTGCCTTTGCCGGCGGACAGACTTATGTGGCGCTGTCGCGCTGCACCTCGTTGGAGGGTATCGAACTCAAAGACCCTATTCGTCGCAGCGACATTTTCGTGCGTGCCGACGTGATCAACTTTGCCAAGAGCTATAATGACGACACGCTCATCCATACGGCCATGAAGCAGTCGAAGGCCGACAAGGAATACTGGGATGCCGTGCAGGCCTTCGACCGGGGCGACATGCAGGCGGCCCTCGACGCTTTCTTCCTGGCCATACACAGCCGGTACGACATCGAGAAGCCTGTGCCCCGCCGTTACATCCGTCGCAAACTCCATGTCATCAACCGGCAGCGGCAAGAGATAGACCGACTGAAGGCGGAGGCCGCGCAGAAGGAACAATTTCTCAAGGAACTCGCCGTGGAATACGTGATGATGGGGCGTGAGTGTGAGCGCGAGGACATGAGGCAGGCGGCCATCTCAAACTACGAAAAGGCACTCAAGCTTTGCCCCGACATGCCCGAGGCGCAGCGCCGACTCAAGAAACTGAGCAAGTAATGGCGCACTACCCCATGGCGGCCTATCGCCCGTCTGGACATGGGATATGATAAAAAACTATAAAACGCTGAACATCCCCTTTTTTTCTTTGGTCAAAAGGATGGGCTTTTGACGATTAACCCTTATTTTTGTTACCGACAAGTCTCGCGGCGACCGCCGTGCGGGCACGACATTTAACAACAATACTGTGGACGAGATTATCTTCAAGAAACTGGCCCTGGCCAAATACGCGCGCAAGGCCATCATCGCGCGACCCGATGACGTGGAGGCCTTCGAGGGCCTCGACTATGACGACCGTCTGGGCAACGACAAATACGACATGGTGCTGCACTTTGTGTTCACGCTCGACGAATTTGTCGACCGCCTCAACGACATCATCGCCCACGACCGCCTCAACCCCGGCGGGATGGTCTACTTCGCTTATCCCAAGAAGGGCAACAAGCGCTATGCGCAGTACATCGGCCGCGACGACTTCTTCACCGTCATCGACATGGACAACGACGGTTACGTGGGGCAGTCGGCCGTGAAATTCAACAAGATGGTGGCCTTCGACGATACCTTTACCATCATTGGCCTCAAGCACGAGGCCAAGCGCCGTCGCAGCACGCAGCCCAGCCAGTGCGTGGGCGCCTATGCCGACCGCATACCCGAGTTGCGCGAGCGGCTGGCACCCCATGCCGACGCGCTCGCCTTTTTCGATGCCCTCACGCCGGGCTACCAGCGCGACTGGGCCCGCTATGTGTTTGCCGTGCGCACCGACGCGACCATGGCCCGACACCTCGAAGAGATGGTCGCCATCCTGCGTGCCGGGTATAAGTCGGTAGACCTCTACCGGCAGGCAAAAAAATAAACCGGTCACCGGCAGACACCTTATTTATTCACCCTTTTATCCCAACCCATTTATGGCAAAAGTAAACATCTACCTCACATTCGACGGCAACTGTGAGCAGGCTTTCAATTTCTATCGTACGGTCTTTGGCGTCGACTTCGACGGCATCTGGCGTTACAAAGACATGCCCGACAGTGGCTTCCCCATCCCCGAGCAACTCCAAGAGAAGGTGATGCATGTGGGACTGCCCGTCAACGCCTCGACGAGTCTCTACGGCTCCGACAGCTTCAGCGCGGCCTGCGACGGCGAGCCGCTGGTAATAGGCAACAACGCGGCCATCTGTCTCAACACAGAGTCGGAGGAGGAGTCGCGTCGGCTGTTCGAGGCCCTGAGCCAGGGCGGCACGGTCAAGATGCCGCTGGAGCCCACCTTCTGGGCACCGCTCTATGGCGTGGTGCGCGACCAGTTTGGCACAGAGTGGATGGTCAACTACGAAGCAGAACCTACGGCATAGCACAACTATGGAACCTATGACAGTGCGGGCGGCCATACAGATTGGCAAGCCGAACGAACAGGTGTTCGAGGCCATCGTCGACCCCGACATCATGAAGAATTATTTCATCTCCAAGGGCACGGCGCGCTTAGAGGCCGGCACGACGGTCTATTGGCAGTTTCCCGAATTTCCCTTCGACTCGCCCGTGCGTGTGCAGGCGGTGGAGCCGTCGCGCCTCGTACAGTTTTGCTGGGATGCCAGCACAGGCGAGGAACTCACCGTGACCATCACCCTCACGCCTCGCACCGACGGTTCGACGGTGGTAAAGGTCACAGAGACTGGCATGGCCGACGATGAGGCGGGTAGAGAGTGGTTGGTGGCCAACACCGAGGGCTGGGCCAATTTCCTGGCCTGCCTCAAGGCATGGATGGAATATGGTGTCAACCTCCGTCGTGGCGCCTTCGACTTCATGGTCGACGACCAGACGGCCGAGGAGCCGGCATGAGCTGCCCTGCCCGTTTTTATTCCCCGTGTCGCAAGTCTTATGAAGGGGAGGGGGATAAGTTCCCCCTCCTCTGCATCGTAGATACGCATCTCTAAACCCTCTGCGTCTCTGCGTGCCAAAAACACCCGCGTGAAATATCCACCCCCTCGCATGTTTTCTTTTTAACACGGATAACACGGAATTTTCGGAATTGCCATCCGGCACACCTTGATAGAACGGATCATTGCGACGCGATGGGCGGATGGTACGGAAACAGCACACCAATATCACTAGTCATCTGCACGCAGCGCTCCCATCGCGCCAGCCTCTCCCGCCCCTTGGGGAGGGCTGGGGAGGGGCTCCAGGGAGGGCCGGGGAGGGGCCACCTCGCATGTTTTTTTAACACGGATAACACGGAATTATCGGAATTGCCATCCGGCACATTTTGATAGAACGGATCATCGCTATGCGATGGGCGGATGGAACGGAAACAGCACACCCATATCACTAGTCATCTGCACGCAGCGCTCCCATCGCGCGAGCCTCTCCCGCCCCAACGGGGAGGGCCGGGGAGGGGCTTCAGGGAGGGCCGGGGAGGGGCCCCCTCGCATTTTTTTTTAGCACGGATGGCACGGAAAAAACGGAATTGACATGGGATGATTTAATATAAAACCATCCGATGATTTAATACAGAACCATTTGATGATTTAATACAGAACCATCCGATGATTTAATATAGAACCATGGAATACTTCTATATAGAACCATAAAACGGGGAAATGGGGATGGGACAGGGAGTAGGATGGAAAGATGACGCCTGAAGACAGAAAACACGGCAGGCAGAGGACATTAGCAAGAATGAAACCACATCTTCATAATATATTATATGGTGGAGATTGGATAGCTGAAAGGTTTTTCGTAATTTTGCGGGAAACATGTATGACAACAGGTCGACGGTGTGACCTTCGACCAATAATACGATAAACAACAGTTATGCGAAGAAAGATTGTTACGGTGTTGGTTGCCACTCTGCTGGCAGCAACAGCTTTTGCCCAAGTGCAGCGCCCACGATTGGTGGTGGGGCTCGTAGTAGACCAAATGCGGTGGGACTACCTTTATTATTATTATGACCAATACCGCAGTGACGGTCTGCGGCGCCTGGTAGACCAAGGCTACAGTTTCGAGAACACGCTCATCAACTATCTGCCCACGGTGACGGCCGTTGGCCACACCAGCATCTATACGGGCAGCGTGCCATCGCTGCACGGCATCGCGGGCAACAACTTCATGATGGACGGCAAACCGACCTACTGCTGCGACGATGCCACCGTGCAAAGCGTGGGCTCGGACAGCAAGGAGGGCATGATGTCGCCCCGCAACCTCCTGGCGTCGGGCATCGGCGATGAGTTGCGCATTGCCACCGACTTCAAGGGTAAGGTCATTGGCGTGGCCCTCAAAGACCGTGGCGCCATTCTGCCTGCCGGACACTCGGCCAACGCCGCTTACTGGTGGGATACGTCGGCCGGGCGGTTTATCACCTCTACCTACTATATGAAGCAGTTGCCGGCATGGGTGGAGAACGTGAACAAGGAGATTGGCACAAAACCCGGAACAAACGTGAAGACGTCGGTAGAGGGCGTTACCAAGACCTTCGACATGGCCAAGGCGGCGCTTACCAACGAGGCTTTGGGACAAGACGACATCACCGACCTGCTGGCCGTCAGCGTCTCATCGACCGATGCCATAGGGCACACCTTCGGCACGCGCGGACAGCAAAACCATGACGTGTACATGGAACTCGACCGACTGGTGGCCGATTTTCTCAACTTCCTCGACAGCAAGGTTGGGCGCGGCAACTATCTGCTCTTCCTCACGGCCGACCATGGCGCTGCCCACAACCCCAACTTCCTGAAGAACAACAATATGCCCGCGGGCGGACTCGAAATGGGTAACGCCGTGAAGAAGATGAACGCCGAACTTGCCCAGCAGTGGGGCGTCAGCGGAAATGTCATTGCCTACGAAAACGAAGGAAGACTGTATCTCAACCACGAGCTGATAGCAGCCAGCGGCAAGACCCTTGATGAAGCCAAGCAGGCCATCATCGCCCGCGTGGAGCAGGAGCCCAACATTCTCTTCGCCGTAGACTACGACAAGGCGCTTAACACGCCGGTACCACAGCCCATACGCGAGCGTATCGTCAACGGATACAACAGGAAGCGCAGTGGCGACATCATCTACGTGGCCAAGGCCGACTGGGAAGACGTGAGCAACAAGCCCGACTATAAGGGCACCACCCACGGCATGTGGAATCCCTACGACGCGCACATTCCCTTTGTGCTCTATGGCTGGCATGTGGGTGCCGGACAGACTTCCACACCGGTTACCATTACCGACATTGCCCCAACCATCTGCGAGATGCTGCACATTCAGATGCCCAACAGCTGCGTGGGCCATGCCCAACAAGTGCCACAACAGTAGCCTTTCGCCCTCTGCCTCGTGGTATTCCGCCTTGCGAAAGGCCGCGCCCATCGTCATGAACGTCGGCGCGCGCTGATTGTTCAGCGAGGCCTGCTTACTCCCGGAAAAGACAATCACCCCTGCAGGGGGGCGCAATCTTTTCCGGGAGTATTCCGTTTTTTGTCGTCAACCCAGCTCGGTGGAGCGCCGCAACAAGGGCGAATGTACGAAAAAATGGGGCTTCACCTCCATAAACAGTGGCGCGGATGAAAAAAAAATACGTCCACGGATAACAACGTATTCGCTTTTTTCGTAATTTTAGCCCATCAAACAATGTCTAACGTAAATGACAACAAAACTATGAAAATCGGAATACCCAAAGAAATCAAACCCGGAGAAAACCGCGTGGGCATGACCCCCGCGGGCGTTGCAGAACTTGTAAGACACGGCCACACCCTATACGTACAGCATACCGCGGGTGAGGGCAGCTCGTTCCCCGACAGCCAGTATGAGGCAGTGGGCGCGCAGATACTGCCCACCATCGAGGATGTGTATGCCACAGCCGACATGATCATCAAGGTGAAAGAACCCATAGCGCCCGAATACGCGCTGGTGCGCGAGGGACAGGTGCTGTTTACCTATTTCCATTTTGCCAGCGACAAAGAGCTCACCGAGGCCATGGTCAAGAGCAAGGGTATATGCATAGCCTACGAAACGGTGCAAAAAGCCGACGGCTCACTGCCCCTGCTCGTGCCCATGAGTGAGGTGGCCGGACGCATGGCGTCTATGAGCGGCGCCTATTATCTGCAGAAGACCAAAGGCGGCAACGGCAAACTCATCAGCGGCGTACCCGGCGTACTGCCCGCCAAGGTATTGGTGCTCGGTGGAGGCACGGTGGGCGAAGCCGCCGCGCGCATGGCCGCCGGCATGGGGGCAGAGGTGACCATCACCGACATCTCGCTGCCACGACTCAAACAACTTGAGGCTACAACGCCGAATAATATACACACGCTCTACTCTAACAAGCACAATATCGAGCAGGAATTGCCCAAGACCGACATCATCATCGGCTCGGTACTCGTGCCTGGCGACAAGGCTCCCCACCTCATCACACGCGACATGCTCTCGCTGATGCAACCCGGTACGGTACTCGTCGATGTGGCCATCGATCAGGGCGGATGCTTCGAGACATCACATCCCACCACGCACCAACACCCCATCTACGTCGTAGACGATATCGTACACTACTGCGTGGCGAATATTCCCGGTGCCGTGCCCAACACCTCGACCATGGCACTCACCAACGCCACCCTCAACTACGCGCTGGCACTGGCCGACAAAGGATGGCGCAAGGCCTGTGCCGACGACCCCGCATTGGCCAAGGGCGTGAACATGGTGCAAGGCGACGTGACCTTCAAGGCCGTGGCCGAAGTCTACGACTTGCCCTACACTCCCCTGCGGCTCGACTAACCGCATTGCTACAGCGCCGCAGAGGGGCATTCCGACGGGGGGGATGCCTCGGGGAGGCACCGCACGCTCAAGACATACGGCGGGTGCTTGTACCTCGGGGAGGCTCCATACACCCAAGACATACGGCGGGTGCTTGTGTCTCGGGGAGGTCCGCACGCTCAAGACATACGGCGGGCGCTTGTGCCTCGGGGAGGCACCGCTCAATAGCTGAGGGCTTCGCGAGGCACGAGCGAAACCCTCAGATTTGGTTTTGCATTGTATTATCCACCTCCGGAGGAGGAGGTGTTCAGCATCCGCACACCTCCCTCGCCTCTGCGCCTCTGCGTGCCCCCCCCAAAAAAAACACCTGCGTGCCAAAGGCCATGCGTGGAAATACCCACCACCACGCATGTTTTTTTAACACGGATGACACGGAAATCTCGGAATTACCATCCGGCACACTTTGATAGAGCGGATTATCGCTACGCGATGGGCGGATGGAACGGAAACCTGCCGTCGTTTTCTCTATTTCTCCCTTTTTCCCTTTCTCCTCAGGCCGTAGGCCCTCTTATTCTCTTCTCTCCTCTGCATCTTAGATGCGCAACTCCCACCTCTCTGCGGCTCTGCGTGCAAAAAAACACCTGCGTGCAAAAGGCCTGCGTGGAAATACTCACCAGCTCGCATTTTTTTTTAACACGGATAACACGGATTTTTCGGAATTGCCATCCGGCACACTTTGATAGAGCGGATCATCGCGACGCGATGGGCGGATGGTACGGAAGCTGCCACCCTTGCCTCCTGCTTGCTTTCCCCGAAGGGGATAAACGCTTGATAGGGCACGGTTGGCACGCATGGCGACCGAAGGGAGCCATGACGTGCCTACCGTGTCTACGCCCGTGCCGGATGGATGAACTCTGTAGGAGTTCAACGGTACCACAACCAACAACGTATCGCGCTGACAGCAAACCCCAAGCCGTTGAACTCTTACAGAGTTCTTATACATTCGGTACGACGGTTAGACAGGGTAGTCGCTTCGCGCCAACCCTGCCCTATCAAGCGTTCAACCCCTTCGGGGTAGGAGAACTCCGTGGAGACGGATGGCAATTCCGAAAAATCCGTGTTATCCGTGTTAAAAAATAACCATGCGAGGGGGGTGGTTATCTCACTCAGGCGTTTTTGGGGGCACGCGGAAGTTATTTTTGGCGCGCAGAGCCGCAGAGAGTTGGGAGCTGCGCATCTAAGATGCGGAGGAGATGTGGCACACGATGTTACCGGTATGTGATATTTTCTCGGAGGCTTCGCTATGTGGTAGCACCGCGGTGTTGTGTGGTTAACGCTTCTCCATTCTCACTTCCACCTCCAGTGTTTCACCACTTGGTGTCCCAATCGGTTGACGTAGGCGAAGAGGCGGTGAGGAGAGAGGCGCTGCCCCAAGACGATGATGATGACCGAAGAGAGGATGAGGACGATACCCACCGACAGCCTCGGGGTGAGTACCTCGCCAAATACCGTCACACCGATGACGACCGCTGTGAGTGGCTCCAGGGCGCCCATGATGGCCGTGGGTGTGCTGCCGATATGTTTCACGGCCATGGCCATCGTCACCAGTGAGATCACGGTGGGGAAGAGTCCTAAGGCGATGGCACTTCCCCACGCTCTCAGGGTGGGCAAGGGCTGCAGGCCTCCGGCAGGACTGAGCGATGCCGACACCACATTGGCGGCGATGCACACGAGCAGGACATAGAACGTGAGTTTCACCGATGACATGCGCACGCGCGACCTGTTGAGCAGCACGATGTAGAGGGCGTAGGTCAGGGCCGATATGATGACGAGTACCATTCCCGTGAGGCTTAGCGTCTGGGTGCCGTCACCCTGATAGAGCAGCGCGATGCCGCTCAGGGCCAGCGCGATGGCCATGACGGTGGCGGCGTGCACCTTCTCGCCGAAGAATACGGCCATGATGACCGCCACCATCACGGGATAAAAGAAGAGGATGGTGGAGGCCAGTCCTGCGGCCATGAACTGGAAGCTGTAATAATAGGTGAGCGACGAGGCGGCGAAGAGCACGCCCAAGGCCAGCAGCACCTTGACCTCACTGCGGCTGACGGCAAACGACTTGCCACGCACCGCCATGAGCATGGCCAGCAGCACGGCGGCGAAGGTGAACCGATAGAAGAGAACAGACGCGGGCCGCAGTCCGTCGTCGTAGAGAAAGAGCGCGCCGAGGGGGTTGGTGCCATACGACACGGCGGCGATGATGCCGCAGAGATATCCTTTGAACTTATTTTCCATGATGTTTCTTTTCTTTATTAGTCTTCACTTTTTTCCATCGACAAAGCTTGTCACGCGTGGGCCTTCTGCTGCCATTGGTTGTGCGGGCAAAGGTTTTTGGGGCGGTTCATGTCGTCTGTAAGGAGTCTGTGACTCCTTAGGCCATTTGCTTCACCTCATGCTCAAAGGTGTCGGGGCGCAGGGCCCGCTTGCGCATGGCGGTGCGGTAGTTGTAGATGGTCTGTGGCGAATAGAATAATAAGGTGGCGATCTCTACGCTTTCGTCCACTCCGAGTCGCACAAGGGCGTAGATGCGCATTTCCGTGGTCAGGCTGCCGTCTTTCGACAGGGCGAGTTGGCTGTCGGCCTTCAGCAACGCATTGAACTGTTCGACAAACTGCGGGTAAAGTTCCAGGAAGGCTTTGTCGAACTGCATATAAAACTCTTTTTCTTCTTGTTCGGTGAGTTTGGCCGATGAGGCCAGGCGCAGGAGGTCGTCGGTCTGGTGTGTTTTCACCTTGCGTTCGACAAGTTTCCGATAGTCGTTCATCTTGCCGATGTAGGTGGCGCAGAGGTCCATGATGAGTCGCATATACTTACTGCGTGAGGCATCGGTGCTGCGCAGCCTATTGTTGAGCGATTCCAGTTCCTGGTTCTGTTGGTCAATCTCCATTCCCCTGCGATGCAGTTTGTTTCTCTGCCTCAGGATATCCGTGATACCGATGAGGAGCAGGAGTACAAGGAATCCTAAGGATAGGCTCAGCCAGGTCACCGATTGTCGCTTGCTGTTGATTTGCTTCTGGTAGACTGATACGATGGCCGGCAGTCGGCGTGATATTTCGAGAATACGCAGTCGGTTGTTGTAGAACTGCGCGTCTTCCATCGAACAATAAATGTATCGGGTAGACTTCTCCGCGTTGTCTTCATCTTTTTTGAAGAGATACATGGCCAGTTCTTGCAATGCCAGATTCTCTTTCAGCGGTGTGACCTGGTCGGAGATGGCGGCCCGGATGAGCCAGTCCTCGTATTCGCCCATGCGTCCCTCCATGAGACAGTTGCGGGCCAGCGCGTACGTCGCCGAGGCATAGATGCGCGTATTCACTGTTACCATGCTGATGGCCCGCAGGTAATGGGCTGTCGACTCATTCAGCGGGCGCTTCTCGCAGTAGGCCAGTTCGCCGAGAAAGTAATAGTACAGGGCCGAATGTTTATTGGGGCATGCTGGGATGGCTCTCTTGAGATATACCACTTTCAGGCTGTCGTATTTAGGACTGAAGAGTTTGTCACGGCAGTAATCGCTCCAGTAAGTATAGACCCTGTAGCCCGTGATGTGATAGTCGAACAGCTCCTGTGGGTCGTTCTCGTCTACATGGATCGACTTCAGCACTCGCTCCGCTTCACTGTAATATCCGCCGATGGCGAAGAGCATCGCCAGATGGGTCTGCGCCCTCGTCTCCGCCTTTTTGTCGGCTCGCTGCATGGCCAGTTGGTGTTCGAGTCGGGCATAGTGCATGGCCGAGTCGAAATGATAGGTGTAATATTCCATGTAGAGTCTTTGTGCCAGCCGCTGTTGCTGCGCAAGGGTGGAATAGGGGAGGGTGCGCTTGAGCTTGAGGATGCGCTTTTCCTTGACGTCAGAGTAGTGCTGGCGCAGGGCAATGACACTGTCCAGACGGTCAAGCAGATGATTGGTGGTCTGGGAGAAGCAGGGTGTGGCAGTGACGACCGCCAGCACGACGATACATTGCAGATAGAAAGCCTTCATGGGCGTGAGAGATTGGTTTCCGCCACAAAGTTACGAAATAATATCATAAAGCGACCTTACCAAGGCCTCATTTTTAGGTTTTAATATTCGGTTGGTATTCAGTAAGTTAATCTTCCTCGTTGTTTACCGTCAGTTTACCAAAGCGTTACCTGACAGCCCAAGCGGGCGTATATCTTCCTATCTTTGCAGCGCCACCGGCAAAAGTGTATGCCGGCATCAAATCGAGTTATTCAATCCTAAAAACCAATAATAATGTTATCGAAGCCTCTTACCCTTTTATGTGCCGCTATGATGTCCACAGGTAGCGTGGCCGCACAAATCACGAAGCACGACAGTACGAGTGTCAGCAAGGGCGACAGCCGTAATGTGATGCTCAATGCCGCCGACTCCTACAAGCCGCGCGAGATTCAGATCGGACTTCCCTCCGAAGACGTCAACGTCTACGAGAATGGTCTGCCTGCCGTTTACTCCTCAAGCGTACATAAGCTATCGGCCCACTGGCGCAACGACGCCAGCCTGAAGGGCACCACGCTGATGACCCCCGCCGAGTCGGCCATTGCCACGGGCAACATTGCCTATGCCGTCAACGGCGAGAGCCAGCTCGGCATCAGCGACAGGCCTTTCCAGGGTGTAGTCAACTGGCATGGCAACCACTATGGTCTCAATACCTTCGACATCAACCTCAATGGCCAGATAGCCCGCAACTGGTATTGGACGGCCAGCATGTACCAGAACTTCGACCCGGGCACCCAGAAGCAGCGCTACACCGACTATGCCGACCGCACGCAGCTGTTTCACGCCGGCATCACCCATACCTTCAACGGCGGGCGGGGCAAGGCCACCCTACTGTATAAGTACAGTTACAGCAAAAATCCTGGAAACTTCAACAACCAGGGACCGTTTGTCTATAATGGCGACGGCTCGGTGGACGAGTTTAACGGCTTCAAGCTCGGCCGTTACTCCTACGTGCCCAATGGCGGACATCTCACCTATTACGATGTGATGAACGGCAAGGCTGCCAGCTGGGATTTCCAGCAGTATATGGACAACCGTGCCAACGAGATAGCCTTTCTCTTTGAGAATACCTTCGGCAACGGCTGGAAATGGAACCTCAACGCCAAATATACCGATGTGCCGCGTGCCAACTATGTCGACTTCGGCGGTTCGACGATCAGCAATGTCAGCAACGGTGTGCTCGGCGACCTTGTGCTCACCACCGACGAGGCGGGCAACAACACCTATACCGGATATGTGGAGGGACGCCGCACATGGCTTCACGCCGGAAAGATACGCTCGCTGATGCTCACCACCGAACTCACCAAGCAGTTGGGCAGCCACAACCTGCGAATAGGCCTCAACGAGTGGTATTACCACCTCAACTACCACTCCTCCTCATTCCAGTGGTATGCCTCGGCCGACGAGTATCCCACCATTCTCTACGGCAACTACTACAACCCCTTTACCGGCACTACGGCCCGTTCGCAGTCTTACGACTTCAACGAACTCAGCCCCGAGTACACCAAGGGTTCGGAGAATAAGCTCGCCCTCTACCTCACCGACACCTGGCAGGTGACGCCCAGGCTGCACTTGCTCTATGGCGGTCGTCTGGAGTATTACCGCATGTCGGCCGACCAGATTGCTGCCTCGCGCTACAACGGGTTCTACATCGGTGGGCAGAACGCCGCCGGCGAGACCATCCAACCCGCCAACGTGACGAAGAACAAGCTCAACTATGCCGCCACCGTACAGGGCACCTACGCCCTGACGAAGAGCTTCGGGTTTCTGGCCGACGCCACCGTGGCCACCCGTTATCCGCGCATCAGCGACTATGCCGGCACCGGCCCTACCGAAGAGCAGTATAAGCGCGTGACCATCCCTCTCATCCGCGGCGGTGTCTACTACAAGAACAGCTGGCTCGACCTCACCTCGATGATCTCATATATCTCAAAGTCGAACAACATCGACCAGCAGAACCTTACCAACCCCGGCACGTCGGAGTCGAAGACCGTGTTGCTCATCTACAACATCCAGACCATCGGCTGGACCACCTCGGCAGAGATCGACCCCTTCAAGGGCTTCCACCTCCATGCCCTCTTCACCTGGCAGAAGCCACAGTATAAGAACTATAATGCCAGCGTGACCTTCAACAACGGTACCACCATGAGCGTGGCGGCCGACAACATGGTGGTCAAGGAGATACCGCAGGTGCTCATCGAGCTCGACCCCAGCTATCAGCTCACCGACAACCTCAGGGCATGGATGAGCTTCCGTTACTTCGGCAAGACCTACGCCAACCTGCAGGAGGCCTTCTACTTCAACGGCCACTGGGAGACCTTCGGCGGCGTGAACTGGACCGTCAACCGTCACCTCTCGTTAGGTGTCGACGTGGTCAACATCTTCAACGTGTCGGGCGCCAAGGGCACCATCAACGGTACCGAGCTCGTCACCAAGGCCGATGCCCCGAAATATAACGGCTACATCATGAGCGGCAGCTACCTGCGTCCCTTCACGGTGGAGTTCTCGGCATCGCTGAAATTCTAAGTCTACAAGCAATACGTCCAACAACAAGGGGCGTATGAGGGCCGCAAGGCCTCAGCGCCCCAAAGATTAAAAACCTAAGTATGAAAAAGTTATTCACCCTGCTCTCCATCCTCCTCACAACGATGGGAGCCTACGCTGGCGGCAAGCAACACATCCGCATCAGCACCAACGACATCGACCTCATCCTTCAGGTGGCCGACAACCATCGTCTCTACCAGGTCTACCTGGGCGACCGACTGGCCAGTGCCGCCGACTTCGACCATTTTGACTGGAAGATCAAACCGGGCTCTGACGGCAGCTACGGCATCCGCGGGCGTGAGGCCTATCCCGGCTCGGGCGGCGAAGACTCCTTTGAGCCCGCCTTGGCCATCACCCACGCCGACGGCAACCTTACCACCTATCTATATTATCAGAGCCACGAGCAGAAGAGTGTGAACGGTGGCACCGAGACCATCATCCGACTGGCCGACGACAAGTATGCCGACGAGGTGACGCTACACTATGTGGCCTATGCCGAGGAGAATGTCATCAAGACCTGGAGCGAGGTGAGCCATAAGGAGAAGAAGCCCGTGACGCTATGGCGCTATGCCAGCGGCATGTTCTATTTCGTGGCCGACAAGTATTTCCTCACCAACTACCACAGCGACTGGGCCCGCGAGGGACAGCCTGCCACCCAGCAACTGCAGTTTGGCAAGAAGGTCATAGACACCAAGCTCGGCACACGCGCCGCAGAGCAGAGCGAGCCCTTCTTCGAGCTTGGCATCGGCGCACCGGCCCGCGAGAACGAGGGAACGGTGATGCTGGGCACCATCGGCTGGACCGGTAACTTCAGCTGTACCTTCGAGGTCGACAATGTAGGCGCGCTGCGAGTTATCCCCGGCATCAACCCCTATGCCTCCGACTATGTGCTCAAGGCCGGTGAGACCTTCAAGACACCCGAGTTTGTCTTCACGCTGAGCCACAACGGTACGTCTGAGGCCTCGCGCAACCTGCACCGCTGGGCACGCAGCTATCAGCTCTGGAACGGTGGCGGCACGCGCATGACGCTGCTCAACAACTGGGAGAACACCGGTTTCGACTTCAACCAGCAGTCGCTGGCACAGCTCATGAAAGATGCCAAAGACCTCGGCGTGGAGATGTTTCTGCTCGACGACGGATGGTATGGCAACAAATATCCGCGTAAGGACGACCATGCCGGCCTTGGCGACTGGGAGCCCACACGCACCAAGCTACCCGGTGGCATCGCGGCCCTGACAAAGGCGGCCGAAGAAGCCGGCGTGAAGTTCGGACTATGGATAGAGCCCGAGATGGTGAACCCCAAGAGTGAACTCTACGAGAAGCACCGTGACTGGGTGATCGAACAGCCCAACCGCACGACCTACTATTACCGCAACCAGCTCGTGCTCGACCTGTCGAATCCTGCTGTGCAAGACCATGTCTTCGGTGTGGTCGACCGTCTGATGACCGAGAACCCCAACATCGTCTATTTCAAGTGGGACTGCAACTCGCCCATCACCAATATCTATTCGCCCTATCTCAATGCCAAGCAGGGCAATCTCTACATCGACTACGTGCGTGGTCTGTACAAGGTGCTCGACCGCATCGCCGCCAAATATCCCAAACTCGAGATGATGCTCTGCTCCGGCGGTGGCGCGCGCTGCGACTATGAGGCCCTGAAATACTTTGGTGAGCTGTGGCCCAGCGACGACACCGACCCCTACGAGCGTCTTTACATCCAGTGGTCGATGTCGAAGTTCTTCCCCTCGAAGGCCATCGCCGCCCACGTCACCAACTGGAACACCCGCACCAGCGTGAAGTTCCGCACCGATGTGGCCTCGATGTGCAAGCTCGGCTTCGACATCGACCTCAAGACGATGAGTCCTGCCGACTACCAGTTCACGCAAGGTGCCGTGGCCAACTGGCGCCGCCTGCAAGGAGTCATCCTTGATGGCGAGCAGTATCGTCTCGTGTCGCCCTACGAGGGCAACCACGCCGCCGTCAACTATGTGTCGCAAGACAAGCGGCAGGCTGTGGTCTTTGCCTACGACCTTCATCCGCGGTTCCAGGAGCCCGTGCGCAATGTAAGGCTGCAGGGCCTCGACACCAACAAGACTTACACGGTCAAGGAGATCAACCTCATGCCGAACACCACTTCTACGCTCGACTGCAACGGACAGCGTTACACGGGCGACTATCTCATGAAGGTGGGACTCAACATCCTGACCTCTAACGAGGCAACGAGTCATGTTATAGAACTCAACGCAGAATAAGATAAAAGGATTAGTCTCAGGATAACGCTGTGGCCCCGCACTGCAAGTGTCGGGGTAACCGCTACCAGATGATGTTAGAGAGCTACGCAGCCCGCAACACGAGAAACGGTGCCTCTCTTCCACGGTAGGGCAAAAATGGCATCCCTCATCTACGCCGCTATGGCGGAAGAGAGGGATGCCTAATTCATTATCAGGTCGAATGTGGGCCAACAGTTGTATGGGTGGTAGCCATCACCCTTCTCTCCCACGCAAAGGGGTTTTATTTCATGCAGAGGCGCGGGGGGAAGTGCCCGGCAACAGCACACCTTCCCTCCTCTGCGCTGCTGCGTGAAATAGAACCTACCCTGCGTGAGACAATCGCCACCTTGCGCGGTTTCTTTTTAACACGGATAACACGGAATTTTCGGAATTGCCATCCGGCACATTTTGATAAAACGGATCATCGCTTTGCGATGGGCGGATACCACGGAAACCGCACACCCATATCACTAGTCATCTGCACGCAGCGCTCCCATCGCGCGAGCCTCTCCCGCCCCAACGGGGAGGGCCGGGGAGGGGCCACCTCTTTTTTTTTTTTAACACGGATGGCACGGAATTTTCGGAATTGCCGTCCGGCACACCTTGATACTACGGATCATCGCTTTGCGATGGGCGGATACCACGGAAACCTGCCTCCCCTTTCCCATTGAACAAACACGCTCAATGCGGAATATAGTAGCGTCTAAGAAATATTCCTCACAATCCATTGGCTTTCCCTCACAATCCATTAGCTTTCCCCGAAGGGGATAAACTCTTGATAGGGCACGGTTGGCACGCATGGCGATAGCAGGGAGACATGACGTGCCTACCGTGTCTACGCTTGCGCCGGATGGACGAACTCTGTAGGTGTTCAACATTTTCAAGAACTGCGGTTGTCGTCATGCGGTGTTGGTTGCAAACGCTTCTTGAACTCTTACAGAGTTCTTATACATACGGTACGACGG
This sequence comes from Bacteroidota bacterium, assembly GCA_023425865.1. Lineage (GTDB taxonomy): Bacteria > Bacteroidota > Bacteroidia > Bacteroidales > Bacteroidaceae > Prevotella. The sequence goes on along the minus strand of JAFABV010000079.1, from coordinate 3,124 downwards.
TTAGACAGGGTAGTCGCTTCGCGCCAACCCTGCCCTATCAAGCGTTCAACCCCTTCGGGGTAGGAGAACACTGGGGAGACATCTGGCGAGTCAGGCAGTGAAGGATACCGAGTTCTGCAGTGAAGGTTGGCGAGTTCGGCGGAGACGTATGGCATGGAGAGAATGGGATTTGACATGCCAAGGATGGTGTATGTTGCACACAGGCGTTTCTTTGGCACGCAGAGCCGCAGAGAGTTTGGAGCTGCACATCTTTGATGTAGAGGAGGGGATGGAATCAGAGGGCCGATGGCCAGAGGAGGAATGGAGAATAGGAGTAAACGCATGCAGGTTTCCGTGCCATCCGGCCATCGCAAAGCGATGCTCCGTACCCATCCAAATGTGCCGGATGGTAATTCCGAATATTCCGTGCCATCCGTGTTAAAAAAACATGCGAGGAGGTGGTTGTCTCATACAGGGGGGGGGATATTTGGCACGCAGAGACGCAGAGGAGGGGGAGGTGTGCGGATGCTGGGCACCTCCTCCGGAGGTGGACATTACAAAGCAAAACCCATCTGAGGGTTTCGCTCGTACCTCGCGAAGCCCTCAGCTATTGAGCGGTGCCTCGGCGAGGCAATAGCTCACGCCGTAAGTCCTGAGAATGAGGGGCTCTCCGAGGTAAAGCTCTGCCTCTCTGCTTACCACCTCTCTCCTCTGCATTGAAGATGCGCAACTCCAAACTCTCTGCGGCTCTGCGTGCCAAAAATAACGTCCGCGTGCAAAAAAACACCTGTGTGAAATACCCACCACCGCGCTGGTTATTAATAATCACGGATTACACTCTAAGAGGGAAAATGGTAACCGCACGGTGCTAACTCTGAGACGATATTCTCATATTCGCTGGAGGCGCGTGGTGGAAGGGACGGGACGGAAAGGCGCAATATGACGCAAGTCTTCAGGGGCGTGGGATTTTAATGATGTATGTTTGCTCTCTGCAAAAGAAGATGGTGTAGTTTTTTTCAAAAAATCAAGAGCAATGATTGGCTATGTCACTAATTTTTAGTTATTTTGCAAATCAATTTCATTGAAAGAAGGATAAGGGTATGAAGAATCAGAAGATGTATGAGCCCGATGATAGGCTGATAAACATCATCAAAGATAATTATAGCGTATTGCAGAGCTTAGGCTCGTTTGGCATCAACTTAGGGTTTGGCGACAAAACGGTGAAGGAAGTCTGCGAAGACCAAGGCGTGGATACATATACTTTCTTGGCAGTGGTCAACTTCACGATCAATGGCTATCGCGAAACGGATGATGCCCATAAACTGTCTATTCCCACGGTGATACATTATCTTCGGGCCAGTCATGCCTATTATCTTGATTTTCAGTTGCCTACCATCAGAAAAGAACTCGACGGCGCACTCGACAAGAGTGATAATCTGGCGCACCTGATCATGCGGCTTTATGATGAGTATGCCCACGACATACGCAAGCATATGCAGTATGAGGAGAAGATGGTTTTCCCTTATGTTGAGGCTTTGGGGCGCGGCGAGCAATCCGGCGACTATGATATTGACACTTATTCTAAGCACCATGGTCAGACCGACGTGAAGTTGCGTGAACTGAAGAACATCATCATCAAGTATCTGCCCTCTGATGGTTTGCGCAATAACCAGCTCACGGCCACCTTATATAATATATATAATTGTGAGATGTGGTTGGCTGAACATGCCGAGGTGGAGGAGCAGCTGTTTATCCCGGCCATTCGCAGGTTGGAGATGAAGACCCGGCGCGATGACGTGAGCGCGAAGATCAGTAATATGATCAACCAGAACCCCAACGCGCAGGACCAGTTGTCGGATCGCGAGCGTGACGTGATTATCGGCGTGGTGCAGGGCATGGCCAATAAGGAGATAGCCGACCATCTGTGCATCTCGGTGAATACGGTGATTACCCATCGCCGTAATATCGCCCGGAAGTTGCAGATACACTCTCCGGCGGGTCTCACCATCTATGCCATCGTGAACAACCTGGTGGATATTACGAGTGTAAAACTTTAGTAATTCAAAATTCAAAATTCAAAATTCAAAATTGGCTGACGCGAAGGCTTCAATCTCCTTTCACTATTGGTAAATGTGCCGGTGGAGGGGAGGAGTGGGTTATCCAAACAAACCAGCCCACCGGCCCACCAACCCACAAACAAACCAACCCACCGGCCCACCAACAAACCAGCCCACCAACCCACCAACAAACCAACCCACCAGCCCACCAACAAACCAACCCACCAACCCACCAACAAACCAACCCACCAATCATGGAACGTCCTAAGATAGCAGTATTAGACACCAACACGCTGGCCCTAATGGGGATGAAGCAGATGTTGCAGCACGTGATTCCGATCATGACGGTGGAAACCTTTGGCTCGGTGGAAGAGTTGGAGGCCGCTGAGGAGAATCCCGATGTGTTCTACCATTTCTTCGTGTCGCAGAGTATTCTGCTGCAGGCGCGCGACTTTTTCGCTGAACGCCGGCACAAGACCATCGTACTGACTCCCAGCGCCGACCCTTCTTCGCAACCGGCCGGCTATCACAGCCTTTGCGTCAATGTGCCCGAAGAGCAGTTGGTGCGCTCGCTGCTCATGCTTGAGCAGCACGCTCATGCGCACGGCAAGAACCTGCCACCGATGCCTAAGGCCTTGACGGCAAAGATATTGTCGGACCGTGAGATAGAAGTGCTGAGCCTTATTGTTCAAGGATATATCAATAAGGAAATAGCCGATAAGTTGAATATCGGCTTGACTACCGTTATCACCCACCGCAAGAACATCATGGAGAAATTGGGCATGAAGAGTGTGTCGGCCCTTACCATCTACGCGGTGATGCACGGGTATGTGGATATTAATAAAATCTGAGGGGAATTTCGCCCTCAGACCTCCTTACTCTCCTTTCCCCTTACTCTCCTTCCCCCTTAATCCCCTTTCGCCTCTAAAGAAATGGAGCAAGCAGGTGCGCAAACCACCCCTTGAATTTCTGAAAGGGTGTGCGCCATTGGTTCCATTTTTCTTTTGTAAGCCTAAACGACTCCTTCTTCTCTTGTTCAAAAAGCGTGTTGAGCTCGTGCGTGGTCGCCGGGTCAATGATGACCGCGT
>JAFABV010000004.1 GCA_023425865.1 Bacteroidota bacterium | reverse complement strand
CTTTGAGTTTTGAGTAATGTTTTTTTTGTCACATCTAATTTACTCATTTTCCGTGACATACGGAAATACTCAAAGCCTTTTTTATGCAATAAATTCAACCTCAAAGTCTAAATCCGAAACTTGAGTTTTTAATATCTACCTTGACAAACTGGACAAGGAATTCGAGGGCAGAGGGCTGAGGTTTGTCCGCTATGCAGACGACTTCTACATCTATGTCAAGAGTGAGATGGCAGCGGACAGAGTAATGGCATCGGTCAGCAGCTGGCTCGAGCGCAAGTTGCGTCTGAAAGTCAGTGCGGCCAAGACCAAAGTTGTAAGGCCTACGAAGAGTACATTCCTGGGCTTTACGTTTTGGAAGAGCAGCCAAGGCTGGCAGTGCAAGCCAACAGACAAGGCAAAGGAGAAGCTGGAGGTTAAGGTCAAGTCAATACTCGTGCGCAAAAGGGCGAGCGCGCAGCCCTTATCCAAAGTTTTCACCAGACTGAATCAAACCATAAGGGGCTGGGTCAATTACTACCGCATAGGCAGTATGTCCACGTACCTTAGGGATAAGTTCGGGCCATGGATGCGTCACAAGGTAAGGGTAGTGATAGTCAAGCGATGGAAGAAATGTGGAACCATCTACAAGACCAAGGTGCTTGCCATGCCGAAAGTGGAGAGGACTGATAAAAGCAAGAGCCGACCTGGCTTGGTCGACCCTTATGCTTTGTATCAGAGTTTGCGAACTTCTATATGTATGTAGCGCCGTATACGAGATCCGTACGTACGGTGCAATGAGAGGTGCTGGGGAGAAATCCCCACATCTACTCTATATAGGGTATATGGTTGCTTATTTTTCTTCTGTCACCTTTTTGGCTGCCCGTTTCTTGGGTGCCGGCTTGCCTTCGGACGCTGGTGACGTGGTCTTCTTAGCCGCGGTCACGCGTTTGGCGGTCTTTTTGGGCGTAGCTGCCGCGAGTCTCAGTTTCTCGGTCTCGGCTTCTATCTTCTCTATCTTGGCTTGCAGGCGGGCTATCTCCTTGTCTTTCATCTCGATCTCGTCACCCTCGTTCTTGATGGTGGTAAGCAGCGAGTTGAGTTGCTCATTGTCGATTTCAGACGGATAGAGGTCGTTGACGCGGGTGATGAAATCACCGAGAATGTTCATGTAGTTGGTGAAGGCGTCAAACGGACTGGTGTAGATGCCTCGGTCTATGGCCACGTTCGAGGGCTTGGTGGTCATGAACCTGAAGTTGTTGCTGGCCTGCAGATAGTCCCAGTCTTGGTTGATGCGCGGGTCATTGGCAATGCGCACCCGCTCGGCAACGCTGTAGAGCTTGTCGAAGGCTTCGCGCTGCATGGGGTTTCCGAGCCACGAGCTCACGTCGCGCTCCTCGTCAACCCACGACAGGGTGTCGGGCACCTCTAATGGGCCTACGCTCTTCATCTTCATGCAGATCTCTGTGGGGGTAGAGAACGTGATGCCGTATTGCTTGGCGAAAGCCGGCAGCGCGCGGAAGAACTCCAGGATATTTGACGACAGCGGTTGTGAGATACCAATGGCGGTCAGCTCCATGAAGATGTTGATGACCTGTTCCTCTTGGGGTAACTTGGCAATGCGTTCGATGTATTTGTCCGCGAAAAGTGGGTAGCCGTCCCAGTCGGCATTGCTGAATCTCAGGCAGATGTCATCGCTCAGGGTAATGTCGCGAAGCAGCAGTTTCAGGTTGGGAGCCAGTGCGCTGTGGTACACGTAGTGGGGCGACTTCCATCCCAACACGTGCTTGGCGCCCTCGGTGAGCATGCCGTTGAACTCCATCTGGGCGGCCAGCAGCCCGATGTCGTCGCTGTAGATCAGCGAAGAGTTGCGGAGCACTGTGGGCTTCTTGCCAAAATATTCCTTTATCTTTTTACACTGTTTCTTGACGTCGGCAGCGAAGCACTGCTTGTCGATGAGCGATGAGAGACCGTGAGAATAAGGCTCAGCCAGAAACTCCACGCACCCGGTCTTGCTGAGGTCTTGCAGTTTCTCGAGCACCTGCGGGGCATGCAGTTCCATTTGCTCGATGGCCACTCCTGAAAGCGAGAACGCCACCTTGAAGAAGTCGCCGTTTTCGGCAATCATCTGCTCTATGGTGGTCAGTGCTGGCATATACGAGCGTTCCACGATGTCGGTAATCGAGCGCTCATTCTCATAGTCATCGTAGTAATAGTGGTCAGTGCCAATGTCGAAGAAGCGGTAGCGCTTCAGATGGATGATCTGATGTATTTCAAAGTATAGGCAAATCGTTTTCATCTTTTCTAAGTTTAATGGTTATTGTTGATTTCAATTCCAGGCACCGCTCTTCTATATCCATTTCAGCGTCCTGAGATACAGCTCCCGAATCCATGCTCCCACTTTTTCCCAGGTGATCTGGTCCACTTCTTTCTTGCCCTCCTCCTGTAGATAGTTGAACAGGCTGTCGTTGTTGCAAATGCCGTATATGGCGTCTGCCAGCGCATGAATGTCCCAGTAGTCCACCTTGACGCAGTTGTTCAGTATTTCAGCGCATCCGCTTTGCTTAGAAATGATGGTAGGCGTGCCGCATTGCATGGCCTCAAGGGGCGAGATGCCGAATGGTTCGCTCACCGAGGGCATGACATACACATCAGAGTTTTTCAGGCATTCATACACCTGCTTGCCACGCATGAATCCCGGGAAATGGAACCTGTCGGCAATGCCTCGTTCGGCGGCAAGATATATCATCTGGTCCATCATGTCGCCCGACCCGGCCATGCAAAACCTCACGTTGTTAGTGCGGTGCAGCACCATATTGGCGGCCTCCACAAAATATTCGGGTCCTTTTTGCATGGTGATGCGTCCGAGGAAAGTCACCACCTTGTCCCTGTTGGTATGGTCGGGGCGCGGTATGGCTTGGTTCTCTGCGCTCAGGGGATACACCGCGTTGTGTACGGTAAACACCTTTCGTGGGTCTTGGTGGTACTGGTTGATCACCGTTGTGCGGGTCAGTTCGCTCACGCACATGATACAGTCGGCGTGGTCCATACCGTCTTTCTCTATGGCGTATACCGTAGGGTTCACTTGTCCGCGGCTGCGGTCGTAGTCGGTGGCATGTACATGTATGCACAGCGGTTTGCCGCTCACCTGCTTGGCATGGATGCCTGCCGGATAGGTGAGCCAGTCGTGGGCGTGAATGATGTCAAACTGTTCGGTGCGTGCCACAACGCCTGCGATGACCGAATAGTTGTTGATCTCTTCGTGCAGATTGGCAGGATATCCGCCGGCAAAGTCCATGCAGCCCAGGTCGTTGACGTGCATGTAGTTGAAATCTGCGTAGATGTGGTCGCGGTAACGAAAATAGTCGTCGGCGTCCATGAGTTTGCCCATGCGCCCCGTCACATAGTCGTGGTCAACGTTACGGTAGGCAATGGGCACACAGTTCATGGCCACAATCTTGGCCATGGTGCGGTCTTCGTCACCCCATGGTTTGGGCAGACACAGCGTAATATCGATGTCGCCTTGCGCGTGAAGTCCTTCGGAGATACCGAAGTTGGCGGTAGCCAAGCCGCCATAGACATGAGGAGGATACTCCCATCCAAACATTAGTACTTGCATAGTCAGGCCTCCTTATTGATATTTATACTTTTCCAATTGTTCCAAAGAGCGCAGTATCTCTGCCACGTTCATGGCAAACGACACGGCGCCTCGTCCGTAGAAGGGTGGGTTGCCGTCGAATAGCTCGGGCAACGTGCCAATGCAGTGATTGAACATTTCGTCCTCATAGCCCACCATCTGCCGCTCGATGAAGCTCAGGCGCGTGCGCTTATAGAGTTTCAGGCAGGCTTCCATGTAGAATCCGCCGAGCCAGGGCCATGCCGTGCCCTGATGGTAGGCATAGTCGCGTTGGGTCTGCGGACCCACATACATGGGGTTATAGCCGCCGCTTTTGGGCGAGAGCGACCGCAGGCCTTTGGGGGTCAGCAGCTCGCGCGTACAGATGTCGAGCACCTTCTTCTTTTGGTCGGCGTTGAGTGGCGAGTAGTCTAATGCCACGGCAAAAATCATGTTGGGTCTTACGCTCCAGTCCATCATATTACCGTCTACATAATCGTAAAGGTAACCGTAATCGTTAAGAAAAGTGTCAACAAACGCTTGCTTGCACTTCTCAGCCAATTGTTCCAGTTCCTGGCTTTCCTTTTCGTGTTGCGCCGTGGCCTCTATGCTGGCGCAGAACCGCAGGGCGTTGTACCACAGGGCATTGAACTCCACGATGTAGCCCGTGCGTGGTATCACCGGCAGTCCGTTGACGGTAGAGTTCATCCATGTCACCGCCTTGCTCTTGCCGTCAGTCCTGAGCAGTCCGTTGTCGTCAAGGGCGAGGTTAGGATGCTTCTCCGCGATGATGTAGCGCACGATGTCTTTTACCAATGCGCCGTATTTTTGGGCGCATTGCTCGACGCTTTTTTCCTTGGCATATTGCTGTATGCACCATACTGCCCACAGCAGCACGTCGGGCTGGTCGATCTCATAGATGTTTACCGACAGTGGCTTGCCTGCCATAAATTCGCGCAAGCCCTTCTCTGCCGTCTTCATGGCTGCCTCGTAGTAATTGTCTTCTTCGATAGACAGTGTCAGCCCCGGCAGCGCGATAAACGTGTCGCGCGCCCGGGCCTTAAACCAAGGGTATCCGGCGAGAACATATTTCTCACCCGACTTGTCTTCCACATGGAACTGGTGGGCCGCGTTGATCAGGCAGTGGAAGAAATTGTCGCGGGGCGAGCGTGCTTCCACCTCATCTTCAAACAGTTGCTTCAGGCTGCGGGTCTTCGACTCAGAGGTAGAGGCGGCAAAGACAATGCTTTCGCCCTTCTTGATGTTCATTTCAAAGTACCCGGGCACATACAGGTCTTCGTTGGAGGCATAGCCACGCTCTTGCTCCTTGGTGTATTCTATGCCTCGGTACCAGTCGGGCTCGAACACAAACTGGTTTTTCTTGGAGAACTGCATGAAGAGGTCGGGGTAGCCCACGTACATGCAGGTCTTGATGCCGTTGTCCACCTCTTGATAGTTGCGGTCGGCCACGGCGTTCTCGTGGGTAAACTGCCGCACGCTGCGGAAGGCCAGGAAAGGGCGGAACCGAAGCGTGGTGTTGGAATGGGCGTCTACCAGCGTGTAGCGAATGAGAATGCGGTCTTCGTGATGCTGAAACACCACTTCTTTCTTGAGGATCACGCCACCAACCCGATAGTGGTTAGTGGGTACCTTGTCACAATCGAAGGCAGTGATGTACTTATGCCCCTTGGGGCTGAAGTTATTGCCTTGATACTTGTGCAAGCCCAGATTGAACTCTGCGCCATGCTGTATCACGGTACAGTCGAGCGAAGAGAGCAGTACATGGTTTTCGTCATCCAGATTGGGTACTGGCACGACCAGCAGACCATGATACTTGCGGGTGTTGCAGTCGACGATAGACGAGCAAGCGTAGGCTCCCGAACGGTTAGTTCTGAGAATCTCTCTTGGCAACGAATCCTGCAGGTTCGTCATCTGTGCTCTTTCATATCTGAGATAACTCATGGTTAAAAAATTAGGTGTACGATATTGGTTTGATGATAATGCGTAGTAAGCACTCTGACAAGAATGCCGATAGGGCGTTACTTGTTCTCAAAAGTACTAAAAAAACAATAGGGCGCAAAATTAATTTCGACAAAATTAGGGCGTGAGGTGCGTTTTTTCTCCGAACTCGCCGTTTATGCCTCCGTGTCGCCCCACCTGTGGCAAAAAAGCGGAAGAAAACGAGCAGTGGCCTGTTGCCTTGCTTTGCGTTTTCTTCCGCTTTACTTCCATACGGGTTAAGAGGGTATGAGAAAATTGATGACCTCTTGCTCCACCGTGACGCGATAGGGTTCCACCGGTGTGCGCATCAGTCTGCCGTCTATGCCCACCATGGCCCGCTCGGCCTTCTCCACCACAATCTCGCGTGTGCGGTAGGGGTGTACGCTGCGATGGTTGAGAAACTTGCCTTTGACGAAGAGGTAGAACCCCTCGATGAGTTGTGTCATTCCCGGATGATAAACCACCGACACGTCGAGCAGCCCGTTGTAGGGCACGGCGTTGGGCGTCTGTCCGTATCCGCTGGCGTTACCGATGCAGAGCGTCATCACCTTGCGGTCGATGCGGTCGGCATTGATTTTCAGTTTCATCTTGTAGTCGAGTCGCTGAAAGGTCATCAGGATAAAAGAGAAGATAAACGACAGCGTTCGCGAGCCTAAGAGGTGGCGGGTTTGTCGCCTGAGGTTCATGATGGCGGCAATGAGTCCGATGTTGACGCAGTTGAGGAAATAGCGCCGGCAGGCCTCACCCTCCTTGTTGCGATAGCGCAGGCATCCTAAGTCTATCTTGCGCACCTTGCGCAGCTTGAGCCAGCGTATGGTTTGCTCGTAGTTGTCTTCGTCGAACTCCCAGAAATGGGCGAAGTCGTTCATCACACCGTTGGGGATAACGCCTAAGACCACTTGCTCGCGCGTTTCTTTCTCGAAAGCCATCAGGCAGTTTACCGCGTCGTTGAGTGCCGAGTCGCCACCCACGATGACAATGGTGCGATAGCCGTTGTTGACCATCATTTTCACCAGTCGGTCTACGCTTCCCCGGTTTTCGCTCTGCACGTGGTCGTAGGCTATGCCGTTGTCGCGCAGGCATTGCCTTATTTTCTCCCATTTTCTTTTAGAAGACCCCATTACCCCCGATTTGGGACAATAGATGACTCCCCAACGTTTCTCTTCCATAAGCCTTGATGTGTGTGTAGGTTCAGCGGTGTGATTCCGCTTCTTGCGTGATCTGCTTGATTCGTGCCACTTTCTCCGCCATCGGCAGGGTGGCGTCTATCCAGTGTATGTAGGTGCCTCGTCGCTCCATGCCGCGAAACCAGGTCATCTGCCGTTTGGCAAACTGGTGGATGGCAATCTCTAATTGCCTGAACATCTCGTCGTACGTCAGCTGTCCGGTGACATATTCTGTGACGTACTTATACTCCAGTCCGTAATAGATGAGGTCTTCGGCAGCGACGCCACGGTCTATGAGCCCCTTTATTTCGTCTGCCATCCCTTCGTCGAGCCTTTGCTTGAGCCGCGCGGTAATTTTTTGTCGGCGCAGGTCGCGGTCAATGTTCACGCCGACGACCACCGAGTCGATGGCCGGCATGTGGCGCAGGGGTAGCGGGTGCTCAATGTTGTATGTTTCTATTTCGATGGCCCTGATGGCCCGCTGGCAGGAGTCTACGTCGGTGTGGTTGTGCATCACCGAACCGGTTTTCTGCTTCAACTCGGTGAGTATGATGGTCAGTTCGTCGAGCGATTTCCCGGCGAGCTGTGCCCTGAGCGCGTCGTTTTGGGGTACGGGCGACAGGGCGTAGCCCTTGAGCACGGCTTCGATATAGAGTCCGGTGCCCCCGCACAATATGGCTCTCACCCCTCTGGCCTTGAGCTGTTCATACACCCGCATGAAGTCTTGCTGGTACTCAAAGAGGTTGTATTTGGTTCCAGGGTCGGCAATGTCAATGAGATGAAAGGGTATCTCGTGTCCGTTCACCACATAGTCGGCCAAGTCTTTGCCCGTGCCAATATCCATGCCACGGTACACCTGCCGGCTGTCAGCGCTGATAATCTCAGCGTTGAGGTCATCGGCCAAGGCGGCGGCCAGCGACGTTTTGCCGCTGGCGGTAGGGCCGAGTATGGTAATCATGTGGCCTGTGTGCTGGGCTGTTTCTGCCTCCCGTCTTATTTTGTCCATATTCAAGCGCAAATATAAGGAAAAAAAACGATATTCCCAAAGAATCAAACCGTTTTGCTACAATAATCACCCGAAGGCTTTCGTTTTGTATTACGGGTAGTGCCGTCTTATGGTTTTATATTAAACCATTCTGTGGTTCTATATTAAACCATTCTATGGTTCTATATTAAACCATTCTGTGGTTCTATATAGAACTATTTGCCCCCCACGGCGTGTCAGTGCTGGCGCAGGGCCGGTATAGTGGTGGCCCGAGCCTTTTAAGCCGTGGTGAGCCCATAGGCCGCGGGGCGTTATACAGACAGATGGAGGCCTTGCCGCGGGCGGGTGGCGTGAAATATGCCATGGACTGAGCTACACCACCAATCCCCATGACGAATATCACAATAACCAATAACCATCAAATGAAGCAACTGTTATTATCACTTTTGTTTTGCGCCGCGACCTTGGCAGCCACCGCGCAGACGGCGCGAAGTTTCGTGTTGAAAAATTCGGCCGACGGCCAGTCTGAGCTGACGGCCTACTTGCCCCAGCATCCCACCGGGCGTGCCATCGTGGCCTGTCCGGGCGGCGGCTATTCGCATTTGGCGCTCGACCACGAAGGACACCATTGGGCCGCCTACTTCAACGGGCAGGGCATCGCTTACTTTGTGTTGAAGTACCGTATGCTCAAAGGTAATCGCAACCTGCCGCTCGACGATGCCTACAACGCCATGAAGACCGTGCGCGACTCGGCCTTGGCGTGGGCTGTGAACCCCCACGATGTGGGTATCATGGGATTTTCGGCAGGCGGTCATCTGGCGTCATCGGTGAGCACGCATGCCACATGGGAGTCGAGGCCCAATTTCAGCATCCTCTTTTACCCTGTGGTGACCTTGGGTAACGGCACCCACAAGGGGTCGCGCGATAACTTTCTGGGTGATGGCAGAAACGATGTGGCACTGGTGAAAGAATGGTCTAACGAGCTGCAGGTGCGCTCTCATCTCACGCCTCCTGCCGTGGTGTTTGTCTCTAACGACGACCAGGTGGTGCCTCCCGTGCCCAATGGCGTGGCCTATTACACCGCCATGCGCCAGCAGGGCATCAACTGCTCATTGTATGTGTACCCCTCAGGCGGCCATGGGTGGGGCTTTAGGCCTACCTTCGCCTTCCACGACCAGATGCTCGACGAGCTCACGCAGTGGCTGCGGGCGCTGCCGTCGCCCAAGGTCGGTGCCGTGCGCGTGGCCTGTATCGGCAACAGTATCACCGATGGCAGCGGTATCGACTTGCGCGACGTAAACAGCTATCCGGCACAACTGCAGCGGCTGTTGGGCAGCGATTATTTGGTGAAGAACTTTGGCATAGGCGCGCGCACCTTATTAAATAAAGGTGACCATCCGTATATGAAAGAAACCTACTGGCACGATGCCTTGGCCTTCCGTCCGCAGGTGGTCGTCATCAAGTTGGGTACCAACGACTCGAAAACGGCCAACTGGACACACGGCAGCGAATTTGCCGCCGACCTTCAGCAGATGCTCGACGCGTTGAAGGCACTGCCCTCCAAGCCGCGCATACTGCTCTGCACGCCCATACCGGCATGGAAAGACTCGTGGACCATCAACGACAGCGTCATTGTCAATGGCATTATCCCGACGCAGCGGAGGGTGGCCAAGAAAAACAAGGTGAAGGTGATAGACCTGCATGCGCTGTTCAACAACAACGATCAAAAGCAAATGCAGGCTGACGGCATACACCCTACGCAGGCAGGCGCCGGCCAGTTGGCAAGAATCATTGCGGGCTATGTCAAGAGCGGATCTTGATAATACCCCTTGCGGCGAGGCCCAATGAAGGGCAACGACGACTCTGGCAGACCACTTGAGACCCGCTCAAAGATTATTAAAAAAGAAGTTGGGCAAAAACGATGAAGTTTGAAAAATATTTCCCATCTTTGCAAAAACCAATTGCAGGAAGTATAGCGATTCTTCCTCTTATTAAGGAGATAAAAGTAAACAAAAGTTTAAATTAATCATTAGGCAGTAATTAGTTAATAATGAAATGTACGAAAGCCGAGCAGTGATGTCCGGCTTTTCGCTTGCTATGAGGGGGAGTAACTTGTTGCTGTCATATCTGTCAGTCGCGACGTGACAGATGTGTCACACGTTGTCAAACTGCGGGGTTGGCACGGTTTTCGTACAATGGAGGGTGAGCTTTCTGCGCGGAAGCACGTCAATAAGGCATATACATATTATATATAAAAAACATACAATTATGAAAGTTAGACCATTAGCAGACAGAGTGCTGGTAGCTCCGGCTCCAGCTGAAGAGAAGGTAGGTGGAATCATTATTCCTGACACGGCCAAAGAGAAGCCGCAAAGGGGCACTGTTGTTGCCGCCGGAAATGGTACGAAAGATGAGGCCATGGTTGTCAAGGTGGGCGACGTGGTACTTTATGGCAAGTACGCGGGCACTGAGTTTGAGAACGATGGCGAGAAATATCTCATGATGCGCCAGAGCGACATCCTTGCCGTGGTAGAGGAGTAATCATATTCAACATTCATAATTTAACACACTTATCATTCATTATTATGTCTAAGATTATCAAATTCGATACAGAAGCACGCGACCTGCTCAAGCAGGGCGTAGACCAGTTGGCCAATGCCGTAAAGGTTACCCTTGGTCCTAAAGGCCGCAACGTAGTCATTGAGAAGAAGTTTGGCGCACCACAGATTACCAAGGACGGTGTCACCGTAGCCAAGGAGGTGGAACTGGAAGATAAATTTGAGAACACGGGCGCCCAGCTGTTGAAGAGCGTGGCCAGCAAGACAGGCGATGACGCCGGTGACGGTACCACCACGGCCACCATCCTGGCACAGGCCATCGTGACAGAGGGTCTGAAGAACGTTACTGCCGGTGCCAACCCCATGGATCTCAAGCGCGGTATCGACAAGGCCGTGGCCAAGGTTGTGGCTCATATCAAGGAGCAGGCCGAGGTGGTAGGCGACAACTACGACAAGATTGAGCAGGTGGCTACCGTTTCGGCCAACAACGACCCCGAGATTGGTAAGCTGCTGGCCGACGCTATGCGCAAGGTGTCGAAGGATGGCGTGATCACCATTGAGGAGAGCAAGACCCGTGAAACCAGCATCGGCGTGGTAGAGGGTATGCAGTTTGACCGTGGTTATCTGTCGGGATACTTCGTAACAGATACTGACAAGATGGAGTGCGTGATGGAGAATCCTTACATCCTGATTTACGACAAGAAGATCAGCAACCTGAAGGAGTTTCTGCCCATTCTGCAGCCTGCCGCCGAGACAGGTCGCCCGTTGTTGGTGATCGCTGAGGATGTAGACTCTGAGGCACTTACCACACTGGTTGTCAACCGTCTGCGTGGTGGTCTGAAAATCTGTGCTGTCAAGGCTCCGGGCTTTGGCGACCGTCGTAAGGCCATGCTCGAAGACATTGCCATACTGACCGGTGGCGTGGTAATCAGCGAGGACAAGGGTCTGAAGCTGGAGCAGGCTACGCTCGAGATGCTCGGTAGCGCCAAGAAGGTGACCGTATCTAAGGACTTCACCACCATCGTTGACGGTGCCGGTGCCAAGGAGAACATCCAGGAGCGTGTGGCCCAGATCAAGAACGAGATTGCCAACACCAAGAGCTCTTATGACAAGGAGAAGCTGCAGGAGCGTCTGGCCAAGCTGTCGGGCGGTGTGGCTGTGCTCTACGTGGGCGCAAACTCTGAGGTAGAGATGAAGGAGAAGAAAGACCGCGTAGACGATGCCCTCTGCGCTACACGCGCTGCCATCGAGGAAGGCGTAGTAGTGGGTGGTGGTACTACCTATATCCGCGCTCAGAAAGAGCTGGCCGACCTCAAAGGTGAGAACGGCGACGAGCAGACCGGTATCAACATCGTATGCCGCGCCATCGAGGAGCCCCTGCGTCAAATCATTGCCAATGCCGGCGGTGAGGGTGCAGTGGTTGTCAACAAGGTGCGTGAGGGTGAGGGTGACTTCGGTTACAACGCCCGCAAGGACGTCTACGAGGATCTGCGTGCCGCAGGTGTCATCGACCCGGCCAAGGTAGAGCGTGTGGCTTTGGAAAATGCCGCCTCTATCGCCGGCATGTTCCTCACCACAGAGTGCCTCATCGTTGACAAGCCCGAGGAGAATCTGCCCGCCATGCTCGCAGGTCAGCCCGGAATGATGTAATTTGCCGAGGCATCTGCCCGGTGGCAGATGCTGACAATGAACCATATGGACAGGTGTAGATGGATTGCCATCTGCACCTGTCTTTTGTGTTATAATATGTTATTATCAAAAAAATCAAGCCAATAGTTTTGGAACTTGTTCATAAATTCTTTATCTTTGCAACATACAAAAGAACAGATGTCCAATCGTGGACTCGACAATATTTTTGATTTGTTTTAGTAGATTAGTTTTTAAGTAGTTTGTTTTTTGGAAATCGGTTGTCGTGATGACATCCGATTTTTTTTGTCCCCATTTCGCCATCGATTCTATCGTTAATATCGTTTTCTGCCTCGTACAGTCACCTTGTCTGGGGGGATTTCACAGCGAGTTCTGCCTCGGAGTGGCATCGTGCTGGGGGGGATGTCATAGGGATTTCTGCCTCTCCGAGGAAAAATTAGGTGTGGAGACCTCCGGCGCGGCATTTCTCTGAGGGTGTAAATAAAAAGAGGTTGGTGCAGGATGCTACCAACCTCGAGGGATGATTTCGCTACAAAAAAAATCGCGAAATCAGCGAAAAACTGTAGCAAATATAGGGTATCTTTCTGAATTAGACAAATATTTATTAGGGAAAATCTTAATTTTAACACTTGGAGAAGAGGGGAATCTGAGAATAAATGCTTATCTTTGTGCTGTAATCATTTGTCGGATGTAGGCTCGTTCTTCGTCCGACTGTGTTTAGTAGTAATGCTGGCAGGTCTTGTCTGTGAAGACTCGGGGCCTGTCTTTTGTGAGAAGACTAATAGCTAAAATAATCAAAACAATCACCATAACAACAAATTATGAAGTATCTATCGACCATGCTGGTGGCGCTGTTGCTGCCGCTGCTGGCAGTAGCCCAGGGCTGGGATGAAGCCCTGTACAAACAGATTGAACAGAGTATTCGTATGCCGCAGTTTCCCGACCGCGAATACGTCATCACGAAGTACGGTGCCTCAGAGAAGGCTACGGCCGCAAAAAACCAAAAGGCCATTAACGCGGCCATTTCCGATTGCTCGAAACGTGGCGGCGGACACGTAGTGGTGCCCCGTGGACTCTGGATGACAGGTGCCATCAGGCTCCAGAGCGGCGTAAACCTTGTCGTGGAGGAAGGGGCCACGCTGAAGTTTGCCTTCGACCCCAAACTTTATCCCTTGGTGAAGACTTCCTGGGAAGGATTAGGGTGCTGGAACTATTCGCCCTGTATCTATGCTTATCAGGCCAAAGACGTGGCTCTGACGGGTAAAGGTACGGTGGACGGCAATGGCAGCAACGACACTTGGTGGCCCATGTGTGGCAAGGAGGAGTATGGATTTGTGAAAGGCAAGACCACTGAGGCTCAGAACCTTGGTTCGCGTGCCCGACTGCTGAAATATGCCGAAGACGATACTCCCATCGACGAGCGCCGCTTTGGTATGGGGCAGGGTCTTCGTCCGCAGCTCGTCAACTTCAACGAGTGCGATGGCATCTTGGTGAAAGACGTGCGCCTGATGAACTCTCCCTTCTGGGTAATCCACCCCCTGTTGTCGAAAAACATTACGGTCGATGGGGTGTATGTCAAGAACTCTGGTCCCAACGGCGATGGCTGTGACCCGGAAGCTTGCCAGAATGTGCTCATTCAAAATAGCGTCTTCGATACGGGTGACGACTGCATCGCCATCAAGAGCGGTCGCAACAACGACGGAAGACTCTGGAACCAGCCCTCGGAAAACATTATCATCCGCAACTGTGAGATGAAAGAGGGACATGGAGGCGTGGTTATCGGTTCAGAGATTTCGGGCGGCTGTCGCAACGTTTTCGCCGAAAACTGCTACATGGATTCACCACATCTCGATCGTGTACTGCGCATCAAGACCAACAACTGCCGTGGTGGCATCATCGAAAACATCAACATGCGCAACGTGAAAGTGGGACAATGCAATGAGGCCGTGCTGCGTATCAACCTCGACTATGAGCCCAAGGAAATATGCTACCGTGGCTTTGAGCCCACCGTGCGCAAGGTGTATATGGAGAATGTAACCAGTAATGAGAGTAAGTATGGCGTGCAAATCATTGGTCTGAACAACATTGAGAACGTGTATGATGTGACCGTGAAAAACTGTCACTTCAACGGTGTGAGCAAAGAGCCGGTAAGCATTAAGGGCAAGACACGCAATATCGTGTTCGACAACCTCATGGTCAACGGTTCGCTGATACTTAGCGAGGCCGACAGGCCTTACCAGAATTTCTCGCAATGGATTACCGCCTCAGAGATGCAGAGGGTGCCTAAAAGTTATCTGCTCGACTTCTCTACCAAACCCAAGTGGAGCTATGTGATGGGCATAGAACTCGAGGGTATGCTCGATACTTATCTGCGCTACAAAGATCCGGCCATCTTGGCTTATCTCAAAGATTATGTCAACGAGATGATTGATGCCAAGGGCAATATTAAGGATTACGACTACAATGAGTTTAATCTCGACCATGTGCGCACGGCCAAATTTCTCTATCGCATGTATCAGCTTGAGCCACAAGACAATGTGCTCAAGGCCATGAAAACCCTTTTTAAGCAATTGGAGAAACAGCCGCGTACCAAGGAAGTGGTGTGGTGGCACAAAGCCATCTATGCCAACCAAGTGTGGCTCGATGGCATTTTCATGGGCTTGCCCTATTATACCCTGGCTGCGCCACTGCTGAAGGGACAAAAGAAGGCCAAGAAATACTGGAATGATGCGGTAGACCAAATCATCAAGACCGACAAGCGTACCTATGATGCTCAGACCGGACTGTGGAAGCACGCTTGGGATGAGACGCACACCGCCTTCTGGGCAGATAAGAACACCGGACTGAGTAAGCACACCTGGGGACGTGCTTTGGGGTGGTATACGATGGCTATGGTAGAGGTGCTCGATGCCTTACCGGCCGACTATGCCCGCCGTGCGGAGGTGGTGGACCTCTTTCGCAAGGCCATGACACAGGTGGTGAAATACCAGGACAAGAAGAGTGGGGTATGGTATGACGTGTTGGACGTCAACGACCCACGCAACTATCTTGAGGCCACCTGCTCGTCGATGTTTGCCTACTGTCTACTCAAGGGTTATCGCCTCGGTTATCTTGACCAGAGCTTCTACGAGGCTGGACAGAAGGCCTACAAGGGCATCTTGAAGGAGTTTGTGAAGGTGAATGCCGACAAGACCATCTCGCTCACCAAATGCTGTTCGGTGAGCGGACTGGGCCCGGCGCCCGGCCCCTATGTCAAGAAGCCCAACTTCAAGCGTGACGGTTCCTTCGACTACTACATGAGCGAGCCCATCCGCGACAACGACGCCAAGGGCATCGGCCCGTTTATCTGGGCCAGTTTGGAGATGGAGAAGTAGAGTCTCTCTCCCCCCACCAAGAGGGAGGGGGGAGGCGGGTAGACGATATGCACAACCGAGCGACAGTCGCGACCGAACTAAATAATCCGACGAATCGTCAATTTTTTGCCTAAAAAGTTTGCAGGATAAAATAATACGTGTATCTTTGCAAGCGAAATAACAATTCAACGAACATAATGATGAATCATGTATCTGCATATTGGTGGTGGCGTAACTCAAGATTAAAATAGTCGTGAGTCGTTAAGCCATGTAGATACTTTTCATGAAGAGATACAACCAAGGCCTGCCGTTCTTACGACAGGCCTTTATTTTTATAGCGTTACAGACATCATAAAAGCATATAGACTATGGACATTAGGGCACTATTCAACCGTCTCCTCAACCACGAGGAACTCACCCGCAAGGAGACGGAGCAGATTTTGATAGGCATCACCCGCGGGGAGATGACCGAAACGGAGATCACCGCCATGCTGACAGCCATTCAGATGCGTGGCATTACGGTAGACGAATTGCTGGGCTTTAGAGACGGCATCTTAGAGACCGGAGTCCCTGTACCGCTCAAGGCCGACCGGTATATCGACGTGGTGGGAACGGGGGGCGACCGCAAGAACACCTTCAATATCTCTACCACAGCCTGCTTTGTCATTGCCGGAGCAGGCTATAAGGTGGCCAAGCACGGCAATTACTCAGCCACCAGCGTGAGTGGTGCCTCGAATGTCATCAAGAACCATGGCGTGGTATTCACCGATGATATGGACAAGTTGAATCGCTCACTCAATGAGTGTGGCATCGTCTATCTTCATGCCCAGCTCTTTGCCCGGGCCATGAAGTTTGTGGGTGGCATTCGTCATGCCCTGCCGTTCCCCACCTTCTTCAACCTCTTAGGTCCCATCATCAATCCCTCGCAGCCACAGTGTCAGCTGCTGGGTGTGGCCAATCTCGACCAGATGCGCCTCTATCATCAGGTGTATCAGCGCATTGGCATCGACTATGGTATTGTAAACAGCATCGACGGCTACGACGAGATTTCGCTTACCAGCGATTTCAAGGTCACGACCAATCACTCAGAGCGTATCTACAAGCCTTCTGACCTGGGCTTTGCCATCGCAAAACCCGAGGAGCTGGTGGGAGGTGCCACCGAGGAGGAGGCTGCCGAAATCTTCGACAATGTATTGGCCAATAGGGCCTTGCCGGCACAGAAGAATATCGTTTTGGCCAATGCCGCCTTTGGTATTCAAATCTTGGAGAAAGGACAGAAGTCGCTCGAAGAGTGCATCGAGATTGCCCGCGAGAGCATCGACAGCGGGGCTTCGCTGCGCACCTTCAAGAAATTTGTGGAACTCAACAAGGTGTAAAATCCAACGACTATGGACATATTAGAAGAAATCGTGGCGCACAAGCGCGTGGAGATTGAGCAGCGCAAGCAGTTTATTCCGCCTCACCGTCTCTATGCCATGGTAGACGACCTCATGCGGCATGAGCAGCAGGCGCCGGCATCCATGCGGCAGGCTTTGCTCGACTCGCCCACCGGCATCATCGCCGAATTTAAGCGCAAGTCGCCGAGCAAAGGCTGGATCAAGCAAGAGGGTAGGGCCGATGTCATTCCGTTGAGTTATCAGCAGCATGGCGCCTCAGCCCTGAGTATCCTCACCGACATCGATTACTTTGGCGGCTACGACGAGTACATCCAGCAGGCGCGGCAGTCGGGTGTCACCATACCTATATTATATAAGAACTTTATTATTGACGAGTACCAGCTCTTTCAGGCACGCTTCTGTGGTGCCTCGGCGGTGCTTCTCATTGCCGCCGACCTGGGCATGGAGGAGTGCAAGACGCTGCTTCAGTTGGCCCACGACCTAAGTATGGAGGTGTTGCTTGAGATGCATGGCGAGCGCGATTTCGACTACGCGGCGCTGGAACCAGATATGTATGGTATCAACAATCGCAACTTGGGCACTTTCGTTACCGATGTGGAGAACAGTTTCCGTATGGCTGAACTCCTGCCAAAAGAGGGATGCAAGGTCAGCGAGAGCGGTATCGGCAACCCTGCCACGGTGCGTCAGCTTCGTGCGGCGGGTTTCAGTGGCTTCCTCATGGGCGAGCATTTTATGAAAGCCGAGGAGCCCGGTGTAGAATTATCACAGTTTATTGCAGCGCTATGATCATCAAGGTTTGTGGCATGCGTGATGCCAAGAATATACAGGAGGTCGCTGAGTTGGGCATAGACCTCATGGGCTTTATCTTCTATCCCAAGAGCCCGCGTTATGTGCAGATGATTTCTTCGCAGGCGGGAATTATACCCGATTATAGCGAAGAGCGATTCCGTAGTGTAGCCTACGGCGAAAGACCGTCGGCCGTAGGTGTACAGCGTGTAGGTGTTTTTGTGGACGAAATGCCACAGTCTATCATCACTCGTGTGTACAATTACAAGCTCGACTATGTGCAGTTGCATGGACAGGAGCGACCCGTGATGATAGAGAATCTCAGGCGCACACTCGTCCCCGATCTTACCCCGCATATCAAGATCATCAAGGTGATCAGTGTGGCGGGTGCGGAAGACGTAAAGCGATGTAATGACTATGAGGGGTTGGTAGACCTCTTCCTCTTTGATACCAAGAGTCCCGAGTTGGGGGGGAGCGGACGGCAGTTTGGCTGGGACGTTCTCCAGACCTACGACGGTCAGACGCCATTCTTGCTCAGCGGCGGCATAGGGCCAGACGACGTGGCGCAAATCAAAGCTTTTCACCATCCGCAATTTGCGGGCATCGACCTCAACAGCAAGTTTGAGACGGCCCCCGCTGTGAAGGATGTTGACTTGCTTCGCCAGTTTATTCAGGCTGTGAGAGCATAGGCGTGACCAGCCGTGACGCCCGTAAACAAAAGAAAAAATATAGTTACGATGAATAAGATTAACCAATTATTTGCAGAGCGCGGCGACCGCCGACTGCTGTCACTGTACTTCTGCGCCGGCTGTCCGCAACTCGACATGACCGGCGACGTCATCCTCACCATGCAGCGACGGGGCATTGACATGATTGAGGTGGGCATTCCCTTTAGCGACCCCTTGGCCGACGGTCCGGTGATCCAGAGCGCAGGAACTCAAGCACTGAAGAACGGCATGACGCTCACCAAGCTCTTTGCCCAGCTCCGTGCAATCAAAGGTCAGGTGACCATACCGCTCGTGATGATGGGCTATCTCAATGTGGTGATGCACTATGGATTGGAGCGTTTCTTCCAGAGTTGTGTGGAGAGTGGCGCCAGCGGCTGCATCATCCCCGACCTGCCCTTCAAAGATTATCTGGCCGTGGTGAAGCCTTTGGCCGACAAATACGACATCCGCGTCATCATGATGATCACTCCCGAGACTTCCGAAGAGCGCATCCGCTTCATCGACGACCACACCGACGGCTTTGTCTACATGGTAAGCTCGGCCAGCATCACCGGTGCACAGCGTAGTTTCGATGACGCCAAGGTGGCCTATTTCGAGCATATCAACGGCATGAATTTGCGCAACCCGCGTATGATTGGTTTTGGCATCAGCAACAAGCAAACCTTGGAAAGCGCCCAGAACAATGCCGCAGGGGCCATCATCGGCAGTAAGTTTGTGTCACTGCTCAACGAGACGGGCAACGCCGACAAGGCCCTCGACGCCCTCTTTGAGGCACTGCAGAAGTAATCAGGACCTAACAGAGAACAAATTATGACAAAGGAAAATCAAGCTCTGGAGCCTACCCAGGAAGGCTTTTATGGACGATTCGGCGGTGCCTACGTCCCCGAGATATTATATAAATGTGTACACGACCTGCAGGAGGCTTACCTGCCCATCATCGAGAGTGAGGAGTTTAAGCGTGAGTTTGCCGCCTTGCTCAAAGACTATGTTGGTCGTCCCTCGCCACTCTACTATGCCCGTCGCATGAGCGAGAAGTACGGCTGCCAGCTCTACCTCAAGCGCGAGGACCTCAATCACACCGGCGCGCACAAGATCAACAACACCATCGGCCAGATTCTCATGGCCAAGAAAATGGGCAAGACCCGTATCATCGCCGAGACGGGTGCCGGACAGCATGGCGTGGCCACCGCTACGGTGTGCGCCCTCATGGATATGCAGTGCGAGATATTCATGGGCAAGACCGATGTGGAGCGCCAGCACACCAATGTAGAGCGTATGCGTATGTTGGGCGCGACGGTGCATCCCGTCACCACCGGCAACATGACCCTGAGCGATGCTTGTTCTGAAGCCATCCGTGACTGGTGCTGTCATCCCCAAGACACCTTTTATATCGTAGGGTCTACCATGGGACCGCATCCTTACCCCGATATTGTGGCGAAAATGCAGAGCATCATCTCCGAAGAGATCAAGTGGCAGCTAACGGAGAAGATCGGTCGCGATTACCCCGATTATCTCATTGCCTGTGTGGGTGGAGGTTCGAATGCCGCAGGTACCATCTATCATTATGTGGCCGACGACCGTGTGAAAATCGTTTTGGCTGAGGCTGGCGGTCAGGGTATCGACACCAACTATACTGCCGCCACCATACATTGTGGCACCGAGGGCATCCTGCATGGCGCACGAACGCTGGTGATGCAGACGCCCGAGGGACAGATTCAGGAGGCTTTCACCATTTCTGCCGGACTCGACTACCCTGGTATCGGGCCCATGCACGCCCACTTGGCCGACACCAAGCGCGAGACCGTATTGGCCGTGAACGACGACGAGGCCATCTATGCCGGCTACGAACTCACCCGCATGGAGGGCATCATTCCCGCCATCGAGAGTGCCCATGCCGTGGCAGCGCTCAGGAAACTCACCTTCAACCCCGAGGATGTCGTGGTGCTGACGGTATCCGGACGTGGTGACAAAGATGTGCAGACTTATCTCAACAATAAGAAAAAGGCTAAGGAATATGGCAACTTTTAAGTATCAAACCCAGGTGAGGAACGTCCTTGCCGACCTCTACACCCCTGTAGGCGTCTATATGCGTCTGCGTGACCTCTACCCGCAATCGGCACTCATGGAGAGCTCAGATTACCATGGCACTGACAATGCACGCTCGTTCATCGGCATCTGTCCGATGGCCTCTATCGCTGTGGCCCATGGTAAAGTGACGCTGACCTTTCCTGATGGCAGCATCGACGAACAGCTACTTCCTGAGACGGGTCCCAAGAAAGGCGAGGCTGCCAAGGTGGCTATTGCGCAGGCCTTCCATGCCTTCCTCGAACGATTTGAGATTGAGGGCGAGGCCAATGAGTTCTGTGGGCTTTATGGTTTCAGCTCGTTCAATGCCGTTCGATATTTCGAGAATATCGACGTCAAGGACACGACGATGGAGAAGAACGATGCTCCCGACATCTATTATATACTTTATCGCGACCTCATTGTCTTCGACCATTATAATAATTCTATGACCTTGCTCACCTTGGCAACTGACGTGAGCGATGGACAGGCGCGACTCGACGCTCTGGAGAAGGCGATGAACAAGGCCAATGTGCAGCCTTACGGCTTTCATGCGGTGGGAGAGACATCATCTACGCTCACCGACGAAGAGCACAAGGCTAATGTACGTAAGTGTGTGAAGCACTGTCTCCGTGGCGACGTATTCCAGATTGTCATTTCCCGTCGCTTTGTGCAGCGCTACGAGGGCGACGACTTTAAACTCTACCGTGCCCTGCGGTCTATCAATCCTTCGCCTTATCTCTTCTACTTCGATTTTGGCGGTTTCCGCATCTTTGGCAGCAGTCCTGAAACCCACAACCGTATATCAGCGGGTAAGGCTTACATCGACCCCATCGCCGGTACCACCAAGCGTACGGGCAACCGCGACCTTGACCAAAAGCATGCGGAGTTTCTGCGCAACGATCCCAAGGAAAATGCTGAGCACGTGATGTTGGTCGATTTGGCGCGCAACGACCTCAGCCGCAACTGTCATGACGTGAAGGTAGACTTTTACAAAGACATGCAATTCTACAGCCATGTCATCCATCTGGTGAGTAGGGTGAGTGGCACTCTCGATGCCAAAGCCGACCCCATCAAGGCGTTTTTCGACACCTTCCCCGCAGGTACGCTCTCGGGCGCGCCCAAGGTAAGGGCCATGCAACTCATCAGTGAGATGGAACCGCACAACCGTGGGGCATACGGCGGCTGCATCGGCTTCATCGGCATGAATGGCGATCTCAACCAAGCCATCGTCATCCGTACCTTCATCAGCCGCAACGGCGAACTGTGGTTTCAGGCCGGTTCGGGCGTCGTGGCCAAGAGCAACGACAGCTACGAGCTCGAAGAAGTCAACAGCAAGCTGGGGGCGTTGGTTAAGGCCATCAACATCGCGGGAACGCTATAATCTATATGCTCTAACATTCTATGACAACAATGAAGATAGTAATTATCGACAATTATGACAGCTTCACCTACAATTTGGCGCATCTCGTGAAGTCATTGGGCGCTGAAGTTGAGGTATATCGCAATGACCAGTTTACCCTGGGACAACTCGATGTTTTCGACAAGATTATCCTGAGTCCCGGTCCCGGCATTCCCTCCGAGGCCGGACTGCTGCTCGATGTCATCAAGACTTATGCTGGTCGGAAGCCGATGTTGGGCGTGTGTTTGGGACATCAGGCCATAGGTGAGGTGTTTGGCGCCAGTCTAATCAACCTCGAGGACGTGTATCACGGCGTTTCTACCGAGGGCACGCAGTTTGGCAACGACCCTATTTTCGAGGGACTTCCCAAACGCATCATGATGGGGCGCTACCACAGTTGGGTGGTCGACCGCACGGGTTTCCCCGCCAGTCTTGAGGTCACCGCCGTGTCTGACGACGGCCAGATTATGGGTTTACGCCACCGCAACTACAACATCCACGGCATTCAGTTTCACCCAGAGAGTGTGCTGACTCCCCAAGGTAAGAAGATTGTAGAAAACTGGCTGAGCCTGTAAGGTCAGGTTAAGGTCGTGGGAGATTTTTTTTTCTCGGCACCCGCGTCTCTTTACCGAGTGGTTGTAGACATGAAGAGGCTATTTCAATATCACGACATACACGAGTTTGGCATAAGATGAGTAGGCAAGCAGTGGCCCTCGGGTGAGCGTGCAGGCTGTGGCTGGGCGGTGCCAATGCCACGGCCGGACAGCGTCGCGGGGTGTATGGAATGTGTGGCATTAGCCAGCGATCCGGGTATCGCGGCACGTACATGCAAACGCGTCTTGAGCAAGTTCACCACTCCGTTCCAGATTATTTTACCTATAAGGTATGGTGTCTGTCGTAAACCGCCTATTAAGCAGTCGTAAACTATGGGTTTAGTCATGATAAATGGTGCAGTAATGCGCGCCAAAGCTGCCGTTTCAAGTGCCTTCCGCACCTGTGGCAAGGGCGAGTGGGCTAAATGAGAACCCCCAAGTCACTGGATGATTCTATATAGAATGATGATATGGTTTCATATAGAACCATCGGATGGTTTTATATAGAATCATCGAATGGTTTTATATAGAATCATCGAATGGTTTTATATAGAATTATCGGGCCGTTTGGTGCGAACGGTTGTGCGTAGGCATGGAGATGGGGCGACGTGCGGGGCGGTAACTGTGGCTAAGAAGGTGGCTTGGGCCATACGCCACGGAGGGTATGTGGATACTGACACATGGGGCTGGTGCCACGGGGGGCAAGCTGCACTGGCTGTGCAACGACGTAGGCATCGCCCATTGGCATTGACTGCATGGCACGAAAAGGCCGACGTCCCAAAGTGGAACGTCGGCCTTTCTGAAGTTATCACGGTCAAACGCCTGCGCGTATGCTGGGTTTAGAATTCCGAGGTGAAATGGAAGGTGATATGCTTGAAGTCTTCTTGCGCCATGCTCAGCACGTATCCTGAGTCGGCGAGGAATACGTCGCGCCCTTCGATGTCTTTGGCCATGTACTGGTACTTGCGCTTCTTGAAGTTTTCCAACTCTTCCTTATCATCGGCCTCAATCCAGCAGGCCTTGTGCAGATGCACGGGTTCCCATCGGCATTTGGCATTGTACTCATGCTCTAACCGATACTGTATCACCTCAAACTGCAGTTGCCCCACCGTGCCCACCACACGGCGGTTGTTGAATTGGTTGACAAACAACTGGGCCACACCCTCGTTCATCAGCTGCTCCAGTCCCTTGGCAAACTGCTTTGACTTCATGGGATCGTCGTTCTCAATGTACTTGAACAGCTCTGGAGAGAATGAGGGCAGACCGCGGAAGTGCAGCAGCTCGCCCTCCGTGAGCGTGTCGCCAATCTTGAAGATGCCATTGTCGGGCAAACCGACGATGTCGCCGGGATAAGCCTCATCGACCGTGCTCTTGCGCTGTGCCATAAACTGCGTGGGTGAGGAGAACCGCACCGTCTTGCCCAAACGTACGTGGTAGTAGGGCTGGTTGCGCACAAATTTACCCGAGCATACCTTACAGAAGGCGATACATGAGCGGTGGTTGGGGTCGATGTTGGCCGTGATCTTGAAGATAAATCCCGTGAATTTCGCGTCAGTGGGCTGCACCTCATGCTCTTCTGCCTTGGTGGGGCGCGGACTTGGAGCAATCTCTACAAAGCAGTCGAGCAGTTCCTGCACACCAAAGTTGTTGAGCGCCGAGCCAAAGAATACCGGTGCCACCTCTGCCCTGCGGTAAGCCTCGACATCAAACTCAGGGTAGACGCCGTCTACCAGTTCGAGGTCGTCGCGCAGACGGGCAGCCTCGGTTTCTCCCACGCGCTGGTCCAGTTCATCCGACTGTATGTCTACGGCCACCTTCTCCGTCACGCGCTGCTTGTTGGGGGTGAAGAGGTTGAGCTGCTGCTCGTAGATGTTATACACACCCTTGAACTTCAGTCCCTGACCGATGGGCCACGACAGCGGGCGCACCTTGATCTTGAGTTCTTCCTCCAGTTCGTCGAGCACGTCGAAGGGGTCGCGACCCTCGCGGTCCATCTTATTGATGAAGATAATCACCGGCGTATTGCGCATCCTGCACACCTCCATCAGCTTACGCGTCTGTGCCTCCACACCCTTGGCAGAGTCAACCACGATGATGGCAGAGTCGACGGCAGTGAGCGTGCGGTAGGTATCCTCGGCAAAGTCCTGGTGACCAGGGGTGTCGAGAATGTTTACCTTGTACGGTTCTCCCTCCACGCCCTCGGGCAGGTAGTCAAACTCCATCACCGATGTCGACACAGAGATACCACGTTGTTTCTCAATGTCCATCCAGTCAGAGGTGGCAGTCTTACGAATCTTATTGCTCTTCACGGCGCCAGCCACTTGTATCTGGCCACCAAAGAGCAGGAATTTCTCGGTCAGTGTGGTCTTACCGGCATCGGGGTGAGAGATGATGGCAAACGTTCTTCTTCTTTCTATTTCGTTCATACGGAAATTACTTGTCTGTTGGGTATATTGGCAAACTGTTGCTTTGTACGAGTCAGTTATTGTTGGGCCAGCAGTGCCGCCTCACATTTCTTCAGGCTGTCCACCCAGTAGGGTATGGAGATGCCAAAGGTATTCTTGAATTTGGTCTTGTCGAGTACGCTGTATGCGGGACGTGTCACAGGCGAGGGAAACTCGTCGCTATGGCAGGGCTGGATGTCGCAGGCATGGTGCCCGGCCAGCTCGGCAATCATCTTGGTGAAGTCATACCACGAGGTGACGCCTTCGTTGGAGTAGTGGTAGATGCCCGTGTTGCCCTTGTATTTTCGCCCTTCTACAATCTGGAAAATGGCTTCGGCGAGGTCGCCGGCGTAGGTTGGCGTGCCACACTGGTCGAACACCACCTTCAGCTGGGGCTTGGTGGCGGTGAGGTTGAGCATGGTCTTCACAAAGTTGTGCCCGAACTCTGAGTACAGCCATGCCGTGCGCAGGATGATATGGTCTACGCCTGTGGCGACGATTTTCTGCTCGCCGTGAAGCTTGGTGAGTCCATACACCCCCGTGGGCGTGCCCTTCTGGTCTTCCTGGCAAGGCGTGTTGTACGGGTCGCCGCCAAACACATAGTCGGTAGAGACATGTATCAGCAGTCCGCCCACCTCCTTCATGGCCTCTGCCATATATCCCGGGGCATCGGCATTGAGCGCCTCCACAATGTCGCCAGCCGTCTCAGCCTTGTCTACGTTGGTCCAGGCGGCGCAGTTGATGATGCACCCAATCTCCAGTTCTTTTACCATGCCCTTGATGGCTTCGGCGTCGGTGATGTCGAGCTTGCGATAGCCTTCGCACACATCGGTGAAGATGTATCGGTCGGCTTTCGACTTCTTGCTCACCAACTGGATCTCATTGCCGAGTTGTCCGTTGGCACCTGTCACTAAGATATTCATATATTTGATAATCAGTCGTTGATGTTTGCTGGCACCAACCTTGGGTACAGGTGGCGCCACCATGGCACTTTGATGTGGCCAGTGTGCGCTTTATTCGCTGTCGCCGAAATCTATGCCCTCGTCGCGGTTCTTGACGTAGTAGTCGCTCAGCATGCCGATAAAGGTAGAGATTTCCTTGATGGCATGGTCGGTCTCTGGCGAGATTTCCTTCTGCCTGAGGCGTAGCATCATCATGCCGTAGAGCGCGTCAAGACAGGTCTCTATCTCGTTGACCTCCTTGTCGCCTTTATTGCGCAGTTCCACAATAAATGGCAGCACCTTATAATACTCGGCGTTGTAGAATGGAAATTTGTTGGCGTTGAGCAGTTGGTTATGCAGGTCGGCCAAATCCTGAACGATGATCTTGTTGATCTGCAAGTGGCCTTTCGTGCGGCATCCCTCCTCGTTCATCATCCGGATGAGATTGCCAAACCAGTCGGTCTCTTCCTCTTTCTGTTCTTCCGTATATTGGAATTGGTCAATATACTGGCTTCTGATTTTCGAGAGCGAGCAGTCGTAGGCACGTATCAGATCCTCCATCTGCCACATATAGAGGAGATATTCGGCGATTGATTTTTGGCGTAATTGCTGTGCAATAAACATCTGTATAGTTCTTTTGAGTCGATTAATGATTTGCGGCGTGCCTATGCGTCGAGCGCCACCTGCACGCCGGGAAGGGGTACTGTAGCGGTCTTTGCGAAGCTAATACTGGAAGGTGTAAAGATTAAACACCGTTCCAATGAGTACTACAAGTGAGAAAACGATCACCACCGAACCGATAATCTTGTTGATGATTAAAATGCCGTTGGTGTCAAACTTCGTACGCACCTTGTCTACAAGCCACGTGAGGCCAAACCACCAAAACAGCGCTCCGCCGATAATGCTCATATACCCCAAGGTCATTTCCACCGGCCGGGTGGGGATGACAAAGGCAAACTGGGCATACGAGGCCATGAACAGGAAGATAATCAGAGGGTTGGAAAACGTGACCAAGAACGCCGTGATGAGGTTGTGCGACAGCGAGCCCTTGCCTTTCTTACCCGAGTTATGGAGGTGAGTCATAGGATTGCTCCGCCAGCAATGTATGCCAAAGAGCAAGAGTATGAGGCTACCGGAAATCTGCAGCCAGAACTTATTGGTGGGATTGTTGACCAGATTCATCACGAAGTTCATGCCCACTCCTGTGATCACGGCATAGATGATGTCGCTGATCGAGGCGCCGATGCCTGTGACGAATCCGTACCAGCGTCCTTTGTTCAGGGTGCGCTGTACGCAGAGTATTCCTACAGGACCCATCGGTGCTGAGGCTATGATTCCGATTAGCATGCCTTTCAGAATCAGTTCAAGGATGTCTATTTGTATTGGAAAAGGCATAATACAGTGTGCAAAGGTAGTCATTTTTTGTGATAACTGCCTATATTTGAGCCCAACAATTTACTGTATCAGTTATGAAAAACAACTTGCCACACATGCCCCTTTGCGTGTTTTTGTCAGGTCTGGGGGTGCCCCGGCAACCTGCGAGCGCGCTATTCTGCCGAGAAGTCGGCCACCAGTTGCCTGTAGGTGCGGTACATCCTTGTACGGCTGATATATCCTAACAGTTTGTTGTTGATGTCTACCACGGGCAGCACGTTGGCGTTGGTCGAGTCAAACTTCTTCATGACCTCTTCCATCGGCTCGTTGTTGTACAGAATAACGGGCGTGGGGGTCATCAGTTGGTGTACGGTAAACTTCTGATAGAGTTCGGTTCTGAACACCAGGTGCCTCACCTTGGTAATGTCTATCTCACCCAGCAGCCGCCCGGCGGCATCGAGCACCGGCACAAAGGCACTGTCGCTGTAGGTCAGCACGTTGACCAGTTTGCCCATGGGCATATCGGGATTTACGGCGGTATATTCTTTCTCTATCACCGTGTTGATATTCATCAGCGTAAGCACGCTGCGGTCGGTGTGGTGGGTGAGCAGCTTACCCTCGCGTGCCAGTCGCATGGCGTAGATGCTGTGTGGTTCAAAGATACTGATGACCATGACACTGACCACAGACACGATGATCAGCGGAACGAAGAGCTGGTATCCGCCCGTTATCTCGGCAATCAGGAAGATGCCTGTCAGTGGCGCGTGCATCACGCCTGCCATCACGCCTGCCATGCCCATGAGAGTAAAGTTCTTCTCTGGCAGGTAAACCCCTATTTGCTCCGCGTTCCAAAAGCGCGCGAACAGAAATCCAGAGAAACCGCCCACGAACAGCGAGGGCGCGAATGTTCCGCCGCAGCCTCCCGCGCCGTTGGTCGAAGAGGTGGCGATGATTTTGGTGAGCATCACCAGTGCCACGTAGATGAGCAGCAGTTCGGAGTGGCCGTAGAAGAGCGAGCCGTCCATCACCTGGCTCCAGTCGGCCTCGGTGCTGCCCCCAATAAATATCTTCAATGCGTTGTATCCTTCTCCGTAAAGCGAGGGGAAGAGGAAGATCAGGCTGCTTAATACCAGGCCACCCACCATCAGCTTCCGGTAGGGATGGTCTTTCATTTTGCCATAGAGCCCTTCGCAGAAGTTCATCATGCGCATGAAGTACAGGCTGATGAGTCCGCAAAACACGCCCAGCAGCACTGCCGCCGGCACTCGCTCTATGCTGAAGGCATTGTCTAAGCTAAAGCTGAACAGGGTCGACTGTCCGGTAAAGATAAACGAGAAGAGGTCGGCGGTGATACTCGCGATGAGTATGGGCAGCAGTGATGCCATGGTCAGGTCGATCATCAGCACCTCTAACGTAAACACCAGTCCGGCGATAGGTGCCTTGAAGATGCCCGCGATGGCAGCGGCGCATCCGCATCCCACCAATAGCATCAGCGTGCGGTTGTCCATCTTGAAGAGCTGGCCTAAGTTCGAGCCGATGGCCGAGCCCGTGAGCACGATAGGGGCCTCGGCACCCACCGAACCGCCAAAGCCGATGGTAATGGCAGAGGCAATGATCGACGACCAGCAGTTGTGCCCCCTTAGTCTCGACTTCTTCGTTGAGATGGCATACAGCACACGCGTGATGCCGTGCGAGATATTGTCGCGCACCACATATTTTATAAAGAGCGAGGTGAGGTATATGCCAATCACCGGGAATACCAGGTACAGCCAGTTGGCGGCGTCAGTGAGAAAGTCCTCGGTCAGCAACTTTTGTATCAGTGTGATGATACCATGTAGCACGTAGGCGGCCACTGAGGCCAATATGCCGATGATAAATGCCAATATAGAGGTCATCTGCCTTTGGGTCAGATGGCGGTCTTTCCATGCTATTACATTCTCTATCACGGCGTCCTTCCTATTGAAATATCATGTAAGGTGGTATAAACCTTCTCTCTTTTATTTTCTGATGATGGTCACCTCGCCCGAGGGACCTAACTTGATGATTGAACTGGGCTGATGAGGCTTGTGCTCCTGTCGGCGCGACCAGCACACGTAGTCTACGCTGTCGAGCAGTTCCTGTGAGATGTCACCATAGTTTTGCGCGGCAGGCTCACCGCTGATGTTGGCGCTGGTGCTCACCAATGCTTTCTGGAAACGATAACATAGCTCGCGCGAGAAGTCTTCCTTGGTAATGCGCATGGCGATGCTGCCGTCTTCGGCAATGAGGTTGGGGGCAAGGTTTACGGCTCCGTCGAGAATCACGGTTGTGGGCTTGACAGACACTTCGAGCAGGTCCCAAGCCACGGCAGGCACATTGCGCACATAGCGTTGCAGGCGTGCCTCGCTGTCTACCAGGCATATCAGCGCCTTGGAGTCGTCGCGTCGCTTGATCTGATATACTTTTGCCACTGCTTCGGGGTTGGTGGCGTCACAGCCTATGCCCCATACCGTGTCAGTGGGGTAGAGAATTACGCCGCCGGCTTGCAGCACCTTCACGGCGTTTTTGATGTCTTCTTCTTTAGTCATAGTAGCATTTTCTCGCAAAGGTAATCATTCTTTCTATTTTGCCCAAGAGTTTATTCTCAAAAAAAGAAGTTCGTCCTAAAAATGCGAGGTGAAGTCATGGCTGGAGCGCTACGTCGCGCTTTGAGCGTGTTCTGAGGTGTCGTGCTCTTCGTGTCGTGCAACGACGAAACATTCCAATCACCCGCCGAGCCTTCTTGTCTTACTAACTGGACAACCTGCGTACTTGCCAGATGAACAAAATAATAGCCATATGTCTGCTGGTCCGAATATTTTTGTTACTTTTGCGTTGTCACTCAAAAGACTACAGATTATATGTTATACGTCATTCGCAATGGCCACGAATATGGACCCTATACCGAGGAGGTGGTGGCCGCCTATGTAGAAGAGGGCAAGCTGCTCATGCCCGATGTGGCACGTGATGCCCTCACGGGCGAGGAGGCCACCGTGGGCTATTTTCTTGACCGCAGGGGCATCAGGCCGCGCATCAAGAGCAATGGCACCATTATGCAACAGCTGCGGCGCATCGGACAAGAGTTTATCTTTCCCAAAGAAGACATGGCGCACCGCCAATGGCTCGACGACAAACGACTGTTGGTGCTGGCGGTGGTGGGCCTGTCGCTGTCTGTCCTGATGATGTTGCCGCTTGGCGGGTATGTTGTCTTCTATGCCATATCGCTCTATTTCTCGGTGATTTGGGGTATCTTCTTCTATTATTTTTTCAAGACTCGGCAGGTGCGTCTCAAGACCACAGTCTTGGTATTCTTCCTCACCCAGTTGGCGGTCTTCATCATCTTCTCCGGCCTCAATCGGCTCAATTTCTTTTATATCTTTACCGAAGCCGGTTTCCCGCTCGACATCATTGGCTACATTCTCGGCGTGGGTCTCACCGAGGAGTTTGTCAAGATGACACCACTCTTGTTTCTCCTTCGGCGTGCCAAAGAACCGTTGCTGCCCCAGACCTTGGTCTACTACGGCCTCATGTCGGGCATTGCCTTTGGCGTATTCGAGGGCGTGCAGTATCAGACCACCATCAACGTGCAGGCCGACTACACCACGGCGTTCCTGCTCAATGTGGCCCGTCTCACCTCCCTGCCTTTCCTCCATGCCCTGTGGGGTGGCATCTGCGGCTATTTCGTAGGTTTTGCGCATCTGTATCCGCGCTATCGCAAGTCTATGTATTTTCTGGCCCTCGCCATTCCCGCCACCCTCCATGGCCTCTACGATTCTCTGGCTGGGGTGTTCTATATCGGCGCCCTGATGGTGGCCGTGGGCAGTGTGCTGGCGCTGATGACCTATTTGAGCAAGAGCAACAATTTCCGCGAGCGGCTGAGAGACTGACCGTCGGCCAGCTGCTGCCGAGGGCGTGCAATCGCGGCGGACGGGCAAAATGCCCCTCTGCCGCGATTGTCATTTTGTGGCAGCGGGGGCGTGAGCAAATCTTTTTTGTGTTGTTCTTAAGTTTTTTTCTGCCACTTCTTTGCCGCAGCTCCTTTTTTTTTCATAACTTTGTCCATCATACAACCTGTAGTCGGTACAGTGCATGACAGCGTGCGCCACCCTGCCGGTAGGATTGAATATTAAAAACCAAGTAGATATTACTAACTTATAAAAGCATATATCAATGAACGAACAGGAAAGCGTTAAGCCCTACGTAATCGGACTGGACCTGGGTGGTACCAATTCGGTTTTTGGCATTGTAGACAGCCGTGGTGAAATCAGAGCTACCACAGCCATCAAGACCCAAGCCTACGAGAAGGTGGAGGACTATGTTGATGCTTCTGTCGAGGCACTGCACATCATCATCGACCAGGTGGGTGGCATCAGCAAGATCAAGGGTATGGGTATCGGTGCGCCCAACGGTAACTACTACAAGGGCACCATCGAGTTTGCTCCAAACCTGGCATGGGGTCACAATGGCATTGTGCCTCTGGCTGACATGTTCTCCAAGAAGCTGGGCATACCTGTGGGTCTTACCAACGACGCCAACGCTGCCGCCATTGGCGAGATGGCATATGGCGTGGCACGCGGCATGAAGAACTTTATCGTCATCACCCTCGGCACAGGTGTGGGTTCGGGCATCGTAATCGATGGCAAACTGGTTTATGGCAGCGACGGCTTTGCCGGTGAGTTGGGTCATGTCACCATGGTGCGCCACGATGGTCGTTCTTGCGGATGTGGCCGTACAGGCTGCTTGGAGGCTTACTGCTCTGCCACGGGTGTGGCGCGCACAGCCCGTGAACTGCTCGACACCAGCGACGAGCCTTCTTTGCTCCGCGAACTCAAGCCCGAGGATATTACTTCTCTCGACGTGAGTATCGCCGCTGAAAAGGGCGACAAGCTGGCCAAACACATCTTCGAGTATACGGGTGAGATGCTGGGTGCTGCCTGCGCCGACTTCGCGGCATTCTCTTCTCCCGAGGCTTTCATCTTCTTCGGTGGCCTCACCAAGGCCGGCAGCCTGATCATGGATCCCATCAAGCGTAGCTATGATGAGCACGTGCTGAAGATCTTCAAGGGCAAGGCCAAGTTCCTTATCAGCGGTCTCGATGGCAGTTCGGCCGCCGTGCTCGGTGCCTCCGCCGTGGGCTGGGAACTGTAAGTCGTCAGTCGGGGCCTTGCCTGAGAGGTGGGGCACCCGAGAAAAGACGGCATCAGGACAATAACATACTGTCAGCCCGCAGGGGTTGCGTAATTGATAAGGCAGGGGTATTCGCAAGCGCGGATACCCCTGCCTTCATTGTTAGGTGTTGTGGAAGTAGTGGGTTAGCAGGAACAAGGGACTCATCGCAGTATATCGCATTAGACTCGCCAGCGGCTCTGTGTGCCAAAAAAAAATCTTGCGTGACACGCACCCACTCCTTGCACGGTTTATTTTTAACACGGAAAACACGGATGATTCGGAATTGCCATCCGGCACATTTGGATGGATACGGATCATCGCTTTGCGATGGGCGGATAGAACGGAAACAGCCTCGGTTCACTATTTCTCCTTAGGCCGTAGGCCTTCCGTTTTTCCCATTCCCCCCAATTCTCCTCAGGGCGTAGGCCCTCTGATTACCCAAGCTCTCCTCTCAGCATCGAAGATGCAGAACTCCAATCTCTCTGCGTCTCTGCGTGCCCCAAGACACCTGCGTGCAACACACCCTTCTCTGCGTGGCAGGTAACCATTCTCTCCATGCCATCCGTCTCCACAGAGCTCTCCTACCCCGAAGGGGTTGAACGCTTGATAGGGCAGGGTTGGCGCGAAGCGACTACCCTGTCTGCTTGTCGCATCGAATGTATATGAACTCTGTAGGAGTTCAACGGCTTTGCGGATTGTGGTTAATGGGATGCGTTGTTGGTTGCCGTAGGGCGTTGAACTCCTACAGAGTTCAACCATTCGGCGCAAACGTAGACACGGTAGGCATGTCATGTCTCCCTGCGGTCGCCATGCATGCCAACCGTGCCCTATCAAAAGTTTATCCCCTACGGGGAAAGCAAATGGATTGAGAGGGAAAGCAAATGGATTGCGGGGAAAGCAGATAGATTATGAGGGTAAGTAGAGCGCTTGTGTGGAAAGTTTTTTTGGCACGCAGAGCCGCAGAGAGTTGGGAGTTGCGCATCTTCGATGCAGAGAAGAGAGCTTTATAAGCGGAGGGCCGTCGGCCTGAGGAGCAACGGAGGACTGAAAAATGAATGTAGGTTCCGTTTCATCCGCCCATCGCGACGCGATGATCCGTCCCATCGAGGTGTGCCGGATGGCAATTCCGAAAATTCCGTGTTATCCGTGTTAAAAATAAACTATGCGAGGGGCGATGGTTATTTTCGCAGGGTGGAGTTTGGCACGCGGAGCGATGGTTCTGTACAGAACCACGGAATGCTTTAATATAGAATCATCGGATGGTTCTATATAGAATTATAAAGTAGTTCTATATAGAATTATAACATGCTTCAATATAGAATCATTGGGCGCTGCCGTCCCTATTGTCTTGCGGAAAGTGGCATAAGGCGTTGTAACACCTATGGTATGGCACTGCCTCGGCGTGCTGCGGAAGGGTTGGGCAGCCGGGAGATGCAGGTACAAAGGGTTGCCCTTGCCCCATGCCTCTCCATGTCTCGCTGTACGG
This sequence comes from Bacteroidota bacterium, assembly GCA_023425865.1. Lineage (GTDB taxonomy): Bacteria > Bacteroidota > Bacteroidia > Bacteroidales > Bacteroidaceae > Prevotella. The sequence continues at coordinate 37,237 of JAFABV010000004.1, read as the reverse complement.
AGGAGGGTGCGATGGGCAAGAGGCATGAGGCCTACAGTTTGACAACCTTATATTGGTCAATCTCCCTGTTGCCGTTGAGGAAGGCGCGGGCGTCCATGCGCTTCTTTCCGGCCAACTGCAGCTCGTCGATGGCAAGCCACTCGTCGGCACAGGCAACGAGCAGTTGTTTGCCGTCTACCATGATGTCGCCGGGACGGGCACCGGCGCTGCCGCTTGACGTGAGTGTAGACTTGAAGACCTTGAGTACGGCAGGCTTGGCGGTGGTTGTGTCGCTGGCGTCGGCAGCCGTCAGTGTGGTCCAGGCACCGGGATAGGGCGAGAGTCCCCGAATGAAGTTGCGCACATCGCGTGCCGGTTGTGCCCAGTCTATTTCGCAGGTTTCCTTGAATATCTTCGGCGCGCCCTTTAACGGCCCTTGCGGTGCCGCTGTCCACTGCTCTTGCGCCGTAGAGTCCACCGTGCCGTTGCCCTCGATCACCAGGTCGATGGTCTCGGTGGCAATGTCAGCGCCAAGACGCATCAGTCCGTCGTACACATATTCCACGTTGGCGTCATCGGGTATGGCGAATCGTTTTTGCATGATGATGCGCCCCGTGTCGATGTCTTTGTCGAGGAAGAACGTCGTCACGCCCGTCTCTGTCTCGCCGTTGATCACCGCCCAGTTGATGGGTGCCGCTCCACGATACTGAGGCAGCAAGGCGGCATGCACGTTGAACGTGCCGAAGCGGGGCATGGCCCATACCACCTCGGGCAGCATGCGGAAGGCCACCACCACCTGCAGGTCGGCCTTGTAGGCGGCCAACTGCTCCACGAAGGCAGGGTCTTTCATCTTTTCGGGCTGCAGTACGGGCAGCTGGTGCGCCAGGGCATATTGTTTTACTTCAGAGGGTTGCAGTTGGTCTTGGTGGCGCCCCACGGGTTTGTCGGGCTGTGTCACCACGGCCACCACGTTATATCCGTTTTCCACGAGACGGCTGAGTGTGCCCACGGCAAACTCAGGTGTACCCATGAAAACGATTCTCAGGTCTTTCTTCTCCATAGCTTTAGCTGATTGATGGGTGATGGTGGCGGGTCAGTCGCGCGACGGTGTGCTGTCGTCGATAAATCGGCGCGTGATGTCGCCGAAGCAGTCGATGCGGCGGTCGCGCAGGAACGGCCACCAGCGTCGCACCTGCTCGCTGTGCTCGATGTCGATGTCGATGATGTGTCGTTCCTCCTCGGTAGCGGAGGCGCGGTAGAGCAGTTCGCCTTGCGGTCCGGCCACGAAGCTCGACCCCCAGAACTGTATGCCTCCGGTCTGGGCGCTCGGGTCGGGCTCATAGCCCACACGGTTGACCGTGATGACGGGCAGTCCGTTGGCCACGGCATGACCGCGCTGCACGGTGGTCCATGCCTCGCGCTGGCGCTCCTGCTCCTCGGGAGTGTCGCTCGACTCATAGCCGATGGCGGTGGGATAGATAAGCATCTGCGCGCCTTGCAGCGTCATCAGTCGGGCGGCCTCGGGATACCACTGGTCCCAGCACACGAGCACGCCGAGCCGTCCCACGGAGGTGTCGATGGGATGGAAGCCCAAGTCGCCGGGCGTGAAATAGAACTTCTCATAATAAGCAGGGTCGTCGGGGATGTGCATCTTGCGGTATTTGCCCGCTATGGTGCCGTCGCGCTCAATCACCACAGCGGTGTTGTGGTAGAGTCCGGGCGCGCGATGCTCGAAGAGAGAGGTGACGATGACCACGCCATAGCGCTTGGCCAGCTCGCCATAGAAGTCGGTCGAGGGGCCGGGGATGGGCTCTGCCAGGTCAAAGAGCTTCACGTCTTCGGTTTGGCAGAAGTAGAGCGAGTTGTGCAATTCCTGCAGCACGATGAGCTGCGCGCCCTGCCGCGCCAAGTGGGCAATGCCCTCGGCCAGTCGGCGTTGGTTGTCTGTCGTGTCGGCAACATTATGCTGTTGCAGCATTCCTATTTTCAAGTTCATAGCGATGTGTAGTGTAAAATTGGGTTAAACCTGTGGCAGCGTCACCACCCCCGCGGGATACTGCATGGTGAGGCAGTGCAGCGAGCCATGCTGTCGCACCACGGTAGAGGCGTCGATGCCGATGACCTCGTGGTGGGGAAAGGCTTGGCGCACGGTGTGCAGCGCCTGTGCGTCGCTCTCCGGCTGGTGGTAGGTGGGCACAATCACCGCCCCGTTGAGGATGATGAAGTTGGCGTAGGTGGCGGGCAGCCGGTCGTCGCCGTCGTACATGGCGGCAGGCATGGGCAGCGGCATGAGGCGGTAGGGCTGCCCCTCGGCGGTGCGGAGCGACCGCAGCTGTGTCTCCAAGGCCTGAAATTCGGCATACTGCTCGTCGGTGCTGTCGTCGCAGCGCACATATAATAAGGTGTCGTCGGGAGCGAATCGCACGATGGTGTCGATGTGGCCGTCGGTGTCGTCGCCAATGAGCAGTCCGTGGTCGAGCCACACGACGCGGTTGGCCCGAAGGTCACGCTTCAGCCGTTGTTCGATTTCCTCACGTGTGAGGGGCTGGTTGCGGTGAGGGGCCAGCAGGCACATGGAGGTTGTCATGACGGTGCCGCGGCCATCGCTCTCGATAGACCCGCCTTCGAGCACAAAGTCGTCGTGGTCTTCGCGCTCGCCGTCGAAGACACCCTGGCCGAAGAGGTGGCGGGTGATGGCGTTGTCGTGTTGCCATGCAAACTTCTCGCCCCATCCGTTGAAGCGGTAGTCGAGGAGTTTGGCTTTGGCGCTGCCGGCCGTGGCAGGGGTGGGCATCAGCGTGATGGCGCCATGGTCGCGGGCCCAGGTGTCGTTGGTGTCGCAGGCGTAGCATCGCACGCTGCGGCAGCGCGTTTCGCCCAAGCGACTGCGCAGCAAGGCCATCGTCTGCGTGGGATGGGGCGTGGCGATGATGACAGGCTCAAAGCGGGCCATGGCAGCCGTGAGTGCCACAAAGGTCTCGGTGATGTCGTCGAGATAGGGCTTCCAGTCGGTGTCGGCATGGGGCCAGGTGAGTTGTATGGCACTCTGCTCAGCCCATTCGGCTGGCAAAAACAAGTCGGCGTGTGGTTGGTTGGTCATTGCTGTGGATAGAAAAGATAATGACACCTTATCCGTCGTCTCACCGGGCAAAAAGCCTGCAAGATGACGCGAAGGCCTTATACAGACTGCAAAATTAGGGATAAAACTTGAAAGAGGGATGTAGAAAGGATAAAAAAACAAGGTAAAAGTCATAAGGAACTCAAAAATATCGTAACTTTGTCGGTACAGAAACATGATGGTCGATGCTTGAATTTAAGAATGTGAAAGTCACGTTGCAAGGCAACAACACGTCCAAGCCGTTCACGCTGGTGGTGTCTACCGGCGAGGTGGTGTGTCTCTGTGGTTCCGCGGGAACAGGCAAGACGTCGATTCTCCGGGCCATCTTGGGTCTTGAGCCTTTGGCAGGCGGCTATATCACCGTAGACGGAGAGTTGGTGACGCCGGGCGCGAGTGCCTATTTTCGACAGCTCACCAGCTATGTGCCCCAGCTATTGCCCGATGTGCATATCACCGTGGGCGACCTCTGTGACATGGTGATGGATGTGAGAAAAGGGGATGAAGGCGACAAGCGGCGGGCGGCGCTGGCAGAACTGTGGGCGCGCTGGGGCATCGACAGCGAGGTGCGCGACAGGCGTGTGAACACTGTGCGGCCGGAGCTGCTGCAGCAAGTGATGCTTGTGGTTACGCTTACGCAAGATAAGCCTATGGTGCTGATAGACAACCCTTCGCAGACGGCTGCCACGCAGATGTTGCTGCAAGAGCTGGCCGGTCAAGGCAAGGAAGTGGTCTATACGTGTAGGACCAACCAGTTGTCATGTCATCAAATCGTCAATCTTTGAATATATGCAAATAACGATATTGGGTTTTGTGTTAGGGTTGCTGTTACTGGCCATACCCGTCTATATGGTTTCAGCGCTGAAGCTGAACATGATGAGGCGTTTGCTGGTGAGCTATGGCTGGATGGCTGCGCTGTCGGCCCTGTTGGCGGTAGTGTTATGGTCGGCCATCACCGTGCGGCAACTTTGGCTGACACTCTTGGCGTCGGTCATCTTGATTGTCATTGGCACCGCCACGATAGCGGGCAAGTCGTTGGTGTCGTTTGAACGGCTCTTCGTCCCACTGCTCGCCGGCATGTTTGCCGGGGTGGTGGTCGTAGGCTTGTACGTGTCGTTCCTGGTCTTTGGTGTCAAGAGTCCGTTTGTGCCTCATATATTCCTCCCCGTGGTCAGCCTGTTGGTGGGAAGCGCGGTAGGAGTGAACCTCAAGGCCCTGAACACCTATTTCTCGGGTTTGTCGCTTCACCATCAGTTGTATGAGTATCTGTTAGGCAATGGCGCCACCCATCGCCAAGCCGTCGACTATTTTGTGCGTCGTTGTTTTCAGGCGGCGCTTGTGCCCGTGCTGCGGCATATGTCGGGATTGGTATGGTCTACGGCGCCAGTGTTGCTGATAGCCATGGTGGTTAGCGGCACGCCGGTGTGGACGGCCTTGGCCGTAGAGCTGCTTTATCCGTTGCTGGTGGTCGGCATGTCGTTTGTTTCCTTGGCTGTCACGCTGTGGTTAGGGCGTCATTATATGTTTGACGACTACGAGCGCCTGCGCATGAAGCGGGCGTCGCAGGCCTCGGTCGCCGCGCCGTCGGTGCAGCAGCCTGCCCCTGAGAGGTATGGAGATGCCGAGGGCGAGTACATGCCCCATGAGCAACAGCCCAACGGTTAGCCCTCATGACTTTAGGCTGGGCGCTGCTCTTTGGGCAAGTGGTGGCGTAAGGATTGTGTAGCCTTGTGGGCAGGTAGGTAAGCGTCTGACGGTGTAGGCTTACCTCAGATTGCCGCATTTAATATTTCACCTTAAAGCTTTTGAACCAGTCGCGGAGCACGCCGGCATATTGGTTTTGCGAGTCGGCGACCAAAAGGAGCAGTCTGGAGCCGTCGGCCAATGTGGGGCCGAGACACATGCCTTCGTAGTTGGCAAACGAGCGACCGAAGAGTGTGAGGGTGGTTTTCCAGGTGGCAAGCACCTGCTTGCGGGCGGTGATAGGTGAGAAATGCGCCAATACGCAGTTTACCTGTGACCCTAACTTAGAGGTGGAGACAAAGAGTTCGCGCTCTAACACGAGTAGGGTGCCATCGTCTAACGCTGCCACCGTACCAATGCCATGGGCGTAGTTCGCGGCCTTGGTGTAATCGAATACAGGGGCTTCGAGGGTATAGCGCACGGTGTGTTGTGGCATGAGGCTGTCGTCAAACGACTGCATATACACGGTGTCGGCCTCGTTGCAGGTCCAGTAGGTATGTGTCACGGGGTTATAGCTCAAGGCTTCTAACCCGAGATTGGCCGGCAGATGGTGAAACAGCTCGGGCAGCCGCGCCTCGCGCAGGGTGCGCATGCCGTCGATGCCGTACTCATAGAGCCGGTTGTCTTGCTCGCCGCTCATCAGCAGGGTCTGCGTGTGTGGGTTGTAGGCGATGCCTTCATTGTCACGCCCCTTGAACCCGCTTGAGCGAAAACCCAAGTTGCGCGCCGAGCGGATGTCGCCGGAGAGGCTGTCTGTGATAATCTCGAAGATGAAGAAACCGTCGTCGGCCGACTTGTCGCTCACCACCGCGTACTGATTGCCGCCTAACCACGTGATGCCGCTATAATTGCCGGGGGGGATGCTGTCGGGGAAGGTGTGCTGCTTGTTCTCGACTACAGAAATCTGCGCGCTGATGGTCATGGCAACCGCTTGGACCATCAATAAAAAGAGGTGTCTCTTCATTTTGTTTTTAGTTGTAACGTGTAATCGGGATGTTTATTGCCTGTTAAAAAACATAGATTTATTTGGTGGGACAACGGGAAAGGTGTAATTTTGCAATAGTAAAAGGAGGCAACATTTGGGGGATTGTTTCGGTTTGATCGGGATACTCATCAAATTACTTTGAAAACTGAGCATGCTTCTTTTGTTAATGGCGGGCCACATAAATCGCATTCGGCGACTAAGCTGTAAAGCCGGTGGATTACAAAGACGGAGAGCGCTCACAACTTTTATAGCTGGAGTTTTCATCACATCATCGTTATGATCCCCTTTTTCATTCAGGGAGAATTGAGACAGCCTTATCAGCACAACGGTCTCAGTTCTCCTTTTTTCAAACCTAAAAGGATATGTTTAGCGGAATAGTAGAAGAGATGGCCACTTTGGTGGCAATGAAGAAGTATCAAGAGAACATTGACTTCACGCTGAAATGCTCGTTTGTGGGCGAACTCAAGATCGACCAGAGCGTCTCGCACAATGGCGTTTGCCTGACGGTGGTGAGCATAGATGGCGACACCTATACGGTGACGGCCATGAAGGAGACTTTAGATCGCTCGAACTTAGGACTGCTCAAGGTGGGCGACAAGGTGAACGTGGAGCGCTCGATGATGATGAACGGGCGGCTCGATGGTCATATCGTGCAGGGACATGTGGATGAGACCGCTACTTGTGTGAACATGGAGGATGCCGACGGCTCAACGTACTTCACCTTTGAATATCCACTCGACAAGCGCATGGCACGCCGAGGATACTTTACCGTAGACAAGGGGTCGGTGACCGTCAACGGCGTGTCACTCACCGTGGTAGAGCCTACCGACAATACCTTCAAGGTGGCCATTATACCCTATACACGCGAAAATACCAACTTCTGCGACATCAAGGTGGGCAGCGTGGTAAACCTGGAATTTGATATTCTCGGCAAATATATCGCGCGTTTGCATGATTTCGCAGAATAATAACATTAAAACGTTAGAGTAGTGGGGGGAAATATTGCGATATGTAATATTTCCCCTTAATTGTTGTTAATAAAATGAGTGGCGCGCTAAACTTTTTTTTGTCTACATGCGTCAAACACACAAAAGCGATATAATCTAAAAATATTTGAACAATGAACAGATCACACACGATGGCAGCAATGGCGTTTGCGCTGCTCGCTTTGCCGGCAACCATGAGTGCCAGAGAATGGACTTTGCAAGACTGCATCAGCTATGCCTTGCAGAACAACATCACCTTGCGGAAAACGCGCATCCAGCAGCTCAGCGCCATTGAAGACGTGAAGCAGAGCCAAGCTGCACTGCTGCCTTCGCTGTCGGCGTCGACATCGCAGAACGTGAATTATCAGCCTTGGCCGGAATCGGGCAGCTACGTGATTGCCGGTGACAGGGTGCAGACCAATGTGGACAAAGTTTACTACAATGGCTCGTACAGCCTGAGCGGCAGCTGGACGGTATGGAACGGCGGACGGAATACCAACCAGGTGAAGCTCAACAAAGTGACCGCCGACCAGGCCGCGCTCGACAGCGCCACGACGGCCAACAGCATTCAGGAACAGATTGCCCAGTTGTATGTGCAGATTCTCTATACCAAAGATGCCGTGGAGGTGAACCGACAGACCTTGGAGACCTCGAAGAAGAATGAGGAACGTGGTAAGGAATTTGTCAAGGTGGGCAGCATGAGCAAGGCCGACCTGGCACAACTCACCGCCCAGCGTGCGCAGGATGAGTATGCCGTGGTGCAGGCTGAGAGTAGCCTTAGAGACTATAAACGCCAGCTGAAGCAGCTGTTGCAGATTACCGACCAGGAGGAATTTGACGTAGTGGTGCCAGAGACGACCGACGAGATGGCCCTGCAGAGTGTGCCCGCCCTGAACCAGGTGTATGAGTCGGCACTCAACCAACGCCCTGAAATCAAGAATGCCTTGTTGGGCATTAAGAGCAGCGAACTGCAGGTGAAAATAGCCAAGGCGCAGAAGATGCCAACGATTGCGGCCAATGCCGGACTGAGCACCAGCACTGCTTCGATGAACAGCAACGCCTGGGGGACGCAGCTGAAGAACAACTTTAATGTGGGAGCTGGCTTTACCGTAAGCGTGCCAATCTTCGACAATCGCCAAACCAAGACGGCGGTCAACAAGGCTATGCTCTCCAAGCAAAACTATGAATTAGACTTGAAAGACAAGCAGACAACGTTGTACTCCACCATTGAGAATTACTGGCTGCAGGCTGTCAACAACCAAGCCCAATTCAAAAGCGCCAAGGTGAGCACGCAGAGCGCGCAGGTGAGCTACGACTTGCTGAGTGAGCAATTCAGCCAAAACCTGAAGAACATCATAGAACTGATGAACGGTAAAGACGCTTTGGTGAAAGCGCAGCAGGCTGAATTGCAAGCTAAGTATCTGGCTATACTTAATATCGATATGCTTAAGTTCTATCAGGATGGAACGGTGAAGTAGGCATTTGTAGAAAGAAGCGGAGTATGAGATAGCATGGTCAGGAGCCCGAAGACGGGAACTCTTGCCGCCTGATAGACTGGGTTTACGCTGGTTGCGTAAGTCGGGTCGGGGGGAATCTCATCTATTATTCATTAGCTATTACATCATGTTTGATTGCCCAAAATGGGGTGAAAGATTGTATTATATTTATGAAGAAGATCAGTAAAATTTGGATTGTCGTAGCCGTGGTGGCTATCGTGGCCGCAGCCTCCTTTCTCCTGTCGGGAAATAAGAAGACAGAGCAGGTGGCCTTTGTGACCGAGGCAGTGGCTCCTGCCAACATCGAAAACAGTATCACGGCTACGGGTACCATCGAGCCGGTGACATCGGTGACCGTGGGTACGCAGGTGTCGGGTATCGTGAGCAAGTTGTATGTAGACTACAACAGTGTGGTGAAAAAAGGGCAGGTAATTGCCGAACTCGACAAAACCAACCTTACCAGCGAACTCAATACGGCCAAGGCCAACCTGGCCAGCGCGCAGAGTTCACTCAACTATCAGAGCGCTAATTATCAGCGTTATCAGGCTCTCTACAAGAAAGGACTTGTGGCCGGCACTGACTATGACCAGGCGCGGGTGAGCTACCTGCAGGCCCGCGACCAGGTGGCAACGGCCAAGGAGGCAGTGCAGAAGGCACAGACCAATTTAGGATATGCCACCATCACGTCGCCGATCGACGGTGTGGTGCTGTCGAAGAGCGTAGAGGAAGGGCAGACAGTGGCCGCCAGCTTCAGCACCCCTGAACTCTTCACCATTGCGCAAGACCTGACCAATATGCAGGTGGTGGCCAACGTAGATGAGGCCGACATAGGTAATGTGAAGGTGGGCGAGCGTGTAACGTTTACGGTGGACGCTTATCCCGACGATACCTTTACAGGACAGGTGACACAGGTGCGACAGGAGGCTACTACGACCAATAATGTGGTGACTTACTCGGTGGTGATCAGCGCGCCCAATGGCGACCTGAAGCTCAAGCCCGGACTTACCGCCAACGTTACCATCTATACGCAAGAGGTGAAAGACGTGCTGAGTGTGCCGACCAAGGCCCTGCGATACACACCCGCCAAGGAGACAGTGGGCGACAAGAAGATTAAGGACGTGGCCAACGCCAAGAATAAGGTTTGGACCGTGGAGGGCGGTTATGTGGTGGCACACAGCGTGAACATTGGTATGAGCGACGGCACGCACACCCAGGTGCTGGGCGGTATCAAGCAAGGTGCCAAAGTGATTACCGGCGTAAACGTGCAGAGCGACCAGACCACCGCTGAGGACGATGGCACAGAACGGAGCCCATTTGCCCCAGGGCCGCGAGGGAATAAGAAATAATGGCCTGAACTTGAAATAACAAACACGGTTTGCATCGTTTGGTGCAGATGGATGTTGTAATGAATCAAACCAACAACGACATGACAGAGATTCAGGAAAATAACAACAAGAAGGTCGTCATCGAACTGCAAGACGTCAAGCGCAACTTCCTGGTAGGCGATGAGACAGTACATGCCCTGCGTGGGGTGTCGTTTAAAATCTACGAAGGAGAGTTTGTAACCATCATGGGTAAGTCGGGCTCGGGCAAGTCGACGCTGCTTAATCAGCTGGGTTGTCTCGACACCCCTTCGACGGGAGAATACTACCTCGACGGCGTGTCGGTACGTACCATGAGCAAGGCCCAGCGTGCGGTGCTGCGCAACAGGAAGATAGGCTTTATCTTCCAGAACTACAACCTTTTGCCCAAGACCACGAGCGTGGAGAATGTGGAACTGCCGCTGATGTACAACTCGGCGGTGTCGGCCAAAGAACGGTTCGACCGTTCGGTAGAGGCGCTTAAGGCTGTGGGGCTGGGCGACCGACTGTATCATAAGTCGAACCAGATGTCGGGTGGACAGATGCAGCGTGTGGCCATTGCCCGGGCACTGGTGAACAACCCCGCGGTGATTCTCGCCGATGAGGCCACGGGTAATCTCGACACCCGTACCTCGTTCGAGATACTGGTGCTCTTCCAGAAGTTGTATGCCGAAGGGCGTACCATCATCTTTGTGACCCACAATCCAGATATTGCCCATTACTCCAGTCGTAACATACAATTGCGCGACGGAAAGGTGGTGAGCGATGAGCATAACGACAATATACAAAGCGCCGCCGAAGCCTTGGCGGCACTCCCTGCCAATACAGACGAATAGCGTATGAATTATACCAACTTACTGAAGATTGCCCTCAGGGCTATCTTCGCCAATAAGATGCGGTCGTTTCTCACGGCATTAGGCATCATCATCGGTGTGGCATCGGTCATTACCATGCTGGCCATCGGCCAAGGTTCCAAGCGGAGCATTCAGGCCAACATCGCCGAGATGGGTTCTAACATGATCATGATTCACCCGGGAGCCGACATGCGAGGTGGCGTGCGTCAGGATCCTTCGGCCATGCAGACACTCAAGCTCACCGATTACCAATCGCTCAAAGACGAGTGTACCTACATCAAGGCCATTAGTCCGGTGGTGACCAGCAGCGGCCAGTTTATCTACGGTAACAACAACACGCAGTCGACGCTCTATGGCGTAAACCAAGAATATTTAGACATTCGGCAGTTGAGTATCAGCGATGGCGAAGTGTTTACCGACCAGGAACTCAAGACCAGTGCCAAGGTGTGTATTCTGGGTCAGACGGTGGTAGATTATCTTTTCCCCGACGGCAGTGACCCCATCGGCAGGGTGGTGCGCTTCAACAGCATACCCTTCCGCGTGATTGGTGTGTTGAAGAAGAAAGGGTACAACTCGATGGGTATGGACCAAGACAACCTGGTGATTGCCCCTTACACTTCTGTCATGAAACGTATCTTGGCGCAGACTTACCTGAGTGAGATTTAGGCATCAGCCATCACCGAGGGCGTGACCGAGAAGGCTACGGCAGAGATGACGCAGATACTCCGCCGTAACCATAAGCTCAAGGAGGCTACAGCAGAGTCGGCAGGCGATGACGATGACTTCAATATCCGTTCGCAGGAAGAGCTGTCATCGATGATGAACTCTACCACCAGCATGCTTACCATCCTCTTGGGCTGCGTGGCAGGCATCTCACTGATCGTGGGTGGCATTGGTATCATGAACATCATGTACGTGAGTGTCACCGAGCGCACACGCGAGATTGGTCTGCGCATGAGTGTGGGCGCGCGAGGCGTGGATATTCTCAACCAATTCCTCATAGAGGCCATTCTGCTGAGTGTCACGGGTGGCATCATTGGGGTGGCATTAGGCGTGGGCGCGAGCTATGTGGTGAAAACAGTGGCCCATTGGCCCATATACATTGAGATATGGACCATCGTGATGAGTTTTGCCGTATGTACCTTTACCGGCGTTTTCTTCGGATGGTATCCTGCCAAGAAGGCCGCCCAGCTTGATCCGATAGAGGCTATCAGGTATGAATAAGGATGGCCGGTAATACGCGAATCCGTTCAATACGAGGAAAGCTTAGCGTATGCATCAACAGAAATAGCCTCAGTATCCATCGCTGATACTGAGGCTATTCGTATGTATGGTCTTGTCTACAGAATGGCGGCCTTGCCCGCTAAGATGAGCATGGAGAAGCCGATGATGAGCGTGACAAATCCGATAATGATTCCAGTCTTGGCCATATCGTTCTGCTTCACCAATCCAGTAGAGAAGGCGATGGCATTCGGTGGCGTGGAGATGGGGAGCGACATGGCTGCCGAAGCGGCTACGGCAATGCCAATCAATACGGTGGATGTGCCGCCGATAACTTGTAGCTTGTCGCCCATGCCATTGCACACTACCGTGAGGATGGGAATCATAAGCGCGGCCGTGGCCGTATTGCTGATGAAGTTGGAGAGGAAGAAACATACCAGGCCCGAAATGACAAGGATGACGATGGGGCTCCACTCGCCAAAGGGAATAGACTTGATGGCGGTCTCTGCAAGACCGGTGCCCTCCATGGCTAAACCGAGGGCAAAGCCACCGGCTACCATCCATATCACGCCCCAGTCTATGTCTTGCAGGTCTTTGGCAGTGATGACGCCCGTGAAGGCGAAGACGGCGATAGGCAGCATGGCCGTAGTATTGGCGTTGACACCCACCTGTTTACCGAATATCCAGAGCAAGATGGTTGTGGCGAAAGTGATGGCAACCACCACCGTGCGCCAGTTACGGTGCATGTCTCCTTCGATTTCCAAATGAATGGTGGGCTGGGAGAAGGGGAAGAACTTGCGGAGCAGGAACCAAGAGATAAAAAGCAGCACAATGACCAGGGGGGCCATGATCATCATCCAGTCGCCGAAGCCGATGTTCATATTCAGTCCGCTGGGGTCATTGAGTACCTTGTAAGCAAAGGCGTTGGGCGGTGTACCGATAGGAGTGCCCATACCGCCGAGGTTGGCGCCGATGGGGATGGCCATGGTGAGTGCGATGCGGCCCTTGCCGTTGGCGGGCAATGCCTTGAACACGGGGGTGAGGAAGGTGAGCATCATGGCAGCGGTGGCCGTGTTGGAGATAAACATCGAGAAGAAGCCCGTGATGAGTATGAAACCTAAGAGCACGTTCTCGCTCTTGGTGCCAAAGGGCTTGATGAGTGTTTTGGCCATCCATACGTCGAGTCCCGACTTCGTGGCGGCGATGGCAAGGATGAATCCGCCGAGGAAGAGAATAATGGTTGGGTCAGCGAAACACGCCATGATACCCACAGAGTCGAGTAACTGTCCGTACTCGCCGCCGTTGCCTTGCAGAAATTTGAACGAGGAGTCACTGACACAGAAGAGCATCACGAAGATAATGGTGACTGAGGTTGCCCAAGCCGGGATGGGTTCTGTGAGCCATAGCATGACGGCCATGACAAAGATGGCGATGACGCGCTGCTGTACAACGGTAAGCCCGTCGATGCCGAAAACAGTGGGAGGAAGATTCCACACAATGACGGTCATAAGGGCCGTGAGGAGAAACCACAGGGCTTTCTTTTTATTGAAGTCGCCTGTGAGAACTTTTTGAACTGTAGATTGCATAATAGGATGTTAACTGTACGATAGATTAAGATAAATAGGTCCTTAAAAGTTTACTTCTACAAATATAGGGCATTTTTTGAACTTCGCCATATATTTCCGCATAATTTTTAAGGATAATCGTGGGAATGCCATCCTTGCGGCCAATATCATCGCTGCCAGCGTTCCTCTTTTTGTTGTTCTACCCATTTTGGGGCACCCCGCTCCACGGAGGGGGTAGAGGTGAATGCCTGCCTGCCGGTGGCAAGGCGTCATCACGGCTCATCAAAAAATACTGCATGCCATGAATAAGAAAAACCCTTTCAAGGCGTTACTCTTTGTGTGGGGTGACATCCGCTACGATGCGCAAGCATACGGGGCAGGCCAGAAATCGTGTGCTCCATGATAACGCGACAGTATCTGTACAGTAAACAACAACGATATGAAGAAAACACTCTTATGGGTGGTCATGGCATGGTCTGCCATGACAGCCTTCGCCCAGACAAGCATCATCGCTCACCGGGGGCATTGGGACCTGGCGGGCAGTGCCCAAAACTCGCTGACGGCACTCAAAGCTGCCGACCAGATTGGCTGCTATGGCTCGGAGTTCGATGTCCATCTCACCAGCGACGGGGTGCTTGTGGTACACCACGACCAGGATATCGACGGTATAGATATCCAGAAGTCGCCTTATCAAGCCATTAAAGGCAAGAAACTGAAAAACGGGGAGTCGGTGCCTACCCTTGCGCAGTATCTCGATGTGGGTAAGGCTTGCGCCACCAAGCTCATTCTGGAGATTAAGCCTCACTTCTCGCCGGCTGCCGAAGACCAGTGTGTGGAGCGGGTGCTGAAGATGGTGGCCGACAAGCGACTGACCGATCGCACGGAGTATATCTCCTTCAGCATGCATGTCTGCGAGAAAATCAAGGCTTTGCAGCCCACGGCCAAGATAGCCTATCTGGGAGGCGACGTGGCCCCGCAGGATATCAAGGCCCGTGGCCTCACAGGCATCGATTACGCGAATGTGGTCTTCGCCCTGCACCCCGACTGGATCAAGACGGCGCACGACCTCGGACTGACAGTCAACGTTTGGACGGTCAACGACCTGAATGACATATATGACTTTGTGAAAGCCGGCGTTGATTATATCACGACCAACCGGCCCGTCGAAGCATTGAAGCTCAGCAGGTAACCCATTGCGCTCAACCCCATAGTACAGGCAAAGGCCTTGGTCCCCATATAAAAAACAGGTGGAGCCAAGGCCTTCACGTTAGGCATATATCATTTCTCGTAGCCCACAGGATGGTTGAGCAAGGGGTACTGTTGGTCGGTGAGTTTCAGTGCCTGGCTCAGCGCATCTTTGTCCATCGTGGCCCGGGGCACGGTGACAAGGCCCAATGCCTCGGTGGCCAGACATATATTCTGGCTGACGTAACCGGCATCCATGGCTCCTGACAAGGTAGGGCCATTGGTGCTGCTGCCCTTAAACTTGGCGTTGTCGCTGACGATAACCAGCGACACCGGTGCGTCGGCAGCATAGGCCTGTCGCGATGCCACAGCTTGACGCAGGTCTTGGTCGGACACCTTTTCCAGCGTGTTTTGTTTGGCCTGATAGAGATAAGCGCCATCTTTGCGAATCACATATACAGAGATGTCTTGTGCGTTGATGGCGGTGGGGGCAGTGAGATGTCCGTCAGCGCGGTTAATGCCGATGGCCGCCCAGAGCAGTTGGCTGAGGGTGGCGTCACTCACCGCCTTGTCGCTGAACGACCGCGTAGACTTGCGGTTTTGTAGTGCTTCAAAGAGACTCATCTGCACATGCTTGTCGGGTGTGGGCAACTGGATGGTGCTTTGTGCCATGAGCTGCATGCCGGTCATCGCGACAAGAGATAATATAAACATTCTTTTCATGCTGTAAATATAATAAGGTGATACGCTTGCCATGGCTTCATGCCATGGGCAGATATATCTACAAAAATACGAAGAACATTTATATTATTGCCGCTTATGGGTAGAAAAATAACAGTTCTTAAGGCCTCTTCATGGCTTCTTGCATATAGGCGGGAGGCGTCTCACTCCCCCCGGCCAGACTCCATGTGTTAAGGGTTGGGAGAGCGCAAGGTGCAATCCGCCCCACTTATAGTTTGATGCCGTATTTCGCAATCCCCTCATGGAGCATGCCCTGGGGCATAAAGGCCTTGAGCGTGTCGGTCACGGTGTTGAGCATCCGCTGGCGCACATAGTCGGCCTTGATATAGAGCGACACGCGGCGCTGCGAGAGATAATCGCCTTCGATGGGACGTACATTCTTGCGCTGGGTGTCGGTGAGCAACGGCAGATGCATCTCTGGAATGATGGTGAAGCCGCCGTTTTCGTCTACTATCCGGATGAGCGTCTCAATGCTTCCCGCCTCATAGACGTGTCGGCCTTTGGCCCTTGCCTTGCAAAACGAGAACGCGCTCTCACGCAGGCATTGCGCATTCTTCATGATCCACATGTTTTCGTGTTCCAGATTTTCAGGCCTGAAGACCGGGAGCTTGCGCCAGCAGCTCTCCGCCAGATACACATAGAATTTTTCAGTGTACAGCGGAATCTCGAGTATGCCCTCGCGCAGATTGTCTGAGATGGCGATGCCCGCGTCTATTTCTCCACGGTGAAGCGCGTCGAGCATTGCCTCAACCTTGAACTCTTGCACCGAGAGTTCCACGGCAGGGTAGTTGGCCTGATAGTGCTTGATGAATTTGGGCAAGAGGTAAGGCGCTATGGATGACCCCACAGAGAGCGTGAACTGGCCACTGGTGCGGCCTTTGTCTTCTGATATGATTTCATGTATTTGGTCAAGTTCCATCAGCGCGCGCGCCGCCTGACGAATGATTTTCTTACCGATGGTTGTGGGTACCACCGACCGGTTGCTGCGCTCAAAGATCCTCACGTCGAGTTCTTCTTCCAGTTTCACGAGCATGGCACTCAGCGTGGGCTGTGACACTTTACACGAGTCAGCCGCCTTCGCAAAATTGCGAAAGCGGTCGACGGCGATGATGTATTTCAGTTGTTGTATATTCATCGTTCTACTGCATGTCAGTGGGGAGGTAAGTCCCGTTGGGCAAGGCGCGTTACTTCCCCCACATGTCAAATGGTCATTTTTGCATCAGATAAAGAGGTTGACGTTGGCCTGATCGGCGCGTTCCATATAACTGGCTACGCCGCCCACGGTTACGTTGTCGAGCAATTCCTCGCGCTTGACGCCCATGACATCCATCGACATTTGGCAGGCTATGAACTCCACCCCATTGTCAATGGCCTGCTGGCGCAGCGATTCTAACGAGTCGACGCCTTTCTTGTGCATCAGATAGCGCATCATTTTCGCCCCTATACCCAGCATGTTGAGCTTCGATAGTTGCAGCTTGGTGGTGTCATTAGGGAGCATCCATGAGAACATTCGTCCGAAGAGGTCTTTCTCTACCTTGGGCTTGTGCGCTTTCTTGATGGCGTTGAGTCCCCAGAAGGTGAAGAAGATGCTCACCTTCTTGCCCGTGGCTGCCGCGCCATTGGCGAGCACAAAGGTGGCCAGGGTCTTGTCGAGGTCGTCGCTGAAGAGTATCAGGGTCTTGCCTAAGTCGTTGGTTTGAGGCTTGGCGGCCTCTATGGCACACGCGGTGGCCTTCTCCACCACAGCCGTATGTATGCCACCCTCTGAGCGTTTGCTCACAAATCTGTTACCCGTTGTGCGGCACCATGCCTCGGCATCGCGAGGAAAGGCGGCGTCGGTAGCCTGCACCTCCAACTGCTGCCCGGGAGCCAGATTGTCCATGGCCTGTTTCATCTTCAAGATGGGGCCGGGGCATTGCAGGCCACAGGCATCCAACTGTATGATGGTAGCTTGCAACGTGGGGGCAGGGGTGTCTGACGCCGCGTTGTCGTCGTTCAGGTCAAAGCCCTGCGGCGTGTCGAGCTTAGCCGTGGCTGCCTTGTACGTCTTGATGCCTCCTACCAGATTGCGCACCTCGGTATAACCATGCCCCTTGAGGATGTTGGAGGCGATATACCCACGCAGTCCCACGCCGCAGAAAAGCCATACGGGGCGGTCGGCAGGAATCTCATGCAGTCGTTGGCGTAGGTCGTCCACAGGTATGTTTACTGCTCCAGGGATGGTGCCCAAGGCAAATTCGTCGGCCGTGCGCACGTCTACGAGCGTCACTTTCGACAGGTCGGCCTGCTGCAGCTCACGCCAGTAGAGTGGGTTCATCTTACCGCTCAAAATGTTGCTTGCCACATAGCCCGAGATGGCCACCGGGTCTTTGGCTGAGGAGAAGGGTGGGGCATAGGCATGCTCCAGTTGGGTGAGGTCGGCGACGGTGCCTCCCTGCTTGATAGACAAGGCATATTGGTCGATGCGAGTGTCTACGCCGTCATAGCCCACTATCTGTGCTCCCAACAGTTTACCGTCGGTGGGCGAAAAGGTAATCTTGATGTCCATCTGCAAACTTCCGGGATAGTAGCCTGCTCGCGCGCCTTGATGAATGGTGGCAGAAAGATAGGGTATGCCCATCTGTTTGAGGCGTTTGGCAGGGAGTCCGGTAGACGCTACGGTCATGTCGAATACTTTGGCAATAGCCGTTCCTATTGACCCCTCGTATGGTGTGTGATGTCCCAGCACCATGTTGTCGGCCACGATGCGGGCCTGACGGTTGGCCGGTCCGGCCAGGAAGTTGAGCCATGGCTTGCCCGATAGTGGGTGAGGGTATTCTATGGCGTCGCCCACGGCGTAGACATCGGGTGCCGAAGTCTGTAGATACTCGTCCACCCATATTCCCTGGGCTTCACCGATTTTCAGTCCGGCCTCTTGTGCTAAGCGTGTTTCTGGCCTCACGCCGATGCTGAGCAGCACGAGGTCGGCATGGAGGTTGATGCCCGACTTGAAGTGTACGGTGAGCTCGTCACCCTTGCGCGAAAATGCCTCAACGGTCTGTTCGAGATACAGTTTCACATCCTGCTGCAGCAGATGTTCGTGTACCAGTGCCGCCATCGAGTAGTCGATAGGGGCCATCACCTGGTTGGCCATCTCCACCACCGCCACCTGTGCCCCGGCGTGTTTCAGGTTTTCGGCCATCTCTAAGCCGATGAAGCCGCCACCTACAACAACCGCCCTTTTCACCTGGTGCTGGGTGAGATATGTCTTGATGCGGTCGGTGTCGGTAACATTGCGCAACGTGAAAATGCCCTCGCTGTCTATTCCTGGCAGCGGAGGTATGACGGGAGAGGCACCTGGTGAGAGCAGCAGCTTGTCGTACGGCTCGGTATAAGTTTCACCGTCGGCCTTGCGCACCGTCACCTGTTTGTTGGCTGGGTCAATGGCCGTGACCTCGCTCTGTGTGCGGATGTCTATGTTAAACCGTTGGCCGAATGACGCAGGAGTCTGCACAAACAGGCGGTCGCGATCTTCTATCACCCCACCTATATAATAAGGCAGCCCGCAGTTGGCGTAAGATATATAGTCGCCTTTTTCAAAGAGCACGATCTCTGCCTCCTCGGTCAGTCTGCGTATACGCGCCGCGGCCGTGGCGCCACCGGCCACTCCGCCCACAATCAGGTATTTCTTTTTCTGTTCTGTTGTCATAGTCTATCTTGCAATGAATGATGTTGCAAAGATAGGTAATTATTGATAGACGCGCAAATGAGCAAGTCTATAGTTGAATAGACGGTGTCTATAATCAGGACAATCGCCATTCTTTTGCTCCTCTGTCGGCAGAGAATATCACTTTTATCATGCCGCCACCGATAGTTTATGGTCGGTGATTGGCTATGTTTGCAGATAAAGTCTTATATTTGCCATGAACTTAAGGCCAACCAAAATGAACATAGATATTACGCATATGTGTTCTCACCTGCAGCATAAGCTGTTTGATGAGAGTGGCATTTATCATCACATCTGGAACGCGATGCAGGCTGACGAGGAACTGACGGCCAAGGTGCGCTCCCGCCAGTTGCACATCTACCGCAATGGCAAGAAGGTGTTGGTGCTGGCAGGTAAAGCCGCTCCAAAGGTAATCAGAGAAGACAAGCTGTGCGAGATGATACCTCTGTGATGGGTTGGTAGCGTTATCCCCATGGTATAATAATAGTGACTCGTATGATTAAAATGTTTGTAATGAAGACCTGCCCTTACTGCGAATATGTAGAGAAGCAGGTGGTGGATAATCCTCGTTTTGAAGTGATAGACATAGGTAAGCATGTGCTCAACCTCAAGCGGTTTTTATCGTTGCGCGACAGCAGTCCCGCCTTCGACGAAGCTCGGGCAACGGGAGACGTTGGCGTACCTTGTTATGTGCTTGAAGACGGCACGGTAACATTGTTTTCAAAGGATGTCGGTCTGCAGCCCATGCCCGAGCCTGACGGTCCCTCGTGCAGCATTGATGGTACGGGCTGCTGACAGCCCATAGGTGGGGTATTGTAATCATGCACAGGTAATACAAAAGAAACGAAGATACAATTTATCGTTTGTGTGCATGGCGCTGTTCAGGTGACGTCCCTCTTATGGTGCTCCTAAAAGGCGTTCATGTTGTGCGCGCAACGGAGGTGTGGCGGTGTTAGGTCTCCATGGCGCTGCGCGCCCAACGGCCATATAGCCGTCTCATCATGATGGTTTTGTGATGCCTGCGCCACGTCTGCGCATGATCGTCTCACCCGAATTATCTGATGGTTCTATATAGAATTATCCGATGGTTTTATATAGAATTATCCGATGGTTTTATATAGAATTATCTGATGGTTTTATATAGAATCATCCGATGGTTTTATACCGAATGATTCGTGCTTCACTGCTATGTCACCTTATCGTTTGGCCCTAAGTGCAAAAGGATAAGGGTGTTGAGGCTCGGTCATCTGGCGCTGGGCACCTCTCCTATAGGTGTGAAATGAATGGAGAATCCTATTTTTGGGAGGCGCTCGTACCTCGCGCAGTCGTCAGCTATTTTGTGAGGCCTCGTGAGCACATCGCGCTTTACCGGCAACGATATGGCGCAAAAGAAAATCCCGGCAGTTTCAGCAACTTCCGGGATTTTAGTGTGTGCAGGCCCGCTGGCCTGCTGATTTATCACATGTGGTGTTTTATTCGTAGAGCCTTACTTCGCTCACAATGGGGTAGTTGAAGGCGGCTCCATAACGACTGTAATAACAGTCTACTAACCTAAGTCGCACATATGTGCACTTCACACCACTGTAGAATACCCAAGGAACAAGGTCGGTTGATTTGGAAGGTTTGGCGTTGTTGGTTGTTTCGCCACCTGTCTGGCTTACCCAGTTCTCGCCATCGTCGCTGGTCAGAATGTCGATGATGGTGGGCGAATAGTAAACACTGTAACCAAACTGATAGCTCAAGCCCTTGAACTCGCGGGGCTCGTTGAACACAAAGTCGATGTCGTACGGGCCCTTGCTGCTGATATAGGTGCTGGTGTAACCGTCGCTGATATCGCTGGTCTCGTATCCATCCTGGTAGACAGTATACTGGTCGATGTCAATCATCTTGAGCGCTTTAAGGTCGTTTTGTGACTGCGACTTCATGTTGGTCACTTCTTTATTCACCAAGATGTTATAGTAATCGTAGTTTTGCGAAGTGGCTACCTCCTTGTCGTCAGAGGTGAGCTTGAGCACGGCCACGCCCTGCTCGCTCATCGTGCGGAAACTGTCGTCCTTGTTCAGCGTCACCCGTATGGGCTCTGCTGATTGGGTTTGTCCTGCCTTGATGACCACGCTGGGGTTGATGATGTTGACACTTTGAGAGGGTAGCGCGTCGGCGCCCTGTCCGTAAGCGGCGGTAGCCTCTTCGCTGGTGGCCAATTTCACGGCTACGTCTTTTTCGACTGCCTTGGTGAGTTTCACATAGACGTCGAAGGTGTCGGTGCTCAGTATCAGTTCAGTAGGTGTCTGAATCACCTTGGTACTGGCCGTGTTGGCTGGCAAGCTGGGCGAATAGATATATGCTTTGGGCCCATAGTTTTCCTCGGCTACAGGGTTGAGCGGCGTGCCTACAGCAGGGTCATCGTCGCACGAAGTCAAGAGTATGGCTCCCAACATTACGGGGGCCGCTAACCTGATGAAATATTTTGTTTTCATATCTGTTTGTATCATTTGATATTGATGGCACCTGCTGCGAGCGTGGCAGGTCGCGACGTTCATGCCGCAGGTGCCTGATGAAGGTTATTTACCGTCAATGCGGACATTGCTGACCCATTGGGTAGTGCCTACCGACTTGCAGGTGCTGCCGTGGCCGGTGGCATCGGCGAAGTCGTTGCCTTGGCCTTCGTTGAACTTGAAGTAGGCAAACAGGCCTTCGGTCTTGGGGTTGATGACATACATGTTATTCAGTATCTCGCGCTGACTTCGCGCCACGTTCCACAGGCGGAACTCGCTCACCATGACGTTTGCGCGCAGGTAATCGGTGTTACCCATCTGGCATCCGTCCACTCCGAGGAATACGGTCTTGCCGGGCATGGTCATGCTGTTGTCGAGCTGTCCGTTCACATAGAGGCTTAGGGTGTTGCCGGTGCAGACGAAGGCCAGGTGATACCACGTGCTGACTTTGAACTCCATCTTACTGTTCATCTGCGTGCCCTGGGTCTTTATCTGCAGGATATTGCCTTTGATAGGAGCGTCGCCGAAACGGATATAGATTTCGCCATCCTTTCCGTTGGCACCCCATCCGCCGAAGATGCTCTGGTTATTGAGCTGGCCTACACCTGTTCCCAGCTGGTCGATGTTGACGTTCATCTCTAAGGTCCACGAGTTCAACTCGATATTGTCTGAGCTGCCCGCGAAATGGAACTTGAAGTTGTTTCGTGCATTGAGCACCGGTACAGGGGTGTAGATCACCTGGTCGAGCAGCACCACGAAGCTGCCGCCCGAGGGCAGAACCTGCTTTTTGCCGTCGGTACTCTTCAGTCGCAGCGGCAGCGCATACTTGCTTCCGCTGGCTTTCATATCGCTCGACAGTGGGTTGACGGTAATGTCAATAGGACTTGAGAGCGACTGCCCGGCCGCGATACTGGTCGTAGTGCTGGTCAAAGAGTAATGGGTAGAAGGAAGTGGGACAAACGACGTGGTATTGTGGCGGTTGTATTCGCCCAACACAGCCGTGTCGACAACCACTTCGAAGGTGCAGTCTTCGAGAGTAGGGTCAGATAGTCTCACGTTTACTGACGTGCTGACAGGGGCGTTGCCGATCGTGATCTTCTGACTGCTGTTGCCGTCAGTATTGGTCTGAGCAATGAATGCCTGGTCAGTGAGCACCGAATACTCGGCATTGTCGCAACCTGTGGCAACCAGTGCACAAGCCATTGCGAACAAGATAGATCTATTGAGTTTCATTTTCAATTGCATGTGTAAAAAAGGTTATTTAATGACGGGGTTCATGATGCTGATTGCCCTGCGCAGATAGGGATAGGTATTCACGATTCCAGACAATCCGTACTCGTATTCCATGTGGTAGGTGCCCACGCCGCCTTTGCGATAGCTTACACCGTTCAAGGTGGGTTTCCAATAAGCCATGCCGATGAGCGAGGGCACGGAATTGCCGTCGGGCAATTTGTAAGTCACTCCGCCGTTGGAGGCATAGCTTTCAAAGTTTTCGCAGACGATAATCTTTTTGGCCAGCTGCTCGGGAGTGAGCTTGTCCTTATAGGCATTGTACTGCTGGGTGAAGCGATAGTCGAGACTTGAGTGTGAGGTGGAATTGTAGGCTTGCAGGATAAAATAGTTGAAATGGTCAGCATATTTGGTGGGCATACGCTCAGGCTGACCGTCTACTACAAACATGCGGCCGGTGTTAGACGCGGGACCAATGCGCTTGGACATGGTCTCCACAAAGCGTGTCATGATGGTATCGCTGGTCCACAGTTCCTTGTCAGTCTCAAACGGCTGTGCATAGTCGGGCTCGGCGTCAAGGTCAAAGCCGTCGTAGTTGTACTTGTCGATGGTGTCACAGATGGCGTTGGCATATTTCTCAGTGGCTGCCAGTTGCGATTCGAGGTCATCGCCCCAGCCCCAGAACTTATGCCGCCACTCTTTCCATGTGGTTCCCTTGTCCACTTCTGTCTGTGGAATCTCAGGAGTGACTTGGTCGCCGATATCCATGATAATGAAGCAAATCAGCACCTTGGTGCCTTTAAGTTGCTGCACCTGTCTGAGGTCTTCTTTCTGCTGGTCGCTAATATTCTTGAAGTTGCCCCACAGCGAAACGAAGTCTACGCTATCGGGAAGTCCCATGAGGCAGTTTTCCAACTTGGCTCCGTTGCCCGTCCAGTTGCCAAACCATCCAAACGATACCTCGTGGTCAGATGCCTTATATTCCTTCAGACGCTGATAGTAAGCCTCGTCACGGTCGGTCTTGGTCAGGTCTGTGGGGTCTTTAATCTCCGCTTCAGTCCAGTCGCCGCAGGCTGAGAAACCGGCAAGCGCAAGCACCGCGATACAGAATGTCTTGATATAATTTTTCATTGTCAGTAATTTTAAGCATTGTAATTGATGATAGATTTACTTTCTCTGCCACCACAGTTTGGTTACATAGTCATCGACTCCACCCAGCAGTTGCACAGCCTTGTCGTAGTTGGCCTTGTTGCGGATGCGCTCCTGTGGATCAAAGGGCACGCGATTAGCTACGTTGACGTTGGCAGCGGTGCTCTGTGCCGGTGCAAATACCTTGGGATAGCCTGTGCGGCGAAGCTCACACCATGCCTCCGCGCCGTTGGGAAAGAGTGCCAGCCACTTCTGCGTGATGAGACGTTCGAGTTTCTGTTCATCAGTGGCGCTGTTATCCCACTTGATGGTAATGGTGCTCACTGCCGATACGTTACCTCCATATCCACCGTCGGCATCGACATAGTCGGCTGGACGTGACGTGCTGTTGGCCAGATATTCGGCTACACCCGAGGCGCCCCACTGTTCAAAAGACAGCTCGATAGCTCTGTTGTAGAGCGTCTCTACCGTTCCACCCATTCCCGACCAGTTGGCCAATGCGCCCTCGGCACGGCAAAACGTGATCTCCGCAGCGGTCATCCACACGCCGCGATCGTTGCTTGCCACTTTGGCGGCCGAATACAGACGGTCGGCAATGTCCTTATTGCCTACATTGGCTGCGGCGCGCAATCCAATGATGCTTCGGTCGCCGGCGACTGTCGTTGGCGAAAAGTATTTGCTGATACGTGGGTCGGAATAACCGTTCATGTAGCTTTCGATATCGGCGCAAGCACGTGTGTCGCCCCATTCCACTGAAGTCTTGTAGAGTCCGTTGGGCTCGTAGGTAATAGCCAGATTCTCGCTGTTAGAGGTAATCACCCCGTCTTTGACAGCCTGCTCGCCCACCTGCTTGGCCAGTTCGGGAGCCACAAAGCGCATACGCACTGCCATGCGCAGTTTAAGCGAGTTGGCGTATTTGAGCCAATTAGACAGTTTGCCTTGGTAAACATGGTCGTACTCCTGCGCGAAGGTTACGGTAGGGTCGGCTGCCACCACAGGCGACAGAATGCCGGTGGCAAAGTCGAGGTCGGCCAGAATACTCTTATAGATGTCTTCCTGCGAAGAGTAGGCGTTCGCGTCACTCTGGCCACCAATGGTCATAGGGCCATAGGTGTCGGTGAGTGTGAGATACCCCTGCGAGCGCAGAATGAGCGCCAAGGCGTAGGTAATGCCCTCGCCATTGGTGATGCGCTTGATCTCCTCGAAGTTTGACTCTAAGCTGGGCTTGTTGTTGCGCAACGGCCAGGCGGCCCATCCCTCAGGGGCATTGCACATCACGAAGTTCTTTTGGGCGAAGCCAGGATTGGCGTAGGTGAAATATCGGCCCATGTAGTTACCGATGAGGTCGCATACCATCTGATAGGTGTTCTCCTGCTCGGGGAAGGCCTGATTCTGCATATTGATGAGGAAGTTGCCAGTCACATAGTTGTCGCGGTTCAATTCCTCGGCGTTGGTCTTATTGCCTGGGCGGTTGGCACTCTCAAAGCCATCAGTGCAACTCACCAGTCCGAGAGCTACAAAGGCTGCGGCCGCCATAAGGCGATATCTTCTATTATTTGTTTTCATTTCTGAATGTACTTTTTTAGCGTTTGACAGATGTTAGAACTGCAGGTTTACATTGAATCCTATCGAGCGCTGGCTGGGCTGCATGAAGTAGTCGAACCCTTGATAGTATGTACCTACCGATGCTACCGATTCGGGGTCGAAGGGAGCCTTGTTGTAAATCATGAACAAGTTGTGGGCTACTACGCCGAGGGTAAGCCGAACATTGCCCATGAGCTGCTTCGGAAACGTGTAGTTCAGGTGAGCTTCCTGCAAGCGTGCGTTGGTGGCGCTATAGATATATTCGCTCCAGATGGGGCTTTCGCCACCCACCACTGAATAGTAATTCTCGGCGGTAATGGTGCCTCTGTTTACTGTGACGCCTCCATTGTCTCGGGCCAAGGCAGAGCGCTTAGATACTCCATAAGCGTCGAGGATGGCCTGAGTCTGCGACATCACGATGCCTCCGAAGCGGGCTGAGATGAGGAATCCTAAATTAATTCCCTTGAAACTGAACTCATTGCTGAATCCCAGATTGCCCTTTGGCAGCACGCTGCCGCGGTAAATGGGATTGTCGAGAATCTTCTGTGCGACTTTGCCGTCGTTGATAGCGATGTTGCCGTCGGCGTCGCGCAGGAAGTCGGTAGTGATATACACATCGCCCATGGTACCTCCCTTCTTCAGGATGATGTCGCAACCCGACAGGCCACCCATCGAGAGGATACGGTCGGGATCATCAAAGAGCTTCTCAATCTTATTGCGGTTCATGCTGTAAGTCACGGTAGGACTCCAAGAGAAGTCGCCCCATGAATGGTTGTAACCCACCGCAAGTTCCAAACCGCGGTTACGTACATTACCAGTCTGCACATATTCCTTATTATATCCACCGGCCGAGGTGATGTCAAGCAAGAAGGTCTGCTTGCGGGTGTTAGACTGATACACAGTCAGGGCGAGAGTCAAGGCGCTGTTGAACAAGCGGGCCGAAAGGCCAGCCTCCCATGAGTTCGTGCGCTCTGGATAAAACGTTTCGGGGAACTTATAGGTTACGCTGCTGTAGGTGCCTGATGCCGGATTGTACTCATAGCGGTTGCGCGACGAGATGTTGGCCGGTATGGCCGAACCCACCGAAGCCCATGCCGCACGCACTTTCAGATAGTTGATGAATTTCGGCAGCTTTACCATTTCAGAGATAACACCCGACAAACCAACAGAGGGATAGAAGAAGGAAGACTTGGCAGTGCCTTCGAGTGCCGAATCCCAGTCGTTACGGCCAGTCACCGTGAGATACAGCATACTGCGCCAGCCCAGTTCTACGTTGGCAAACATGGAGTTGATATGATGCTTGCTCAGGTCATAGATGGGACGGTTGTCATTGGTGGCCTTGCCATAATCAATGGCGTTTGGCGTGAATATGTTAGACGGTGCCTTCAGACCTCCTTGGAAACCTGTCACGTCGTACTTGTTGCGCGACATCGACGTACCGATGTTGGATGACAGCGTAAAGTTTTCCCAACGCTTGTTGATATTGGCCATCAGGTCGGCATAGAGTGACTGGTCGTTAACCTTGTCATAACCATAAAAACCATATTGTGAATGCGCAAACAGGTCAATGGTCGACGCATAGCGCTTGTCTTGCTGCTTGGTAGCTGCGTCGTCCCAGCGCATACGGCTGGTTAGATCGAGCCAGTCGGTCACCTGATACTTCACAGACGCGTTGATCATATAGCGGTTCTTGCTGTTTGAACGCACCATACGGTTGGCCACCCAGTAAGGATTCTGCATCTTCAGGGCATCGCCGAAGTTCCAGTTCTGTACATAGATGCTGCGAGTGGGGTCGTAGATTTCGTATGTGCGAATGGCGTCGAAGCTCTCTCCGCGAGGGAAGAGGTACACAGAAGTCAGTGGGTTAAAATATTGTCCCTGCGCCATCAGGTTGCGGTCGTTCTCACGGATGTACTGGAAGTTGAGGTCAAGCGTGAGCTTGTCGTTCAGCAGTTTGGTGACATTCCGGAAGGTAGCATTGTAGCGGCTGTAGCTATTGTTGGGAATGATGCCTTTGGCATTGGTCGAGCCCAGCGACAAGTAGATTTGATTGACCTTGCTGCCCGTCGTGAGCGACACGTTGTTCTGCACGTTTGTACCGGTGTTGAAGAAATCGCGTGGATTATAGTCTCCATACACCGACTTCTCCTTGTTACCCCACGACATGATGCTGCCCGGAGCGTTGACATACTCGTTCTGGAACTCCGGCATCACCAGCGGATTTGAGAATTGGGTACTGTTGCTAACGGTAACCTGCACCTTGCCTTCGGCCCCTTTCTTCGTCGTAATCATGATGACACCCTGCGCGGCGGCAGAACCATAGAGGGCCGCGGCCGATGGACCACTCAGCACATTGATGCTCTCGATGTCATCGGGGTTGATGTCGGCGATGCCTTCCGAACCGGGCTGGTTGGAGTAGATACTGTTGTCGAGGCTACCGTTGGAGGTGTTGCTCACAGGCACGCCATCGATGACATACAGGGCCGAGTTGCTCTGCGTGATAGACTTCGGACCACGCATCACCACCTTGGTGGCACCTCCGGCTCCTACCGACGAGGCATTGATGGTGATACCAGCCACCTTGCCCGCCAGCGAGTTCATGAAGTTGGTGCTCTTTACCTTCGTCAGCTCATCGCCCTTCACCTGCTGCACATTGTAGCTCAGGGCTTTCTCCGAGCGCTTAATGCCCAGGGCGGTAACCACCACCTCGTCGAGTTGTTTTTCATTCTGCGCAAGGTTAACCACGAGGTTGTCACCGTACGAGGTAATCTCTTTATCACTATAACCCAAATACGAAATCACCAACGGACTTCCATCCTGAACCTCGAAACTGAAGTTGCCGTCGAGGTCGGTCACAGTAGCCGTCTTGGAGTCCTTCACCTTGATTGTCGCTCCGATGATGGGCTCGCCGTTTTCATCGAGCACCGTTCCCTTCACAATCTTGTTTTTTCCATTCTGCACCACCCGGCGAGGCTCAGTGCGTTCAGCGCTCCGCTTGTGAATGGCGATGATGTTTTTGTTGATTTCGTAACTCAAGCCAGCGTCAAGAATGGCTTGAAGCACTTTCTCCACGGGCGTCGCGTTGAACGTTGCCGTAATTTTCTTGTTGGCATTCACCTCACCTACCTTGTAGATGACCGACATGCCAGTCTGTTTTTCCACAACTTTAAGAACGTTTCTGAGGGGTTCGTTCTTAAAGTTCTTGGTGATGTTCTGGGCACTCAGTCCGAGCGATCCGATGCACAACAGGGTGGTCATAGATGCTCGAAGCCATGCTTTTTGTCTAAACTTCATAGTTTTCTACATTTAAAATACATTAGGTTGTCTTATTGTCAAATATTCTCTATTTCGAGGGCGCACAGTTCCCTTGCGCAAGGCCAGGACCTTGTGTGCTACGGTTATGTATCGTGAATTTTCGGTTAGAACCCGATAAGATCAGTCAGAGATGTAGATATATTTTCCTTTTCTTACTATTTTCATCGGTTGGATGGTCTGCAGGGCGTCCATCACATCGGCGATATTCTCCTTTTGCTTTAAGATGACGGAGAACCGCATATCGGCCAATCGTGCCGACTGAATGACAAAATGTACGTTGAACTGGCGGGCAAGGATGCGGGTAAGTTCACTGAGCGTTATGGCCTCGAAGTCGAGGTTGTTGTCAATCCAGGTGTTGGCCGTGGCCGCATAGACAGCCTTTGATATTTTACCCGACGTCTTGTCTACGACCACTTTCTCCTCGGGCCGTATGGTGAGTTCATCGCTACTACTGTTCACCTGCACGCTGCCCTGCATCAGCGACACGGCTGTCGTGGGGTCGTCGCTGTAGGCCGCCACGTCGAAACGGGTGCCTTTTACCGTCACGTCGCATGCCTGGGTCTTTACCACAAAGGTCTTACCATTCTGATGGCGCACGTCAAAATACCCCTCACCATCAAGTTCCACCACGCGATTGTCGGCATTAAAGCGTGTAGAATAGCGCAACTTCGAGCCGGCATTGAGCCATACCAGCGAGCCGTCAGGCAGTTCTATACAGGTCTTGCTGCCATAGGGCACGTTGCAGGTGTAGTAATTTTCGGGCACGTTGCCAGCTAACTGCCATGCCGTGAAGGCACTTCCGGCCATCAACACGACAACGGCTGCTACAGCGGCCACCCTGCGCCAAATGCGGTAGATGCCTTTGCGCTGCTGTAAGCGTTCTTGTGTCAGTTTCACAAAACGCTCGTACGACGCTTCGGCCTGACTGCTCATGGGGTGGGTCTCGGCCCATTCAGCTTCCCAATCGCGAAACTGAATCAGGTGCTCAGGGTCTGCATTCACGTAGGCTTCGAGGCGCGTTTCCTCTTCTTTGGTGATGGTGCCATCGAAGTAGCGAATAGCTATGATATGGATGTCGTCGGTCATGTATTGAATAGGTTTTGTATCTTTATAACACGAAACACCCTCATCTACCCATCACCCCCTAACCATTTTTTTTTGAGTTTACATATTTTTTTTTAGTTATTGCCCGCGGGGCTTCGTATTAAGGTTTTGCCATGTAAATATTATTTTTTTAACGATAATTCTTGTCAGAAAGGCTTTTAACTGCAAAGTTTTTGTATTTTTGCAAGGCGATAATCACCAAAAACAGAGGTACACATGAACATCTATGCTGATCCAGAAAGATTGATACATGACTTGAAGACCCGTACGCCGGAGGCTTACAAGTACCTCTTTTCTACCTACTATCCGCGTCTGCAGCGTTATGCCCTGCACTTTGTGCCCGACCTCGATGCCGTGGAAGACATTCTCCAAGACAGTTTTCTGAAACTTTGGGAGCGTCAAGACACCATCTGTTTTACGTCGGTCCAGGCACTGCTGTTTCGTATGGTGCGCAACAACTGCCTGAACTACCTGCGCAACGAGGCCGTAAAAACCAGTCACATCGTAGACCAATCAGAGACCGTAGAGACTTGGGAACGCATCTACCACACAGATTTACTTGATAATCCCGAATACGAACTGCTGTACGAAGAACTTAAGCAGCAAATCGACGAGGTGCTGAGCGAACTGCCTGAGCGTACAAAGGAGATTTTTGAAATCAGCCGCTTCGAGGGCCTCAAGAACCGGGAGATTGCCGAAAGGCTGGGTATCTCGATCAAGATTGTGGAGCGCCATATCAGTCGCGCCCTCAAGTTGCTCAACGAAAGGTTCAAGGATCTTTACCCCTATTGCATCGAACTCATGCTGATCGAGTGGCTCAACCGCTGACCGTTTTTATCTCGGCAGCGTATTATACCTTATTATATGAGTTGACTCTGACGAGTAAGGTGTCAACGATGCGGTGGCCCTGACTTGAGACGTAGATGCCCTTCTGTCGTGCCCAACACCGGACTAAGGAAACTTAGATGGTGCATCGGGCAGTCTTTCACTCGTTAGCCCAGGCACAATGGCGATGAGTTGCCGTGGCGTTATGCCCCCACAGCACCTTGCCCAGAGGCCAATTCGTGGTGTCATAGCGCCCGTTGCTTCATGCCTGCGCCACTTCTGCGTTTTGTCGTTCCGCCCGAATCATCTTATACTTTAATATAGAATCACGATATGGTTTTATATAGAATTATCCGATGGTTCTATATTAAATCATCCGATGGTTTTATATAGAATTATTTTATGGTTCTGTATAGAATGATTTGCCCTCCACGCCGGTATCTTCTTATCGTACTGGCCGAGGCGTATCAGAATAAGGGCGATTGTATTAACCCATAGCGCCGTGGGGCGCCCCTTTCAGAGGCGTTGTCGCCACAGCCGCTCAATGGTTTGGCGCTTCGCGAGGCACGGGCATAATGTCTCAGCGCGAGGCTCGCGCGTCAAGGACCAGCTACGGGCAACACGCCCAACGCCACCGCGCGAGCATGGCCTCCGGCTTTTTCCTGCTGAGAAGTTGACGCGTTTTGGCATGTAAACCGTGTAACACATTGGTACATAAAAAAAATTTCTTTTCAAAAATAAGTGTTTTTACTTGCGTGATTCATTTTTTTATCCCATATTTGCATATAGATAAGATAAGAACGCAAAATAGTACTGAGCGTTGCTTCTTTTTGACGGCACAGCCCTATATCCAAGGCAAAACCTTCCCGTCGTTTTTAATAATCGTTGTATATAAACATTCATCACTACTATCTATCATTGCTTATGAAAAGACATTTTATTCTGTTTGGAGCGCTCATGCTTACAGGCTGGTTAGCAAGCAACAATGCTTTTGCTGCCCCGGCACTGCAAGGCGTGGAGCAAGCCACGGTTGGCATTACCGGCACGGTGGTTGATGCGGAGGGCAATCCGATTGTCGGCGCGAGCATCACTGAGGTGGGCACCACTCGGGCAACCATATCGGATGCCAAAGGAAACTTCTCTCTCAATGTGGGCAGTAAGGCTAAGGTTCAGGTAGTATATCTCGGTTTTAAGACGGTGGTAACAGGTGTTAAGAACGACATGCGCATCGTCATGCAAGAAGACAACGCCCTGCTCGATGAGGTTGTGGTGGTGGGCTACGGCCAGCAAAAGAAGGTAAACCTCACGGGTGCCGTGGCCAATGTAGACCTCGACAAGACCTTGGGCAGCCGTCCCGAACAGGATGTGGCCAAGGCACTGCAGGGTGCCGTGCCGGGATTGACGGTATTGAGCAACAACGGTGACCTCGATTCTTCGCCCTCGCTGTCTATCCGCGGACTGGGCACACTGTCTAACGGCCAGAAGTCGTCGCCACTCATCGTGATAGACGGCGTACCTACCGACGATCTCACGATGGTGAACGGAAACGACATCGCCTCCATATCAGTGCTTAAAGACGCCTCGTCGTCGGCCATCTACGGTAGTCGCGCGGCCTTTGGCGTGATCCTGATCACCACCAAGCAGGCCAACAAGGGCGACCGTGTATCGGTGAAATACAACATGCAGTTTGCGTGGGACCAGTCTACGTATCTGCCCGACTTCCCCACCGTGCCCGAACAGCTGCAGGCCGGACTGCGTGCCAAAGCGCGAGCAGGAGAGAGCGTTCCTGAGCTCTTCGGCATGTATTTCGACAAGCTCCTGCCATACGCCGAGGCTTGGCAGCAGCAGCATTCCGGCAAGAAGGGTTACTCGGTGATGCAGCCTTACCAGGACATGAACCAAGTGGGCGACTATTATTTCAGCGGAAAGCAGGCGCTCTATTATGCCGATTACGACATCCAGGACATCTGGTACGACAATGCCGCACCCTCCACATCGCACAATTTGAGCGTCACCGGGGCCAGCGGCAGAACCTCGTTCTACACCTCGCTGAGCTACGATGCCAAGCAGGACGTCATGAAGATAAATCCTGCCAAGCGCAAGAGATACAACGCCACGGTGAACCTCAAGACCGACATCACCGACTGGCTCACCGTAGGGACACGCGTGAACTTCTCCCGTCGCGACATGAGCAGAGCCGATCCCTGGACCAATATTTACCAGTATATATGGAGATGGGGCTCGTTTTTCATTCCCTCGGGCATTTACCAGGATGCCGACGGCAAACAGTACGACTACCGCATGATAGCCATGCAGAAAGACTGCAACCGTTTGCAGAATACGCATGACGAGATTAGGCTCAACACGTACGCGCAGGCACATATCACCAAAGACCTGACGCTGAACGCCGACTTCACGTACGAGATAGACCAGTTTAACTACAAGGCTTCCAACAAGAGCATCTACGGCATGAACTGGAGTGGCGTCAGCCCGCAGTACATCGTGGGCTTGAGCAACTCTGACGCCACCCGGTGGAACCGCAAGAGCGACCGGTGGACAGCCAATGCCTACATGAATTACGCGCATAACTGGAACGAAGCGCATAACCTGAACGTCATGGTAGGCGTGAATGGCGAAAAGTATAAGTCTGATTACTTCTACGTGCGCCGCACGCAGCTCTACGATGAGAACTATCCGGAGCTCAACCTGGCTTATGGCGACCTGACCAAGGCCACTATCGACGGTGCCACCGGCGACCGTGCGTCGGCAGGATATTTCGGCCGTATCAATTACGATTATAAGGGCATTTACCTCTTAGAGCTCAACGGCAGATACGACGGTTCGTCGCGTTTCCGCAGCGGCGACCAGTGGGCTTTCTTCCCCAGCTTCTCTTTGGGCTACCGTTTCAGCGAGGAGGCTTATTGGAAGAACCTGCGCTCAGTGGTGTCTAACGGTAAACTGCGCTTCTCGTATGGTGAAATCGGAAACGAGGCCATCGGAGATAATATGTTCCTCTCTACCACAGAGGCCTACCAGGGTCTATGGCTCAACAAGGGAGCCACGAAGCTCAATGCCTTTACCATGCCCACATGGGTGAACTCCGCCCTTACTTGGGAGCGCATCCAGACCACCAACTTCGGTATCGACTTAGGCTTCTTCGACAATGAGCTGACGCTCACCGCCGAGGTGTTCTCGCGCCTTACCAAAGACATGCTGGCTCCGGGCACCGCACTGCCTTCGGCCGTGGGTACAAGCGCACCCTACACCAATGCCGGCGAACTGCTCTCGCGTGGATGGGAGCTGAGCCTTGCCTGGCGCAGGCAGCTCAACAAAGACCTCGGGCTCTACGCCAACTTCAGCATAGGCGACTCGAAGGTGAAGGTGAACAAGTGGAACACCACTTCCAAGATTATCGGTCACACCGGCGATACCCGTTATGCCTACGAGGGGCAAAACTGGGGCGACATCTGGGGCTTTGAGACCGACCGATACTTCACCGAGGACGACTTCAGCGGCAAGAACGCTGATGGCAGTTGGATATATAAGAAAGGTGTTGCCGACCAGACCGGCATCCAGACCGACAACTTCGTCTATGGTCCCGGCGACATCAAGTTTAAGGATTTAGACGGTGATGGCGTGATCAGTGGCGGCAAGGGAACCCTCGAAGACCATGGCGACCTGAAAGTCATCGGCAACCAGTTGCCTCGCTATGAGTACAGTTTCAGGGTGGGTGGAACCTATAAAGGCTTCGACCTCGACCTCTTCTTCCAGGGCGTGGGCAAGCGTGACATGTGGACACTGTCGGCTTTCAACTTCCCCGAGATGCGCAATGCCGACCTCGCCATCTATGCTCACCAGACGAGTTACAACATCTATGACCCGGAAAACAATATCGTGAACATCAGCGAGAGCAATGCTTATCCTGCCCTTTGGCCAGGCAATGAGGGTTCGGGCAATGTGTCGGCACTGTCAGCAGCAGGCGGTGAGCACAACTATTATCCGCAGTCTAAATATCTGGTAGACATGTCGTATCTCCGCCTGAAGAGTGTCACCCTGGGTTACACACTGCCCCAGTCGCTCACACGCAAGGCCTACATCCAGTCACTGCGCGTATATGCTTCGGCCAATAACCTGTTCCTTCTCCACAAGGGCAGCGGCGACCTGCCGCTCGATCCCGAAATCAACGATGGACAAGGCGTGGCTTACGGTGGATGGGGACGCACCCAGCCTATTACCCGCTCATGGGCAGTGGGACTGCAGCTTACATTCTAAGTCGTGATAATCTCTAAACAATGATGATATGAAAAAGTCTATTATATATATGTGTGCGGCGTCGGCCCTGATGCTGACCGGCTGCAACGACCTGCTGGACATCTCTCCGCGCGACACCTTTACCAATACGCCGGCATTCTGGAGCAATGCCAATCAGGTGGAGAGTTACAGCAATGGGTTTTACGATAATTTTATCGGCTATAACACCGGAAGCTCCTACGGATGGTTTTATTTCACCAGCCTGTCTGACGACCAGGCCAACCCCTTGTTCGACAACTGGTATTACACCACCATTCCCAATACCTCCAGTGA
This sequence comes from Bacteroidota bacterium, assembly GCA_023425865.1. Classification (GTDB taxonomy): domain Bacteria; phylum Bacteroidota; class Bacteroidia; order Bacteroidales; family Bacteroidaceae; genus Prevotella. Next base: position 2,014 of record JAFABV010000004.1, on the reverse strand, counting down.
GTGGAGCGGAAGCATGAGGGAGAATGGAAGTGCCGCCAACGTGGTGGGATTCAAGCAGGTGAGAAAGATCAATTACATGCTCGACGGTCTCCGTACCGCTGACCTCGACGGTACGCAGAAGGCCCGCTTCATGGCCATTGCCCGCCTCAACAGGGCATGGGCCTACTATCAGCTCGTGCGCAAATATGGTGATGTGCAGTGGGAGAGCACCGTCGTAAGCGACCCTGCCGACGAGGCCGTTTATGGTCCGCGCACCGACCGCGATGTCGTGATGGACTCGGTATTGGCCGATATCAACTATGCCATTGCCAACTTGTCGGCCACGTCCGACCGCACCCTTTGGAGCAAGGACATGGCGCTGGCCATGAAGAGCGACATCTGCCTCTACGAAGGCACCTTCTCCAAGTATCGCACCCAAGCCGACAACGGCAAGGCCGCCGATGCCACCCGTGCGCAGACCTATCTGCAGGAAGCCGCTGCCGCTGCCGAAGCGGTGATGAACAGCAAGACCTACTCGCTGACTCCGCAGTATGGCACCATTTACAACCAGCTCGACCTGGCCGGCAACAGCGAGGTGATCTTCTACAGGCATTATGACAAGGATGTGGTCATGCACAGCCTCGTGGACTATACCTGCAGCTCTACCACGCAGAACGGCATCACGAAAGACGCCGTCGACGCCTTCCTCTTTACCGACGGAAAGCCGAAGGCCACGACCACCCTCGACACCGACGACAAGGCTTACCGCAATGCCAATGGCGACTATTCGATACAGCAACTGCTGTCGAGGAAAGACAAGCGGTTGGCTGTGCTGGTAGACTCTATCATCAGTTTCAGCGGCCATGGATGGGTGCGCAATAACCCGTCGCCCGACGGTGCCCTGCCGGCGGAGATGACTTCGAGCACGGGATACACCGTGAGGAAGTATGACAATGCCAGTCTGACGCTCTATTACCGCACCAACACCAATACGGGCTATACCGACGCGCCGCTTTACTGGTATGCCGTGATACTGCTCAACTATGCTGAGGCCAAGGCCGAACTGGGCACTGCCACGCAGGCCGACCTCGACAAGAGTGTCAATCTGCTGCAGGCGCGCGCCGGTCTACCGGCCATGACGCTGACCCCCGTGGCCGACCCAGCCAACAATATGGGTGTGAGCAGTCTCATCTGGGAGATCAGGCGGAGCCGCCGGTGCGAACTGATGTGCGACAACTGGTACCGTTATTGGGATTTGGTGCGCTGGCATCAGCTCGACAAGCTCGACAGCAACAAGTATCCTAACATCAACCGTGGCGCCAATGTGAGCACCATCGACAATCTCGCAGGAGTATCTGTCGACAACGACAAATACATCATTGCCACCAAGGCCACGCGTACCTTCAACGCCAAATACTATCAGTATCCGGTGCCTTCCAATGAGTTAGACCTTAACAAGTCTATCAGTCAGAATCCCGGTTGGTAGGAGGGAGGTCTTTCCTGATGTACAGAAAGACATTCCGGAAGTTTATTTTTTAGCAAGTCAAGATACTGCCGGGCTATGGACTGGCAGTATCTTTTGCATCGTGTGTCGGGCATGACACAAACCTAACTGGTTCAACTCCAGTCGCAGGTATTTACCGCCAAGCGAAGCGAAAGGCAAGTCGTTGTCAGTAATGTCAAGGATGAAGGAAGCCACGTAGCGAGACGGCCGAGCCTACGGACAGAAACTTGGTAGAAGGCTAAATGGGCATGGGTAAGACTGCGAAACAAGTTGAAGCCCGAATGGTAAACGTACTCCCCAAAGCAGTAAACCAAGAGGTTGTGGCCGTCATAAGGTTAGTGCCTTACCCCGAGAGGCCCACCCAGCGTGTAGACACGTGCGATAAAAAGCTCATGGGTGGGAGTCAGCTGAGCCCATAGTAGGTGCTTCATTATCACCGAAGGGGTTAATGTATGTATAGTGCCAATCGCTGTAAGCAATGCAACGGGAGTCAGAAAGTGAGACAAGAGCAGGGTGAGGAAACCGTAATTC
>JAFABV010000043.1 GCA_023425865.1 Bacteroidota bacterium | reverse complement strand
TATAACTTTGTCCTTGGTAATCATCACTCAATATTTTTATAATTTATTGATATTCAACCATAAAGGTACAAAATATTAGTGAGATTACCAACTTTTTTTATGCTTTTCTTATCCCGAACTCGCGTACAAAACTACAAAGCGCTCGTATAAAGACAGAGCGACAGAATAACAACGTGCTTCTTACACGACATGTTATTTTGTCGCTCTGTCTTTTATATACTGTTATTTTGTCGTGTCATCTTGTCCGGGGAATACCCTTTCGTGGGCTGATTTGGCGTGACATCTTGTCTACGGGGATGTTCTATCAAAATTTGCCTCTCCGAGGTAAAACACGATGGGGCTTTTGTCGAAGTGCAACCCCTCTTCAGGCCATGAAGTCTTGCAACGCCTACGAGGAGCGATGCTTTTTCAGGCCGAGTGAGACTGCCCTTAGCATGGTGCAATGCATTGGAGAACACCTCTTGAGGAGATGACAACGCCATGATGCTTTGGCTCTTACGCCCTTGTGCTTTGAACATATGGGAAGAAAGATGAAATGATTTAATATAAAACCATCGGATAATTCTATATAAAACCATAAAATGATTTAATATAAAACCATTGGATAATTCTATATAGAACCATCAGACAGTTTGGGTAGAACCATAAAGCGTGGAGATGGAGCAGGCATTAGAAAACCACCGTGATGAGACGGTCATAAAGCATTTGAGAGCAATGCTATAGGTATGTAACGCCATCGCTACCCCATCACGATGCCCATATAAACACTTCTTTAGCCGACATGCGCAGAAAGCCGCCTCTAAACCACAAAAAGCCGAGAGTACCTTATAAATGCTCAAACTACAAATGCCGAATGCACTAACTACAAATGCCGAATGCACTAACTACAAATGCCATTTGTACTTACGGTCGGCACGCTCGGGCTGCGTATAGAAGCCGGCAGAAGAACCCTTGGCCACTCCCCGGTATTGTGCCCAGCGAGCCATGATACGTTCTACATAGTCGACGGTCTCACTGCCTCGCATATATCCATACCTCACCACCGGGTCACGATAATACGTGGGATCGGAGAGCTTGAGCACAAAGGGGGCCACCTCATCCCAGCGATGGGGGTTGCGACCGTGCTTGCGCGCCAAAGCCATGGCATCACGTATATGGAAGAATCCGCCATTGTAGCTGGCCAACACATATTTTACACGCTCGGCACCATCCACATCCTGGAAATGCCCCGTGAGCTGACGGATGTAACGGGTGGCAGCAGCGATGTTTTGCTCGGGATTGTGAATCTGGTCCATCGACAGGCCGAGCCCGGCCGCCGTAGCGGGCATGATCTGCATCAGACCACGTGCGCCAGCCCAAGAGCGGGCCTCGGGATCGAAAGTAGACTCTTGGTAGCATTGGGCAGCCAGCAGGCGCCAGTCCCATCGGGCCACAGGAGCATAACGCTGGAAATGGGCATCATACTTGGAGATGACTCCTCCTGAACGATTGAGCATAGGCGCGTACACGTGCCGGGTAATGCTACGCGCAGAGAGCAAGAAGTCTTGCTCCTTGCGCACCTGCGCTACCAGCGTAGGCTTAAACCAGTGGTCGAGGGCCTCTGCCAACTCTTTACTGTCTTCATTCACCGCCCAACTTGTCTTTTTGTCATCGCCCGTTACGCCGGCATAGCGCAGACCACGCAGCGTGCGTGGCAACGGAAAGGCAATGAGGTCGGCGTCGCCGCGCCGCAATCTGCTTACCATCTCGGCCGTGTCCTTGCACACTTCCACACGGAGCGACACGCCCAACGACTCAGCAAACTTCTCGCAGAGCATATACTGCAGTCCCATGCCACGACCACGATAGTCGTAGTAAGACTCAGGTCCCGACAAGGTGAGCATAATCATCTCGCCGTTATTGATGATGTCGTTGAGAGAGAAAGCTGAAGTAGACGCAACGGAATCGGCGTTCAGCGTGGTGCCCCAAGGTGTCATCTCCTTGCGCTTTTCCTCTTGGCACGATGCCAAAAGTAGAAGCCCGCCTAAGAGTAACACACCTCGCAAAAAGCGTTTGCCAAGGCTTGCCACGGCAGCTATCCGTACAGAGGATATATATAAAGATGTAAGTTCCATAACTAATTTGGTCACAAAATTACAACATTAATTGTACATCTGACTAAAATTAAGTACTTTTGCCTGTGAAATTATCAAGATAGAAGTAGTAAACAGTTTTAATTAAGGTAAAAGATATGTTAAGAATAGCCGTTCAGTCTAAGGGACGTCTCTTTGATGACACCATGAGTCTGCTTGCCGAAGCCGACATCAAAGTGAGCCCCAGCAAACGAACTCTATTGGTGCAGAGTTCTAATTTCCCGCTCGAAGTGCTTTTCCTTCGCGACGACGACATCCCCCAAAGCGTAGCCAACGGGGTGGCCGACATCGGCGTGGTAGGACTGAACGAGTATGAGGAGCGCGGTGAAGACGCACAGATTATCTCTCATCTGGGTTTCTCAAAGTGCCGCCTGTCATTGGCCATTCCTAAGGGCATCAACTATACGGGGCTGTCGTGGTTTAACGGACGCAAGATCGCCACCTCGTATCCTGGTATCCTGCAGCGTTTCATGAACAAAAATAACATCAAGGCTGATATTCACGTCATTACGGGTTCGGTAGAGATCAGTCCGGGTATTGGTCTGGCCGACGGCATCTTTGATATTGTGAGCTCGGGCTCTACCCTGGTGAACAACAATCTCAAGGAGGTGGAGACCGTGATGCAAAGTGAGGCGGTGCTGATTGCCAACTGGGGCCTCGATGAGGAGAAACACAATATTCTCAACGAGATGCTCTTCCGCTTTGAGGCTGTGCGCTCGGCCCAAGACAAGAAGTATGTGATGATGAATGCGCCCAAAGTCAAGATCCAAGAAATCACTGAGGTGCTGCCGGGCATCAAAAGCCCAACCATCATCCCCTTGTCTGACCCCGAGTGGTGCGCCATTCATACCGTACTCGACGAGAAGCGATTCTGGGAAATCATCGGGAAACTCAAGGAACTGGGTGCACAGGGTATTCTGGTGACACCCATTGAGAAGATGATTCTGTAGCATTTATTATATCATCTGTCAGCAGTATGCAATTCATCAAATATCCATCACGCCGTGAGTGGTCAGCCCTCGTGGAACGCCCCCACATCGACGTGTCGCAGCTCAACGCCATCGTCAGTGGCGTCTTGAACGACGTACGCGTCCAGGGCGACGCCGCCGTGAAACGTTATGAGGAAAAGTTTGACCACGTGGCATTAGACCATCTGCAGGTGACCGAGGCCGAGATTGACGAGGCCATGGCACTGGTTTCTGACGAGCTGAAAGAAGCCCTCGCGTTGGCTCACCGCAATATCGCCACATTCCACGAGTCGCAGCGTATGCACGCGGAGAAAGTGGAGACTGCCCCGGGCGTGACCTGCTGGCAAAAGAGCATCGCCATACAGAAGGTAGGACTTTATATTCCCGGCGGTACGGCCCCGTTGTTTTCTACGGTGCTGATGCTCGCCACCCCCGCCAAGATAGCGGGCTGTGAGGAGATAGTGCTTTGCACGCCTCCCAACAAGGAGGGGAAGGTGCACCCCGCCATTCTGGCCGCGGCGCGCATTGCCGGCGTCAGCAAGATTTTCAAGGCTGGCGGCGTACAGGCCATCGGCGCCATGGCCTACGGCACGGAGACGGTGCCCAAGGTGTATAAGATATTCGGTCCGGGCAACCAGTTTGTGATGGCCGCCAAGCAACAGGTGAGCCTGCACGATGTGGCCATCGACATGCCTGCAGGACCAAGCGAGGTGTGTGTCATTGCCAACGAGACCAGCAATGCGGTATTTGTGGCTGCCGACCTGCTCTCACAGGCCGAGCATGGCATAGACTCGCAGGTATTTCTCATTGCCACGTCTGAACCTACCTTAGAGGCGGTGAGCCGTGAAATAGAGGCCCAACTGGCCTTGCTGCCACGCAAGGAGCTGGCCGCAAAGACCTTGGAAAACTCGAAGTTCATCCTCGTACACGATGATGATGAGGCCATGGACCTCTGCAATGCCTATGCCCCCGAGCACCTCATACTCGCCACGGACAACTACGAGGCGCTGGCCGCAAAGGTGATCAATGCCGGAAGCGTGTTTCTCGGACAATGGGCCTGCGAAAGCGCGGGCGACTATGCCAGCGGCACCAACCACACCCTGCCCACCCATCAGTATGCCCTCGCCTACAACGGCGTGAACCTTGACAGCTATAACCGCAAGGTGACGTTCCAGCACCTTACACCCGAAGGCGTGCAGAGCATTGGCAAGGCCGTGGTGTGCATGGCAGAAAACGAGCAATTAGAGGCTCACGCCAACGCCATGCGACTCAGATGTAAAGAGTTAGGGATTTGACGCATACAGGATAACTCCCTGTATGACAACCATGTTATCTGAAAAGCAAAAAGCATAGATTGAACCCATAGAATACTGCAACATGAAGTCGTTAGAAGAGTTAGTAAGACCCAATATCTGGAAGTTAGCACCATACAGTTCGGCGCGTAATGAATACTCAGGACATGAGGCGCACGTATTTCTCGACGCCAATGAGAATCCTTACAACAAACCGCTGAACCGCTATCCCGACCCACTGCAGACTGAACTCAAGGCTGAACTGGCCAAGGTGAAGCGCGTGCCGGCAGAGAATATCTTCTTGGGTAACGGCTCAGACGAGGCCATCGACTTGGTATATCGCGTGTTCTGTAGTCCACGCACTGACAATGTGGTGGCCATTGCGCCTACCTATGGCATGTATCAGGTATGCGCCGACATCAACGACGTGGAATACCGCCCCGTGCTATTGGGTGACAAATTTCAGTTGGATGCCGACAGCCTCTTGAAGGCTTGCGACCGCAACACCAAAGTGGTATGGATATGCTCACCCAACAACCCAACGGGCAACAACCTCGACCAAGCCGCCATAGAGCGTGTGCTCGAACAGTTTCAGGGCATAGTGGTCATCGACGAGGCCTATAGCGATTTCTCTACGGCCGAGGTGTTTCGTACCAAGATTCAGCGTTATCCCAACCTCATCGTGCTCAACACGCTGAGCAAGGCATGGGGCTGCGCGGCTATTCGGTTGGGCATGGCCTTTGCCAGTAAGGAGATTGTCGACTTATTTAATAAGGTGAAATATCCTTATAACATCAACCTCCTCACCCAGCAGCAGGCGCTTGAGATACTTCGCAACAAGGTAGAAGTAGAGAAATGGGTGACGCTGGTGCTGCAGGAGCGCGGCCGTCTCATCAAGGCTTTCACCGACCTCCCCATCTGCGTGGGTGTCTACCCCACCGATGCCAATTTCTTTTTAGCCAAGATGACCGACGCTCAAGCCATCTACGACTACTTGGTGGGCAAAGGCATCATCGTGCGCAACCGCACCTGTGTGACGCTTTGCCAAGACTGCCTGCGCATCACCATTGGCACCAAAAGCGAGAACGCAGAGCTGCTCAGTGCCTTGAGGCAGTATTGAAAACCTTTCCTCCCCTGCCCCCAAACGAGGGGGAAAGGGAGCAGAGGGGGCTTATTCCTCACCCTCGACCTTACATGCCATGAACTTCATTTCCTTAGCCCGCTCGTGGTCGAAGGCATAGTAAGTGGCATCGCCTTCATCACATACCTCACCCCGACTGTTGATCAAGGTTACGTGAATCACTACGAAATTGCGCCTATGGTTGGCGATGGAAGCACGCAACGTGATCTTGGGCTCTGTGGTATAGACGGGTTTCAAGAACTTGACGTTCAGTGATGTCGTCATTCCCGCGGTCTGCAACTTGCGCGTAACCACCCACCCTGCGATCTCATCCACCAACGTGGATATGATGCCCCCATGGAGCGTATTGACCCACCCCTGGTAATTAGCAGATGGTGACCATTCGGTGACAATCTCGTCACCGTCTTCCCAAAATTCCAAATGCAAACCAATAGGATTGCCAGGGCTGCAACCTATACAGTTGTAACCATCTTGCCCGACATACGGATTGATTAATTTTCTCAGCATAATAGATAATTGTAGTTAACCTTGATAATACCAAGAAAGCAAAGAGTATGCCAAGTCCACCAATACACCAACGCATACCTTACAATTTGACACATTGCACAAATAATATCGAAAAATTAGAAGAAATATTTGGAAATAGACTTCATATCTTTTATATTTGCAATTATATTTATAAGAAATACAAAAATAAGAGAGATGAGAAGATTTTGTTTTGACTACTATACCCTCCAGGCCTTATCGGTACTACACCGTTACAGGGCTGTCATGTTTAGTCCGACAGCAGGGCGATAGACTGTCACCCACTACCGACAAGGAGGACCGTGGCGCGTGGCAGCGATATGCTATTCCCCCTTCAACCACCAACCACAAAACATGAAACATCATGGAGAGACCTACCATCCAAGAAGTGGAGTCATGGCTCATGACTCTCTATAACACCAGTCAGGAAACAATTACCTCTGCCGAGCGTAGTGAACAACACAAATACGCCACCATGGTGGAACGACCTAATGACAAGCGCTTCTTAGTGAAGATGCTTGACGAAAGTTCCCAGATACGTGACGATGGCAAACTGGCCAAACGCATCAAGAGGCTGATTGACGAGTATGGTGTGCCCAAATTCCTCAACTCCCGCGACGCGTTTCTATTCAAGATGTACCAGGCATTTGGTTATCACTTCTTCCCGATTGCCATACCCATCATCAAGAAACGCCTGCGTATGGACACCTCACGTGTCATCATCGACGCGGCCCGACCTCATCTCACCAAGCACTTGGCCACGCGCCGCGAGCAGCGTATCGGACAGAACGTAAATCTTCTGGGCGAGGTGGTACTGGGCAATGAGGAAGCCGACCGACGCTACTATAACACCCTTGAAGCACTGAAGGAACCTGACATCAACTATATCTCGGTGAAGATTTCGGGCGTCTACGCACAAACACATGCACTCAACTATGAGGAGTCGTTCCCCGAACTCGTGCGACGTATGACCGAACTCTACAAGACTGCCATGGAGTATCCCTTTGTCGATGAGAATGGGCAGAAACACTATAAGTTTGTCAACCTCGACATGGAGGAATACAAAGACGCTCACCTCACCCTACGGATATTCATGGAAACGCTGTCGAAGCCAGAGTTCCTGCATTACTCCGCCGGCATCGTTGTGCAAGCGTATCTCGCTGATGCATGGGACTTCCAGACACAGCTGCTCGACTTTGCCAAAGAGCGGTGTGCCCGCGGAGGCGCTCCCATCAAAGTGCGCATCGTGAAGGGTGCCAACCTCGACATGGAGACCGTGGTGTCGTCACTGCGCGGATGGCCAAATCCCATCAGGCCCAACAAGACCGAGGTGGATGCCAACTATCTGCATCTCATCGAGCGCGGATTGCTGCCTGAGAATGCCAAATGCCTCAACATCGGCATTGCGTCGCACAACCTCTACACCATCTCTTACGCTTACCTGCTCACCGAGAAGTATGGTACACCCAAAGAAGACTTCAGTTTCGAGATGCTCGAAGGCATGGCCGACCATGTATGGCGCGCGCAGTCTAAACTGGGCAACCATGTCATTCTCTATACTCCTGTGGTACACGATGAGCATTTCCTCAACGCCGTGTCATACCTGGTGCGACGCATGGACGAGAATACGGCGCCCGACAATTTTCTCACCCACTCCTTCAACCTCAAGCCCGGCACTAAGACCTGGGACTTCTTGAAGAAGCAATTTGAGGATGCCTACGCCATCAAAGACACTCTCACCCATCAGTCCAAACGCACACAAAACCGCTTGGCACCCTACGCACCCGTGGATCCAGCCGACGTCATGGCCAACGAACCCGACACCGACTTCGACCGTGAGGTGAATCAGGAGTGGCAGCGCGAAATATTCAAGAAATGGAAGAAGACTCCTGCCGATAAGCCTTATGTCATTCCTACCCAGATTGGAGACAAGGAGGTGGTGAACGACAGCCGCCAAGACTATTACGACCGTAGCGCCGAGGAAGACGTGAAGGTTTGTGAAATGTCGCGCACCAACGCTGAGCAGGTAAAAGAGATTCTCGAAATTGCGGCTGCCGATCCGAAGGGCTGGCGTAATACCACCATTGAGGAGCGCCACCGCATACTGCATGATGCTGCCAACCGCATGGGCAACCAGCGAGGCGACCTCATCGGCTGCATGTGTGCCGTAACGGGCAAGACCGTAGTGGAAGGCGACGTGGAGGTGTCGGAAGGCATTGACTATGCCCGCTTCTATACCACCTCGATGAAGAAATTCTACGCTTTCGACGACGTTGACATCCAGCCTAAGGGCACCATACTCGTTATCTCACCCTGGAACTTCCCCTGCGCCATACCTTGCGGTGGCGTCGCCGCAGCCTTGGCCGCCGGCAACACCGTCATCCTCAAGCCCGCCTCTGTGGCTGCGCCAGTGGCATGGCTCTTCGCCCAGGCTTTCTGGGAAGCTGGTGTACCCAAGGAGGCGCTGCAGGTGGTCATCACCGACCGCGAGGCGCTCAACGTGCTGACGCAGGCACCTGAAGTGAAGCACATCATACTCACCGGTGGCACCGACACAGCCCAGCAGATACTGCATGCCAAACCCACCACGCCACTATCGGCGGAGACGGGTGGGAAGAACGCCATGATCATCACCGCATCGGCTGACATGGATCATGGCATCATGAATGCCTGCCATTCTGCCTTCGGCAATGCCGGACAGAAATGCTCGGCCTGCTCTCTGCTCTTGGTGGAGCGGTCGGTTTATAACCGAAAGGACTTCCGCGAAAAACTGCGCGACTGCGCCATCAGCTTGAAGGTAGGTGGCGTATGGGATGCCGGGAATATCGTTGGACCGATGATTACCAACCGCAACGAGAAGCTGCTGCAAGCCGCCGGGCAGTTAGAGGAGGGTGAGTCATGGCTTGTAGAGCCACGCTTCGTCGACAAGCGCAAATACATCATGGCACCTGCCATCAAGTTAGGCGTGAAACCAGAGAATTTCTCATTCCGCACCGAACTATTCGGGCCGCTGCTCTCTGTGGCTCCTTTCGATACCCTCGAAGAGGCCATCAGCCTGGTCAACAGTCTTGACTACGGACTCACCTCGGGTCTCCAGACATTAGACGAGAGGGAGCGCAAACTCTGGCGCGACACCATCGAAGCCGGTAACCTCTATATCAACCGTGGCATCACGGGTGCCATCGTCAACCGCCAACCCTTTGGTGGCATGAAGCGCTCGGCTTTCGGTCCGGGACTCAAGGCCGGAGGCCCCAACTACTGCCAGCAGCTTACCGTCATCAGTGATAAGGCTGGCTCGACGACCGACTATCAGAAGAGTTATGCTGAAGCATGGAAAGAGGAGTTCTCTCGGCCGCGCGATTGGAACAACTGCGCCGGCGAACAGAATGTGTTCCGCTATCTGCCTCTCAAAGGTGGCATGGCGCTACGCCTCTTCCCTGCCGACACCGATGCTCAGGTGCTGATGGTGGCTCTTGCTGCCAAGACCTGCGGCACGCCACTCACCGTTAGTCACGACACTGGTGAGCGCGCCATTCTCGATGCCAAACTTGCTACATTAGGAGTACAGGTGAAGCAAGAGCCGCTCAACGACTTTGTGGCATCCATGCCCCAATACGAGCGTATCCGCACTTGCTCGGCCAACATCCCCATCGAGCTCTATACGAGGGCCGCGGAAAAAGACCTCTTTATTTCTACCGAGACTCCCGTCAGGAATGGGCGCGTGGAACTCATCCACTATCTCAAGGAACAGAGCATCTGCTTTGAGTACCACCGCTATGGCAGCGGACAGGATACCGCGCCACAGCTCGATGAGGAGTATGGGGTGGGATGAACTCAAGCATACGGCAAACTCTATACAAACTATACCAAAACAGGCAGCCCAACCGGGTTGCCTGTTTTGGTATAAGTGTCTATGATGATAGACTTCAGTTCAACATCGAAAAGATTGATACGGTCAGTGAACAACGCTTTACAAATAGAGACCTAATTGTTTACACTACCGCCCACAATATCCAGCAACTCACTGGTAATGGCAGCCTGACGGCTCTTGTTGTATTGCAGGTTGAGGGTACGCAAAATCTCGTCGGCATTGTCGGTAGCCGTCTGCATGGCAACCATGCGGGCAGCATGCTCAGAGGCGTTGCTATCGAGCAAGGCAGTATAAACCATCAGGTTGAGCAACTTTGGAACCAGCACCGAGAGCACAGACTCCAGATTGGGCTCAACAATGAAGTCGTCATTGAGCGGCTTCGCATCGTCTCCATTCTTGCGACTCTCTCCCTCTCCCCTCTTACGAAGGTACTCCTGAGCCTTAGCCGTCACCATATTGGATGTCAGGTCACGGTCGTTAGAGCTTCCGATATTCTCTGTAGAGAGGTCAATAGGAAGCAAGGTAGAGCGTGTGAGAATCTGCGAGCCGGCACTCTTGAAATGATGATAGATGAGTTCTACCTTATCTATCTCGTGGCGGGCAAACTTCCCTGCCAATTCGGTAGCTATCTCCGCACAGTGTGCCGCACTGGGTTTCTCGGCCAATTCTGTAAAGTCGCCAGCAGGATGGTAGCCCCACTTGATGACCTTCTCTGCCACCTTACGCCCTATGGGATAAATCGTGATATCGCTGACGCCTTGAGCCTTGTACCCGTCGATAGCCTGTTGAAGCAGTCGAATGATGTTGCCGTTGAATCCGCCACAGAGCGAACTGTTGGAAGAAAAGACAATCAATGCCACCTTTTTCACCTCAGCGCGCTCCTCATCATACACGCTCTGAGCCTCGGGCACAGAAGCGAGGAAGGCCTTGAGGATATGCTCCAACTGATTTTCGTAGGGAAGCATATTCTGTATGGCCGTCTGCGCATGATGCAACTTCGACGATGCCACCATCTTCATGGCACTCGTAATCTTACGGGTGCTTTTCACGGAGGCTATACGGGTCTTAATCTCTTTTAATGAAGGCATAAGCTCGCACTATTTAAACTGTCCGGCAACGCCAGCCATTACATCCTTGATGGTCTGGATGCTCTCATCAGTAAGCTGTCCGCTGGCCAATGAGTCGAGCACATCCTGATGCTGAGAGCGCATCGACTCAAGGAACTGCTCCTGACAAGCACGCACCTTATCTACAGGCACATCATGCATAAGTCCGTTAACGCCGCAATAGAGAATAGCGATCTGGTCGCCTACCGGCATTGGGCTGTACTGAGGCTGAACGAGCAACTGGTTGTTCTTACGGCCACGGTCGATGGTCATGGCTGTAACAGGATCCATGTCGCTGGAGAACTTAGAGAAAGCCTCCAACTCACGATACTGTGCCATGTCAATCTTCAGCGTACCGGCCACTTTCTTCATGCTCTTGACTTGTGCCGAGCCACCCACACGCGATACCGAGATACCCACGTTGATGGCAGGACGGAAGCCCTGGTTGAAGAGGTCGGTTTCCAAATAGATCTGACCGTCGGTGATAGAAATCACGTTGGTGGGGATGTAAGCGGACACGTCACCGGCCTGTGTCTCGATGATAGGCAGAGCCGTCAACGAGCCACCACCCTTTACGTGACCTTCCATGCAGGCGGGCAGGTCGTTCATCTGCTCAGCCACCTCCTGCTGATCGTTGATACGGGCCGCACGCTCAAGCAAACGAGAGTGCAGGTAGAACACGTCACCGGGATAAGCCTCACGTCCGGAAGGACGACGCAGAATCAGTGAAATCTCACGATAGGCCACGGCCTGCTTCGACAAATCGTCGTACACCACCAAGGCATGGTAGCCGCGGTCGCGGAAATACTCACCGATGGCAGCACCGGCAAACGGCGCGTAATACTGCATGGCGGCAGGGTCGGCAGCCGTTGCACTCACGATGATGGTGTAAGGCAGTGCGCCGTGCTCCTTGAGGGTCTGCACGAGGGCGGCCACCGTACTGGCCTTCTGACCGATAGCCACATAGATACAGTACACGGGCTTGCCAGCCTCGTAGTTGCCTTTCTGGTTGATGATGGTATCGATGGCCACAGCGGTCTTACCCGTCTGGCGGTCGCCGATGATCAGCTCACGCTGTCCGCGACCGATAGGAATCATCGAGTCGACGGCCTTCAGACCAGTCTGCAACGGCTCCTTCACGGGCTGACGGTAAATCACGCCCGGTGCCTTGCGGTCGAGGGGCATCTCAAATGAGGTGCTCATGTCGATGTCTCCCTTGCCGTCAATAGGCTCACCCAGCGGGTTGACCACACGACCGAGGAAGCCATCGTTGACGCGAATCGACGCAATACGGTGCGTGCGCTTCACCTTCTGACCCTCCTTGATGCCTGTTGTGGGACCCAAAAGGATACAACCTACGTTGTCTTCCTCGAGGTTCATCACAATTGCCATCGTGCCATTTTCAAACTCAAGCAGTTCGTTGGCCTCAGCATTGCGCAGTCCATAGACACGCGCCACGCCATCAGAAACCGTGAGCACTGTACCTACTTCATCGAACTTCTCATCAGCATTGATATTTTCAAGCTGCCTCAAGAGAACTTCTGATACTTCGCTTGGTTTAATATTATCAGACATTATTTGTTATATTCTATATTTAAACAGTAGAGTGGAAAGCCCCTATAAGCATAGTTGCTTTTACTTCTTTAATTGTACCAAAATATTGTTCAGCTTTGACTTGACGCTGGCATCCATACGATAAGTATCGTATTCGAGGATAAATCCTCCCAAGATGCTTTCGTCGACCTCGGTGTTGAACTCCACGGTACCATGAGTCTTACTCTCCACCATTGCCCGCATCTTAGCCTCTGTTTCTGGCAAGACGGCAACAGCTGTGGTCAGTTTACCACGAGTGATATTCTTCTGCTGACGATAAAGCGTGATGTATGATTGGGCCATGAATTGCAGGGCACTCTCCCTGCCCTCCTTCAGCACCAGCTGCAGGAACCGTCCGGTGATCTCGGCGACGTTTCCGCCGCAAGCAGTCTCCAGCAATCCCTTCTTCTTGTCTGAGGTGAGCATTGGATTGTCTATCGTAAGCCTGAGGGCGGGCACCTGAAGATAGCTCTGCGAGAGCACCTGCATTTCCTGGTAAACCCGTTCCTCCTGCTTGAGCGCCACGGCACTCTTGAGGAGCGCACGGGCATATCTAACCGATATTACACCTAAATCCATAACTGGCTCATTTATTGTTCACGTTTACATCAACAGAAACCTCATCCAGCAGTTTGTCGATAAGACCCATTTGCTTCGCGTTGGATGAAAGCTGTTCCTTGACAATCTTCTCCGCGATCTTCACAGAGAGTTCTGCCACCTGGGACCTGATCTCGCGAATGGCGTTCTGCTTCTCGGCCTCTATCTGTGCACGTGCGTCAGACAGCAGTCGAGCGCTTTCCTCACTCGCCTTCTCTTGTGCTTTCTCAACGATGGCATCGCGGGTGGCCGTTGCCTCTTTCAGCAACTGCGCCTGCTTCTCACGTGCCTCCTGCAGCATGGACTCGCCTTCCTGCTTGATATTCTCAAGTCGTTCTGAGGCTTCATGTGCCTTGCGCAAACTCTCGTCAATATACTTCTTTCGGTTCTCCACCATTGATACAATGGCAGGGAAACCGAATTTAGCAAGAACACCAAAGACCACCAAGAACGCCAAGAGCATCCAGAACAAGAGGCCCAGGTCTGGCGTTAATATTGATGGTAAATTCTCCATTCGTATTCTTTATTTGATCAAGAATGCACAAGCTGCGATAGCGAAGAGGGCACACCCCTCGACGAAGGCAGAAGTCAGAATCATGTTGCTCTGGATCTTACCAGATGCCTCAGGCTGACGGGCGATGGCATCCATGGCCTGGCCACCAATCTTACCAATACCAATACCTGCACCAATAGTTGCAATACCAGCACCAATACCACAGCCGAGCTGTGCAAGGCCTTCAGCAGCCAATAATGTTGAAATAATCATAATCTTAAGAAGTTTAAGTTGTTATTTAATGTTATATTGTTATAATCTAACTAATGTGATCGAATATCCTCTGTTTGAACCCCTTAACCGTTATGCCTCGGCATGCTCCTGATGAGCCAGACCAATGAATACGGCACTCAGCAGGGTGAACACATAGGCCTGCACGAAGGCCACCAGCAACTCCAGAGCGTTGATAAAGAGCAGCATCACCGCGCTGAACAGATTGAGTCCTACACCGAATCCCACGCCCATTGACCAGCCGAGGAAGATTACGCAGGTGAAACTCAGTATCACCGCGTGGCCGGCCATCATGTTGGCAAAGAGACGTATCATCAAGGCGAAAGGCTTGGTGATGATGCCAAACATCTCGATGACGGGCATCAGAGGCACAGGAGCCTTGAGGAAGACAGGCACGTGCGGCCAGAAGATGTCTACCCAATATTCCTTGCTGCCGAAGATATTGATGGCGAGCATGGTGCAGAGCGCCAGAAACAGGGTGACGTTGATGTTACCCGTGATGTTGGCACCACCGGGAAATACCGGTATCAAGCCCACAAGGTTACAGGTGAGGATGAAGAAGAACACCGTGAGGAGATAGGGTGCGAAGCGTCGGTAATGCTTCTCACCGATCGATGCCTTGATGACATCGTCGTTGATATACATCACAAACATCTCCATCATGCCCACGAATCCTTTGGGGGCATCGCTCTTCTCGTCGCGCTTGCTGTACCAGCGGGCACAGGTGAGAAACACCACGATGAGCACGATGGTCACAATCCATATCTGCGCCACCGTCTTGGTAATGCTCAGGTCGATGGGGCGCACTGTGGTGCCATCAGCCAAATGCTCATATATTTTGCCGTGGTGTGCCGCATCGAAATAGAACGGTGCAGGCAGCGACTCCGCCGTGCAGAACGTCCACTCACCCGTGGCACTGCTCCTGACGATGATGGGCAGCGGCACATGGATGCTCTTGCCCTCGTAAGTGGCGATGTGCCATTCGTAGGCATCAGAGAGATGCTCGAGCACAATCTCGGGGATATTAAGTTCACCTCCATGCCCTTCCTTGGCGGCAAAGAGCTGCGTGGGCAACAAGGCCACCAGCAGAAGGAGAAGCAATGATCTTATTTGTTTCATGATCTAAGTTATTA
Organism: Bacteroidota bacterium; assembly: GCA_023425865.1. Classification (GTDB taxonomy): domain Bacteria; phylum Bacteroidota; class Bacteroidia; order Bacteroidales; family Bacteroidaceae; genus Prevotella. Next base: position 33,680 of record JAFABV010000043.1, on the reverse strand, counting down.
TCTATTCGTCGATTGAGATACCGCTATGTCGGCGGAAGAAGATGATGTGGTGAACGAGAATGGCGATGTAGAACACCGCAAACACCCCTAAGAACACCATGATCAGCTCTTTTTGGCCAACGAGATAGTAGACAAACATCAGCGCCAAGGCCGAAAGCGTGCGTACTACCGACACACCCATCAGGAAGTTGGGCATTCCGTCGGGGGAGTTCTTGACCACTCTGTTCCACACCACAGCCTCGCCCATCTCTAACACCAATGCATATACTGCACTGAAATAGAGCGGAATGAGCAGCTCTGAATGAACGGTAACGTTAGCCGCAAGCAGTCCTGCGAGAAACAGGGTGCCCACGATGACGAGTGCCTGTTTGCGGTATTGCCAGGCCAGATGGTCGATGTCTTTGCGCGTCATGGTCGGGTCTACTTATTCAGCATTATACCTCAACACAGAGGTTGACCTCGTTCTTACGCACTTCGACAAACCCACCTTTGATGGCCATCGTCTCGGCACCTGCCGCAGTGACATATTCCACGACCCCTTTCTCAAGCGACGAGATGATGGGCGCATGGTTGTCCAGTATCTCGAACGAGCCTAAGGTGCCGGGAACCTTCACCTGGCTGGCAGGCCCCTCGTACACGATTTTCTCGGGTGAAACAATTTTCAAAGTCAGCATAAGCTTTTATCCTTTTGCCTGTTCCATGAGTTTCTTACCCTTCTCGATGGCCTCTTCGATGGTACCCACATTCATGAAGGCCTGCTCGGGCAGGTTGTCTACCTCGCCATCGAGAATGGCGTTGAAGCCCTTAATGGTCTCTTCGATGGGTACCATCACGCCCTTCACGCCCGTAAACTGCTCTGCCACGGCGAAAGGCTGCGAGAGGAAGCGCTGCACACGACGTGCGCGGTTCACCACCAACTTGTCTTCATCAGAGAGCTCATCCATACCGAGGATGGCAATAATGTCCTGAAGTTCGTTATAGTGCTGCAGGGTCTCCTTCACGCGCTGTGCGCACTCGTAGTGCGCCTTGCCCACAATCAGCGGGTCGAGGATACGCGAGGTACTGGCCAGCGGGTCAACGGCAGGATAGATACCCAGCTCGGTAATCTTACGGTCGAGCACCGTGGTGGCGTCAAGGTGACTGAAGGTGGTTGCGGGAGCAGGGTCGGTCAAGTCATCGGCAGGCACATACACAGCCTGCACAGACGTGATAGAGCCATTCTTGGTAGAGGTGATACGCTCCTGCATGGCGCCCATCTCGGAAGCCAGCGTAGGCTGATAACCTACGGCCGAGGGCATACGTCCCAACAGGGCCGACACCTCAGAACCAGCTTGGGTGAAACGGAAGATGTTGTCGATGAAGAACATGATGTCGGCAGGAGCACCGTCCTTGCCACCATGGTCACGAAACTCCTCGGCCACGGTCAGTCCTGAAAGGGCCACAGAGGCACGTGCCCCGGGAGGCTCGTTCATCTGTCCGTATACCAGGGTTGCCTGCGACTGCTTCAACTCCTCAGGGTCTACCAGTGAGAGGTCCCACTTTCCCTCGTCCATGGCCTTACGGAATTTTTCACCATATCGGATAACCCCCGACTCGATCATGTCGCGGATAAGGTCGTTACCCTCACGGGTACGCTCACCCACCCCGGCAAACACCGAGTAGCCATCGTGACCCTTGGCAATGTTGTTGATCAGCTCCATGATGAGCACCGTCTTACCTACACCGGCACCCCCGAACAGTCCGATCTTACCACCTTTCATATATGGCTCAAGCAGGTCAATCACCTTGATACCGGTGGCCAGCATCTCCTTATGTGTAGAGAGGTTGTCAAACTGAGGCGCTTCACGGTGGATGGGATAGCTACCCTCCATGTTCAGGTCCTGCATGCCGTCGATGGGCTGGCCAATCACGTTCATCATGCGACCCTTGATCTGCTCACCGGCCGGCATAGTGATAGGACTGCCAGTGGGCACAGCCTCCAGTCCGCGCTGCAGACCGTCGGTATTGTCCATGGCGACACATCTTACTGTATCTTCTCCAATGTGCTGTTGCACCTCAATGATCAGGTCGCGGCCATCCGGACGCTTCACTGTCAAAGCATCGTAAATCTTAGGCAACACCTTCTCCGGATCCTGACCCTGAATATCGAAGTAAACGTCGATAACAGGACCGATGATCTGCGAGATGTGCCCGATAATTTGTGACATAAGCTATTTTTTAATATATAATGATCTATTTTAAGTAGGCTCCCCCAGACGGAAGTCGAAAGCAAAAGTACATTTTATTTTGCTTCCTTCATCTATTTATTAACAAACTTTAGTGGCAAAGACAGTTTTCACCACCTATATACGAACTCAAATGCTCAATTCATCCAGTACGTTGATGAGCTTCCTGTCGAACGGTTTGTCTGAGCGTATGGCCTCGATGAGTGGCACGTATACGATTTCATTATTACGCACCCCCACCATGATATTACGCTGCCCCTGCATGATGGCCTCCACGGCTCCCACGCCTGTGCGGCTGGCCAAGATACGGTCGTGGGCCGACGGGCGGCCGCCACGCTGCAGATGACCGAGGATCGACACACGCACATCATATCCCGGGAACTCCTTCTTCACACGGTCGGCATAGTAGAGGGCACCACACTTGGGACTCTCGGAGACGATGACGATACAACTTTTCTTCGACTTACGGATGCCGCGCTCCATAAACTGCGCCAGCTGGTCCACGTCGGTAGAGTCCTCGGGAATGATGGCCGCCTCGGCGCCACTGGCAATGGCGGCATTCTGGGCCAGGAACCCGGCGTCGCGCCCCATCACCTCTATAAAGAAGATGCGCTCGTGGCTCTGGGCGGTATCGCGAATGCGGTCCACGCACTCCACGATGGTATTGAGCGTGGTGTCATAGCCAATGGTTGAGTCTGTGCCATACAGGTCGTTGTCGATAGTGCCCGGCAAGCCAATACAGCACACGTCGTATTCCTGCGCAAAGATTCTGGCACCGTTCAGCGAACCGTTACCGCCGATGACCACCAACGCGTCGATCTCCTCACGCTGCATGGTTTCGTAAGCCTTCTGCCTACCCTCTGTGGTGGTGAACTCCATAGAGCGGGCTGTCTTCAAGATGGTGCCGCCCTGCATGATAATGCCCGACACGTTCTCCGTGGTAAAGGATTTTATCTCACCATTGATCAGTCCGTCGTAGCCACGGTAAACGGCCTTGACATTGAAACCATTGCAGATACCGGCACGCGTCACGGCACGTACGGCAGCGTTCATGCCTGGGGCGTCACCGCCTGAGGTCAGAATTCCTATCGTTTTGATCTTTCCCATAAAATGTTGCTTGTTGTTATCATGTTTTGATTGTATTCTCTTTTTACCCATAACTTGTGTCTTATATCAACCCACTGTCAACAGCAGGACTATAAATCCCATCATGCCTCCCACGGCGCAAGCCAGTCCCACGTTTTTGAAATACCATCCCACGTGCATACGCTCGGTCTTCATCAGGGCGGCACCTGCCACAGACCCCACCGCCAGCACATTGCCGCCCACGGCGGCGCTGTAGGCCACCATGAAGGTATAAGGTGAGTTGAGGCCCTGGTCAGGGTTCAACGTCAAAAAGCTGGTGGCCGTGGTAAAATCATTGAGCAGCGCACTGACTATGCCTGTGGCGATGCCCATCTGCCATGTGGTGACCCCAGCCTGCCGCAAAGCCTCCCACGCCAGGTCTACCGCTCCAGTCTCCTTGACCACGCCCAACGCCAGCATCACACCAAAGATAAACAACACCATCTGGTGATTGGTGTAGAGCAGCGACAAGGGCATGCGGCGCCCCATAAGGGCATCCATGTTCATGAGCTTGCGGTTGAATATCTCATTCACCACCCACAGCACGCTGAGCACACACAAGGCCCCGAGAAACGGGCTGAGCTTGGTAATGTTATGAAAGGTCGGAATAAACCACAGTCCACCTATGCCCACCACGAGCATCATCAGCCGCTGCCACATGTTGAGACGTGTGTCGTCGCCTCGATAAGGCATGACTATCGTCTCGGTCTCTACCCTACCAGGCAGACTGCGCCCCATCCACCAGATGGGCACTGACCAGGCCAAGAGGCAGGGCACGATCATCACGAGGAAGAAATAAGAGGCCGATGCCAGCCCATTGTTCCATATCAGCAAGCCAATGGGACTGCCTATCACCGTTACGGCGCCGCCACAGTTGGCTGCCACCACGATGGTGGCGCCGTAAATAAGTCGCTGACGGCGGTTGGGCACGATCTTGTGCATCATCATCAGCATCAGCACCGTGGTACTGAGATTGTCGAGATGGGCCGAAATGATAAAGGTGACAATGGCTAAGGCCCACAACAACCACTTGCTGTTGCGGGTCTTCATGAACTGCATGAGAAAATCAAAACATCCATTGTTGTTGAGAATCTCTACGATGGTCATCGTGGCCAAAAAGTACAACACGACGCTGCACGCCTCGCCCACATACTTCAAGAATATGTTGCTGGCTATAAACTCCTTGACGGCAATGCTCGACGGTGCCTGACCCTGAAGAAAACTCAGATACTCATCAGGATGCTGGCTCATCACAAAGTCGGTGCCATAACTGATATATAGCACCCAGCCCACAGTACAAACAAAGATGGCAACAGCCGCTTTGTTTACACTGGTTATACTCTCTGTCGCGATCAGCAGATAACCTATGAGCAATATGCCAACAATTATCAGAGTCATTGATCCACTCTCAACATTCCTCGCAAAGTTAATAATTTCTCAAAAAAAACACAAGCAAATCACCTTTTTTTTAAGAGGATTAACGCAGAAATTAAATGCAAAAGCTACAGATTGTAACATCTCCCGGGCGCCTTCCGACCGCCCACACACAGACATAAAGTACACGTTGTCAACTTCTTTGAGCACCGCCATTCATGGCAAACTCCAGCATTGGGCAGCGCCTGAAAGGCTTTCTTTTCTGCTATCGGAGGCCTTCTTGCCGTGCCCCAAAGCCGCAAATGCGGAGACACGAAAGCCGAATGGCGGAATGATTCTATATAGAATTACAACATAGTTCTATATAAAACCATCCGATAATTCTATATTAAACCATCCGATGATTCTATATAAAACCACAAAAGAAGGAGCGCATGAGGAATGGTCAACAGCGTTGGGTTCGCGCCAGCCCAAACCCTTTTGCCGGTCACGAGGAGAGCGTTCAGACGCCATCCTTGGGCTGTAGGCTACGGGGCTTCAGCCAGCGTCGCAACGAGAAATAGAGTTCCTCTTGCACCCTAAAGAGAAACCACGAGCATGGCATAGGCATGTAGCCCAACTTAAAACGGCAGCTTGCCTTCAGTCGCCGAGGCTCTATGGTTGACCACGCACGCCTGATTTCAGCCAGTCCGGCAGCGGCATCCACCCGGCCGAGGGCACGGCGGTGTACGAAATAAAACATGTACATGTCGATCACATTGAGCCATCTGTGGTTTTCATAAACATCAACAAGTGAAGAAGATGCGCCTAAGTCTATCAACGTTTGCTTCATGAGGCTATTAGCCACCAGATAGTCAAATCGCCTGATGCTTACCCGATGAGACACCGATGAGGCATGTTGGCGATAATAATAGGTGCCCGCCGAGCAACGCACCTCTTCGGAGGCGAGGTAATGCAGACGGGTGACGTTGTCGTCGCCGAAAGCCTTCGTCTGCTCATCGTATGGATACCGGTGGTGAATGGCGGCCCTGACCATGTACACGCCATGAATCTGCCATGTCAACGAAAGCTCGAATGCCTCTTGACCACTGAGCTTGTCGAAGGGCTTCATGCTGTATTCTTTCACGCGCGAGGCACCGTAATAATATAAGGTATGGAAAAGCACGCAGCCCGTGGCCGGGTGTTCTTCAAATACACGCACGGTTTTTTCCAAGGCGTCGGGCGCCAGCCAGTCGTCACTGTCAAGAAAACACACATAGCTCCCACGGGCCTGCCGTAGTGCAATATTGCGGGCGTGAGCCTGCCCCTGGTTCGCTTTCAGCGTCACCACCTCTATGCGCGGGTCTCGGGCTTGGTAGGCTTTGAGTATGTCGGGCGAGCCGTCGGGCGAGCCGTCGTCTACGCAGACGGCCTGAAAGTCGGCCAACGTCTGGCAAAGCAGCGAGTCGAGGCAAGCGCTGAGATAGGGCGCCGTATTGTACACGGCCACCAAGACCGTGACCCGGCAATGTTCATTTGTCTTTGTCATGGGCATTGTCTGTTAAAGTCTGCGCGTCTGTTTTCCGATGCCACCTTGCCCGCACCTTGCCCCACAACGATTCCCACAGGCGGCTCTTAGACCTGAGAATATGCAGCGAGATGCCAAAGGAGACCAGCGCAAGGAGCAGTCCCACCACCCAATAGCCCACCCCGTGCAACAGGGTGGCCGACATATAGGTAGCGCCGCCGAGGGGCAGCAGCGTGAGCATGTAAAGGCGTATCTCGGCCGACATGTGGTAATGGTACTTCCAACGTGCATAGAGCATCACCACGACAAAGTTGATGGCGCCAGCCACAACCAGTCCTACGCCCGTGCCCGTGAGGCCGAAATAGCGGAACCCGAGGATGACGAGAAGGACAAAGCAGACATCGTATACGGCTTCAAGAAACAGATAACTGTTGGAGTCGCTGCGCGAGAGGGCAATATACTCCACTGGCAACGTCAGTGCGCGAAAGTACATGGCCAGCGCCGTAACCCTGACCATGCCCATGACGGGCATAAACTTGCCGCTGTAAAACAAGGGCAGGAGTATGGGCAAGGCCACCATAAACAACACCAACAAGGGCGACACCAGCAGCAGCGACACCTCCATCTGGTGGTTGACCGTCTGGTTGAGTCGTGCCCCAAACGAGGGTATGGCCGACAGTCGGGGGAAATAATCGGTTTCCATGGCCGAGAACACCATCCCGGCGTAGACCATGGTCATCATGTAACCGGCGTTGTAAAGTCCCACGTTCACGATTTCGCCGGTGTAGTTCATGTATGAGCGCACCGCAAACTCTGCCCCGCTGCCCAATACGCCCGCCACGACAAAGGCCATGCCCAAGCTTATCAGGCCTCTGCCCTCGCCCGCCCGGCACCCTCGGAGCGACACGACCGGACGATAGAGCCTGAACGAGTAGGCCACGGTGGTGAGGCACTGGCCCAAAGCCACCAGCACCAGCGATGGCACGATGCCCGCCTGACCGTAGTAATAATAAAGCGGTATGGTGGCCACCAAAGCGAAGAACAGGTTGTAGACCGAAATGGCCGCCAGCTGATTGAGCTTGCGCGCCGCCTTGAGTATGGCTGCCTCGCCACCGGTCAGGGCCATGAGTCCCACCACAGGCGCAAGCAAGACGAAGTGCAGGGTGTGGTCGCCCCAGGCGAAGGTCCAAGTGTTGAGCAGCGGACTGAGCGCCACGCAAACCACCACGCCCAGCAGGGCGGTGAGCAGGCTCCATGAGCGTATCGTGCGGATGACCGACCGCACACGCGCCTCGTCGGCTGTCTCGAAAGCCTCAGACAGACTTTTCACCGCACTCATCGAAATGCCGAAGTTGGTGGAGTCGGAAACAAGCTTGATCGAAGAGTTGAACAGCGAGATGAGTCCCATGCCGTCGGGGCCGAGAATCATGGCAATCAACTTGTTGCGCACGATGCCCACCAGGACGCTCAAACCTTGCACCCCACCAAACAGGCCCGTGTATTTCAGGATATGCAGATAGGCTTCTTCTTTTGCTTGTTTTTTCATTACATATTTCAACGCAAATGCGAAACATTTATTATCTTTGCAGCATGAAACTAAGCATCATCATACCTGTTTATCAGGTGAAATCGACACTGCGGCGATGCCTCGACAGCATTATCGGTCAGGAATTTCGTGACTGGCAGATGATTCTGGTAGACGACGCGTCTACCGATGGCAGTGATGTGCTCTGCGACAAATACGTGAAGAAAGAACGCCGCATCCAGGTGATACACCTCAAGCGCAACGGTGGACTCAGTGCCGCACGCAACGCCGGACTGGAGAAGGCCAAGGGCGACTATGTAACCTTTGTAGACAGCGACGACTACATAGCCCCCGACACGCTGAAGCAGCTGATGGAGCTGCTCAATGTGCGCTCTGATTATGACATCCTGGAATATCCGGTAAACAAGCACTACGGCTCCAAGAACCGCACCACGCTCTATCTTGGACGAAAGGAATATAAAGACAAATGGACCTACTGGCTTGAGGCCAAGGGCTACCGGCACGCTTATGCCTGGAACAAGATCTACAGGCGCGAGCTGTTGCGCAACGTGAAATTTCCGCCGGGAAGACACTTTGAGGACGTGTTCTTCATGTGGCAGGTGCTCAAGCGCACGCGTATCATTGCCACCACCGACGTGGGCATGTACTATTACTGCCACAACCCTAAGGGCATCTCCCATACCGCCACGGCCGAAGACCTGACCGACCTGCTCACGGGCCACGTGAGGGTGCTCAACGACTATACCCGCCAGTTGGAAAACAATGCGTCGCTCACTAAGTTTGGCAAGGCCATGGACGAGTATTATGCCTCTGTGCTCAACATACAAATGGATGTGTACGACGCCTGCGGCAAACTCTATCAGTTGAGAAACCTGAACCGGAAAGACCGCCGAGGCAACCCTCTGCCGCCGCCACAACCGCCCCACTTCCCCATTCTGCCCTATTACTCTACGTGGAAACTCAAGCTCATGCATTATATAGGTTTGGAACGACTATGCGCCCTACATCGAATATTCCGCCGACGCCGCTGATCAGCTTCATCGTCTGCACCTATAACCTGCCCGTCAGCCTGCTCGAACAGTGCCTGCGCAGCATTCTCTCGCTCTCGCTCAGCGACGAAGAGCGTGAGATTATACTGGTGGACGACGGTTCGGAAGTGTCGGTGCTCAACGACCTGATAGAGCTGCGCGACAAACTGGTGTATGTACGACAGCCCAACGGCGGACCTTCTGACGCACGCAACCGAGGCCTGCAGATGGCGACCGGACGTTTTGTGCAGTTTGTCGATGGTGACGACCATCTGATACAGGCTCCCTACGAACACTGCCTCGACATCGTTCGCTACCAGGCCGATTGCGACATGGTGCTGTTTCACCATACAGACAAAGAGCTTGGCGAGGTACCTTCCACTTACAACGGTCCAATGACGGGCGTGGCTTATATGCACCAAAACAACTTGCACAGCTCGGTTTGTGGATACATCTTCAGAAGAAGCATTCTCGGTACGCTACGCTTTCACCCGGGCATCTTACATGAGGACGAGGACTTTACCCCACAGCTGATGCTCAGGGCAGAGCACGTATATGCCACCACGTCGAAAGCATACTACTATCGGCAACGCGAAGACTCGATCATGCACCGGCATGACACGCCACACATTGCCAAGCGACTGACAGACATGCGCGACATCATATTCCACCTGCACGACATCGCCCAGCACTCGCCCGAAATCGACAGGGTGGCACTCAACCGCCGCGTGGCCCAGTTGTCGATGGATTATCTGTACAACACCATACAGCTCACCCACAGCCACCACCACCTGATGGAGGCCGTGGGCAGTCTGCGGCAGAAAGGACTTTTCCCGCTCTCAGACAAAGACTATACCCGCAAATACGCCGCCTTCCGCCGGTTGGTCAACACGGCCGTGGGCAGACGCCTGCTGCTGCTTACCATACGCTGACCCATGCGCATTCTTCTCATAGGCGAATACAGCAATGTGCACGCTACCCTGGCCGCTGGGCTGAGGGCATTGGGACACCAGGTGACCGTGGTAAGCAACGGTGACTTCTGGAAAGATTATACCCGCGATATAGACGTGGCGAGGCGTCCGGGCAAATGGGGAGGAATAAGGCTGATGGCCAAATGCTGGAGGCTGATGCTCCAACTGAGAGGATATGACGTGGTGCAACTCATCAATCCGATGTTCTTCGAGCTCAAGGCAGCGCGTTTGTTCCCATTTTATCGAGTGCTCCGTCGGCAAAACAAGAAAATGTTTCTCGGAGCCTTCGGCATGGACTATTACTGGGTACACGAGAATATTACCCGAAAGCCACTGAGATACAGCGACTTCAATCTCGGCGACCAACTGCGGCTTGACGCTGACGCGCTGAAAGAGCGGACAGACTGGTTGGGCACTAAGAAGGAACAGCTCAACCGGATGATAGCCGAGAATTGTGACGGCATCATCACCGGCCTCTACGAATACTGGGCATGCTACCATCCCTTGTTCCCTGACAAGACCACCTTTATACCCTTTCCCATATTGCCCCCCGACGATGAACAGGGCGCAACACACGAGGCACAGACTCCCGTAAAGGTGTTTGTGGGGATCAGCAAGCAGCGTAATGCCTACAAAGGTACCGACATCATGCTGGCAGCGGCGCAGGCGGTAAAAGAGAAGTATCCCAACCTGATAGACCTGCAGGTGGTAGAGGGGATTCCTTTTGCGCAGTACCGAAGGATGATGCAGGGCGCAGACCTCATCCTCGACCAACTGTATAGCTACACGCCCGCCATGAATGCCCTTGAGGCGATGAAGCTCGGTGTGGTGAACGTGGGAGGTGGCGAACCGGAAAACTACGAGATCTTGGGCGAAGAGCAGTTACGCCCCATCATCAACGTAGAGCCAACCTTCGATAGCGTCTTTCAGCAGATAGAAAACGTGGTGCTCCACCCCGACGTGTTGACCAAACTGAAAGCTGAGGGCAAGGCCTATATTCGTAAGCATCATGACTATATCAAGGTGGCTGAGCGATACGTGGATTTCTGGAACAGCAGACCGAGCCGATAAACCGCTGATTACAAGGAAAAATATATTTGGTTTTGTTTGCGAATTACGATTTTATCATTACTTTTGCAGCATATTCGTAACGACAATATGAAAGATAAAAAAGCCATCACACTTAAGACGTTGACAAAGAGCAACGTATGGGATATCCAGGAAAACGACGTGTTTCGTATGTGGGAGACCGCAGAAAAGGATGCCGACCTCAAGGACAACATGCGCCGCTATACCGACATCATACGTAGCGCTTTCGAGGTAGAGGAAATTAAGGTCGACCGTCCAGAGGTCATCAAGAAATACGAAGACCGTGGATTCAAGACGGGCGCTATCCGTGTTGACGAAAACAATAAGCAGAAAATAGCCATCAAGAAGCGCCCCATCATGCGCGTAACGGATCTCACTTACGAGAATATACGACATATTTCGGCCGCAAAACTCGTCGAGGTGCTCGACCGTAACTTCGGAGGTGGCTGGGATTCGCTGTCACAAAGCATTCAGGATATTATCAAGACGGGCTTTGATATATCCACCACGACGCTGCCCAAAGACCGGTTGCACCATCCGGGAGGCTTGTACGAGAAGAAGTTGAGCGACGGATACGAGGTGCTGGAGATTGCCAAGGGTCTCTGGATAGAGGCTATCTTTGTCAAAGAAAAACCGGAGGTGGAACCTGCCAAATTCCGCTTGGATGACGCAGAAAGCCTGGACGACGACGAAGAACTTCCCGAAGAGGCCTTAGACGATGATCTGGAAGAGGATGAGGAGGAGGACTTCAAGTCTGAGGAAGAGGATGACACCTTCGATGACGACAAGCTCACCGAGGAGAGTTATCGTACCACTTACGACGAGAATCCGGACGAACTCAACTATGAGGCAGAAGAAATCAGTGATGACGAAGAGTTCTAAAGACTGAATTACTGAATAAGATACAAAAGAATCCCATGATACAAGGTCTGGACAATCAGACGATGTATCATGGGATTTTTCTATGCCATCAGCTTATTTCACCGTCACCACCCTTGCCATCTGAAGGCCGGCTATATAAGCGAGCAAACCCACAAGAAGGCTGGAGACAATATAGATAGACAAAGAAAGATGATGGCCGTCTTGCAATAACGCGCTGTTCTCCTTTATAAAGGTAGAGAACGTGGTGAACCCACCACAGAACCCTGTGGTGAGTATCAGGCGCGCAGCAGGTGACAGCCATGAGCTCTGCATGGATAACCCTGAGATGAGTCCGAGAACAAAACAGCCGATGATGTTGACCGCAAACGTACCCACGGGTAACTGAAAAAAAGACCAGGGCTGTAGCGCGGCAGAAACTAAATAGCGCGTGCCCCCACCCAAGAAACTGCCAAAACCAACTAAAAGAAACTCCTTAACCATTTCTAACAAGATAATTGTCTGTCAACTGGTTACTGCTGATGACTGTCGCGCAACAGGTCGTTGACGGTCTTCACCGGATTGAAGGTTGACAAGGGTACTTCCACAAAGACGGTGTTCCAATCGCTCATGGCGCCATTCCACAGTCCGGGCAACTCTAACGCCAAGAGGTCACGGCCGTTCTTGCTCTTTGAACTGATAAAGCCTGTGGCCTGGTCCACATAGTCGGGGAGATTGAAACGCTGCCCCTTGTAGTCCTTTATGGCGCAAACAAGGTCAACCGGATTGAAATGAGTACCCGAGGTAAACATCTCCATTGCCGCGGCATCGTTGGTGTCAATCTGACTGCTCTCCAAGATCTGCAAGCTCACCGTGCCATCCTGGTTGTAAGCCAAGAACGGTCCGCCACCAGGCTCTCCCACATTCTTAACGACGCCACATACGCGCAAGGGACGATGGAGCTTACTGCGGAGATAAATCACCAACTCCGCGTCTTCAAGTTCCTTGATGTCTGCTTTGCGGCAGCAGAGGTCGCGCTGCACGAAATGAATGATTTCCTCAAGCGTTTGGTGATTGTAGTTGCCGGAGTCTAACACCTCGATGTAATGGAATATTTTCTTTTGCAGCGTTACCAAAACGCCGGCAATGACCTGCTTCCATAATACGGTGTCTTCCTTTAGGCGGTCGGTCACAACGTTATCAATATTCTTGATAAAGACGACATCCGCGTCGATATCATTCAGATTGCGGATCAGAGCGCCGTGTCCGCCCGGACGGAAGAGCAAAGCCCCATCGGCATCCCTGAAGGGCGTAAAGTCGGTATTGGCAGCTATGGTGTCGGTATTAGCCTGTTGCTCAGAGAAAGAGATATGGTAATGTACACCGAATTTCTCTTCGTAAAAAGCTTTTTTCTCCGCCACCCGTTGCTCAAACAGCTGCATGTGGTCATGAGAAACCGTAAAGTGTACGTGGGCTTCTCCATTGGAACTGGCATACAAGGCAGCCTCCACCAAATGTTCCTCCATAGGTGTGCGAGGCCCTTCCTGGTAGTTGTGAAAGAACAGTAGGCCCTTGGGTAACTGCCCATAGTTCAGGCCATCCGGGGTCAGCATATTCGCCACAACAGCCTTGTAGTCGCCCTCCTGAATGAGTTCGTCAATGTGCTTGCCATGGTTTTTCACGCACTGGGCATCCAATGCGCCATAAAAGGCGAAATCGTGAATATGGTCGAAATATTGCTTTTCAAAAGCTGTCGTAGGGGTATCGTAGTCGGCGTCAAGAAAGGCGAACATATCCTTGAACATGCGACTGGCAGCTCCCGAGGCAGGCACAAACTTGACAATCTGGTGTCCTTCCTGCTTATAAACTTCCCAAGCCTGCTCGAAGGTAGACCGCTGAGTTTCGTCGGGTGCTACAATACCACGGTCGACCGATGCCGCGGCTTCAATGCGCAAGAAAGGAAAGCCACTGCGCAACTGATTGAGTTGGTGTTCAACTTGAGCCTCTGTCATGCCTCGGCTCTCAATCTGTCTCTTATCTGCTTCTGTTAACATGGGAATGATTTTGATTGGTGATTATACGCGACAAATATATAAAAAGTTCGTCAACTGATAGACTAAGGAGGCTTTTATTTTCCATAAAATCCTCTCAATTAAGCGATGTGCCTATAGATTACGCCCACAGGCTTTACACCACATCTATTCGCAGCGCATCGCATGTGGCTTGGGTGATGGCAAAACGAGCGTCTATACGCCGTCCTACCAACCAGATGACCTGTCCTCCACGGTCTGTCAACACCAGCTGCTGCCGTTTCTCAAACTGGCTGCATTTCGCATCCTTCAAGTAATCGCTAACGAGCTTGGAGCCTTTCATGCCAAAGGGAACGAACCGATCACCATGACGAAAAGGACGAAGACAAAGCGGAAAATGAAGCTTGGAAGCATCCAGATTTGCCACAGAGGCACGATGGTCTATAGCGAAAGACGCGTCGACTTTCATGGAGAGCAGCCGAATCTTTTTCTCATTAAGTTCAGTAATGCTGGCCACCTTATATATATAGGTACCTGCTTCAGGAATGTGAAGTACCGATGCCTCGAAGTCCCAACAGGCGCGTCCAATCAGATAAAGACGGTCACGATCGACCAATACCACATGCGTAGGGCTCATCCAATGGGCAGGCTGCGCCGCTAAATGCGCCATTTCATCGACCTGCGCGCGATTGAATCCATAGGGCGAAAGCAAGGCCCACAACAGACTTATCGGAGCGACGGAAGCCTTGAGCACCTCCCAATCGTACAGGAAGTTGGATATTTCTGCCGATTTCATCGTCTCTTTCAGGGAGTAATCGACGAGTGCGTCAAGTTCCTTCAAGTGATCAGACATCCTGAGTATGTTGGCCCCAACGGCTGGATTAAGTTCTTTGAGCAAGGGTATAACCTCAAGCCGCAGCTTATTACGCTGCACGTCTGCTTCGAGATTGGTATGGTCTACCACGTAGTCCTGATGAATAGACGACAGGTACTCGTCCACCTGATTGCGGTTGACGCACAACAGCGGACGCAATATCCTACCGTTCTTAGGCTTCATCCCTAACAGTCCCTTGAGGCCTGTGCCACGTACCAGATGAAGTAACACGGTCTCTACCTGGTCATCCTGATGATGGGCCACACAGATGCCATCGGCTTGAAGGTCTGCCCTGAGCTGCTCAAAATAACGATAGCGCAGTTCGCGAGCAGCCATTTCAATGGACACTTGATGCACAGAGGCGTAAGTCTCAGTGTCAAAGTGTGTTCTGTGCAAGGGTATATTCATCCGTTGGCATAGCTCAACACAGAACCGTTCATCACGGTCACTCTCCTCACCGCGCAAACGGAAGTTGCAATGCACGGCCTCAATAGAATAGCCGAGCTGATGGAGCGCACATAGCAAAGCCACGCTGTCAGGTCCTCCCGACAACGCCACCAGATAAAAACCATCGTGACGAAGAAGCTCATGATGCCGAATATACGCTTCGATGAAATCTGTGAAAATCATACATGAACCTTCTCCTATCCGTTGGTCTACATCGTTAATGTTTGGTTTTCCGAACCATTTGTCTTACTCCACATATAAGACAAGTCCCTTGAGATACTCACCCTCCGGGTGATAAATGTTAATGGGATGGTCGGCCGGTTGGTGCAATTGATGAAGGATACGCACCTTTCTACCCGCTTGAGCAGCTGCCGTGAAGACAGCATTGTGGAAGTTTTCTTTGGACACGGCCTGCGAACAACTGAACGTGAAAAGAATTCCGCCACGCTTTATCCGCTCCAATCCTTTCACATTAAGGCGTGTGTAACCCTTAATCGCGTTCCGCAAGGCAGAACGATGTTTGGCGAAAGCAGGCGGGTCGAGCACGATGAGATCGTATTGGGCATCATGACTCTCCAAGAACTTAAACGCGTCGTCGCAATAAGCAGCGTGACGGTCATCACCTGGGAAGTTATTGGTTATGTTGGCTTCAGTCAGTTCGATAGCTTTTGCGCTACTGTCCACTGAGTGTACCAACTCCGCCCCGCCACGCATGGCATAGACCGAGAATCCACCCGTATAGCAGAACATGTTGAGCACCTTGCGGCCTTTGGCATAATGCTCAAGCAGTGATCTGTTCTCACGCTGGTCGACAAAAAAGCCCGTTTTTTGTCCTCGCAGCCAGTCGACATAAAACTTCAGCCCGTTCTCTACAGCTACATTATCCGTAGTACCGCCGTAGATAAAACCGTTTTCCTGACCAAGTTCGGCCTTGAAGGGCAATGTGGTTTCGCTCTTGTAATAGACGTTCTTGATACGCTCACCCATGACCTCGACCAAGGCGTCGCAGATTTCCTGACGGCATACATGCATGCCTACGCTATGTGCCTGCATGACTGCGGTCGCACCATAGCAGTCTACAACCAATCCCGGCAGGCTGTCGCCCTCGCCATGCACCAAACGATAAGTATTGTTTTTCGCATTGTCGGCAATGCCAATATCCTGTCGCATTCTCAAGGCAGACTCCAAGCGCGCTTTCCAGAAGTCACGGTCAATGACCACGTCCTCGAAGGACAGCACACGCACGGCAATGCTTCCAATCTGAAAATGACCCACGGCGATGAATTCGCCCTGTCCTGTAATCACCCTGACACAATCGCCCTCCTGGATGCCGTCATCCGAATGATGGATTGCCCCAGAGAATATCCAAGGATGAAAACGCTTGAGAGATTCTTCCCTTCCGAACTTAAGGTATATGCTTTTATACATTGCTTACTTCTGCTACTTTAGTCTTGTTATTTTTTCGACGGCTTCGTTTCGCCCTCTCAGAGTCGCCTGCACGTTTAGCGCGCGGCTTCTTCGATGCTTGCGCACATGTGTCTGTTTCCTTGCCTTGTGCCGGTTCAGGACTCGCCACGGCAATCATCTCATAATCGTGAGTCTTCTGCAACCGCAGAACTTCCTCATACAAATTGATGCAGCACCAAGCATCGATGGCCGCATACTGCTTTTGCTTGTCGTCGAGGATGGTGGCTTCCCAGTTGGAAAGACGCTGACGTTTGGAAATCTTCAGGCCAAAGATATTGGCATACAGCTTCTGTAGACTTAAGTCCTGTACACCGAGAGAAGGTACCATATCCTGCAGTTCAACAAACAATCCGGGCGTAAAAGCCTCACGAGCCTGCAACCCCCGAAGGTCGTCGTGCCACGACAACCCTACCTTTTTGACCGTAGTGTCCTCCAGCAAGCGCTTGATGGCCGGTGTTATGCCAGTGAGGTTCAAGCGAAACAAGAAGCAGGTATCGCGGTTGGATACCTGCAACAGAGCCACCTGATGGTGTTCTCCACGATGAAATGCCGGTTTTGTTTCGGTATCTACACCCAGTATATCACTTGAAAGAAGATAGTCGACAGCCTTCTCTGCCTCACCGGCAGAGATAATTGTAATGATTCTCCCAGGAAAGGTCACTTGTGGGAGCGGCGTGATATCTTTTTTTTCAAACCTGCTGTATAAGGTCTTCTTCATTCTTGTTTTAGTTATTAATTGCAAAATTACAAAAAAGAAGTCACACACTGACCAATTGCCTTCATTAATTTTGAGTAGTATGAAAAAAAGAAAACTTCATCTTCTTTTTATTTTGGAAATCGCACGGAAACCATTACTTTTGCAAGGAATTACAGAATATTAAGAATAATGGCAAAGAAAAATACTGGGCGCAAACCTAAATCATTTGGCGAAGCGGTCGGCATCCGAAATATTTTTGATAGCGATACCACGGATTTCTTTTTAGGGCTGGTGCTCTTGGCAATAGCGATTTATATGGTTATTGCAATGGTGTCTTTTTTCTCTACCGGACAGACAGACCAGAGCTTTCTTGAAAACATGCGACCCGGAGAATGGCTGAACAACAGACAGGAGTTCACCAACTATTGCGGTTCGTTAGGCGCCCTGATTTCTTATTATCTCATTACCGTCAACTTCGGCCTACCCTCTTTCCTCATACCCGCTTTCATTATCTTGGTGGCGCTGCAACTGATGAAGGCGTACAAAATCAACATCTGGAAATGGTTTTTCGGCTTGGCGCTGACCATGGTATGGACCTCTGTCACATTTGCCAAGTTCTTGACACCACTGATGGGCGACCAGATCTACAACCCTGGCGGCAACCATGGCCTGTTCTGCGTGCAGAAATTAGAGAACCTGGTGGGCCCTCCGGGACTCACCGCCATCCTGTTCATTGTGGCAGTGGCATTTCTCACTTACCTCAGCGCCGAGACCATTGAGATTATTCGCAAGGCACTCAATCCCGTGAAATACATCACCAATAAGGTGAAATTTACCGTGACCACGCACGACAGCCAAACCGATGCTGAAGACACCGTGGTGTATACAGAGGCAGATGAAGGAACGCCTGAGCCTGTGGTAAACCCACAGAGTGGCAACGCCGTGGAGGAACAAACCACGGTGGTGGATCTTACGGATATGACCCAGGGACAACCCGCTGCCGCCCCCCCGGCACCCGCGGAAGTCGCCCCATCGGCGTCGATGCTCACCGCCCAGCCCGCGGCAATCAACGAGCTCACCGTGGAAGAAGGCGCGCACGAGGCGAAAGCCACGGCCAGCGCCATGACCGACGAGGAACGTCTGAACACCCCCATAGACCCATGGAAGCCCTTTGAAAAATATAAGTTTCCTTCTTGCGAGCTATTGAAGAAGTACAACTCCAAGCCGGTAATCGACATGGAGGAAATCAAAGCCAACAACGCGCATATTGTAGAGGTGCTCAATAGCTTTGGTGTAAAAATCAGCAAAATCAACGCGACAGTCGGCCCAACAGTAACCTTGTATGAGATTACGCCCGCAGAAGGCGTTCGCATCAGCAGGATCAGAGGCTTGGAAGCCGATATTGCCCTGAGCCTCTCCGCCTTAGGCATTCGCATCATTGCCCCTATACCGGGCAAGGGAACCATCGGTATTGAGGTGCCCAACAAGAATCCTCAGATCGTGTCGATGGAGAGTGTACTCAACACCAAGAAGTTCCAAACCACCAAGATGGCACTTCCCATGGCATTGGGCAAGACCATCACCAACGAGGTATTCATGGTAGACTTGGCCAAAATACCACATCTGCTCGTTGCCGGTGCCACGGGTCAGGGTAAGTCGGTGGGCCTGAACGCCATCATCACCTCACTGCTCTACCACAAACATCCCAACGAACTGAAGTTTGTGCTGGTAGACCCCAAGAAGGTTGAGTTTAGCATTTATAACAAGATTGCACCTCATTACATGGCAGCCCTGCCGGAGAATGAGGACGAACCCATCATCACCGATGTACAGCGTGTGGTACGCACACTCAACAGCTTGTGTAAATTGATGGATCACCGCTATGACCTGTTGAAAAAAGCACAGGTGAAGAAAATCGACGAGTACAACGACAAATTTATCCACCGCAAGCTTCGTCTCACCGACGGTCATGACTATATGCCCTACATCGTGGTCATCATCGACGAGTTTGGCGACCTCATCATGACGGCGGGCAAGGAGATAGAGCTGCCCATCGCACGTATCGCCCAGCTGGCCCGTGCCGTTGGCATACACATGATCATCGCCACCCAGCGTCCGACCACGAAAATCATTACAGGTAACATCAAGGCCAACTTCCCGGGACGCATGGCCTTCAGAGTGGCCTCACAAATCGACTCGCGCACCATCCTCGACCGCACGGGCGCTGACCAGTTAGTAGGACGCGGCGATATGCTCTTCCTGACCGGGGGCGACCCTGTACGCGTGCAATGCGCATTCATCGACACCCCAGAGATAGAGTCTGTCAACGACTATATCGCGGCCCAGCCCGGACCAGTAGACGCCATGGAACTGCCCGAACCCGACGAAGCCTCTGACGGCTTTGGCTCAGGAACCTCCGCAACCGATGCCAAGAGCTTAGACCCGTACTTCGACGAGGCCGCCCACGCCGTGGTCATCACCCAGCAGGGCTCCACCAGCATGATCCAGCGCCGCTTCTCCATCGGCTACAACCGCGCCGGACGACTCATGGACCAGTTGGAAAGTGCCGGCATCGTGGGTATCGCCCAAGGCTCCAAGCCGCGTGACGTGCTCATCCAGGACGAGAACAGCCTCAACACCCTGCTCATGAAAATTCATGGCAACGCGGGAGAATAAAGGCCGTTTTCCCGGCATCTGCCTCCGCTCCACCTCGGAATTGCACCATGACACATGATTATATTGCAAGGAGTATGAGGTGACCGCTTAAACATTAAACGACGTTAAAGTGCGTAACGAAGATTGCCTTATGGTAGTTTTCCTTACAAACATTAATTAGATAAAGACAATGAGAAAAATCATCTTGATGGCAGTTCTCGCTATGGTGAGCATCATGGCGACGGCACAGAGTTCAACCGAAGCACGTAAGATACTTGACAAGACAGCCGCGGTGGTGGGTCGCAAAGGAGGCGCGTCAGCCGAGTTCAAGGTCAGCAGCGCCAAGATAGGTACTGTCAACGGCACCATAGCCATCAAGGGGCGCATGTTTCATGCCCGCACACCCAAGGCCATCGTATGGTATAACGGCAAGACACAATGGAGCTACATGCAGTCTACCAACGAGGTGAATGTATCTACTCCAACCGCAGCCCAGAAGATGAAGATGAACCCATACACCTTTCTTACCATGTACAAGAGCGGTTACACCCTGAGCATGACCAGAAAGGGCGGCAACTATAATGTACATATGGTGGCACAAAACAAGGGTCTAAGTGTACAGGAGGTCGATCTCACCATCACCAGTTCGTACATACCTACCACCGTGAAGATGCGTGAAGGACAGACTTGGACCACCATCAATATCTCAAATTTCAAGGCTGCCAATCTCCCCAACAGCACCTTCACCTTCAACGCCAAGGATTTCCCTTCGGCCGAAGTCATAGACCTGAGATAGCGCCCATTGGCCCCTCTCAGGCCTTCTCCTCCTTGCCACCCGCTCCTCCACGTCCATACTTTAGACGTCTCACATAGATACTCCACCCCCTCACGCTTACCCCCATGACCGACCATCTGTCTTTCTACTCCCTCTACCGTTTACTCCGACAGCACCGCAAACTGGCCGAAAAACGTCATCCTCTATATGAGGCCAACAAATCAGCCAAATGGGTAGCGGCCATTACTTCCTCCTTCGTGGTGGTCTACCTGCTTATGTTTGCCGTGCTCATGGCCCTCGACGCCAACGATTCCCAGCGACACACATCCTTGGAATACATCACAGCATTCCTGCCTATCTTTCTCCTCATCGATTTCTGGGTGCGCTTTATGGCCCAGCAGACGCCATCCCAACTCATCAAGCCTTATGTGCTGCTGCCCGTGCCCAAATACGCGTGCATCGACTCCTTCATCATCCGCTCACTCTTTGGCTGGGGCAACCTCACATGGTTTATCATGCTCGTGCCCTACTCCCTCATGTCGGTGATGTTCAGTTATGGGTTCTTGGCCACCGTTTCCTTCCTACTGTTTTATTACCTCGTCTTTTTGGCCAACAGCCAGTGGTATGCCATCGCTCGTACCCTCACCGTGTATAGCATACTCTGGTGGGCACTTCCCGTGGTGGTCAGCGCGCTGCTGTTCCTCCCATTGCTTTTCAACGACGCAGACTATTTCTTCGAGTTCTATGCCTCCATCGCCTCGGGCATGGACAAGGGTAACGTTTTGCCCCATTTCATCGTTCTGCTCGTATTAGTCGCATTGGTGTCCATCAACAGGCGATTGCAATACGCGAGCGTATGGAAAGAAATGGGTAAAACCACCACCACTAAACTCAAGACGGTCAGCAAGTTCGCCTTTCTCGACCAATGGGGAGAAATCGGCGAATACATCCGATTAGACATCAAGTCGACCATACGCAACAAAAACCCGCGCAAAGGTATCATCACCGTCACGTTGGTCATCGTGGTGCTGAGCTTGGTCATCTCGTTTACAGAGATTTACGACAGCCGCTTCATGACCAACTTCTGGTGTACGTACAACTACGTCGTCTATGGTGGGATGGTGCTGGCACGTGTCATGAGTTACGAGGCCAACTACATCGACGCGCTGATGGTACACAAGGAAAACATCCTGAAACTGCTCACGGCAAAATACTATTTCGGCTGCGCCCTGCTGCTACTGCCCTTTGTACTGATGCTTCCCATGGTTTTTGTAGGCAAGTGGCATATCCTCATGCTCATTTCCTACGGCATCTTCACCGCAGGCGTACAGCATTGTATGATCATGCAGATAGCTGTCTACAACAAGCAGAAGATGCCGTTGAACGAGAAGTTCATCAGCAAGGGCGGATTAGAGACCAACTACATCTCCTCCCTGATTTCCATTGGCGCTTTCTTCCTGCCGGTGGCTCTGGTTAGTTTGTTGGAAGCGTTTTTTGACCATTCCATCGCCTGGACAATCATGCTGGTATTAGGTGTGGTATTTATCGCCGGACACAAATTGTGGTTGCGCAACATCTACATTCGTCTGATGGCACGCAAATACAAGTTGCTCGAAGCGTATCACACATAGAAAAACACTGGGCTGGCGGGCAGCGCGGTGCCAATGAGGATACGCGTCACGGTGGGTGAAACCAGTCGGCTACCCGTTGCTCACTGTAAATACGTGAAATAGATATAAGCCAAAACAGCGATCAAGACCAGCATAAAGATGCTCTTGATAAGGCAACTTGTCACCTTTTTCACGATGACAACGGCAATAATAATGACGAGAAGTACGGCAGCGTAATAGATCAAACTTGAGCTCATGTGCTATGATTATTCTTTGTATGCGTTATCGGGTAAAACATCCATCATCCCTATCAGGCTGGGCCATTAAAAGAGACTCCTGAATGTTTGGGGAATGGGCGTTTCAAACTCCATGCGCTGATGGGTCACCGGATGGTAAAAGCAGAGCACATAAGCATGTAGACACAGTCGGCCCAGAGGGTCGTCACCATTACCATATTTCACGTCGCCACACACCGGATATCCCATGTCGGCAGCATGCACACGAATCTGGTTCTTCCGCCCTGTCTCCAACTGGAACTCCACCAAGGAATGTTCGGCCGAGCGGTCGAGAACATGGAAATGTGTCACGGCATACTTGCCGCCATTATCCACCGGACTGCTAAAGGTGATGTACGCTTTGTTATCCTTCAGCCAATTGGCAATAGTGCCTTCATTTTCAACCATTTCACCGGACAGCACGGCCACGTATCGGCGGTCGTAAACTATCTTGTGCCAGTCGGCCTCAAGCGCCAGTTCGGTCTGCTTGTCCTTGGCATAGATCATCAGGCCGCTTGTGTCACGGTCTAACCGGTGTACCACATGTGCCTGACACTTCTGCTTGGTCTGCCGGAAATAATCGTCGAGCACGGTCTTCACATTCAGCGAACTGTGCCCCGCCGCCATCGACAGTATGCCGACATTCTTCTCTATCACGGCGATGTAACGGTCTTCGTACACCAATTTGAGATAGCGGCTTCTAAACATATTGTTCTTTTTCGACTTGCTCACCGCCACCTTCATGCCCGGCTTCAAGGCATAGTCGAACTGAGTCACCACCTTGCCATTGACCTTGACGCCACGCCCTTGGAGAGTAGCCTTTACCTTCGAGCGACTCTCACCCAAGTGCTTGAGCAACCACTCCATGAGCGTGCTCTCTTCCTCTACCGTGTAGCGGTCGTATTGTTGTTGCGTGTATTCTGACGTAAATCTCATAAACGTATGCCTTGAAAATCTTGGCAAAATTAGCCAAAAAAAACGAGACCGAACGACTAAATCCCTAAAAACACAGGTTCAGCCGGAAAAAGGTGGGCATCATTCACGCTGGTTTGGTGTGTTTTAATAAACGCCTTATCCCAATGCTCCCACAGCATTCATGCCGAGTTACTGTGTCAGGCCATCACGTCATGCCTCGGTTTGCGCTATCGTTTGTGGGCATTCGGCCGTGTCATGCCGTGGGTTGGTACCAGGGTTTGTGGGATGATTTGCCGAAATTTTGCCTCGAAGAGGCACAAAGCACGGTGGTGCGACCTCTGCATCCTCCTCAGGCCGCTGGCGGCCCTCGGCAAGGCTCATCCTCCATCGTGTAATAAAATCTCTAAAACCTCTGCGCCTCTGCGTGCCCAAAAAACCTCCTCGTGAAATAACCACCCCTCGCTTGGTTATTTTTTAACACGGATAACACGGAACTCTCGGAATTTCCATCCGGCACATCTTGATAGAACGGATCATCGCTTTGCGATGGGCGGATGCCACGGAAACCTGCATACGCTTACTCCCATTCTCCTCTCCCTCCTCCGCATCGAAGATGCGCAACTCCAATCTCTCAGCGCCTCTGCGTGCCCAAAAACCTCCTCGTGAAATACCAACCCCTCGCTTGGTTATTTTTTAACACGGATAACACGGAACTCTCGGAATTTCCATCCGGCACACCTTGATAGAACGGATCATCGCTTTGCGATGGGCGGATGCCACGGAAAACTGCCTCCCGTTTCTCATTGCCCACGCCCTTGCAACGCGGTACAGGTAGCACCCAATAAATACGCTACATCTCCTTTTCCATAGTTGCTGGGCACCTCCTCCAGAGGTGGATAACGCCTGCAAGCCAATATACAAGGCCTATAAGCTGTGGCCTCAACGCCCCCATTCGTCAATACAACAAGTAAAAAGGTGAGATAATTCTATATAAAACCATCGGATAATTCTATATAAAACCATCGGATAATTCTATATAAAACCATCGGATGATTCTATATAAAACCATCGGATAATTCTATATAAAACCACCGGACAGTTGGGAAAGAAGCATTATGCTTAACGGGGCTGAGAGGCCTGTCAAGTAAGGGTTTACACGAATGAGAAACCACCATTACAGTATTGCTACTGGACTGAGACACAGCACAAAACGCCCATCTCATCCTCCACCATCAGCAGGAGCGATGCCACCGTAGCGTTCCCACACCCACGCTATCACGTGCGTGTGTCTCACTGGTCTCTCCCCTGTAGCCGAGCCTTCACACACCTGTAGCCAAGGCCCACGGACCTGTAGCCACGACTCCACGAACCTGACGCTGACGGCAGCACAATGGCTGCCCGTATCAACCACATAAGAAAGAATAAGCGGTTGGCATGCTGAAGCAAGGGCAGCATGCCAACCGCAAAATAAGAATTATGCCCCGATGTAGTTCATCAGGAAGTCTGCCGCACCGTTGACACCAAAGGGAGTGACATCGAGCGCAAGGTCATAGTTGCGCACGTCATACCAGTCGCATCCTGCGTAAGTCTTGGTGTACAGCTCGCGGGTATAGTCGTTGTCTTCTATCATGATTCTCGCCTTCAGCTCGTCTACATGATAACGGGCCATAATGCGCCTGATACGCACCTCTAAGGGCGAGTGAAGAAATACGCGCAAACTGTTTTCATGCGTCTTGAAGACATCGAATCCACACCTGCCGATGATCACGCACGACTCCTCCTCGGCTATCTCTCGCATGGCCCGAGCCTGAGCGTAAAACAGCTGCCGGGAGGTTATATCTCGCGGATTTACAGCATATTCGTTGAGGCTAACGAAGTTTTGGTAGAACTTGGTAAAGTCTTCCCACCATGAGGGTCTGCGCTCCTCCAGTTCTTCGGCTTCGCGCTCAGTGAGGTTAAACTGCTCTGCCACGGCACGCAGCACTTGCTTGTCAATGAGCTTCACGTTTAATCGACGCGCCAGCTCCTGCCCAATTTCATGGCCACCAGTTCCGAATTGTCGGTTGATGGTAATTACAAAATGCTCATTCAGGTTCATAGTAATAATTATTATAGTTAAACAACAGTCTGAATGGATGATGGTATCATCAAAGGCAAATATACATTTTTTAATGCGACATTGCAACTTTTCAGTGATAAAATATTATCTTTGCAAGCAAAATAAATCTAAATAAATCAGGCGCATGAGACTTACAGGAAGACGTGAAAGCAACAATGTGGAAGACCGCCGTGGCATGGGCGGAGCGGCCAAGGCAGGTATCGGCGGCATCGGTGGCATCATCGTTATCGCCCTCTTCACCCTGCTCTCCGGAGGCAATCTGGGTGATGTGATTTCCAATGTGGCGCAGTCGGGGGCTTTGTCGCCCGCGGCGGATGCCACTTCGCAGAAGACCGAACAGAAATTTACGGCCGAGGAGCAGGAGCTGGCCAAGTTCTCCCGTCAGATTCTGGCAGCCACCGAAGACGTGTGGACCAAGGAATTTCAGAAGATGGGGCGAAAGTACAACCCTCCTACCCTTGTGCTTTTCACTTCATCGGTGCAGAGTGCCTGTGGTGGAGCCACGGCCGAGGTGGGTCCTTTCTATTGTTCAGCCGACCAGAAACTCTATATCGACCTGAGTTTCTTCACCACGATGAAAAAATCGCTGGGCGCTGACGGCGACTTTGCCTACGCCTACGTCATTGCCCACGAGGTGGGACACCATGTAGAATATCTCTTGGGCATACTCGACAAGGCCCACACACAGATGAGCCAACTGAGCAAGGCCGACGCCAATAAGGTCAGCGTGCGACTGGAGCTCTTGGCCGACTACTATGCCGGCGTATGGGCGCACTACGACAACGAAGAGTACCAGAGCTTGGAAGACGGTGACCTGGAAGAGGCCATACGCTGCGCGGAGGTCATTGGCGACAACTACCTGCAGGAGAAGGCCCGCGGATACTCGCAACCCGAAAGCTTCACCCACGGCACGTCCAAACAGCGCATGAAATGGCTCAAACTGGGCATTCAGACCGGTGACATGAGTGTCACCACCTTCGACAAGTCGGACGCTGAACTATAACCCTCTCACGCCGCTGAGAAACCCATTCAAGCAAACCATTGTCAATAGAATATGAACAAATCCATACTTGCAGGGTGCCTTTGTGCGCTCTGCTTTAATTTTAGCCCTATGTTGGCCAAAGGCAAGACAGTCCATCTGAAATTTGTTGAGACAACCGATGTACACGGTTCGTTCTTTCCCTATGACTTCATCAATCGCAAGCCCAAGGCGGGCTCATTAGCTCGCGTGAGCAGCTACGTGAGCCGGCTGAGAACCGCTTATGGCAAGAATGTCATACTGCTGGAAAACGGTGACATACTACAAGGCCAACCGGTCAACTATTTTTCCAACTACATCGACACCCTCAACCACAACATCGCGGCCGACATCATCAACTACCTTGGCTATGACGCCCAGACCATAGGCAACCACGACGTGGAGACAGGACACCGCTGCTATGACAAGTGGATCAAGGAAATACAGTGCCCCGTCATCGCCGCCAACGCGGTTTGCGCCGATACGGGTGAGCCCTTTGTCAAGCCCTACACACTCCTTGAGCGCGACGGGGTGAAGATAGCCGTATTGGGCCTCATCACACCTGCCATCCCCAACTGGCTTGAGAACGAACTGTGGTCGGGGCTACGCTTTGTTGACATGCTCACCACGGCCCGCCACTGGATGAACGTGCTCAAGACCAAGGAGAAGCCGGATGTGGTCATCGGACTCTTTCACGCTGGCCGCGACGGTGGCATCATCACCCCCGACTATAAGGAAAATGCCGCCATGGAGGTGGCAAGAGAGGTACCCGGATTCGATGTCGTATTCTTCGGTCACGACCATACCCGTTATGCGCAGACCATCACCAACTCCGCAGGACAGCAGGTGCTCTGCCTCAACCCCGCCAACAATGCCATGGCCGTGGGTGTGGCATCGCTCACCCTCCAGGGCAAGAAAGGCAAATGGACAGTGACCCAGCGCGAGGGCATTCTTCAGGATGTGACCAAGGAAGAAGTGGACAAAGCCTACGAGGCCCACTTCCAGCCGTTCATTGACAAGGTGAACGCCTACGCCAATGAGAAAATAGGCAGCTTCAAGCAGACCATCTATACCCGTGACAGCTATTTCGGCAACTCTGCCTTCAACGACCTCATCCAAAACCTGCAGCTGAAAATCACCGGTGCCGACATCTCTTTCAACGCCCCACTGTCGTTCGACGAACGAATAGAGGCAGGCGACGTGCTGATGAGCGACATGTTCAATCTCTACAAGTTTGAGAACAAGCTCTATGTCATGAAACTCACGGGCAAGGAGATACACCACTATCTTGAAATGAGTTACAACCTATGGGCGAATACCATGACCAGTGCCGACGACCATCTGCTGCTGCTCGACCAGGCGACGCAAGGCGACGCACAGCGCCTGGGGTTCAAGAATTTCTCGTTCAACTTCGACTCTGCGGCGGGCATCGACTATGAGGTAGACGTGACGAAGCCCGCCGGACAGAAGGTGCGCATCCTGCGGATGAGCAATGGCCAGCCCTTTGACGAAAGCGCATGGTACACCGTGGCGGTTAACAGTTACAGGGGAAATGGCGGCGGAGAACTGCTTACCAAGGGTGCCGGCATACCCAAGGACAGCTTGGAAAGCCGTATCGTATGGCGCTCGGACAAAGACCAGCGATACTATCTGGCAGAGGAAATACGCAAGGCAGGAACCCTCGACCCCACACCCAACCACAACTGGAAGTTTGTGCCGGAGGCATGGACAGTGCCTGCCGCAGCCCGTGACCGGGAGTTGCTGTTCAAGACCAAGACACGCTAACGCTTCATGAAATCTTATTTTTTTATCTTTAGCAAGTCCGACCTTCTGCTGCAGCGTCAGCCCGATGGCTCGTACACCATCCCCTGCACCGAGGAGTGCCCCGTGGCGCTGAAGTCGTGGAACCACCTCATGAGTGTCACGCCCATGTCTGACGGTACGGCAGTGAAGGCGTTGCGGGATGTCGACCCAATCCGCATGGAGGTGACCGACGAAGGGCTCAAGGCAAGCGGATACGATTTTGTAGGTCTGCGACAAACCTTCTACCACCTGCCCATGGAACTCTATCTCAAGGCGGGTAAATGCCAGGAACTGCTCTATTGGGACGCCAACACACAGTATTGTGGCGTATGTGGCTCGCCCATGCGCTTCGCTACCGATATTTCCAAAAAGTGCACGCAGTGTGGCAAGGAGGTGTGGCCACAACTCGCCACGGCCATCATCGTGCTCATTCACCGGGGCGATGAACTGCTGCTGGTGCATGCCAGAAACTTCAAGTCTGACTTCTACGGGCTGGTGGCAGGATTTGTGGAGACGGGCGAAACCTTGGAGGAAGCCGTGAGGCGCGAGGTGATGGAGGAGACCGGGCTCACCATTAAGCATATCTCTTATTTCGGATCCCAACCCTGGCCCTACCCTTGCGGACTCATGGTGGGATTTATGGCCGAATACGAGGCGGGAGACATTCACCTGCAACGAAGTGAACTGTCAAAAGGCAACTGGTTCAGGTACGACAGCCTGCCCAAGATTCCTGAGAAACTATCTATTGCCCGACAGCTTATCGACAGCTGGTTGAAGCGTCACGACGCCAACCTTGAAGTAAACAATTAGTATTTGACAACTACACATAGCAGATGACAACAGCTACTGAAAAGAAGGTGGTTCAGCAATGTAAAAACGATTGACAAAGCTTGGGCATTCACCCAATTTGTTGTAATTTTGCACATCATATCATAATTAAAACTAATGGACTGGATTATTAATCTTTTTACTACTCAAGACAGCATTGCGCATATTGTGCTGCTCTACGCTATTGTCATTGCCGTAGGTGTACTGCTCGGGAAGGTGAAAATCGGAGGTATCTCGCTCGGCGTGACCTTCGTGCTGTTCACTGGAATCCTGGCCGGACACATCGGTTTTACTGGCCCCAAGGAAATATTGTCGTTCTTGCAAGACTTCGGACTGATACTCTTCGTGTTTTGTATAGGCTTGCAGGTAGGTCCCGGTTTCTTTGAGAGCTTTCGCAAGGGAGGAGTTACGCTGAACCTGCTTTCCACGGCCAGCATCTTCCTCAATGTGCTGGTGATGTTTGCCTGCTACTATTTGTTCTTCGACACAAGCAATCCTGTCAATTTGCCCATGATGGTGGGAACCATGTGCGGTGCCGTCACCAACACCCCCAGTCTTGGTGCAGCCAACGAGGCGTTGTCTGCTATCTTTGGCAAGGCTAATTCGCCTGAGATTGCCAATGGCTATGCCTGCGCCTATCCGCTTGGCGTATTGGGCATCATCGGCGCGACCATAGCCATCCGACTGATTACCAAGACCAAGCTCGAAGAAGAAGAAAAGCAACTTGACGAGGCGGAAGCAGAGAATCCGCATGCCAAGCCCTATGCCATGACACTGAAGGTGACCAATACTTATATTGCCGGTCGAAACCTCATGGAAATTTCGCATTTCCTCAATCGTGATATTGTCTGCACGCGCATCAACCACGAGGGTGAGTTGCATACACCCAAGCGCGACACCATCTTCAATATTGGCGACGAGGTGCTTATCGTATGCGCCGAAGCTGACGCCGAGGCCATCAAGGCCTTCATAGGTCCTGAAATAGAGGTAGAATGGCACGACCGTCAATATGAGGACAAGCAGCCCATGATTTCGCGTCGCATCGTTGTCACCAATCCGCAGATGAATGGTAAGACCTTAGGCAAGATGCATTTCTCGAGCGTGTACGGCGTGAACGTGACCCGTATCTCGCGTCAGGGCATGGACCTCTTTGCCAGCCGCAACCACCACTTCCAGGTGGGCGACAAGATTATGGTCGTGGGTCGTGAGGACAACGTGAACCGCGTGTCTGAGCTCATGGGTAACTCTGTGAAGCGCTTAGACGCTCCTAACATTGCAACAATCTTCATTGGCATCATCATCGGTATTATCTTCGGTAGCATTCCCATTGCTTTGCCCGGCATTCCCGTACCCTTGAAATTGGGTATTGCGGGTGGTCCGCTGATTATCGCCATCCTTGTGGGTCGATTTGGATACCGGTTCAAGCTGGTGACCTATACCACCAACTCTGCCAATATGATGCTCCGCGAGATTGGCTTGGTGCTCTTCCTGGCCAGCGTAGGTGTCAAGGCTGGAGCCGGATTCTGGGAAACCGTGGTGGCAGGCGACGGTCTGAAGTATGTGTACACGGGTTTCCTCATTACCGTAATACCCATCCTGATAGTGGGAACCATTGCACGAGTGAAATATAAGTTCAACTATTTCACCATCATGGGCATGATAGCCGGTACCTATACCGACCCACCCGCACTGGCCTATGCCAACGCCAGCTGCACCAAGGAGGCGCCAGCCATTGGTTATTCTACGGTTTATCCCTTGAGCATGTTTCTCAGGATATTCGCGGCACAGATCATTGTACTGCTTTTCTGTGGTGCCTAACGCGGCAACAACACCTTATCATCAATCCCACTTCTTCAGGAGGTGGGATTGATGGTTTATGTCGGGGCACCCTGAATAAGTTCGTTCTTGTGGCTTGTTGTCATAAGTACCCAAAAAGATGATGCGCCATTTTGCCAAATGAGAGCATTTTGCTACATTTGCGATTATTTCCAGACGTTATGACACAACACTTGACCCCCACAACGGAGAAACAACGCTTTATCATACTTGACGCCCTGCGTGGCTTTGCCCTATTCACCATCATACTTGCCAACCTGCCCGAATTTGGCCTATGGACATTCTTGAGCACCGAGGCACAGCAGGCCATGCCGAGCGCCGAGATCGATCGGTGGGTGAGATTTCTGCAATACTTCTTGATTGATGGCAAGGGCTATGGCCTCTTCTCATTACTCTTTGGTTGCGGCTTCTCGATCATCATCGCGCATGCCCTGCAACGTGGCAGCAGCGGTATCGCGCTTTTCTACCGACGGATGTTGCTGTTACTCCTCATTGCCCTATGCCACCTGTTGCTGCTATGGTCAGGCGACATACTTTGCCTGTATGCGGTGTTAGGCATGATTCTGCCCCTCTTCCACAAGTTGGCTAACAGGCAGCTGCTCATGTGGGGCGTAGGCCTGCTCGCCTTGCCGGTGCTCATCGACGGGATACAACAACTGGCAAACGTTAGTTTAGCGGCACCAATAGAGGCTGCCTGGTGGGCCAAGGCCAACAGTTACGGCATCAATGAAGACAACTTTGCCAGATGGCTGGCAGAAGCCGACAACTATGCAGAAGTGTCACAGTTCTTGATGCAAGGTGCCATCGAACGCATGTGGGAGTTTGTAGAAGGTGACCGCTTCCCAAAGATATTAGGACTCTTTGTGCTGGGCTTCTGCATGGGAAGAAACCGCTACTATGCCCATATCGCCGAGCATCAGAAGACCTTACGCCAATGGACAGCCGTGTTGGGTGTGTGGAGTATTCCCCTATCTCTACTCTATGCGTGGGAAAACACCAGCGGACATCCTTGGGGCAGCACCATCCACTCGCTGGTTTATTTCCTGAGTGTTGTACCTATGACCTTGTTCTATCTGGGCCTGTTCTGCCTGTTGTGGCTGCGCCAACCCCACAGCAAGATATTTGGACTCTTGGCCAAACCCGGCAGGATGGCACTTACCAACTATATCGGGCAGTCGGTCATTGGCATCATCATCTATTATGGCATAGGCTGGGGATGGGGCCTCAAGATGGGGTTGTGGCAGATCGAAGTAACTGCCATCGTGGTATTTGCGTTTCAGATTGTCTTCAGCACAGTCTGGCTACGCGCTTTCCGCTTTGGCCCCATCGAATGGATATGGCGCATGCTCACCTACGGTGAATGGCTCAACCCGCTGAAGAGGCACGTGTAGACACAACCGCCGACTAACCCGATGGGGATTACACCCACACCTTAAGCCTCGAAAAACACGGCTTTATACATCGAAAACCACGGCTTTATACATCGAAAAACATGCCTTTATACATCGAAAACCATGCCTTTATGCATCGAAAAGCACGGCTTTATGCCCTGCAACTCATCTTTGAAAAAGAAGAGAAATCAAAGTTGACACAAACAAACTGATAATGAGAGAGAAACGGGACAATTCTTTGAAGTATGCTTTCATGGCTTACGAGTATGGATGCCGTGCCTGTCATTCCGCTGACGAGTTTATACCTGCAATCTGTTATTCTTACCTGTACCGTGAACATGCTGCCTGTTACCGTTTGTCGAGGTGTATGCGATGTGGCTGTTATCATACCATGAGCTGTTCCGTATGTTTCTGCATCGTAACCCTCAAATTCGATGCTTGCGATCATTCCTTTTGCTATCGTATTAACATATTTGTAGGGAACGGAGATTGTGCCTTGATGGGCATCTGTCATCTCCACCTTTGCACTGATGGCCTCGGGATAAGGTATAAAGTATGCACCTACCAGCAGTCCCAATATTACAATGGTGATTATCGTGATGCCATAACGGACAATCCTTGACGGTATCTCGCCAATGATATGCCTTACTTTCTCGCTGCGGAGTTCAATCTTGCTGTCTGCCATAATCTTTCTTTCGTAACCATTCAATTTAGGCCGTCCTGTAATCAAACAAAAAATCCCGAGGTTATTCTCGGGATTTTTTGTATTGATATGGCAGAAGTTGTATAATCTGCTCTTCATCCATATCATCATTTAGCTTGCCAAGGACATCGGTCAGCCATTCAAGCGGATTCACCTGCACGACATCGCATGACCCAAGCAGCGAGTAGAAGACGGCATTGTCCTCCGCCCCCCTGTCATCTTGGCTGAAGAGATAGTTCTTCCTGCCCAGGACTGATGGCCGCTGTCCGCGTTCCACGTCATTGTTGTCTATGTGGTATCTTCCGTCAAGGGCATAGTTCCTCATCCTGGGCCAGAGCTTGTAGGCGTAGTCCAGGGCTTTCCCCAGAAGGTCTGAGGGGGTGGTGGTCGTACTGGCTGCCATCATCCATGCCTCCATGGCATCCATGACAGGCAAGCCCTTCTCCTTTCGCTCTTTTGCCACTTCCTCGTATGAGGCCTTGCGCTGGCGCAGGTTTTCCTCCTGGGTATAGAG
>JAFABV010000035.1 GCA_023425865.1 Bacteroidota bacterium | reverse complement strand
TTGTTGGACGCTACCCTGTTCCGCATTGCGAATGTGAGGCTTTTGAGAAACAGGTGGCAGGTTCCGTGCCATCCGCCATCGCAAAGCGATGATCCGCACTATCCAAATGTGCCGGATGGCAATTCCGGCTTCTCCATGCCATCCGTCTCCCCAGAGTTCTCCTACCCCGAAGGGGTTGAACGCTTGATAGGGCAGGGTTGGCGCGAAGCGCCTACCCTGTCTAACCGTCGTACCGATTGTATACGAACTCTGTAAGAGTTCAACGTTTTCAAGAATTGCGGTCGATGGATGTGTGGTTGGATGCTGTAGGCTGTTGAACTCCTACAGCGTTCATCCATTCGGCACGAACGTTGACACGGTAGGCATGCCATGCCTCCCTGCGGTCGCCATGCCGTGCCAACCGTGCCCTGTCAAGAGTTTATCCCCTTCGGGGAAAGCAAGCAGGAGGTAAGGGTGGCAGGTTTCCGTTCCATCCGCCCATCGCGTCGCGATGCTCCGTACTATCAAAGTGTGCCGGATGGTAATTCCGAAATTTCCGTGTTATCCGTGTTAAAAAGAAAACATGCGCGGGGGTGGTTGTTTCGCGCAGGAGTTTTTGGGCACGCGTAAATTATTTTTGGCACGCAGAGCCGCAGAGATTATGGAGCTGCGCATCTAAGATGCGGAGGAGGGGTTGGTGAGCGGAGGGCCTACGGCCTGAAGAGTAATGGAGAATAGGAGTAAGCGCATGCAGGTTTCCGTACCATCCGCCCATCGCATCGCGATGCTCCGTAGTATCCAAATGTGCCGGATGGCAATTCCGAAATTTCCGTGCCATCCGTGTTAAAAAGAACCCACGCGAGGTGGTGGTTATTTCATGCAGGGTGGGCTATGTTTGCACGCAGAGGCGTTGAGGAGTGGGCGGTGTGCGGACGCTGGGCACCTCCTCTATAGGTGGAAAATACAACGCGAACCCAAATCTGAGGGTTTCGCCCGTGCCTCGCGAAGCCCTCAGCTACTGAGCGGTGCCTCGCCGAGACACAAGGCGCACTGACACAGTTGAGTTGACTAACCCCAAGTACACGCCTTAAGTCTTGAGAGTGTGGGGACTCTCCGAGGTAAAACTCTCAGGCTCTGCTTACATCCCCCCTCTTCTCTGCATCGAAGATGCGCAACTCCAATCACTCTGCGGCGCTGCGTGCAAAAAAAGGTGGCACACTCTGCACAGAGGATGCCACCACAACGTGATATAAGAAAATAAACGCTACTTCTTTTTCTTTTCAGGCGTCTGCCCCTTGTCGGCCTTCTCCTTTGTCGTCTCCTTCTTCGAGGATTTCTTTTCAGGAGTCTGCTCCTTATTGGCTTTCTCCTCTGGAGTCTCCTCCTTCGTCAGCCTTTCCTCCGACTTCTTCTTTTTGTATTCCTCTACCATCTCGTTGATGATGCCGTCGGCGAGTCCTAAGTTGGGCACCATGATGGTCTTGGCCCCCACACCGTCGGCGATGCCGAGAAATATTTCGGCTGCGGGAACGATGACGTCGGCACGGTCGGGCTTGAGGTTAAACACCTCCATGCGTTCCTCGACACTCATTTTGGCCAGGCGGGTGTGCTGTCTGCGCAGCGTATCTACCGGCAGATAGTCTACCAGCTTGTCGCGCTTCGAGGCCATGCGGTAGAGTTTGTTGATGTTGCCGCCGCTGCCAATGATGGTAATGTCGTTATATCCTTGGGTCACCTTCTTGAGTTCGTCGATCATTTGTACGAATTTCTCTGGTTTCACCTTGCCATTGAGCAGTCGGATGGTACCGATGTTGTACGAGCAGCCGTGGATGCGCTCGCCATGGTGCATGAATGTTACCTCAGTGCTGCCGCCACCCACGTCAACATAGAGAAAGCTGCCTTGACCCGACATGAGTGCCAGGTGGTTGTCGTAGACTATCCTCGACTCCACGTCACCAGAGATGATCTCTAACTTCAGGCCGGTTTCTTTCTCAATCTGCTTGAGCATGGCCTTGCCGTTTTGAGCGTCGCGCATGGCCGAAGTGGCGCAGGCGCGGTACTGGCGCACATGGTACACCTTCATGAGTTGCTTGTACGCCTTCATGGTGCGCAGAAATTCCTCAGACCGTGTCTCCGACAGTTTGCCGCCGTTGAACACATCCATGCCTAATCGCAGTGGTACGCGCAGGAAGAAGCTCTTGCGTGTCTTGATTTCGCCGTCGAGGCCCGCGTCTACATGATAGATGAGCAGACGTGCGGCGTTGGAGCCCACGTCGATGGCAGCCAGTTCAAAGCTGTCGATATTGGTCGCTTGTAACATATTCTTTGAGATATTCGTTATACAGTTGCTCTTGTGAACGGAACGGCTGGGTGCCGGGCGCGAGCGTGGGCAGCGGGTCGGTGCCGTTGCCGTCGATAATATGTCCGTTGGTATTGTCGCGCAGTCCGAAGTCTATGGTGCGCATGAGGTCGCGCTTCAGGTCTTCGTCGTGTACTGGTGTCATCACCTCGATACGGGTCATGAGGTTGCGGGGCATCCAGTCGGCCGAGCCGAGGAAGTACCTGTTCTTGCCGCCATTGCAGAAAATCAGTATGCGCGAATGTTCGAGGTAGCGGTCAATGATTCCCACGCATCGGATATTGCCCGCCGCCTTGTTGCAGGTGGGCACCAGAGAGCAGTTGCCACGGATGATAATGTCGATCTTGACACCTGCCGCCGCTGCCTCATAGAGCTTGTCGATGATCTCCGGGTCGGTGATATGGTTGATCTTCATCTTCAGCCACGCCTCCTTGCCGTCGAGTGCAAACTTGATTTCGGTGTCGAGCATACGGATGATGCGAGACTTCATGGAGTTGGGCGACACCATGAGCTCGCGGAACCGCGGATGCAGGTAGGGGCGGTCGATGAAGTCGAACACCCGTGCCACGTCTTTCAAGATACTGGTACGTGCTGTCATCATCAGATAGTCGGTGTACATTCTGGCATTGCCCTCGTGGAAGTTGCCGGTGCCAATGCAGGCGATGTCGCCCTTCTTGGATTCGATGTAGAGGAGTTTGGAGTGAACCTTGAGCCCTTCAACTCCGAAGATCACGTTGACGCCTTCCTCTTGCATACGGCGGCTCCACTTGATGTTGCTCTCCTCGTCGAATCGGGCCAGCAGTTCCACCACCGCCGTCACCTTCTTGCCGTTGCGGGCGGCG
This sequence comes from Bacteroidota bacterium, assembly GCA_023425865.1. Taxonomy (GTDB): domain Bacteria; phylum Bacteroidota; class Bacteroidia; order Bacteroidales; family Bacteroidaceae; genus Prevotella. The sequence goes on along the minus strand of JAFABV010000035.1, from coordinate 70,606 downwards.
GTGATCAGCGCCTTCACCACCTTCGAGTCTTTGGCCAGCCGGTAGAGTGTGGTCTTGATGGCCTTCACCTCGGGCTTGATGGCAGCTTCGCGCAGCACCCTGATGTATCCGTCGAACGAATGATAGGGCACGTGTATGAATCGGTCTTTCTTTCTGATTTGGTCGAGAATGCTCTGGTCGGAGAGAAATTCCGGTTTCATGATGTGTTGCCAGGTGGGATATTTGAGTTCCATGTGGCCGCAGTTGGGGAACGACATCAGGTCTTTGTGGTTCTGGTAGCGGTTGGCAGCCAGAGAAGTGTCCAGCTCGTCGATGTCCAGTCGGTCGAGAATACGGCGTTGCATCTCCTTGGGCATCTGCGCGTCGTAAATCAGGCGCACGGCTTCACCGCGCTTGCGGCTGTCTACGCCGAGGGCGATGCGTTCCATGGTGCCATAGTCCTGCTCATTGTCGATTTCCATCTCCGCGTCTTTGGTAAACTTGAACGAGAAGGCGCGGAAGGTGCTCTTCTTGAGTCCGATGAAAATCAGAGGCAGGCAGAAGCGCACCACATCGTCGAGATACATGATGTTGTCGATGCCATCGCTCGACGGAATCTTGACCCACCGCCCAAACTGGCGGTCGGGCACCTTGATGAGCGCGTATTTGGTTTTGCCGCCCTCGTCAGACTCCGCTTTCTCCACCAGCAGGTAGATGCGGTTGTCCTCCAAGGTCGAGATGTCGTCAATCTGCGAGATCCAGATCGGAATAACCGAGCCGTTGAGTTTTTCGTAGAAAAATTTGGTGAGGAAGAGTTGTTGCTCTTCGTTGAGTTGTTGCTCGTTGACCAAGCGTATACCGTGCTTCTCAAGCTCTGCCGTGACCGTCTCCACCGCCGCGGCATACTCCTTACTGTATTGCTCGTTCAGGCGGTTGATGCTCTTCAGGCAGTTCTTGAGCGTGCGCTGGTCATCTTTGTCAATATCGGGTCGGGCCAAAAACCGGTTGATAGATGCTACCCTGACCCTGAAGAACTCGTCGAGGTTGTTAGAGTAGATACCTAAGTAGGACAGACGCTCGAGCAGAGGCACACTGTCTTTCTCGGCTTCGTTGAGAATCCTGTGGTTGAAATACATCCAACTCACATCACGTTCCACGTAGTTTTTGTTTTGCCCCTTTCCCATGTTAGATTATTTTTTAGTGTCCTTGTCGGTTGGCTTCGACGCTTTAGGCTTGTCGGCCGTCTTGGCTTTCGACTTTTCCTTGCCTTTCTCCTGGCTGTTTTTCTTTTGAGTTTCAGCGGCAGCGGCCGGTGCGTCGGGTTTGGTGTCTGATGCCGTATTTGTCAGCGGGGCATCGTCCGCCTTGTCTTCTTTTTCGAGAATCACATAGTCGTCGCCACTGTCGTAGTGCAGTGCTTTCTGGAACTGCTTCAGCGTACCCTTCGGGATAATGATACGGTGGAGGTTGTCGCTGTCTGAGAAGGTGTGCCGGTTCAGATGTTCCACCGCGCCCTCAAAGATGACAGTCTTGAGGCGGTCGCACTCGGCGAAGGCGTAACTCTTGATGGTATCTACCGATTTGGGTATGAAAACATTGTCCAAGCAGTCGCAGTCGAAGAACGCGTCTTTCTCTATGACTTTCACCGTAGAGGGTAATACCACGTTCTTGAGTTGCTTTTTGCTCCTGAATGCCATCTCTCCGATAATCTCAACCCCCTCGGGTACCACAAAGCTCTCTTTGTTTGACAGGCAGTATACCAAGCATTGCTTGTCTGTGGAGAAGACAGCTTCGCCGTCAAATTCAAAACCTTCGCTGTCAATCTTTTGCAGGGCCAGGTTGAGTACCAATGACGCAAACTTCCCGCCTTTCTTCATGTTTTTCCCATCCTTCTGCAGGATGTCGAGAATAGCTTTTTTAGATTCCTTCATTTTATCACGTTGAAATTGGTAATTCGATGTTACAACAATCCAACTGCAAATATATTGCGAAATTATTAGATTTGTCCTTTTTTTGTGTTATAATTTGATGATGAAACAAAAATGAAACATGTGTGTAGCGGAGTAGTAATATCATTTAATGAATTTTGCAGCCGTATTTCTAACCTGTTACGAACAAATGATAAAAAAAGCCTTTGCAGCCGTCGCAATCCTGACGCTCAGCGTGCCTGTGGCAGCTCAACGAGACTCCGTTAGCACCAGTATGAAGATAGGTGGAACCCTTAGGGGGAAGTATGAGTACCAGACCCAGGAGGGCGAGGGGCGCTTCGAGGTGCGTACCGCCCGTGTCAGCGTCAGGGGCAACCTCAACAGCATGGTGTCTTACATGGCCGAGATTGACCTCTGCGACGAGGGCGAGATCAAGATGCTGGATGCCTGGACCCGTATCGCGCCCGTCAACAACTTAGGGTTTACCATTGGTCAGATGCGTGTTCCTTTTACGATCGATGCCCACCGGTCGCCCCACCAGCAGTATTTCGCCAACCGGTCATTCATTGCCAAGCAGGTGGGTAACGTGCGCGACGTGGGTGCCCGGGTAGATTATCGTGTCGACGGTACAGTGCCCATCATCCTTCAGGCTGGTATCTTCAACGGCTCAGGACTGACCAATCAGAAAAACTACTGGACCAAGGGCGTCAATTTCTCGGGTAAGGCGCAATTTCTGATTCCCGGCGGAACAACCGTGGTGCTCAGCGCTCAGAAGATCAGACCCCAGGACGTGGTGATCATGATGTACGACGCGGGTGTCACCTATAAGTGTGGCAACTTCCTGGCCGAGGCCGAATATCTTTATAAGCACTATAATCAGAATGCCTTCAAGGCCGTGCATGCCTTCGACGGATTCATCAATTACGACATTCCGCTGCGTCGCTGCGCCTTCTCCAAAATTTCGCCGCTGATACGTTACGACTTCATGAGCGACCATAGCGATGGTAAGCGATATGTGACCGACGACACCGACGACGTGGGGCAACTCATCATCAACGACTACAAGCGTGGACGCCTCACGGGCGGTGTGACGCTGAGTTTCCTCAAGCCTTTCAACTGCGATATCCGCATCAACTATGAAAAATACTTCTACCGTAAAGGTGCAATCCCCAAAGTGTCAGAGAAAGACAAGTTTGTCGTAGAAGTCATGACGCACTTCTAATATCCTCATCCCTGCACGGCGCGTCGCGGTGTTATCCGATTGGGTGCACCGTCATTATATTTTAGTACCGCCTCCAGGGCGTAATGCCTCTAACGAGACAGGAGGCAGCGAAATATCCCCGGGGCGTTACACGTTGGTACCTCCCCGGGTAATAAGTATTTCCCCTTACCTTCCGCTTTGATTCGTAGAGCCTGTGTTGAACCCCATGACGCGGCTGTCGCGCATCTCGAACTTGTTGCGGTGCCTATGATGACACAACCTCATAATACGAACGCCATCCTGTTAAAATATTATTTCAAAATATAAAATTGTGGGGGCGGTGGGCGGTGGGGGTTGTAATTTACCGTATTTTTTTGTATATTTGTACGAATGCTTGCAGGCAGGCGAGCCGCAAGTACCCATATTATCCATTATCAAGTCAACCTTTTTTAGGGAAATAGTCCCATTGCTACCTTTGTTAGTTTTGATTCCCTTTTAGAGAAATACGATTGCTTATGAAACAGAATAAAGTGAAAATCACGGCCGAGAATGTAAGGAAGAAGTTTGAAGAATGTCTACAGCCTGTTTGTCAGATGGCGTTAGACAGCGCTACAGCGCAAGACTTTAAGCAACGGCTGACTTACTTTCTCAGTAGCCATGTAGAGAAACCGCTCTCACCCGAAAGAGAGAATCTGCTGCGCCTTATCCGAAATGACGGCATGGAGATATTTGAGGCGTCTACCGAGACAACGCTGAAACTTGAGACCATCAGCCTGTTGTGGCGATACCTGAAAGGGCAGGGATGCCCGGAAGAGGTCAGCGCCGCGTATCTGTGGGATATATACAAGCAGTTTGAAGTGGTGTTTCTCCCGCGGCCTTCCCGTCCCTCGCGCGAACAGGTAGTGCGCTGGATGCGGCGATGGCCCGTGGGTACAGAGCCTCGGGTGGTGGCCGTCAGGCATGAAAACCGCCAGCGCATCATGTCGCGGCTCATCGAGCGCATCGATGGCCACCAGTATGGCAAGAGCCGTTTTGCCTTTCCGCCGGGTACGGGTCATGACGAGAAACTCCTGATGGTGGAGCAATGGTGGAACGACCCGCGGTTCCATCTGTCGTTGGCGGCACGCAGTCTGCACGAGCTCAACCAGATGATGGGCGAGACCTTGCCCGACGAGCAGATTGCCATTTATCAGGAAGCCCGCCGCAAGGGCATCCCCATCTTCGTCACTCCTTATTATCTTTCGCTCATGGACACCACCGGCACCACCTACGACGATGCCGCCCTGCGGTCGTATGTGTTCTATTCGCGCGAACTGGTAGAAACCTTCGGACACATTAAGGCCTGGGAGAAAGAAGACGTGGTGGAGCCCGGCAAGCCCAATGCCGCCGGGTGGCTGTTGCCCGAGGGGCACAACATACACCGTCGTTACCCCGACGTGGCCATCATGATTCCCGACACGGTGGGCAGGGCATGTGGCGGACTGTGCGCCTCTTGCCAACGCCTTTACGACTTCCAGAGCGGGAGGTTCAACTTCAACCTTGAGTCGCTGAAACCCAAAGAAACGTGGGACAGCAAGCTGAAGCGCATCATGAGCTACTTTCGTGAGGACAAGCAGTTGCGCGACATCCTCATTACGGGCGGTGACGCCCTGATGAGCCAGAACAAGAGCCTGCGCAAAATACTCTATGCCGTCTACCTGATGGCCAAGGGCAAACGCGAGGACAATCTGCTGCGCCCCGACGGCGAGAAGTACGCCGAGATTCAGCGGGTGCGCCTGGGCACGCGCCTGCCCGTATACCTGCCCATGCGTATCGACGACGAACTGGTGAGTATTCTTGCCGAGTTCAAGACCAAGGCCCAGGAGGTGGGCATACGGCAGTTTTTTGTCCAGACCCATTTCCAGACCCCGTTGGAGATTACCCCCGAGGTGCTCGAGGGCATCCGCCGCCTGCACAGTGCCGGATGGACGGTGACCAACCAGCTGGTGTATAATGTGGCCGCGTCGCGCCGCGGACATACGGCACGGTTGCGCCGGGAGCTCAACAAGATTGGCGTGCTCTGCTACTATACCTTCTCGGTGAAGGGCTTTGCCGAAAACCACGCGGTGTTTACGCCCAACGGCCGTTCGCTGCAGGAAGAGCATGAGGAAAAAGTATACGGCAGGCTCAATGACCATGAGTCGCGCTTGCTGGTAGAAACCCTCAACGACAGCCAGTCGCCCACCAAGGCTATCCGGCAGTTGGAGCGGGCCTACGGCCTGCCATTCCTCGCCACCGACCGCAATGTGATGAACCTGCCCGGCATCGGCAAGAGCATGACCTTCAGGTTGGCGGGCATCCTGCCCGACGGTTGTAGGGTGCTGGCCTTCGACCACGACCACACGCGCAGGCACAGTCCGGTCATCCGTCACATGCCCGTGGTGTATATCAAAGAAAACAAGTCGATAGCCGAGTATCTGCTCCAACTGCGTGACATGGGCGAAGACTGCAACGACTATGCGTCGATATGGCATTATACCGAAGGCCGTACCGAGCCGCGTTTTTCACTCTACGAGTATCCTGCCTTCGATTATACGCCCACTGCCGAGTATTCCAATATCGGCGACCAGGGCTCGTCTGCCGGCTATCCCATTTTCCCTAATGCGGTGTGACGCCCGTCTTCTCCCGTTCTCTCCCTTTGTAGAGGGCGGGAGAAGCGGTCAATAATAATGCGCGTAATTATAAAACGGCTCCGTCTCCACCCGTTCGGTGGTGGTGGTGTACACATTGCCGTAGGGGTCGTGCGCACGTATGATGATAAACGCGGAGGGCGACTTCGGCCGGTAGATGTACAAGTGATTCATGATGAGATAGCCATTGTTTTTGCCCACGAAGTTATAGGGTGTCGCCTCAGAGTATTTATGGTGATATCCCGCGGCGAAGGCGTCCTGCCCCTTGCCGCTGAGCCGTGCCATGGGGTACTCCACGCCGCCCTCTATGGCCACCACCCGCCATCGTGAGTCGGCGTTGAACACGTTGGCCACCAGCACACTCTGCCCCTCCACTATATTCCAGTCCACCTCGTAGCGCTCGCCGTTGAAAGACGTGCCCGCGCGAAACAGCTTCATCTGCCTTCCGGCGTCCCATCGGGTGCCTTTATAGTAGGCGTTGGCAATGCGCGTGCCGTCGAACGAGTAGACATAGTAGCCGTTGGGCGTGCCACAGAGGTTGATGTTCGACTGCCAAATGTTGCCGCAGGCCGCGGCGTGGCAGTGCTCCATGAGGCGTCGGCCCTCAAACTCTATCTCGTGGTTGATCGCGAAATGCGTGTGACCGCAAAACAATTCGTATCCCCCCGCAAACGTCTCCAACAGCTCCATCAGCGATTTCAGGCGCGCCGAGCTGTAGTGCCCCTGCTCAGTGGCGTCGGTCAGCGCGTTGGCCTTGGCCGAAGGATTGTTGCCGAAGGTGAGCGGAATGTGGTAACACAGCACCACCTTCTTTGCCTTGTCCACGTAGCTCAGGTCTTGCCTGAGCCATTCCATCTGCGCGTTAGTGAGCTCCCCGGGCGAATAATAGCGCATGCCCCTGTAGAATTGCACGTTGTTGAAGCACACGTAGTGTACGTCGCCTCGGTCGAAGGAGTAGTCGGTGGGTCCCCAGTTTTCCTCCCATTTTCTTTTGTAGAGCGCGTTGGCATCCTGATCGTGGTTGCCTATCACAGAGAATATGCGCATCTGCGAGGAGCCCAGCACCTCACGTATTTGTCGCTCTAAGTTCTCGTTATATCCGCCGTAGTATTGCACGTCGTCGCCCATCGATATGCCATACACCGGCGTACCCTTGGGCATGGCGGCAATGGTATGGCGTATGTCGGCCATGGTCTCGTCGGTAAACCGTGCCACGTCGCTCTTCTTGATGGGATTGTCCGACGCGTCCTCGTAGTAGGGGTTGAAGGCGTTGGTCACCTGCGGGTCGCCGATGACAATCATGCGGTACGACAGCTCTTTGCCCGGCAGGCGTGTGAGCGTGAAGTTGTACACCGAGTCGCGGATGGTGATGGGTTGGTAGAAGTAGGCCGTGCGGTCTTGCGCCGACCTCACCGGCACCTCGCAGTCGGCCGGCACGGTATAGTACACAAATCGCGCCTTGGCATGTCGGGGTAGCGTGTAGTGCCCGGCCGAGTCGGTCTGCACGCAGTTGTAGCTGTCGCTCACCACCACGCCCGGCATGGCGTGTCCGGCCGTGTCGCGCAGCGTGCCGCTCAGGGTGCGGCTCACGTGGCTCACCGGCTTCACGGGCGCCCTCTTCACGGGCGCCTTCTTTTTCGCCGGCCGTGGCAGCGTGTCTACCTTGGCCAACAAGGGCGTCACGGGCGGGGCCGGCTCCTCGTGCCACAGCCACGAGGCGAGGGCAAATCCAGCCACGGCCACCACCACCAGCGCCGCCACCTGTTTATATATAAGCTTGCTATTTTTCATCCTGGCCATATCCGTCCTTCCAGCCCCTCATGCGGGCTGTCAGACTTTTCTACGCAAAAGTACAACGAAAACCACAAATACGCGTCACTCCGCGCGTAATCTTTTGATTAATTACCAATTGTAACGCTTTCAGCGTCTCTCCACAGCCTTGCCATGCTTCCTTACGGCTTTCTTTCCCACTTGCTGCGTGCCGCACCGCTCCTCCCTGCCGGCCTTTCGCGTTTTATGATTCTATACAGAATTATCGTATGGTTCTGTATAAAACCATTTCATGATTCTGTATAAAACCATCGGATAGTTTAATATAGAACCATCGCGCACCAAGTGCCTGCTGACATGGCGCCCACGGCGTCGCGGTGGCGCGCTCGGGCACCGCACGCGCGGCCCCATCGCCGCGTGCATCGTGAGGCAGAGGCGTGCCAACAGGGCAATGGGCTCGGGCTGGAAAATACATACCGTGTCGAGGCAAGGTGCCTATGCGGTGAATCTCCTTATTATATAAAAGGTGGACTCCTTGACGATATACGGTGGGCATCCTTATCATGTAAGGTGTACGTATGACGGCCGCGGCCCACCGCCCCGTGTATTCGTGAGCGGCACGTGGAGCGCATGGCCTTTGCCAAAGGCGGCCAGAGCCTATAAGGCACTGTGACCATGAGGTGGCGACATGGCGAATGGCGAGTGAAACTCATTTCCCGGCCACCGTCATCTTTGCTAAGGAAAGCATTGGATGCGTTTAAGTTACTATTTTTTGAAAAAAAACGGGCAAAAGTTTGCAAGTTCAAAAAAAAGCCGTACCTTTGCACTCGCATTTAGAGAAATGCTCCTTACAAGGGTTCAGGCGGCAATAGCTCAGTTGGTAGAGCACGACCTTGCCAAGGTCGGGGTCGCGAGTTCGAGTCTCGTTTGCCGCTCAAATATTCTGAATAAACCAAACGAAGTCGGGAACTTCTACTGCCCAGGTGGCGGAATTGGTAGACGCGCACGTTTCAGGTGCGTGTGTTTAACAACGTGCAGGTTCGAGTCCTGTTCTGGGCACCATTTATTCGGAATATCTTACATGTTGGAGAGGTGGCGGAATTGGTAGACGCGCTACTTTGAGGGGGTAGTGACAATTGTGTCGTGGGAGTTCGAGTCTCCTCCTCTTCACACTGTAATTTTTATTTTGTGTGCGGCAATAGCTCAGTTGGTAGAGCACGACCTTGCCAAGGTCGGGGTCGCGAGTTCGAGTCTCGTTTGCCGCTCTTTTTACTTCGGAAAACAACAGTATTTCATGAATTTATACGTTCGCTACTTTGACAAGGAAGTACTTGTCGCCGATGCAGATGAAGCCCTTCGTTTCCTGCGCTCTATTCCTGATATTGATGTTACTCGCGATTTGGAGGCAGATATTCGTGACTATGCCGCGAGCGATGTTTTCTTCCCCAAGCGTTATAAGGTACGCTCTCATGTCTATTTCATCATCATCAAGACAGTAGCTGCTACGATGCTCGACTTCAAGCAGAAGAAAGGCGTGCGTGCGGCAGCCACCCCACCACAGGCCGACCGCCACAGTTTGGCGGAGAACGCCATGACGCGTCTTACCGAGGTGCGTCCGGGATGGTATGAGGGTGAGCTCGACTTCAAGCGCGTGGTGATGATTCCCACCACGGGCAAGCACGAGTATCGTGACACGAAGTTTGTGGCCCAGTGTAAGGCCAACTCGGGTCAAGACTGTTACAACCGCATCATCGAGCATCTGCGCGAACGGGTAGACAACCGTAGCCAGTTTCCCTCTGCCAAGGGCAAGAATTTCCATTTCAAGTATCTGGGGCTCTGGAAGTAATCCGTCGGCGCTGGCTACACCTTATATAATATATGGGCTATGAACAAAGTAATGCTTATCGGAAATGTCGGCAAGGATCCCGAAGTGCGCTACTATGACGCCGACCAGGCAGTAGCCAAGGTGACACTCGCCACTACCGAGCGCGGCTACACGCTCAAGAATGGCACTCAGGTGCCCGACCGTACAGATTGGCACAACCTGCTTTTCTATCGCCAGTTGGCGAAAATCGTGGAGCAGTATGTGCACAAAGGTGACAAACTCTATGTGGAGGGACGCCTGCGCTACAGCACCTATGACGACCCGCAGGGCAAGCGCCACTATGTGACCGAGGTGCTCGTGGAAAACATGGAGATGCTCACGCCCAAGAGCCGCCCGGCCGAGGGCAACGTCGCCCCAGCGCAGCCGGGCGAACCGCAGCCGGCGGATAACGAAAAACTACCCTTCTAAACACCCCCGCCTTGGATTTTACAGCATTACAACATATCTCTGTTCTCGTGGATGTCCATCCGATAACCACGGGCGTAGTCATAGCAGCCCTACTGGCTGCTATGCTGCTTTTGATGTCGGGCTTTGCCAGCGCGTCGGAGATTGCGTTCTTCAGTTTGTCTCCGCAAGACCTCGACGCTCTCGACCCCGACCGCAATGAGAACGACGCGGCCATAGAGCGGCTGAGGGAGAACACGGAGCGCACGTTGGCGACAATACTCATCACCAACAATTTTGTGAACGTCACCATCATCATGCTCTGTAACTACATCTTCTCCACGCTGGTGAGCTTTCAGGAGAAGTGGCTTGAGTTTGTGTGTATCACGGTGCTGCTGACGTTTCTGTTGCTGCTTTTCGGTGAGATTATGCCGAAGGTGTACAGTAGGCAAGACCCTCTGCGCTTCTGTCGGCGAGCGGCGCATGGCATTCTCTTCCTGCGTTCTTTTTTCTGGCCTTTGGCCACCGTGCTCATCAAGAGTGGGGTGATAGCCGAGAAGGCTGTGCCCAAGGAGAACCGGCAACTCAGCGTGGACGACCTGGAGCAGGCGCTGGAACTGACCGACAAGGAGGCCATCAAAGACGAGCAGAGCATGCTGCAGGGCATCATCCGCTTTGGCGACGAGACGGCCAAGGAGGTGATGACCAGCAGGCAGGATATTGTGGATATTGACATTCATAGCAGTTTTCAGGAGGTGCTGCATTGCATCGTGGAAAACAATTACAGCCGTATACCGGTGTATCAGGACAATGATGACAACATCAGGGGCGTGCTGTATATCAAAGACTTGCTGCCTCACTTGTCCAAGCCTGCCACGTTTCGCTGGCAGAGTCTTATCCGCCCTCCCTATTTCGTGCCCGAGACGAAGAAGATAGACGACTTGCTGCGCGAGTTCCAGGAGAACAAGGTGCATATTGCCATCGTCGTCGACGAGTTTGGAGGAACCAGTGGTTTGGTGACGCTCGAAGATATTGTCGAGGAAATCGTAGGCGAGATCAACGACGAGTATGACGACGACGACAAGACCTACGCCAAGCTCAGCTATAACACCTACCTCTTTGAGGGCAAGACGCTGCTGAGCGATTTCTGTAAGATACTGCAGGTTGACGACGACGAATTTGCCGAGGACGAGGGCGACGCGGATACGCTTGCCGGACTGCTGCTGGAGCTGAAGGGCGATTTTCCCACCATGCACGAGAAGATAGACTACAAGCGCTATACCTTTGAGGTGATGGCCTTGGAGGGCCGCCGCATCAGTAGGGTGAAGGTGATAGTACACGAACCTGGTACGTATGCCCCTGTTCAGAGTTGATACGGTAGGCGACGACGCGCGACTGGCCTTGTGGCAGATGACCGCCGAAGACGACGCGTTGCCCGTGCCGGCACATTCGGAGGCATGGTCAGTACACTCGCCGTGGCGCCGGCGTGAGATATTGGTCACCTATGCCTTGCTTCGTGAGCTCACGGGTGACGCCACGCTGCGTGTGGCGCACGATGCCTCGCGCAAGCCCGTGGTAGAGGGCTGGCATGTCAGCATCAGCCATACCAAAGGATGGGGGGCGGTGATTGTTTCGCGCGGCCATGAGGTGGCGGTTGACATTGAGTACCAGAGTGACAGGGTGAGTAGGGTGGCCAAGCGCTTCATTCGCCCCGATGAAGACGGCGACGGCCTCTCTCGACAGCTCATCAGTTGGAGCGCGAAAGAGACCGTGTATAAGTTTTACTCTGAGCAAGACCTCAGGTTTTTTGAGATGCGCCTGCAGCCTTATGTGTTGGCCAACCGGGGAGAACTGCGTGTGGAAAACCTGAAGGCCGGCCGGGTGTTGCCGGTGAGCTATGAGCTGAACGACGATTTTGTGCTGACCTATGCGGTAGGAGCATAGGTCAGGTGGCGCTTATTTGGCTTTGGTTACCTTGACGGGATTGGCCAACTCTTTCTTCCAATCCTTGAGAAAGTCGAACCATTCTTCGGCGGAGTGGTAGCCGAAGGACTCGTTGTCGCTGCCATAGACAATGTTGTAATGCAGCGTTTTTCCCTCGGGCCGCACCACAAATGCGTAATTGTCTTTGTTGGCCGGCAGTTCCCTTACATGGTTTGCGGCCGGAATATAGATACCCAATCCCACGGTCTCACGCTTCCATTTGAGGGTGTCGGTGGCGGGCCAGTCGGTGCCCCAGCATCCTCTCAGACCGGCATGGTCGGTGTATTCCTCTGAGTTTTTCACGTTGATGATACCCGTGGAGAACTCGTGTGCCGACATGTCACGGCTGAAGGTGGCGCTGACCTGGCAGTCGCGGTGACCGGCATAGAGGGTGTAGCGCAAGGTGAGGTTGACCGGTTGGGCGCCTGGCTGAGGGGTCCAGCGATAGTCTTCCATCTCTACGATGGTGCGCACCGGCCCTTGGGCCAGGATGCGTTGGGTGCGCTGCTCCACGTCGGTGAGGGGCGTGGGGAGGATGCCGTCCCATCCGCGCAGGGCACCCAGACCGAATGTGTTTCCCACCCACAGCACGTCGTCGCCGTAGCCCCTCTGCTTTTGGTCGGCCGTGGTGTAGAACTGCGTGTCGTTCAGCTCTAAGCCCTCGCGAAACTTGCCATATATATCCACCGTCTGGCGAGCGTCCATGTATATGCGCATGGCGACAAGTTCGTTTTCAAAAGCCACGCCGTGGTGATGCAAGACATGGTACTGGTCTGCCGTCGCCTTGGTGAGGGTGATGGATGAGAGGTAGATGTCTTGCTTGTTTTTCTCCTTGACCTTTGGATTGCGGAGAACGATTTGCGCGAAGGTGCGGGCGGGGTAAACGATGGGTTTGCCGTTGGTATATAGTGCCACGGTGGCTTTCTTGCTTTGCTTTCTGCTGAAAGAGGTCACGAAAACCAGCTCGTCGAACGTGCCGTCTCGGTCGAGGTCGTCGAGCTGGCAAGGTGTCTCGATGCCTTCTATCAATACCTTGGCCGACTGAATGTCACCGTAGGGTTTGAGGCTGATCACAACAGGCGCGTTGTCTTGAGCGATGGGCGACTGAAGGCGCAGGTTGACCTGAGTCTGCGCTGATGCCCATAATCCCCACATGAGGGCGGCACATAACATGGGTTTTCGGTTCATGGGTGATATGCTGATTAGTTCTGTTAAGGCAAAGATACGAAATGTTTGGGTAATGTGCAGGATATTTAACGATAGCGATTCGATTTTTCAATAAAATAAAGTTAATTCAGGTGGAAGTGAAAGATATTTTGTTTTTTTTAAGCATTACGTTTGGATTGTGAAATATTTTTTAGTACTTTTGCAGAGGAAAACATGGTTTGTTTATTCCCAAATAGAAAATTAGACAGGGTTATCAATACGAAATCATACATTGAGTAGCAAGTTTTACTATATATGGGTGATGGTTTTGCTCCTCTTCTCAGCTTGTGAATTGAAGCTCAAGCCCAATGAGGACGAAAACGACACTGGTCATATCAAGGTAGAGAGATATGACCGGTTGCAAAGCCGTTATCTCGTTACCGGCGACTTTTCGGCCTTGCAGCAGATGAATACGGAGTATCCGCTTGAGACGCGGACGCTGGTGGAGAAGATGTTGCAGTTAGGCGAGGTCAGCAATCATGATATCAATGAGCGGTTCCTGCGCTTCTATCAGGACTCTACGCTGCAGACCATTATCAGTGACGCAGAGTCTGAATACGCCAATATGGACGACATCAACAAGCAGTTTAGTCAGGCGTTTTCTAAGCTCAAGGAGTTTGTGCCTGACATGCCGCTGCCGCGCATCTATGCCCAGATAGGCGCTTTAGACCAGAGTGTGGTGGTGGGTGAGAAGATGATTGGCATCTCGTTGGATAAGTATATGGGCTCAAAATATCCCATCTATCAGCGTTATGGGTATTCTAACGAGCAGTTGCAGACCATGAACAGGGCTTACATCGTGCCCGACTGCCTGAGCTTCTATCTGCTCAGCCTCTATCCCATGTCGGGTTATGACAGGCGTAGCCAGTTAGAGAAAGACTTGCACATGGGCAAGGTGATGTGGGTGGTGAACAAGGCGCTGGGACATCAGTTCTTTACAAGCGACTACGTTAATATGGTTGACCGCTTCATGAAAAATCATTCAAGGGTGACTGTGGCAGAGTTGCTGAGCTCGGACGACTACAGCCTCATGAAGTGACCGGCACCTTTTGCTGAGTTCGGACGACTCAGTCTTATGAGTTGACGGCATCTTTTGCTGAGTTCGGACGACTCAGTCTTATGAGATGACGGCACCTTTTGCTGAGTTCGGACGACTCAGTCTTATGAGATGACGGCACCTTCATCAACCGCATATACGAATCATCCCATGCTTGCGTTGGCAGGCATGGGATGATTCGTTAGGTGGGTATGTCACCTCTTATTCAAAATAATAGAGGAATTGTGCCTCGCCTTTGAGGGCTGGCTTGCGCTCTCCCTCAATCTCGATGGTAAAGCCGATAGTTACCTTGCAGATGCCGCGCAGGTTTTCAATCTTGTTGAGTTTGGCCACAAGCCTGATTCTGCTGCCCGTGATAACGGGTATGCCGAAGCGCATATTGTCCATGCCATAGTTCACCATCATCTTGAGATTGTGCACTTCAATGATTTGGTTCCACATATGGGGCAGGAGCGAAAGGGTGAGGTAGCCGTGGGCGATGGTGCTCTTGTATGCGCTCTCTTCCTTGGCGCGCGCCACGTCGACGTGTATCCACTGATGGTCGAGCGTGGCGTCGGCAAAGTTGTTGATGCGGTCTTGGTCTACCCGAATCCATTCTGAGGTACCCAATTCTTTACCTTCGTATGCGGCAAATTCTTTGTAAGAGTTGATAATTAACTTGTCCATATGGTGTGATTGTGTTGTTGTGTTGTCGTGTCAGTGGGGTGTGCTGCTGGAGTGATCTTACGCGTTGTGGTATTCCACCAGTCCCTCCATCGGTGCTTTAATGATGCGTCCGAGGTGCATGCCCTGCTCCTGCAACGCTTTCTCGAGCTGGGGCTGGAATACCTGTGCGATGGAGCCGTTGAAGCCCACGGGGAGTTGGTTCCAGCCTTCATACTGCTTGACATTACGTGTAAGGAAGCGGCGGAAGCCGTCGATGACCAGTGCTTCGATGGCCTCTTCGTGGATATTGTCGGCCAGGAAGGGCGCGAACGAGGCCAAGAAGCGGTTGGGCAACGGCTGCCGATACACGCGCTCGATGATGTCGGCGGCAGTGAGGTGGTATTGTTCATTAAAGCGGTCGATGATGTGTCGGGGCAGCTGGTTCTTCAGGATGTCTCCCACGAGGGTGCGCCCCAGCACGGCCCCGCTGCCCTCGTCGCCGAGGATGAAGCCCAAGGGTGACACGTTGCGTGTGATCTGACTGCCGTCATAGGCGCACGAATTGCTGCCTGTGCCGAGGATGCAGGCGATGCCCGGTGCATGGCCGCAGATGCCGCGTGCCGCGCCGAGCATGTCGCTGGCCACCTCGCAGCGGCCCGTGATGGTGAGGCAGTGGCGCAAGGCCTGTTCGACGATGGGCTGCTTCTCGGGCGTGCAACCAGCCCCGTAGAAGTAGAGGGCGTCGACCTCTGTGGTGGGAAGGTGGGGCAGGAGGGTCTCGCGTATCTCTTGCTCGATTTCCTCAGCAGTCATTTGGAATGGGTTCAGGCCCTTGGTGCGTACTTGGCACACGGGGGTGCCGTCATGAGTAAGGCACCAGTCGGTCTTGGTAGAGCCGCTGTCGGCTATAAGATTTGTTTTCATATTTATCTTTTTTGTTCCTCCGCTCGCCATAGGTGAGCAGATGTATCACTCTCCAATGTTTGCTTAGTGCTGTTGCTTTCTTCCGTAGTCGGCATTGATGCTTCGGCGCACGAGGAAAGTCATGACCACCGTAGCTACACAGCATAACATGACAATCCAGAAGAATGCCTCGTAGCCCACTTGCTCCTGTAGGTAGCCAGCCACCATGCCCGGCAGCATCATGCTCAGGGCCATGAATGCCGTGCAGATGGCATAGTGGGCAGTGACGAACTTTCCTTCGGAGAAATACATCATATAGAGCATGTAAGCCGTAAAGCCGAAGCCGTAGCCGAACTGCTCGATACCCACGCAGGCGGAGATGATGTAGAGATTGTCGGGATGGGCGATACTGAGGTAGACGAAGGTGGCGCAGGGCAGCGTCATGCAGGCTGCCATGGGCCACAACGACCGGCGCAGCCCCCACCGTGAGGCCGCTATGCCGCCGATGATGCCGCCGATGGTAAGGAAGAGTACGCCGATGGTGCCATAGACAATCCCCACCTCATCGGTGTCGAGCCCCAGTCCGCCCTTGCTCGTGGCATCGAGCAGGAAGGGGTTGGCCATCTTGAGCAGGAAAGCCTCGGGCAGGCGGTAGAGCAGCATGAAGACGATGGCGAGCCATACGCCCGGCTTCTGGAAATAGGTGGCAAAGGTATAGCCGAACTCCCGCAGGATCTCCTTGTCCTTGCTGTCGTTGCTTTCGCTCAGGTGTGGCGCGTCGGCCTTGGGTCGAGGGATGAAGAACAGGTGATAGACCGAGAGACAGGTGAACAGCACCGCCGTGATGGCCATCGTTATCTGCCACGCCATGGGTATGTCGCCGGTGCGCTTCTCCAGCAGTCCGGCGATGTATACCAGCACGCCCTGTCCGAAGATGCTGCTGAGGCGATAAAACGTGCTGCGTATGCCCACGAAGAAACTCTGCTCCTCTTGGTTGGCCGCCAGCATGTAGAAGCCGTCGGCCGCGATGTCGTGAGTGGCCGAGGCAAAGGCGGTGATGATAAACAAGATGAGGGTAAAGGTAAACAGGCTCACCGGTGTGCCTTTGGCCTCGATGACAGCCGCCTCGGGATGTGGGATGCTCAGCGTGAGCAGGATGAAGGCCGCGCTCATGACAAGCTGCATGGCGAGAATCCACCAGCGCTTGGTGCGGATGATGTCGACGAATGGACTCCACAGCGGCTTGATGGTCCACGGCAGGTAGAGCAAGCTGGTGAACAGTGCCATCTCGCCATTGGGCACGCCCATCTTGGTGAACATTGTCACCGAGATGTTGTTGACAATAAAATACGGTATACCCTCGGCAAAGTAGAGCGTGGGTATCCAAAACCATAGTTTATGATTCATCATTCAAGAAACATCAAGCAGCACGAAGCTGGGATAGAACAATTGGGCCTTGTGCGGTCCTTACTTTAGTTTTGGGCCCCACTCTGGCTGTTCTTGGCGATGCGTGCCATCAGTTCCCAGGTGCGTATGCGGTCTTTGTAGAGGTTGTTGCGATTCTCCTTGACGCGATCAAGATTACCGTCAGAGTTGTCGTCCCAGCGTCGGCAGTTGTACACCACGTCGTAAATGCGGCCGATGGTATACTGTCGGCTGATGGCGAGTCCTAAGGCATAATCCTCGCCGTAGTTGACGTTGGGCAGGTTGATGGCCCGCACCACCGGCGTGAAGAAAGCGCGCGGAGCGCCGAGTCCGTTGATGCGAAGCGCGTTGTTGCGTCCGTTGTCGGGAGTCCATTCCTTATGGTCAATCTTTCCCGGCGGCAGCATGTTCATATTGATGTCGGTGAGCATATACGAGCCGATGACCATGGCACACCGCTGGGCATAGAACGCGTCGACCATCTTCTGCAGCGTGTCGGTGCCCGAGTAAACATCGTCGGAGTCGAGCTGCACGATGAAACGGCCGCACCGTGGGTCGTGAGCCGCCATATTCCAGCTTCCCCCCACCCCGAGGTCGTTGCGGGTAGGCACAATGTGTATGATGCGTGGGTCGTCGTAGCTGTCGATGGCCTCTGTGGTGCCGTCGGTGGAGTGGCATTCCGGACCGTTCTCCACGACAAAGATGTTGTATTTGAACGTCGTCACCTGGCTCAGCGCGCTGTCGATGGCGTCGCGGATGGTCTTGACACGATTGCGCACGGGAATCATGATGGTGGCTTCCACTTCAAAATTGCCGCTCTTCAGGTCAACCTCCTGCATGGTGCCCGGTGCCAGATATCCGCCTATCTCACGCAGATGCTCGGTGCAGGCCGCCTCCATCTCAATCTGTGAGGCGCGGTTGGTGGGGTCTACGTAGTCGAAGAGCTTTTCGCCCGTAGTGCGGGTGTCGAGCTCTACTTCAGAATAGAGAAACTCGTTGATATGCTCGAATCGGCACTTCTGCGAGAGCTTCAGTCGCAGGTCGTATAGTCCGGCGGCCTTGTAATCGGCGGTCATGCGCGCTGCCGCCTCCTTGAGGGCGTCGGTACGCAACAGCAATACGCTACCGAAGTCGAAGTCATCGCGCAGGCTACCCATCTGGTAGTCGTTGACGGGCGCGTCAGTGCGGGTGCCTTCGGCTGAAACATTATAGTGGTCGGCATATACCATGCCTGCGCCGGTCATCTCAGCCACCTGTATCATGCGCTCCAGGGCACGATAGCCCATGCTGATGTACTGGCTCTTGAGGAAAAACAAGGCATAGGGTGCCTTAACCATCTCAGCGATGGTTCTCAGGGTTTCACTCTCACGCAGCGAGGTTTCTACGATGGTGATGTCGTTGACAATGTCAAGGTCGTTGAGACTGTTCACGTTCTTGTCGGTTTCTGTTTCGTTGCCTTCCGGTACGAAGCAGTCAATCAGTTTTTCCATATATCAGCGCGTTTAAGTAATAGATGTATGTATAATATAAATAGGTATTAGGTGTTGATGATAGCCCACGGTACTGCCGTAGCGCCCGCGGGTCTATCGGTGGGTGGGCTTAGAGCGTCTTCAGCAGTGCCTCAGCCTGCGCCTTGACCTCCTGCTTCTGCTCGTCGGTGAGAATCATCTTGTCCTCGGTCCATGCCTCGCTGTTCAGCGCTATTGCCGTCTGCGGCACATCGGCCACCTTTGCCCCGAGCAAGTTCAGCAACTCGTTGAGCTTCTCCAAGCTCTTGCTGCCTCCCAGCTTACCTCCGGCCGCGCTTGCCGTGAAGAGCTTTCCGGCCAGCACTGTGGGGGCCGTCCAGTTGGCGGGGTCTACCGGGCGTGAGAGCCAGTCGATGGCGTTCTTCAGCACGCCGGGATAGCTGTAATTGTATTCTGGAGTGAAAACCCATACCGCGTCAGCGTCGGCCACCGTCTGACGGAGACGGGCAACAGCCGCGGGAGCGGGAAACTCCTCATCTTGGTTGATGAAAGGTACATCACTATAGTCGAGGTAGCTCACTGTCGCGCGGTCACCGATGAAACCCTCGGCCAGTTTTGCTACCTGACCGTTGAAGGAGCCTTTCCTAAAAGAACCTACGATAAAAAGAATGTTTGCCATATTTTTTTTTGTTATTAAACGGTGTATAATGATTAGTTATAAAAGTTCCAGCTCAAGCCGAATCGAAATACTCTGCCGTTGAGCGGATGGTGTGGGGTGAGGAAGTAATTGTTGCTTCCACTGCCAGCGTTGACGTGGCTCATCATGACGAAGAACCGCGTCTGCTTGAGGTGGAAGTTCGCGTAGACGTTGACGATAGGGTAGTTGCCCACCTCTACCTTCGCGTCATTGCCTTGCACGGCGTATTGCCCTATGGCGGGCACATACTCGGGCGCGTTATATTTGGTGAAGTAGCGGGCGTCGGCACCGAAATCACACTTCAGCACACGCGCAATCTTAAACCTGAGATAGAGATTGGTGTAGACGTTGAGGGTGGGCAGCGGGAGTATGTCTTCCTTGGTCGACTTCTGGAATGTCACCACGCTCTCCCAGTTTACCGGACCCAAGGTGAAGTCCTGGCTGAGTTCGGCAGTGAACAACGTGAGCCCGGAAGAGGCCTGCTTGACGGTAGCGCTGTTGTTGGTACGCGTCTCCTCGCCAGCGGTATAGGTGGTGACGAAGTAGGTGTAATTGTTGATTTCGTCGAAGGCCACGCGCAGCCGTGTGCGTGTTTTCTGATACTGCAATATGCCCTGAACGCGGAAGTGGTCGGTCATGGCGAGGTCGTCGTTGTCCCACCAGTAATGCCGGCTCTGGTAGTGCCGGAAGTAGAACGAGGGTTTCTCGTGGCGGTAAAAGCCTGTGGCGGCAAGGGTCAGCGTGTCGCCGAAGAGGGGGAAGTTCACGTCGACGCCCCCGTCAAGATGCAGTTCGCCCGAATTGATGCCGGCTACCCCCACCTCGCCCAACGCGTGGAAGTGCAGGGTCTTGCCCTGTGTCTTCGAGAGTTGGCCGCCCACGCTGAAGGCGTTTTCGTTCCAGATGCGTACGCCTGCCTCGTCGGGTAGGGTGAAATGGCGGAGTTGGTGCGTGGCAAAGGCCTTCAGGCCAAACTTTGCCCACTTGTTAAACCCTTCGAGCATCGATATGGCGAAGGTGTTTGACAGCTCCCAGTGGGTGGTTTTGTCGAAGATGGAGTCATTGCCGAATTTTTCCTGCACGTCGTAATTGTCGAGGTAGAAGTCGGTCGGGGTCTTATATGCCTCGTAGATACGACGGTAGTTGTTGAAGTGCAGGGTATGGATGAAACTCGTCACGGGCACATACTCGTTCTTGAGCCATGAGGTATCTTCCTTGGTCTTGGCCGAGGCAGCCAGCAGGCTGTCGGCGGCGGCCTTGCCGTTTACGCTGATGCGTCCGGTCACGGTAGAGTCGGCGCGCATGGTTCCCTCGGCAATCTTGGCATTGTCGGGCCTGCCATTGAAGGTCGATGGCTTGATGTCGGCGTTCTCGTCGGTCTGGCGTCCGGCGTCGCGGGCCTCGCGGTTGGCCTCTTCCTTGCGCTTGCGCTCCTCGGCCTCCTTCTTGGCGGCCATGGCAAACTTCTTGGCTTCAATCTCTTTGGCGGTCATGGGCACCTTTCGGTTGAAGCCAATCATGTAGCGCTGACTGAAGAAGATGTGCTGGTTGTCGTTGCGGTTCCAGTTGCGCTCCAGTATGGTGGGTATCTCTGAGGGCTGATAGTCTTCGTTGAAAGTTTCGGGATGCGTGATGTACATGTCGCTGGCGATACCGCCGTTCTCCGTCACCTTCTGGTGGTTGGTCGAGGCCAGCAGGTGAGCCTGGTAGCGGTCGCCGAGATACGACCCGTACATGGTGTAGTTGAAGTGCGACGTCGACTGGTTGGAATAGTAGCCTCGCCCATACAGGTAGTCGAACTTGAAGCCCACGCCCAACCGCCGTCCGGCGTTGACGCCAAACTTCGCCGTGAAATGGTCCTCGCCGTTGGTACGGTTGCCAAAGTTGTTGTACGAAAGGTTGGTGAAGGGCGACAGCGTGTTGGTGAAAAGAAACTGGTCTTCGGGTTGCACCACATAGTCGTAAGGCTGCGTAAAAATAAACTGCCCTTCGTTGTAGCGGTCGATAAAGATTCTGGCTTGGCGCGGCGAGCCTAAGTTGCCCGTGGTGTTGTACTCCCCGCGCATGCCCTCGGTGAAAACCGAGTTCATGTACATGTGCGACAGCGTATCCATCTGGGCCGGCCTGATGTCTCCGAACCGCTTGTCAATGGTCCAGGTATAGATGCCCTTGGGTATTTCCTTGTCGCTGTGTACCGAGTCTTTCTGGTTGCGGCGGTCTGACGCTGTGGTGAAGTTGCCCAACTCGTCCACCTGGTTGTAACCATCTTGCTCTCGGTCGATTTGGGCCAGCGTGGGTAATGCCGTGCCCAGCAGCAACAAGGCCAATATGCGTATTCTCTTCATCTATCGTATGAATCGTAAGGCGCTCTCCACAATCTTGAATATCATGGCGCCCAATACCACGATGGTGCCTGTGTTCTGGTCGTGAAAGAAATAGAGCAGCACGCCGATGATGGCGCCCACCATGAAGATGATGTTCAGCCAATTTCTTAACTTCAGAATCTGGTCGGCAGGCTTTTCCTCTTCTCCGCGACGGCGTTTTCTGATATATGGTGTCTCGTTATCCATTGTCTTGTCTGTTCGGGTAAGATGTATTCTAATAGCTTATTCTCAAGGCGTTGCATACTCTCCCGAAGATATTGTCCTTGCGGTCGATGGTTTTGCGGCGGAATTTGCCGTTGTATTTCTGCAGTTTGGTATGTTTGCTGTTTACCGCCTTCTTGTCGGTGATCCACTCTTCGGCGGTGGCCCGTATGCCCGAGGGGCGTTCGGTCTCGTATTCGTAGCTGATGCGCTCCATGGTCATCTTGATGTGGCCGTCAGAGGCTTGGGCTATCAGGGTATAGTTGAACACCGTCCGGTCGAGCGACAGAAACGAGTTGGAGAATACCAGCCATTCTTTTATGCGGGCCGCTATGGTGTGCTGGCCCTTGTTTACCACGGCTATCTTGCTGGTGGGAAACTGTCCTTCCTCCTGGGTAATGCCCTGCATCACCTCGTACACGGCTTGGTAGATGTCGTCGGCCGACATTCCCGGCACGTCGCGGTCGAGGGTGAACACCACCTTGCCGTCAACCTCCGGCACCGCTCCTGTGAGGTATTTGGGATCTTCTTTTATCTTCTGGACTTTTTCCTTGACTTGCTTTCGTGGTTTTTCCACTTCTTGCTTGTTGGTCTGCGACTCGGGCAGCTCCCAAGTGTTTTGGGCCATCGCCGTCCAAGGAAGGCAGGCCAGCAGCGCAATGATAAGATGTTTCATTACCGATCGGATATGTAAAATGTTATTAGGCAAAATTACTAAATTCTGCTGTATCTATGGGTTGTAAGTTCTTTTTTTTAACTTTTATTATTCAGTGCCCTATTTCAGCGCATGTCGACAACCCGACGCACCAGTTGCGCCCCCTGCTCATGCCCTGTGGCAGAATGGCTTGGGCAGGGGTGGCCATGTGCTTCTGCCAGCTCGCTAAAGGGGCTCTCCGTTACATGGGTGCATGGCGCCCAACCACGGTCTAACGCCATTCGCCCTTCTCATGGCGCCCGTTTTCCCGTACCTGCACCATTTCTACGTTTTGTCGCCCTGCCCATTTCATCCCGTGGTTTTATATGAAACCATCCGATGGTTCTATATAAAACCACGGGATAGTTCTATATAGAATCATTCTGCAGTTCTATATAGAATCATTCCACCATCTGCATGGAATGGCGTGGGCGTTCAGCCCTCATGGTTTGTAAATCAGCGTGTTGTGGTACGTGTGGCGAGGCCTTCGGATAATGGGTAGAGGTGCGTCACTTCAGTTCTAATTGTGCCTGAAGTCTTACGATTTCGTCTCGATATTGTGCCGCCTGGATGAAGTCCAGCTTCTTGGCCGCCTGCTCCATCAGCGCCTGGGTGTCGGCAATGCTCTTTTCGAGCTCTTGTCGGGTCATGCGGCGTATAATCGGGTCGGCGGCAAAGGTGGCACTGTCGGGCTCCAGATACACCTGCTGCTCGGCCGCCCTCGCGGGCATTTCGTAGCCTTCGCCGTTTCCGGTCGATAGCAGCCCCTTGATGTCTTTGACGATTTGCTTGGGTGTCAGGTGGTGGTCTTGGTTGTATTTCATCTGTATGCTGCGCCGGCGTGCCGTCTCGTCAATGGTGCGCTGCATACTCTCAGTGATGGTGTCAGCGTACATGATGACCTTGCCGTTGACGTTTCGCGCGGCGCGCCCCGCGGTCTGCGTCAGGCTGCGGTGAGAGCGCAGGAAGCCTTCCTTGTCGGCGTCGAGAATGGCCACGAGCGACACCTCGGGCAGGTCGAGCCCCTCACGCAGCAGGTTTACGCCCACCAGCACGTCGAGCACCCCGGCCCGCAGGTCGTTCATGATCTTCACACGTTCTAAGGTGGCTATGTCGCTGTGAATGTAATTGGCCTTGATGTCGTGGTTGAGCAGGTATTCGGTCAGCTCTTCGGCCATGCGCTTGGTGAGCGTGGTGACCAGCACGCGCTCGCCGCGGTGTATGCGGGTGAGGATTTCGTCGAGCAGGTCGTCGATTTGGTTTTCCGACGGTCGCACTTCTATCTCGGGGTCGAGCAGTCCTGTGGGGCGTATCAGCTGCTCCACCACCACTCCCTCGGCCTCTTGCAACTCGTAGTTGGCGGGCGTGGCAGACACGTAGATGACTTGGTTGATCAGGTCGTGAAACTCCTCGAACCGCAGCGGACGGTTGTCGAAGGCCGCGGGCAAACGGAAGCCGTACTCCACGAGGTTCTGCTTGCGGGCACGGTCGCCGCCAAACATGGCGCCGATCTGCGGCACGCTCACGTGGCTCTCGTCGATCACCATCAGGTAGTCTTGGGGGAAAAAGTCGAGCAGGCAATAGGGGCGCTGGCCGGGCTCCCGCCCGTCAAAGTAGCGTGAATAGTTCTCGATGCCCGAACAGTGTCCCAGCTCCTTGATCATCTCGATGTCGTATTCCACGCGCTCCTTGATGCGCTGTGCCTTGATGCCGTCGCCCAGCTCATTGAAAAAGTCTACCTGCGCCACCAGGTCATCCTGTATGTGGCGGATGGCGGTCTCGGTCTGTTCCTTGCTGGTGACAAACAGGTTGGCGGGGTAAATCTGGTACTCTTCAAACTGCTGTACAGCGTGCATGGTGAGGGCGTCGGCCTCCTCGATGGCGTCGATCTCGTCGTCCCACCAGGTCACGCGCAGCACATAGTCGCTGTAGGCCATGGCTATGTTCACGGTGTCGCCCTTTACAGAGAAGCAACCGCGCTGCAGGTCGATGTCGTTGCGTACGTAGAGGGCACCGACTAATTTGCGCAAAAAATCATTACGGTCTATGCGCTGACCCTTCTTGATGCTGATGATGCTTTCCTGCATGGCCACAGGACCGCCCATGCCGTAGATGCACGACACCGACGACACCACGATAACATCTTTTCTTCCTGACAGCAAGTCGCTTACGGCGGCGAGTCGCAACTTGTCTATCTCATCGTTGATGGCGAGGTCTTTCTCGATGTAGAGGTCGGATGAGGGCAGGTAGGCCTCCGGCTGGTAATAGTCATAATATGATACATAATAATCCACCGCGTTGTTCGGAAAAAAGCCCTTCATCTCTTCATAAAGCTGCGCGGCCAGCGTTTTGTTGTGGCTCAACACCAAGGTGGGCTTGTTCGCTTGGGCAATGACATTGGCCACGGTGAACGTCTTGCCCGAGCCCGTAACGCCCAACAGCACCTGGGCGGGGTCGCCGCGACGCAGTCCTTCGGTCAGTTGGGCTATGGCCTGGGGCTGGTCGCCAGTGGGCTTGTATTTAGAAGTAAGTTGAAAATCCATAGCCTACAAAAGTACTAAAAAACAATCATTAAGCGTGTTTTTTTGCTAAAAAACATCATAACCTTTTGCGAACCAAAGAATAATATGTAAATTTGCAGACTAAAAGTGAAGGAATGAAGAATATTGTTCTTGCCGCTCTGACGACTATTTTGCTGCTGAGCAGTTGCGCACAGGAGTTCAATACAGTCTATAAGTCACAGGATTTTCGTTATAAGTACGAGTACGCCAAGGAGTGTTTTGCCAATGGCAAATATACTCGTGCCAGCTCGCTGCTGCAAGAGCTTATAGTCCAGCAGAAAGGCACGCAGGATGCTCAGGAAAGCCTTTACATGCTGGGCATGTCCGAGTTTATGAACCGCGACTACGAGACCGCGTCCGAAACCTTTAAGCGTTATGTCAAGTCTTACCCCCGTGGAGTCTATGCCGAGTTGGCGGAGTTCTATGCGGGCGAGGCACTGTATATGAGCACGCCGGAGCCGCGACTCGACCAGAGCCAGACCGTTCAGGCCATCGCCGCCTACCAGGAATATCTTGACCTCTACCTCGACGCCAAGTACAAGGACAAGGCCCAGAAGCGGTTGTTTGCCCTTCAAGACAAGTTGGTGGACAAGGAATTGCGGTCGGCACAGCTCTATTACGACCTCGGCTCTTACTTTGGCAACTGCGGGCGCGGGGAGAACAACTACACCGCATGTATCGTTACGGCACAGAATGCCATTAAGGATTACCCCTACACCGATAAGCGCGAGGACTTTGCCCTGCTCATCATGAAGAGCAAGTTTGAGCTTGCCCAGCAGAGTGTGGACGCCAAGAAGCTCGAACGATTCCAGGACGCCGAAGACGAATGCTACGGTTTCATCAACGAGTATCCTGACTCTAAGGAGCGTAAGCGCGCCGAAGACTATATCGAGAAGTGCAAGAAGGTCATTTCCTCCGCATCAGAATAATCATCATCATGGGTGAGGCCATTGGCGACCCACAAAACAAGGAATAACAGACACATGGATTACAAAAAGTCAAAAGCTCCGGTAAATACCGTTACACGCAACATCATGGATTTGTCTAAGGACACCTCTAATATCTATGAGAGTGTGGTTATTATCGGTAAGCGTGCCAACCAGATCTCTGTGGAGATCAAGCAGGACCTGAACAAGAAGCTGGCCGAGTTTGCCTCTTACAACGACTCTTTGGAGGAGGTGTTCGAAAACCGCGAACAGATTGAGATCAGCCGCTACTACGAGAAATTGCCCAAGCCCACGCTGTTGGCAACGCAGGAGTTTGTAGAAGGTAGCGTGTATTGGCGCGACCCGTCTAAGGACATGGAGAAAGAGTTCTGATGATTCAGCGCAAACAAACAGTCTACCTGCTGGTGGCGTTGCTGGCGCTCATCGTATGCCTCTGTCTTCCCATCGGTTCCATTGAGCCAAAGGGCATGGGCACGGGCTTTGTGTGGTACAATGCCGGCCTGACCAATGGCCAGCAATTTGTGGTGCGTCCCATCTTGTTTGTCGACTTGGTGGTGGCTGGCACGTTGGCGCTGACCAGTATCTTCCTCTATCGTCGCCGCCTCTTTCAGGCGCGAATGTGTACCGTGGGCATCATTCTTTGCTTGGCGTGGTATGTCTATTACGGCATCTGCGTCTTGGGAGAGTTGCTGCCGGCGGTCAATTTCCGTCTTCACTTCGCGGCAGGCCTGCCCTTGGTGGCCATCATCCTTTTTGTGATGGCGCACCGCGGTATCATGGCCGATGAGAAACTGGTGAGGTCAATGGACCGCATCAGATAACGCGTCGGCTATTGTAGCACCTGAGGGGGCTGGAAGATCCACAGATCTTCCAGCCCCCTTTGCGCTTTGCCGAGGTCGCGCACCGTCTCGCGCAATAATCAGGTCACGGTGTTATTTTGGGTGAGGAAGATAATTTTTATGCCATTTCTTTGCGCTGGTACTGTTTTTTTTCTACCTTTGCCCTTGGAGTTTTAGTCTATTATCTTTATCAATCTATATTGCATGAGTCATGTAGGTGTTACATCAGATAGGGCAAAGTCGTTGGTCTCCCCAAGCGTCATTTGATGGCGACAGACTTTTGCGGCTTGATATTCACCTGCGTTCTATCAAATAAATACTGTGAAATAAAATATGAATAAAAGAACTTGCCTTTACGACCGTCACGTACAACTGGGTGCCAATATCCAACCTTTTGGCGGCTTCGACATGCCCATTGAGTATTCCTCTATCATCGAAGAGCATCTCGCCGTGCGGCAGCATTGCGGTGTTTTCGACGTTTCTCATATGGGAGAGGTCTTTGTCAGGGGCGTAGACGCTGAGCGATATGTCAACCACATCTTCACCAACGACGTTACCGGCGCGCCCTTGCATCAGATCTTTTACGGCATGATGTGCTACCCCAACGGGGGAACGGTAGACGACCTGCTGGTGTACAAGATGGCTGAGCAGGAGTTTTTCATCGTGATCAACGCCGCCAACATCGATAAAGACGTGGCGTGGATAGAGGAACAGGCTCAGGGCTTTGCCGTCGAGATTGATCACCAGTCTGATTACTATGGTCAGTTGGCCGTACAGGGCCCCGAGGCCGAGGCGGTGATGGAGGAAGTGCTGGGCATAGCCTGCAAAGAATTGGTATTCTATACCGCCAAGGTGCTCAATATGGCCGGTGAGGAGGTCATCGTCTCGCGTACAGGATATACGGGTGAGGATGGCTTTGAGATTTATGGGTCGCACGGCTTCATCCAGGCACAGTGGGACAAGCTCATGGAGAGCCACCGCTGTCTGCCTTGCGGACTGGGTTGCCGCGATACGCTGCGCTTCGAGGTGGGCCTGCCGTTGTATGGCGACGAGCTGTCTGAAGAGATTTCTCCCGTCATGGCCGGCTTGAGCATGTTCTGCAAGTTCGACAAGCCCGACTTTATCGGCAAGGAGGCACTGCTGAAGCAGAAGACCGAGGGCGTGGCACGCCGACTGCGAGGCATAGAACTGGCCGACCGTGCCATTCCGCGCCATGGCTACAAGGTGCTCAAAGACGGTAGGGAAGTGGGCGAGATCACTACGGGCTATCGCTTGATATCGGTAGACAAGAGCTGTGCCGTGGCACTGGTAGACAGTGACATCCAGATGGGCGACACGGTGGAGGTGGCCATCCGAAAGAAAACCTTCCCCGGTACGGTGGTGAAGAAAAAGTTCTTTGAGAAGCATTACAAGAAATAAACACTATTAAGATCAATAACATTGCGTATGAAGACGTATTATAGCGAGTCGCACGAGTATGTGCGTGTAGATGGAGAGTTTGGGTATATCGGTATTTCTGACTATGCTCAGAAGCAACTGGGCAATATTGTCTATGTAGATCTTCCCGAGGTAGACGATGAGCTGGCCGTGGGCGAGGAGTTTGGGGCCGTGGAGAGTGTCAAGGCCGCCAGCGACCTGCTGGCTCCCGTGAGTGGCACGGTGGTAGAGGTGAACGAGGCCCTCGACGACGAGCCTGCCCTGATCAACCAGGACGCCAATGCCAACTGGATGGTGAAGGTGAAGCTCGCCAATCCTTCAGAGCTCGACGCCCTGATGGATGAGGCTGCCTACCAGGCTACGCTGTAGAGGCCGATGCTGATGCGCCGTCATCGCATGGCGGCGCATGCCCTGCTGCAGTCCTTGCTCCGCCATCTTTTGGTGGAGCCTGTCATTCCACCACCTTTTATTATATAACGCAGAAAGAAAAACACCATGTTCAAATACTTCCCCCATACGTCTGATGACATACAACAGATGCTGGATGTTATTGGGCTGAAGTCGCTCGACGACCTTTATGCCGACGTGCCTGCCGACGTGCGCCTCAAGGGCGACTACGGCGTGCCCGAGGCCATGAGCGAGATTGAGATTAGACGCTATTTCGACGCGCTGTGCGCCGCCAATGCGCCAAAGATATGCTTTGCCGGTGCCGGTGTGTATGACCATTACGTGCCTGCCGTGGTTCCGCAGATTGTATCTCGTTCTGAGTTCCTTACCAGTTACACGCCTTACCAGGCTGAGATATCGCAGGGCACACTCCACTATATCTTTGAATACCAGACCCTCATGGCGCGGCTTACAGGCATGGAGGTGTCGAATGCCTCGATGTACGATGGCGCTACGGCCACGGCCGAGGCTGCCATGATGGCCATTGCCATTGGCAAGAAGGCCAACCGCATCCTGCTGTCCGAAACCGTCGACCCCAAGGTAGCTGCCGTGGTAGATACCTATGCCCATTTCCAGGGCATAGAGATCGTGCGCGTTCCGCAAGTCAATGGTGTCACCGATTTTGCCTCGCTGCCCCAGTTGCTCAACGAGGGTGGCGTGGCCGGTCTTATTGTCCAGCAGCCCAACTGCTATGGCATCATCGAAGACTTCAACGGTGTGGCCGATGTATGCCATGCCCACAAGGCATTGATGATCATCAACAGCATTGCCGCCGACCTCTCGGTGCTCAAGACACCGGGCGAGTGGGGGGCCGACATCGCCGTGGGCGAGGCCCAGAGCTTGGGTTTGCCCATGCAGTGGGGCGGACCTTATTTAGGGTATATGTGTACTTCGGAGAAGTATATGCGCAAGATGCCGGGTCGCATTGTCGGACAAACACAAGACAGCGAGGGCCGTCGTGCCTATGTGCTTACCTTGCAGGCGCGCGAGCAGCATATCCGTAGGCAGAAGGCTACGTCGAATATCTGTTCCAACGAGAGTCTCATGGCCCTGTGGGTAACCATCTACATGTCGCTCATGGGACGTCAGGGACTTGTCGAGGCCACGCAGCAGGGATGCGACGGCGCGCATTATCTGCACGAGCAGCTGCTGGCCACCGGTCGTTTCACCGAGGCTTTCCCCGGCCGCGAGTTTCTCAACGAGTTCTGCCTGCGCTATGACGGCGACCTCGATGCCCTGCAGCAGCGGTGGCTCGACAACGGCTTCTTCGGTGGCATCAAGGTGGCACCCGACGTGGTGATGCTTGCCGTTACCGAGCAGCGCAGCAAGCAAGAGATTGATACATTGGTAGACTTAGTAAAATAGAAAGGCACTGACGATGAACAATAAAATCTATGGAAAGCTGATCTTCGAACTCAGCCATCCCGGCAGCGTGGGGTATAGTCTGCCCAAGAACGAGTTTCCCCACCACACCATCTCTGCCGCGCTGCGACGCGAGCGGGAGGCGCGGTTGCCCGAATGTGACGAGTTGACTGTAGTGAGACATTACACCAACCAGAGCGGCAATAACTTTGGCGTTGACAACGGCTTCTATCCGTTGGGTTCATGCACGATGAAATACAACCCCAAGATCAATGATGAGACGGCCGCACGTAAGGAGTTCACGGGCTTGCATCCCTTGCAGCCCGAGTCTACGGTGATGGGTGCCATCGAGGTGACCAAGCAGTTGCGCCAGATGCTCTCGGCGCTCACGGGCATGTACGACTTTACCCTCGAGCCCGCGGCCGGCGCTCACGGCGAGCTGGCGGGACTGATGGTGATACGCAGTTATCACGAAAGCAGGGGCGACCTGAAGCGCACCAAGGTGCTCGTGCCCGACTCTGCCCATGGCACCAACCCCGCCTCGGCGGCTGTCTGTGGCTTGGACGTGGTCGAGGTGAAGAGCCTGCCCGACGGTACGGTAGACGTGGAAGACCTCACCACCAAACTCGATGACACCGTCGCTGCCATGATGATGACCAACCCCAACACCTTGGGAATCTTCGAGCACGACATTCAGCGCATCGTGGAAATGGTACATGCCCATGGTGGACTGATGTACTACGACGGGGCCAACCTCAACCCCTTGCTTGGCGTTTGCCGACCGGGCGACATGGGCTTCGACGTGCTGCACGTCAACCTGCACAAGACCTTCTCTACGCCTCACGGCGGAGGTGGTCCCGGCAGTGGTCCCGTGGGAGTGCGTCAAGGTCTGGAAGTCTTCTTCCCGAATGTGAATCCCTATCACGGCAACTTCCTGGTGGAGCTGCGTGCCCTGAACTTCATCCTTACCTTGGGGCGTGAGCATATCAAGATGGTGGGGCCGTTGGCAACACTCAATGCCACCTATATCAAGGAATGTCTCAAGGATGTATATGAATTGCCCATCAATGGACTGAGCAAGCATGAGTTTGTGTTCGACGGTCTCAAAGACAAGTCTACGGGCGTGACGACCATGGATATGGCCAAGCGTCTGCTCGACTACGGTTTCCACGCACCCACCATCTACTTCCCGCTGCTCTTCCATGAGGCCATGATGATCGAGCCGACCGAGGACGAGAGCAAGGAGACGATCGACTCCTTCATTGCCGTGATGCGTCAGATTGCGGAAGAG
Source organism: Bacteroidota bacterium (assembly GCA_023425865.1). Classification (GTDB taxonomy): domain Bacteria; phylum Bacteroidota; class Bacteroidia; order Bacteroidales; family Bacteroidaceae; genus Prevotella. The sequence continues at coordinate 39,242 of JAFABV010000035.1, read as the reverse complement.
GCTATCAGTGACCCGGAAATGGTGAAGTCGGCGCCGCACCACACGCCTATTACCCGTGTAGATGATGTGCTGGCCGCCCGTCAACCTGTTTTGACCTACCACGATGAACAAGACTGACCTACTGATTATCGGCAGCGGTCCCGGTGGATACGAGACCGCTGCCTATGCCGCTGAGCAGGGGCTGCAAGTGACCATCGTTGAGGAAAACCTTGCCGGTGGCACCTGCCTCAACTGCGGCTGCATTCCTACCAAGGCACTGGTACACGACGCGGCCAAGGCTGCGTCGCAGGGTGGTGGCGCCGAGGCCTTTGCCATCGCCATGCAGCGTAAAGACACGGTGGTGAGCGGGCTGCGTCAGGGCGTGGAGATGTTGCTCGGACAGCCGGGCATCACATTGGTTTACGGCCGTGCTACCTTGACAGATGCCCATACCGTGGCCGTGGGCGACGAGACCTACGTGGCCGACCATATCATTATCGCCACGGGGTCGAGAGCCAAACTGCCGCCCGTGCCCGGCTTGGGTGCCGACGGCGCGCCAGTGAGCGCTCATGTCGTGACTTCTGAACAGTTGCTGGCCAGACCGTCCTTGCCCCAGAGCCTCTGCGTTGTGGGGGCTGGGGTCATTGGTTTGGAGATGGCATCGGTGTTTGCCGCTTTCGGTTGTCAGGTGACGGTGGTAGAGTTTCTGAAAGAGTGCCTGCCCTCACTCGACAGTGAGATAGCGAAGCGCATCCGTAAGTCGATGGAGAAACGCGGCATCAAGTTTTATATGAACGCCGGCGTGCAGCGCATAGACGGTGCCACGGTGGTGTATCAAGACCGTAAGACTGGGAATGAGGGCACGGTGGAGGCTGAGTGCATCCTCGTTGCCACGGGGCGGCGCCCCAACATCGAGGGGCTCGGGCTTGAGGCTGCGGGCGTGCAGGCCGACGCCAAAGGCATCGCGGTAGATGACAACATGATGACCCATGTGCCTCACATCTACGCCATCGGCGATGTCAACGGGCGACAGCTATTGGCACACGCGGCAAGCTTCCAGGGGCAGCGTGCCGTCAACCATATCGTGGGCAAGGCCGACGACATTCGGCTCGACATCATGCCCGCGGCGGTATTCACCACCCCCGAGGCAGCCTCGGTGGGAGTCACCGACGATTACTGTAAGGAGCACGGCATTGCCTATACCTCGCATAAGGCAATCTATCGCGCCAATGGGCGCGCGCAGGCCATGGAGGAGACCGACGGTCTGGTAAAACTGATTTGCGACGAGCATGATGTCATCATCGGTTGCCATGTCATGGGGGCTGAGGCCGCCGGTATGGTGCAGGAGGTGGCCGCGCTGATGAACTTCAATGTCACGCGGGCACGGTTGGCCTCTATCATTCACATTCATCCTACCCTCAACGAGATTCTGCTCGATGCCGCCCGCCACTAAGCGGGAGGTATCGGGCAGAATCTGCCCAAATGCACGAAAAACGTTAAATTATAATCCCTTAGGCGGAGCCTTTACATAATATTTCGTATTTTTGTACTTCATGTAAAGCTTATTGTCGAATGGATATTCTCAAACGTTATATTCTATCGTTGTGCCTTGTCTGCGTCTGTCTGGTTGTCCAGGGGCAGATGAAGTACAATAGCAGATACCAACTTTATTTCGATCAGTATAAAGATCTTGCCATCGAGCAGATGTTGCGTTACCGCATTCCGGCGAGCATCACCTTGGCGCAGGGTGTCTTTGAGAGCGGCGCCGGAATGAGCGAGCTGGCTACCATCGGCAATAACCATTTCGGCATCAAGTGTCATGACTGGACCGGAAGGTCGATGGCCAAGGACGATGATGCCCGAGGAGAGTGCTTTAGGGTTTACGACAACGTGCGGCAGAGTTATGAGGACCATAGCGTGTTTCTGGCGAAGAACCAGCGTTACGCGCGCCTCTTCAGGCTCTCGCTTACCGACTATCGGGGTTGGGCGCGTGGACTGCGTGAGTGTGGCTATGCCACCAATCCGCTTTATGCGCAGAAACTCATAGACATCATCGAACTCTATCAGCTCTACCGGTATGACGGTGCACGAGACTACGACCGGTTCATGGCCCAGCGGGCGGGTGTAGACCATGCGGTGCGGCAGGGCGCGACACTGCATCCCATCAAGATATTCAACAAGAACTACTATCTCATCGCGCGTAGCGGCGACACCTTCAAGTCGATAGGCGAGGAGACGGAACTGTCGTGGAGAAAGCTGGCCAAGTATAACGAGCGCGACAAGCACGATGTGCTGCAGGAAGGGGATATAGTCTACCTGAAGAAGAAGCAGAAGCGTGCGCCAAAGACCTACAAGCGCCGGCCGCATGTGGTGCAGGCAGGCGAGAGCATGTACACCATCGCCCAGCGCTATGGCATTCGTTTGGAGAGTCTGTACAAGATGAACCGTCTGTCACCCGATTACCAGATTCGTGTCGGTGAACGGTTGCGGGTGTACTAAGGTGCAGTAGGTAAAAGCGGGTGCCGGGCGGTGTTATGGCACGCAGAGCCGCAGAAAATGGTGTGTTATTATTGCTCACAGAGGAGGAGGCCACTCGGCGAGTGGACCTGCTACCGACCTAACGAGGGCACAGAGGACCCCCGCTGTATTATGCCTAAGTAGACACCGCTCAATAGCTGAGGGTTTCGCAAGACACGGGTGAAACTCTCAACTATTGTTTTCGCTTTGTATTATCCACCTCTGAAGGAGGTGCCCACCCCAACATCCATTATCTCTTGCTTACTTTCCCCGAAGGTCGGGGCAGTTGATAATAGGACAGAGTTGGTCATCCGTTTCTGCGAAACTCACCTACCCCGAAGGGCGGGGCAGTAGATAATAGGGCAGAGTTGGTCATCCGTTTCCGCGAAACTTGCCTACCCCGAAGGTCGGGATGGTTGATAATAGGACAGAGTTGGTCATCCGTTTCCGCGAAACCTGCCTACCCCGAAGGTCGGGGCAGTAGATAATAGGGCAGAGGTGGCCATCCGTTTCCGCGAAACTTGCCTACCCCGAAGGGGTTGAACGCTTGATAGGGCACGGTTGGCCGGAATGACGACCGAAGGGAGGCATGACGTGCCTACCGTGTCTATGCTTGCGCCGGATGGTTGAACTCTGTAGGAGTTCAACGGTCTTCCTTAATCAACAATACAACCCATCCAACCACATTTCGTTAAATCGTTGAACTCCTACAGAGTTCAAATACATCCCATACGCCAGTTAGACAGGGTAGTCGCTTCGCGCCAACCCTGCCCTGTCAAGCGTTCAACCCCTTCGGGGTAGACGAGTTCTGCGGAGACGAAGAGCATGGAGAGAATAGGGATTGGCACGCAGAGGAGTTCTTATGGCACGCAAGGTCGGGACAGTTGATAATAGGGCAGAGTTGGTCATCCGTTTCCGCGAAACTTACCTACCCCGAAGGGGTTGAATGCTTGATAGGGTACGGTTGGCCGGAATGACGACCGAAGGGAGGCATGACGTGCCTACCGTGTCTATGCTTGCGCCGGATGGTTGGACTCTGTAGGAGTTCAACGGTCTTCCGTAATCAACAATACAACCCATCCAACCGCATTTCGTTAACTCGTTGAACTCCTACAGAGTTCAAATGCATCTCATACGCCAGTTAGACAGGGTAGTCGCTTCGCGCCAACCCTGCCCTATCAAGCGTTTATCCCCTTCGGGGAAAGCGAGCAGGATGTAGGGCTGTGACGGATCTTCCGTGTCATGTTGGTAAACCTGCGCCCAACATCCCTTCCTATTATCCTACTGCGCCCTTGCGTGCCCAACATCCGTCTTGTGGGCACAAGGCAGCCACTATGGTGGGCCATGGGCACATGAAAAATCCCGGAAGAGTCTCAAGAGAGACCCCTTCCGGGATTGATGATATGATCACCGCCACCTACATGACAGCAGGCGGCTTGGGATGAATGGCTTCGTTTACTCGCCCTTGATGGCAGCTACGCCAGGAAGCACCTTGCCCTCGATGGCCTCGAGCATGGCACCACCACCTGTAGACACGTATGATACCTTGTCTGCCAAACCGAACTTGTTGACAGCAGCTACAGAGTCGCCACCACCAACGAGTGAGAAGGCGCCGTTCTTCTGAGTAGCCTCGGCCACATACTTGGCGATTTCGCCAGTGCCGTGCGCGAAGTTCTCAAACTCGAACACACCTACAGGGCCGTTCCACAGAATGGTCTTAGACTCGAGGATAATCTTCTTCCAGATCTCCAAGCTCTCTTCGCTGGCGTCCATACCTTCCCATCCGTCGGGGATGTTGAAGATGTCTACCGTCTGGCGGTTGCAGTCGTTAGAGAATGCGTCGCCGGCTACGGTAGCCACAGACAGAGAGAGTTTTACGCCCTTCTCCTTGGCAGCCTCCATCACCTTCAGTGCCTCGGGCATCAGCTCGTCCTCGTGGAGCGACTCACCAATCTTACCACCCTGAGCCTTGATGAAGGTGTAACCCATACCGCCGCCGATGATGAGGTTGTCAACCTTGTCGAGCAGATTCTGGATTACGCCGAGCTTAGAGCTCACCTTAGAACCACCGATGATGGCGGTGAAGGGGTGCTGCGCGTTCTTCAGCACATTGTCGATGGCGGTCACCTCTTTCTCCATGAGGTAGCCCAGCATCTTGCTGTCGGCGTCGAAGTAGTCGGCGATAACGGCGGTAGAAGCGTGACGACGGTGAGCGGTACCGAAGGCATCGTTCACATATACGTCAGCATAGCTGGCGAGCTTCTTGGCAAATTCCTTCTGCGACTCCTTCATGGCCTTCTTGGCCTCGTCGAACTCGGGAGTGCCTTTCTCCACGCCCACGGGCTTGCCCTCTTCCTCGGGATAGAAGCGGAGGTTCTCCAACAGCAGAGCCTCGCCGGCCTTCAGGGCAGCGGCCTCGGCGTCAGCGTTGCCACAGTCGGCGGCAAACTTCACCTCTACACCCAGACGCTCAGACACCTTAGCGACAATCTGGCTGAGGCTGAGCTTGGCGTTAACCTTGCCTTTGGGCTTGCCCATATGGCTCATCATGATGACGGCACCGCCGTCGGCGAGCACCTTCTTCAGTGTGGGCAGGGCACCACGGATACGGGTGTCATCTGTTACGTTGCCATTCTCATCCAATGGCACATTGAAATCCACGCGGACAATTGCCTTCTTGCCGGCAAAGTTAAATTGATCGATTGTCATTACAACTTATAATTTATAGTTAGAAAAAGCTGATTATTTGTTAGTGCAAAGGTACTAAATAATCGGTGAACCAAGTCAGCGAGCGCCTGTTTTTTCGATTATTTTTACCTGCGTTAAGTCACTTTGTCACGTCTGTGTGGCAAAAGCCTGCAGCCCGGCTTAGGCTTCTATGATGCCCGCCTCCAGCCACCGTGCGGCCAGCTCTTTGGCGTCGGCCAGCGCCTTGTCGTGGGGCAAGGGCGTGTCGTCGTCAATCTGGTAGTTGTCCATCAGTGTCTGGGCCATGTCGTCTACCGTGAACTCTCTGTCCTTTAAGGTGTTCCAGACCAGGGCAGAGCTCTCGTTCATGCTGATGATGTTGCTGAAGTCGATGTTCTCTATGCCCTCGGCCACAATGATTTTCAGGCCGCAAACGTCGCGTAGGTTGAATCCTTTTTTTGCTTTCATAATGGCAGGTATTTGGTTTTTGTATGTTTTTCGGGCGTACATGCCGTCAGTGCCTTGCCCCTTGGTGGCGTGGCTTGCCGTGGGGCGTTGGGCTCAGCATGGTCCGAAAAGGGGAATCCATATACGGCGGTAAAAGGCCAGCAGGTAGCGGCGCAACGGCCGCAGCCGCATCCACAGCCACGAGTACACCCTCCATTTGAGGCCGTCGGTGCGGTCGAGGGTGTCGCGCCCCTTGCGGTAGAAACCGATTACGGCACCCTTGATGTCTTTCAGCCGGCAGTGCTCCACGCCGATGTTGCCGTCGCCGCGCAGCGTCACGGCCTCGCCGTCGATGGCCACCACCCGGTGAAGCACAAAGTGCAGGGGGGAGACCTCTGCCAGCACGGCGTCGCCCACACGCACGTCGCGGGCCTTGGTGAGCAACGCCTTGTCGCGATTGTCTTCCAAGAAGGGGCGCATGGAGTTTCCCCGCAGGTTGAGGGTTATGGTGTGCCCCTCGTCCATCAGTTGAACAATGGCTGGCAACAGCTCGGCATTGGCAAACTGCCTCTCACTCGTCTCTTCACGCGAGGAGGTCGCGGGGCTGGCGCTGCCGAGGCAGCGACGCCACATGCGTCTGACGAGTCCTATTTCTTGCTGATGGTTTGGTTGCATAAGATGGCGGCCTCTTTGTCGGGAAGGCAGTGCAGGGTGTAGATGCCGGTGGTCTCGACAATGCGTGTAATGGTGTTGCAGATGTGGTTGAAGATGTCACTGTCCCATTTCATCGCGGAACACGAGGGCAGCATCGAGGCAAAAGCGTCGACGGGGTTGAGTTTCTCTATGGAGTTGCTGGGCGCGCGGTCTATGCGGGTGATGGCGCCCAAGCGGGCCTTGACGTTGCGGTAGCAGGGTGTCTTGCCACTCCACGGACTGCCGTAGATATAAGGCTCGCCATCGATAAATCGCACGATGGGGTTGTCGTCGTTCATCAGGTCGCAGCCGGGCAGATAGCGCAGCCAGTTGCTCACCTGTGTCGATTTGCCCGTGCCGCTCTTGGCTATGAAGGCATAGCCATAACCGTTTTGCCTCACCAGCGACGCGTGGAGAAGCAGTGTGGCGCGGCGGCACGCCGAGAACGAGAAGACCTGCATCAGCGCGTTGTTGAGACCAAAGAACCGCATGTTGTAGTTGCCGTTGAGGGCACAGTGGCAGTCGTCAAAGCCCTTGTTGGTCTGGAGCAGGCAGCAGGCCTCGCCAGCGATGTTCTTGATGATAAACTGGTAGCCGCCGTCGTCGAGCCGGTCGACAGTGATGTCACCATTGCCCGTGTCAAAATCGCGGATGCGTTCGCGCTGCTCTATGGGCCGCGGCAGCAAACTATCGTCTACTGTGAGCTGGAAGAGCAGGTCGTCATCAGCAAACCGGTCAACGGCAAAGGGCGCGAACGAGGGCAGCAGCGACACACTATTGTCACTGCCCGGGGCGAAGACCACGCGCAGGTTGAAGTCGGCGATACGAAACAGATGCACAGACGGCGTTTCCATGCGGGCGGGTGGTGCTTAAGGGTTAGGCGCGATGGGCAGGAAGCGGAACTCCTCTTCCTTCAAGTCGTTGACAATATATTTGCCCTTTTCGCTGTACCGCTTGCGCAGCGCGAGGTATTTCTTCTCGGCATCTTTGCGATTCAACGCATACGAAGTGATGCACGTGGCGTTAGGGTAGCCACTGCCGGCAAGATAGTCGCGAAGCTGATAGGAGTAGTTCTCCCGACTATAGAGAAACTTGGTTTTGCTGTCAATGTAAGCGGAGTCGAGTTGCTGTATGGGCGTGAAGTAAACCGTCGAATCGTTGAACGATGCGGCAAAGCCATACAGATATACGGTGTGTACTTTGTTTTCTGCTGCGGCACTCAGGCTCACCAGCGCCACGATGGCACACAAGAGGCGACGTTTCAAATCCATGCTATTGTCGATAAGTGTTGCTTGTATGTCTGCAAAGATACAAAAATGTGGCGGTATGGCAGGCGTTTTAGCATTTTTTTATGCTCATGGCCAAACCTATTCGCCTTACGCTTCTACCCAAACCACCGTATCGTTCTGTATAAAACCATTTTATGCTTCTGTATAGAATCATCGCATGGTTTTATATAGAACCATTTTATGGTTTTATATAGAATCATTTTATGCTTCAATATAGCACCACACCTCGGTGGCGGTCGAACACTCTTCTTCTCCTGTGCTTCAGTCGTTGGTTCGAGAACGTTGACGGGATGTACACCGAGTGAACAGCAAACCGCCAACCGTTTTTCTGATGTGTCTTATCGGCTACCATGGGAAATTATCCGGGTCGTTCTGCTCGTATGCACGCTGGTTGCGGTTTAGCCCGTTAATCATTTCCATTTCGGAAGGCGAAAGTTCGAAGTCAAATATGCGGATATTTTCGTCTGTGTACGCATCGTTGTCACAGCGGGGGATGGTGACCAGTCCACGCTGCATGTGCCAACGCAGTATGACTTGTGCTGCTGATTTTCCGTGCCGTGCGGCAATCTCACCGACAGCCGGGTCATTGAGCACGCCGGTAACGCCCTGTCCCAACGGCCCCCATGCTTCCACCTGAATACCCTTGCTGAACGTATAGCCCACGACGCGATGCTGGGTCATGTATGGTTGAATCTCGATTTGATTGACAACAGGGCGTATGCGTGCATACGCCAGCAACTCGTCAAGATGGTGCGGGTTGAAATTGCTTACACCTATACTGCGAATTTTCCCCTTGTCCACGTATTCCTCCAATATCTGCCAAGTTTCCTTGATGTGTCCTTGTACGGGCCAGTGTATGAGTACAAGGTCGATGTAGTCTGTTTTGAGGTTGGCAAGACTTTTGTCGAGCGACTGCCGCACGGTACCGTTGCGCATTTCGTTGGTGTTCACTTTTGTGGTGATGAAGAGCTTACGGCGGTCTATGCCGCTCCGGCTTATGCCTTCACCCACCTCTTTTTCGTTTCCGTAACCCTGTGCGGTGTCAATCAGGCGGAAGCCGAGTTTGATGGCGTGGCATACTCGCTCTGCGGCATCGTCCTTGACAAGAAACGTGCCTACCCCCAATTGCGGCATTTCCATGCCGTTGTTTAGTTTTACAGTTGGTCCCTTGTTCATCTCCTGTGCGTTTGTTTGAATTGCTATCCCCCATACAAGGGCAATGGCAAGGATTGTTTTTAATCTGTTTATCATTCTGTCTTGTTTCGGTGGTGATTAATAATGCTCACCTTTATTACATCGACGTGTACCCTCCGTCCATCGCCCATGTCTGTCCAATGGCAAAGCCGGCGTAGTCGCTGCATAGGAGCAGCACCATAGAAGCGATTTCTTCTGCTTTGCCGACACGCCCCAGCGGGATGGCGTCGATGACACGTGCCATGTGGTCGGGCGACTGCTCGATGGCCTGACGTACCATTGGGGTCTCGCAGGTGCCGGGACAGATAGCGTTGATGCGGATACCCTGCCGGGCATACTCCAGTGCCGCCGATTTGGTCAGGCCCAATACACCGTGTTTCGAGGCGTTGTAAGCCCCGATGCAGGGGATGCCTACCAGACCGCCCTGCGACGAACAGTTCACGATGGCTCCCTTGCCCTGCTTTTTCATCTCGATAAGTTCGTACTTCATGCAGTTCCACACACCTCGCAGATTGACCGATATTACCCGGTCAAAATCCCAGCCTTCGGTTTCCGCCAGCTCTTCTCGCACGGCGGCATGAATGCCCACGTTATTATAGGCTATATCCAACTTGCCGAAGACTGCGACGACCTCTTCTACAGCCGCTTTCACTTGTGCCTCGTCCGATACATCGCACCTGATACCGATGGCATGGTGCCCTTCCGCCGTCAGTTGGTTGGCACGGTCTGTTACCCGGCGATCCAGATCGACCATGGCGACCGACGCACCGGCTTCGGCAAACATCCGTGCGGCGGCATAACCTATACCGCCGGCTGCACCCGTAACCAATGCTACTTTATTTTCAAAACGTATATCCATTGTGCGTCAAATATTTTCTGTATCATACATTGTATTTGCTATTTCTGATGCAAAATTACGGGCCTGCACTAAAAAAGGCCGTGAGGGAATACCGAAATAAAAGTCATTATTACTGATTATGAAAATAATAGGCTAATTTTGCACTTGCCATGATACAGAAGTATGATATAAAGGTAAGCAGCGTACACGACTACAATGAATTTGTAGGGGCAGACGACTTGCATCCCCATGTAAGCGTCATCCACTACGATGAGTTGTCGCCAATCCGGCATTGCCGTGCGCTGTGGGGCGTGTATGGGCTGTTTCTCTTGGACGATAATTCGGAGAGGCTCGGTTACGGGGCTGGAATATACGACTATTCCGTAGGTAGTATCGTCTGCGTTTCTCCGTCTCAAATAGGAGGTGTGGCAGATGACGGCACTACCTTCCAGCGCAAGGGGTGGGCATTGCTGTTCAGTCCAGAACTGTTTCATGGTACGGATTACGAGAAGACCCTGCTTCGTATGGAGTTCTTTCATTATCATGTGAACAATGCTCTGGGCATCTCTGCCTCCGAACAACAGGATTGCACGACCCTTTTCCAGATGCTCCGGCAAGAAATGGCCGAAGCCAAGCGCAAGGAAGTAATGGTAAAACTGATAGAACTGATACTCGCTTATTGTTCGTCTTTTTTCAACAGGCAGCACCCGATAGAAGGCGGAGCCAAATGCAACCATATTGTCAGTCGTTTGGAACGTCTGCTGGACGATTATTACACATCGGGCGAACAGTTTTCCAAAGGATTGCCTACGGTTAGGTTTTGTGCGGATTGCCTGTGTGTCGCACCCAATTATCTTGGTGACCTGATTCGGCAGGAAACGGGTGATTCCGCAAACCACTTCATTGGGCGTAATGTTATCCGCCGGGCCAAGAACATGCTGATGTCAGGCAAATCGGTTACTGAAACGGCCTATGCGCTCGGCTTTGATTTCCCATCGCATTTAAGTCGTCTGTTCAAACGTCTGGAAGGTAAAACGCCGTCCGTTTATCTCGAACAAGCTTCAATAAGAAACGCCTAACAGACTGAGAGGATTGCTTTTCTATCGCTTCATCGGTTCTTTTGTCACCTGCTGAATGCAGGCCATCCCTTTTGGCGAAGTCATGGTCTTCTATTTAGGGTGGGTTATATAAAATACTTCAGAAACCAAATGTTCTGATCATAATGCTCATTTTTTCGCTGCATTCTTGCGCATTTGACCAGAAATTTGTTCCTTTGTAAGAAACAAAAGTATTAATTATTAGTTAGGTCAACTATAATCATCTGATTTGGCTGGTCGTTTATCTCACGCGCGGACACGCTCATTTCAAAACAAGTATCTTTAGAAGATCACGCAACTGCATAATATAAAGAAAAATGGCATACACACCCAACGCCACAAACGAAGCCTATTGGCGCAAGTACACCGAGGAAGCCTCGAAAATGTATACGGCCAAGATGCTCAAGCTCGGCAGCCGCGACACGTTGAAGGGCACGCTGCGCCAGAAGGATGCACCCAACCACCTGATGTATAAGGTGGATACATTATACAGTAAGGATGGGCATCGGGCTTATGAGTTTCTGCTCGAGTATGATGTCTACGAACCCACTGTGGGCATCTACTATGGCTGCAAGGGACTCACCATGCCGGGTTACAGCCACGAGGAGGAGATTGAGGTGTTTAAGAAAGAGTGGGACGCCATCAAGGCTGAGACCTGCACCATTCTCAACAATACCTTTCCCGGCAAAGACTTTGTCAGTAGGCTCAAGGCCACCAACAATGCCAACGACAACACCTTCTGGCCTTTCTGGATCTCGCTCTACGAGGAGGAAGACATCAGGAAGGTGGGACTGCGGGCTGTGAGCGTCATCCGTAATGTTTACAAGCGGTTTCTCGATGGGGAGGAAATACAGACTACGCAGTTGCCCAAAGCTAAGCTCAAACCCAATGAGACGGCTTTCACCGAAGAAGCCTACCAGAAATTCAAGGCTCGGATGGCCTTCAAGGTGCATGGGCGTTATGGTCTGCAACCCTCAGAGAGCAAGACCCGGATGTGCGTGGAGCTGTTTGAGCGTTTTCTCGACAACGCCGAGAAGCGGAGGATGATATACCGCGACTCGCGCTACGAGTACGCCTGGCGTGTGCAGCAGCTCAGCAACATTGACTTTATCCGGCTCATTGGCGGTTTTTTCCAATATCTGACGGTCAACGGCCTCTACCAACAGAGTGGCAATGATGGTCTGCCCAAGATACCTTGGAAGGAATTGTGCAACATTGTCCTTGCCCCCGATGGCTCCACCTACAACGAGAGCCTGAAGACCCAAAGGGCTAATGCCCTCTCCAGGAATGGGGAGTATTGGCTCGACCTGATTCGCGAATGGCTGGATTGAGGTGGGTTGGTTTGTTGGTTTGCATTTTATTGTCGAACAACGGATAACACTGATGTAACGGAAGCCTTTTCTGGCACGTATAGATTACGAAGCATCGCTGCGCGATGGACAGATGACGGACCCTGCGGCATCTCTCTTCCTCATATTTATGGCCTCTCTAATCTGTAACGCCTCGGAAAGGCAAGACACATAGAAACAGCCCTCGATTGCGTGCCGCGCAGTGGCATATTCCAGCCTCATACGTTTGCGCCCCCTTTCACCGCACAGCCTATAATCTGCGCTTTCTGCGCTTTTCCGCGAGAGATGCAAAACGTCGCGCAAGCCGCCCCCTCTCCCACCGGGGAGGGCTGGGGAGGGGTTTCCTCTGTTTTTTTTAACACGGATTACACGGAATTAATGGAATTTCCATTCGGCACATTCCGATAGTACGGATCATCGCGTGGCGATGGACGGATGGCACGGAACCTGCCCACGATATTCAACCTAAACCTCTTCACCTTATCCTGATACCTCTCCTCTCTCGCGGAGTAGGGCTAAAGTGGCTGAAGAGTTTACTATGGATATAGTTTGTTGTAGACTTGTCTTACGGCCACTTTCTTACTAATAATCCAGAATGTCAGGGATAGGCATGACGCATGGAAGGGCATATTTCCTGCAGAACATATTTTTTCCCAGAACAAAATATACGTATACATGCCGTGTCATAAAACGGCCTTATCTTCGCGGCAGAAAGATAAAATCACCGCTGAAGCCAGAATGTAAGCAGATGTTAGCTGACAGGCTTTGATGAGGTAAATAAACCATGTGCAGCAAAGATTTATCAAACTCTTAAAATAAACGATTATGAAAAAGATCTTACATGTAGTGATCGCGCTCTCAGTCATGAGCTGGATGGTATCTTGTGGCAAACCCGACAACCAGAAATGGGAGGAACTGAAAGACGCCTATGGCCAGATGACGAACGTGGCGGACACGGCCAGTGACGAAGAGTGGAACTCGCTCAAGGAGACATTCAGCGATTTGGCAGACGACCTGGACGGCCATACGACCCTGAACGACGCCCAAAAGGATTCTCTCAGCGAGACCATCACTTTGGGACAGAATTTTATCAAGGGCGAGTACTACAAACGTCGAACTCTCGAGTTGTTCAGCGAACTGGTTTATCTCGCCAGAGACTACTGGCAAGAGTCCACTCCCTCGGAAGTAGTTGAATGGTGGGAAAAATGGAAAGCCTTTGACGAAGAGATAAAAGCGGCAAACCTGAAAGCAACCGAAAATATCTTCACGCCCAGACAGCAAGAAATCATTACCAACCAAATTATCGCCATGAGTTTCATGCTCAAGGATTGCCCCTACGATCTCGACGCTGTAGACCTCTGATGTCTAAATGTATCGAAGAAAGTGAAGATAGCGCCGTGGGGGGCAAGATAAAAATCCAACTATACGTATAGCCGCTGGTTGTTTGCGCCACCGTATCTTTGCCGACGTAACAGATAGGAGGGCGCCGGCAGACGGTAAGCCGCAGCCCAATATACTATCAGGTAAACATGAAATGATATGCAAAGTCGTATGTTCAAGCCCTTCGTCGGTACTCGCTACCAAGAGGGTGTAAGAGGAAAGAAAATACTGGTGCTGGGCGCCAGCTTCTATTGCGATCATGCCGACTGCGTCTATTACAGGCAATGCACCGATGTCGGCCGGAAAGACTCGTCGCCCTACGATGCCATCTGCCCTATATATATAAAGGTGGGTAAACGGCTGAGCAACGAACCGTCTTATTGCGTAGAAGAAAGGCCGCGCACTTACCGGCTCTTCGCCGAGGCCATGCAAGCGTTCACCCAGACCGAGAGCTACGAGGAGACGTGGAGTCGATTGGCTTTTACCAACTACATCCAGTTTTTCTTGCCGGGAGCCACAGACACCTTCAGGGAAACCCGATTTTCGGATATATCAGTACGTGACTTCGAGGCTTTCATCGAGACCGTCAACGAACTTCGGCCAGATATCGTCATTGTATGGGGATGCGTCATCAATTCCAGTTTGAAAGAAAACAACCCATACCTCGTGTCACTGAGGGAACTGGACGAAACAGAATGGTATCTCTGCCACATTCTTGTGCCGGGCCACGACCATCCCATAGCCATCGTCAATCCCTTCCATCCCTCCTCAAGCGCCTGGAACGGCACGCTGCCGATATTGAAGAAATACCTTGCCATGGCATTGGACGAATCATCAAAATAATAACTTGACAAAAATGAGTATCATGAATTTTATTTTTTGTTCATTTCTTTTGTCTATTCAAGATAAATCCCTATTTTTGCGTTATCTATCCTGCGGTGCCGCGAATGAGTCGCTGACCGCCCGATGCGCAAAACTTGCAAACGAGGTTATTCGACCCGGTTAAATCTGGAAAATTCAACAAAGGAGTCGTCAGTAATCGAGTTTAGGCAGGTTCTGTGCCCCTGTCCTATACGGGGGCATGGACTGTCTTTACTTTATTTTGACTCCTTGGTATTTTCCAGAACCAGACCGGATAAATAAAGATAAAGCGGCCATGCCCTTTTTCTTTTCCCCGTGATGGCAATGGTAGTGTCTAACTATAACCTAACCCAATATGTCTTTGTACAAAATCACCGTGAGAATGTCGAAGCGTGCCGAGGGCATGCTCATCGAGCCCGGCATGAGCGTACAGCTCGCCACCATGATCCCCAATCCCGTGTCACACATCCAGGAGCGCGAGAAAATAAACACGCTCTTCAAAAACAACTTTGGCGTAGACCTCAAGAAGATGGGTGCGCTGAACCCCGCGTACCTGAAGGAGGAGAGGGTGGGGTAAATAATGCACCCGCTTCGGTAACTAACATCATATTGTAAAACAAAGCGTTATGGAAAACAATACAGAAAATTATGAAATCAGTTTATCGAGGAACGATGAACTGATGCAAATGCTGCACAACGAAATAGTGCCTCACCTTGTACAAAACGTGGGAGAGCACATGGGAGAGTTTATATCTGCTTATAAAGAAATCAAGATGCTGCAGACTGAGCGCATTGCCGAACTGCAGAAGTTCGCGATGGAAAAGGAGTACAATCTCGAGAAGTTTACCCGACTTGCCGACAAGACACAAGACCGCCTCTCTAAGATGTTGGACCAAATACTGTCGATATCCAACCAGTTCATCAATATGCCTGCAAATTCTGATCAAGATGTACAGTTTAGAAATGTACTGCTCACCAATATGTCGAATCTGCAGAATCAATATCTTACGGAATTGCACCTCTTAATGAACCTTTAACCATGATAAGGGGAAGTATGGATCACTCGACAAACCCAACTACGAAAGCAAATAACCTATACGCGTAACCAACTATGGCTAATCATGCATCCACTTACTCTTCCACCTCTGAGAATGGGAGAAGTATCACCACCCAAGAGGCTCAGTACGAGATATTCAAGCAGATTGATCAGTTTTGTTCTGGAATCTTCAATGAGTTTAAGGCGATAGATGACGCCTTCGGAAATATTGCCGATTTCTTCTTCAATATGGCGGAAGAATACGACAGCCGGGCCACACACAGCAAGAAAAATGATGATGAACTGACCGATGACGAAATTGTGGAACTCGCATTGGTGACCGTAGGATTTGCGACAAGAGGTGTCGGAAATCTGATCAACGCTGTCAAAGCCAAGCTAACACTGCAAACCATCCTCAATAACCTCCGGAAAGAAGCTGGGAGGAAAATGAAGTTCATCGACAAGTTTGTTGAGCAAACCAGCAAGATTTGTGATCTCAACTGGCAGAACTTGCAGAATCAGGTAGAGGCTATAGACCTTTCGTCCAATGGCTCCAATATGACGAACTTCGAAAGTTTTGCCAATAACATCCAACAGCCAATAGTCACCTCCGTGAATATGCTCAGGACCTCACTTTATCATCATAGGATGATGCAATACCTGCAGGAGGAATATAAATACTGGGTACATGGCGAGATTGGCAAAGGGGTGATGCCCGATTATGGAGATATCAACAGAGAAATCGTATTCTCGTGTTTGTTCAATAGCACAGCTGCGGAAACCGTCGATGAAATGGATTTCATTATCGAGGCCCTTAATGATAATTCGGAAGATATCGAGGATGATACGGATTATTTGAAAGAGTCTGTTCCACTTATTCTGGACAAACAGCTTATGGCGACCTATCTTGCTGTTAGGCCGCACGAGAGTGGAGAATTGCCAGGTCTTGACGATGACGATAACAATCCGTCTTGTCTGAAACGTGCCCTGATGAACAACCCTGCTTACAACCAATACATTACATTAAATGGAGAATTCATGAGCCTCAATGGGAAAAGGAAGTTAAGATTCATTGCCATAGTGTTGAATGTGATCCTATTTACCTATTTGTGTTACAAATATGCCTCAGCCGATATTGATGCGGAATGGATAACGTGGACAGCGGTAGGTATAGCGGCCTTGGTTGCGGCGTGGAGGGCAAAGTCCGTGATTCAGGATTTCTGGGTAAAATATGAATATAAGATGCAAGAACTGCAACTCCATACGAAGAATTTGATGAATCGGTTAGCAGGTGAGCAAAAGGTGAAGAATAAACTCCAAAAATTAAACGAAAAATTCTTCATGACTATCTTAGGCGCCTTCATAGGTGGTTTACTTGGTTCGGCGTTCTTCGCACCCATTGGCACTTTGATAGGCGCACTGATAGGCGCCTCAGTTCTGGGTAGCGAAACCATTGACATCGTGTCAGATGGCTCAGGTTGGGAAGACGTCAAGACCGGATCTGGATGGTTGGCATATCTCATTCTCATCGCAATGGTGACTTGGATCATCGTCTTCTGATAACAATGGGCAATCCGCTAAACTGCATACGCCACCCCAATGGAGCATGGTCGATAAGTAGAATGCCGTCGCCAAAGAGCATCGTGCTAATATAACGATGACCTTTCAACAAAACGGATGATTATTTAAATAGAAAGTAAAACCATAAACATATAGTATTATGTGTATAGCATCTTTTCCTTCAACAACCAAGTGGTTTATGAAATGTCCTAAATGTGGTGGTATATCTATCAATAAAGGAGTTGTAAATGAAGACAAATTCAGCTGGTTGGTTGCTATGGATGGCGGTAGACTCCCTGTCAAGTTTAAGTGCCTAAGGTGTAAGCATTCATTTCTTTACGAGTAGTCCAAATGCCCTCCCACACAAGAATGCCCCTCATCAACTCAGAGGGGCATACTTGTGACGGGCGAGGTTATTTATGAACATAATGATGCTTCCCAACTGTCTAAATGCTACTTTTTGCAACAAATTTCATCTTGGAAGTAAAAAGAACGCCAATTTATTTGGTGTATGTAAAAAAAATAGTTAAACTTGCAATGGCTAATAATCTTAATCACAATCTACAACAAAAATTATCAACCATCTAACACAGTATGGCATTATATAACATCACCGTGAGAATGTCGAAGCATGCCGAGGGGATGCTCATCGAACCCGGCATGAACAGCCAGGCACCATGATTCCCAACCCCGTGTCGCACATCCAGGAGCGCGAGACTATTTATACCCCATTTATAGATGGTATTCTTGTAGAAAAACATCGTCATTTGACTGAAATAATACAACGAGTAAATAAACATTGGAGATGAAGAACAATCAATTCATGGAGTACAGAATACAAGTACTTAAGGCTTTGGAAGAATACAAGAGAGTGCGCAAAAAAGCTAATATTAAAGATGTTGGCTTGAGTGCTTCTGTGGAACGCAAAGCGGCTCCCTTTGTAAAAGGTCATTTTACCCTTGCTGTTGTAGGTAAAATGAGTGCAGGAAAATCCACATTTATTAATGCGTTCCTTGGTAATAAAAATATTCTTCCTACTGGTCATTTCCAGACTACATGCATACTAACAAAAATAGAATATGCAGAAGAAGAGTCTATTGAAATAATATATGGAGATGGACATAAAGAAATCAAAAAAGGAGATATATCTGGTAAATTGGGCAAAATAGTAGCAATAGAAGACCAGTATAGTTCTTTACCTATTAACGATATTAATAAATTGATTATTAAGGGGTGGAACAAAACAAAGATTTGTGATCCCCAAATTATCAAAGGTTTGGAGGAAACCTCTTGTAGGTCAATCGATAAGAAGAAGCTCGAACAATACATTGAAAGCCATCCCAAGCCAAAAGTGGCAAAAGAAGTAACGGTAAAATATCCCTTACCAGAGGACTGTAAAGGATGGCGCATTGTAGATACACCAGGGGTAGAGGCTGTGGGTGGCATAGACATGGAAACTATTAGTTTCTTAACAGCCAAATATGAAAATGGGGGTAATAATGTTGATGCCATCATGTTCCTTCATAAAGGAACTGATAATATTGAAGATAAAAGTATTAATGATTTTGTTAAGGATATCTTCAAGACCTTATCTGATGATGCAAAAAAACGAATATTCTTTGTTGTTACCAATGCTGCAGCCCAGTCATTTCAAGATAATGAAGAGGAATATATGCATAAAGCAAAAGCTCTTTTTGTTGATCCTTACGGTATCAAGAATGATCGACTAATTGCAGTAGATAACTTAATGGAATATTTGTATCGATATGTAACTACAGAACATAAAGATATCTTATCTTTGACTAAAACCAGGCCGGCGCCAGATTCTTCTTGGAATGAGCAGACGTGGAAGATATGTCGTGCACTGTTACGAGATATAGAGGATACACTTGAAGATTCAGGGCAAAATATCAATAATGAAAACATGCTTGCGATGGTTCAGAATTGGTCGGGATTTGATAAACTTCGTAACGTATTAGACGAATTTGTTAAAAAGGAAAAAACAGATGCATTTAATGAATTTCTGAAGACGATACGCGAAGATATAAATTTATGTATTGACCACAAAAAAAACGACATCGCCCTGCTTCAAAGTGGAACCGCTGCGATGCAGGGCCAAATACAAGCTTTAAAAGATGCGGAGTTACAAAAGAATCTAACCCTCGGTTCTATTCGGAGAATGTTCAGCAAAGAGTCGGTATCGGAAAGATTCAGTTTTATCGAACAAAGAACAAATGATTTTATAAATAAAGAGGATACCTCTTTTAAAGATATTCGTCGAGAAGCTATAAATCTCTATGATTTAGTAGACGAGAAAAAGGCTACATTATTTGCGGAGATGAAAGCTGAATTTAACAAGTTTGTGCAGGTCAGAAACAGCAAAGTGTTTTTCAAAAGACCCGACTTTGATCAAATCGAGAAAGGGGCTACAGAAGATTCAACACATAAAGAAGATATAAAAGCGACCAGAAAAGTGCCAGGTATTTGCTGTGATCACTATGAAGAGTACACGATACATGCAAAGGGTGATGTCGATAAAGAAAAAAAACTTCGTTTATTTCGAAGTGAGACCATTCGTCATATTAGACTAGAGGCTACCAACTTCAAACAAGATCTACAAAAGGAGGTTAATTCATATATTAGTCAAGTAAACAGGTCCTTACAGCAAGCTATTGAGGACCAAGAGAAACATTTGTTAGAATTGGAGCGTAAGTTCGAGGTGTCTGATGTTGGTCAGTTAAACAACATGAAGGCAGAAGCAAAAGAAGATATCGCGATTATGACTCAATTTATGAACACAATAGCCTAATACTAATTATGGTGCAACCAATTATAGATTACGAAGCAATCTCAACTGATATTTCGATGAGATGCTTTCAATTGCTTCAAAATGTTAATGTAAATACAATATCAGATTCATTTGATGCAGTCAAGGATATTGTAGAAATTGCTATTGAAAAGTATTCGTTTGGTGTAAGTGAATACTGGATGACTATTCACTCTGATGCAGAAACATCTCAAAAGATTAAGTTTACTGATGTTGATCATGGATATGAAATCCTTCTAAAGAAATGGGTAGATCAAAATCCATTCAAGGCGGAACTTCCTATGTATCCTGACGATATCGTAGAATCGTATGAAGAGTATGTCGCAAATCTGAATAAAAAGGCGATTGCAGTTGGAGCATTAGGAACTGTGGCATTAGGAACAGCGTATGGTGTTTGTAAATCACATTTGGCATCTCAAACTGCATCAGTCGTGACCCAAGCTATGGCTGGCGCTGTGCAAGTTGCTCCACATTCGGCCGCTGGTACTACTTGTGCAAAGGGATGGCTAATATTTGGTAATCCGATAGTGGTAATTGCTGCTGAACTTATAGGTATCGCTGCAGTATATGCAGTAGTTAAATACCAGAAAAAGAACAAACGCCAGCAGATTGATATTCAAATATGCGAGTTAGAAGAAAGACTTAAGATGTATAAGCAAGAGCTTATCACAACTTTAACCAGGTCGGCAGTTTCATATCTTCAAAATGCGGAGGCCTATTCTAATAATATTTTAGATAGTTTTTGATATGGTAGTAAGAAGAAATCACAGAAATACTGAATTGATATCATCCATGAAAAAGAACGCAATGGAGACTAAATGTCAAGATCAAAATGAACGGGGTGTTACGACGAATTGTGTTTCTGGAATCACAAAAGAAGTTCCCAAGACTACAGACTCACCCACTGAAATTTATAAAGAGAATTCTTCAAAGATTGAAAAAGAGTTCTCGAAAGCTATCCGTTCATTTGACTACATCATAACGAAATCATATCTTTCAAATTTGACTGACAATGATGTCGTTCCATGCTCTAAGGGTTTGATTCCTCAAATGCGTTGGATTAAAGTAAATGAGATTGTATACGAAAAAAATGAATTCTTCGTGGACAAATTATCTATGCTATACAACGCATTACATTCTTCGGCACACAATGTATGTTTTTTATTAAGAAGAGGCTACTGCAAAGAAAACAAATCTGCAGTGGAAATTTTTATCGGCACAGCGGATGCCGAATGTAATGAAGTCAAGAATATTTCAGGAGATATACTACAACGAGGATTGAAAGGATTATTTCCTGGTGTCTCTACAGAAATAAGTTGTGACATTGCTCAAGAGTTGAATGCATCTCTTAACGAAAATGTTGCAATATCGTGCGTTTCTGGTGTAGCTTCACTAAGAAAAGATGATAAAAAAGAACGTTTTGTACAAGGTTTAGAAAAGTTAATTGATTCTACAAACGGGCTTACGTTTGCTGTATGTTTTGTTGCTGAACGAGTTGAAGACAGTGAATGTTCATCTATATTATCCAATTATGAGAGTCTTCACTCAGCTATTGCTCCCATGGCGGAAATGCAACTATCTTTTTCGCAAAATGAAACAAGAGGAATTAACGAAACCAGTTCTAAGACTTTTACTGAAACTGTAGGTTCTTCTCTTTCTAAAACTGTAACAACAGGAACATCGTATTCTAAATCTCATACGGAAGGATCATCATATACATACAATGAAACTTATGGAGACACAGATTCTAGTAGTTGCATAGTACTTTCTAATTCCGAGAATTATTCTGAGACATTTGGTATAACAACTAATACATCAGAGACAGAGGCTAAAACTTCAAATGAGTCTCTTTCTGACCAAGAAGCGATTAACAGAGCTTCAGCAGAAGCAACTCTTCAGGGAAGTGGTTCACATACAGATAAACAAAATGGCATAACCCAACAGATTACACTTCAGGATAGGAGGGTAAAGCATTACCAAGATCTTCTCGACAAAGAGATAGAAAGACTACAAACCGCATTACCATATGGTTTGTGGTCTATGGCTACTTATTTTATTGCGAAAGATGACACTACAGCGGCTGCATTAGCTGGATTGTATAAGGGATGTATTGTCGGCGACGATTCAAACTCACAAGTTTTTACTGTCAACAATTGGAGTAAAAATGACACAAATACAAAAGTTATAGCTCAGCATCTAATAGCATGCCAACATCCACGCTTTTTGCTGCCCTCAAACATTGAAGTATCTTCTGGTTCTTTGGTAAGTAGTAAGGAACTTGCAATTCATATGTCACTCCCTCAAAACAGTGTCCCTGGAATACTGGTTCGAGAGGAAACTTCATTTGGAAGAGAAGTTAAAAGTAACTTGGAATTTACTGAAAGAAACTCGATAAACATT
Source organism: Bacteroidota bacterium (assembly GCA_023425865.1). Classification (GTDB taxonomy): domain Bacteria; phylum Bacteroidota; class Bacteroidia; order Bacteroidales; family Bacteroidaceae; genus Prevotella. The sequence continues at coordinate 17,087 of JAFABV010000035.1, read as the reverse complement.
GGCAATATCTTACATTTAGGCGAGGAATATAAATTGCCTGTACGTTTATCCACTGAAGAGTTGTCGAAACACATGTTTGTTACAGGTTCCACAGGAAGTGGAAAATCTAACACCATGTATTTGATTCTCTCTGAATTAAAACAGAGAGGAATCAAGTTTATGGTGGTAGAACCAGCAAAAGGTGAATACAAACATATTTTTGGCAATGATGAAGATGTAACTGTTTATTCGAATTCCCCAAAGTGTGGGAAGTTTCTACAAATAAATCCATTTGCATTTCCATACAAATCAATAGATTTGTTGGAACATGTTGACCGGTTAGTTGAGATATTCAACGCTTGCTGGCCGATGTATGCAGCCATGCCCTCTGTACTGAAAAAATCCATTGTTTCTGCTTATGAACATTGTGGATGGGATTTGCTATTGTCAGAGAATAAATATAAAAAAGGTAATGATCCTGTATTTCCAACGATAGATGATGTTCTATCATGTTTGAAGGAATATATTAATAACTCTGAGTATTCGGATGAAACTAAGGGGGATTATAAGGGTGCTTTAGAAACGCGTTTGAGTGACCTTGATACAGGATTGTTAGGATTAGTTTTCTCTGGAGATCCTATACCTGATGATGACCTGTTTAACCATAATTCAATAATTGACCTAAGTAGAATAGGTTCTGCAGAAACAAAAGCGCTGATAATGGGATTTATGGTTATGAAACTTAATGAATTTAGAATGTCAGAAGACGGCATGAACAGGAGTCTTAACCATGTTACTATTCTTGAAGAGGCACATAATCTACTGAAAAAAACTTCTACGGAGCAAAACCAAGAAAGTGCTAATCTTGCAGGAAAATCTGTCGAAATGATATCAAATAGTATAGCTGAGATGAGAACTTATGGTGAGGGCTTTATTATTGTAGACCAGTCCCCATCATTATTGGATTCGTCAGCTATAAGAAATACTAATACAAAGATTGTAATGGCACTTCCTGAAGACAACGATAGAACAGTTGCCGGAAAATCTATGGCATTGTCTGACAATCAGATTGAACAAATAGCAAGGCAAAATGTAGGAGAAGCGATAGTGTACCAAAATAGTTGGGAAGAAGCGGTTCAATGTCAAATTAAGGAGTATAATTTTGATAGAAATAGCCGATATACAAAACATTATCCAATACCTATTATCGCACAACGTGTTGTCCGTGCGGAAATTTTGAATTTCTTATTATATAAGCTTGTTCGTAATAATGTTGACTTTCAGCAGGTTGCTGAATTTGTAGAAGAAGACACGATGCCATCATCTTTAAGAATTCGTCTTCTCGAGATGTTAAGAGAATATCGAGACAAAGAAACTGTACTTCTGTGGGAAAAGAAGTATTTCTCCAGACTCATGGCAATTGTAGCTGAATATCTAAACATCGATACAGAGGTAATAAAAATAAAAAGACTTATTATTTCAATCAAAGATATTCCGAAATATAGGATTCTCTTCGATGACTTGTTATTAAGTAAAATACAAGGGATGGTTGATTTACGAACTCTGTTTTATATAGAGCAAGGGTATTCAAAAACAATGCGCCCTGAATTGTATGAACAATGGAAAGATACTTTTAAAATTAGCTAAGTTATGCCATTAATAATCGATGATATCGCTGTTGCTGCAGGAACAGTGGAGGCAGCAACAGCTGCATCAGAAACTGCTGGAGCTTTTGAAGCAACGACAGCTGGAGCAACAATGGCCGTTGAAACGCCTACTATAGAAGCAACCAGTATTTCGGAAGTTGTAGCCGATGATTCCTCCTTAGCAGAACTCCCAACATCTGAGGAAAAACAATTGTCTCCAGATACAGAAAGAGGTATAGATTTGTCTGATGCGTCTTTTGTAGATGAGTTGCCCTCACCAGAATCATCAAGCGTTCTATCTGATATTGGTGGATTAGACGAAAAGGTTTTTTATGATGAATATCCAGTGGAACCTGCTTCTGAGGCGAATCCTGCCACAGAGACCATTTCTGAGGGTTCGCAAGATATTAATACTCCAAAGACTTATGATGAGTTCTGTGAAACGAGAAATTGTGGGGGGAGTTATAAAGAAATAAGAAATGAGGGATGGGGATGGAATGACAACCCACCCCATGAAGTTCATCATATGCCTGCAGATTCTGCATCGAATTTGGAAAGAGAGGATGGACCGGCAATTGCAATAGAATATTCGGATCACCAGCAAACGGCAAGTTGTGGTAGTTCACGTGAAGCAAAAGAATATCGTGCTGCACAGAAAGAACTAATAGACAACGGAGACTTTCGTGGAGCTCTCCAGATGGATATTGATGACCTGCATGACAAATTTGGAGATAAATATGATGTGGCTATATCACAAATGCTTGCATATGTTGATAAGTTAGAGCAAGCTGGCAAAATCTAAATGTAAATATATGAAACAAATGACATTTATTCCTTATGAGTCAATTGGCTCTATTCGGATTGGCACTTCTCGAGATGTTGTCAGAAAGAATAACACAGATTTCCATGAATTTAAGAAGAACAGGTTCAGTAAAAACTCTTCAGATGACTACGGTGCCTATCATGTTTTTTATACATCGTCAAATTGTGTAGAAGCGGTCGAAATATTCAAGGATATTGAAATTATTATTAATGGTATCAACCTTTCGTTATTGTCATTAGATGGACTCATTTCCTGTTTATCTGATGCACAGATGACCAAAGAAAGTGACTTTATCAACTTCCCAACATATGGATTGTCGGTCTCTTTACAAAGCGGTGCCATTGAATCGTATCTAATTTACTCGAGAGGTTATTGGGATTAAATACACATTCTTCAGAGAATTAATGCAAGTTCTCTTTTAACAAAGAATGAGTCTGCAGTAGTCTACCTGTAATTATAAAATGGCAACTGCTACTATGGTATTATCATCAATTATTTCTGCCTATGAGTTTTTTCAATAGCCTTTTCGGCAACAGCGACAAAGAGGTATGTGTGATTTCCGATGGAGATATTCCGTCGGATTCTATAGGTAGTTTCAATGGGGAGCGGTACACCTATGGACAGTTGCGGCATCAGCCCATCATACCGGAGGTGATGCAGCGGATTACGAACCCCGTGGCCAGAGAGATGGCAAGGGAATGTAATGCGCGTAATGCCCGCGAGGGGTTCACGATGTATAAGGTGGACGGGGAGTATTGCTTCGAGGGACTGCGCGTGGGACCCAAAGTGAAGATTCCCTCAAAGCCGGAACTGCTGGCGCGTTTGGACGGACAACCGCTCAATGCCCAGAACATTCGCGCCCTCACGTACAGTATCTTGCGTGAGGAACTGGCTCGCGTGGCGCACTGTAGCATCGCTGAGGCCGCTGACATCATCGGCAACCAACTCGACTGTGCGCCCCACGAGGACATCTCGGGTTATATCTTCATGGTGCCCAACTGGGCGCACAAGTGGTTTCGCCACAACGGCTATGTGTCGAAGATGAAATAGTGTCAAGCCTCACACCTTAGACATGCCAGTCGCATTCGGTGGAGGACATTCAAACGCTATAAAGATTTTGAAGTGTTCATAAACGTTAAGGGATAAGGGTGATATGTCAAAGAAAGACAAAGAGGCGTGATATTGGCCTCACTTTTGCAGATGGGCAGTGATAACATAAATGAGTAAGAGTAGACAATGAACATTCAACCCATCTTTGAGCCATACACACTGAACAATGGTGTGACCGTCGACAACCGACTGGTGGTGGCTCCCATGACCCACTGGGCTTCTGATGCCGAGGGGCATTTTACTGACGTAGAGCGGGCGTTTCTGAACGGACGCGCCAAGGACTTTGGCCTGTTTATCACCGCCGCGACGCTCGTATCGCCAGAGGGCAAGGCCTTCGCAGGTGAGCCCGAGGCCATCGGTGAGGAAGACCTTGAGAGCCTCAAGACGCTGGCACAGTTTATCAAGAGTCAGGGCACCAAGGCCATCCTGCAGCTGCACCACGGAGGCCGTCAGGCACTGAAGGAGCTGGTGGAGGGCCGCGACCGGGTGTCGGCCAGCAGCGACAGTGAGATCAACGGCGGCGAGCAGGCAGCCGACGGCGTGCGCGCCATGACCGTTGAGGAGATCCAACAGGTGATCGCAGCCTTCGGGCGCGCCACCACGCTGGCCATCGAGGCGGGCTTCGACGGTGTAGAGATCCACGGGGCCAACGGCTACCTGCTGCAGCAGTTCTTCTCGGGACACTCCAACCGTCGCACCGACGAGTGGGGTGGCAGCGTGGAGAAGCGCATGCGGTTCCCCTTGGCCGTGGTGGATGCCGTGACGGCCGCCCGCGACAAGGCGCAGCGCCCCGACTTCATCATCGGCTACCGTTTCTCGCCCGAGGAGCCCGAGGAGCGTGGTCTCACCATGACCGACACCTTCGCCTTGGTGGATGCGCTGGTGACGAAACCTTTGCAGTATCTGCACGTATCGCTGCACAGCTTCTTTTCTCACGCACGGCGTGGTGCCGACACGACGCAGCTGCGCACGGCACTGTTGCATGAGCGCATCGGCGGCCGACTGCCACTCATCGGCGTAGGCCGACTGCTCGATGCCAACGACATCGATCGGGCATGGGGCACCGGAACCACGGAGTTTCTTGCCTTTGGCAAGGCGGTGCTGGTCAATCCCAACCTGGTGGAGCTGCTGCGCAGTGGTCGCTACGACGAAATAGAGACCGAGCTCGATCCCACGCAGCCCGAGCGTTACCATTTTCCCCCTATCTTGTGGCAATACAGTTTGCAAGGGTCTGACATCTTGCCCAAGGTGAAGAAATAAGACTGGCGACACGGGGTATGTCAGATGGGGACAGAATGTTAGTGTATAGTCATGACATTCTGTCCCCCTTTGTTGTGACAAAAAGGGGTGCTCGGCATGGCAATACGGTCTTATGACATTCTCTTCGCATAGTAATCCTTGTCGTGTCTGCGTTTCCGCGCCCGATGATTCTATATAAAACCATCCGATGGTTCTGTATAGAATCATCGGATGGTTTCATATAGAATTATTTGATGGTTTCATATAGAATTATTTGATGGTTTTATACAGAATTATTCGCCTTCTGTTATGTGCGATTGTTCGGTGTGCGGAGTTTTATTATTAACAACGGATGGCACAGAAAACTCGGAATTACCATCCGGCACACCTTGATAAAACGGAACATCGCTTTGCGATGGTCGGATGGAACGGAAACAGCCTCGGTTCTCTATTTCTCTTTAGGCCGTAGGCCCTCTGCTTACCAAGCACTTTCCTCCTGTGTCGAAGATGCAGAACTCCCACCTCTCTGCGTCTCTGCGTGCAAAAAAACACCTGCGTGCCAAAGGCCTGCGTGGAAATACCCACCACCTCGCTTTTTTTTAACACGGATAACACGGAATTTTCGGAATTACCATCCGGCACACCTTGATAAAACGGAACATCGCTTTGCGATGGGCGGATACCACGGAAACCTGCCTCCCCTTTCCCATTGAACAAACACGCACAATGCGGAATATGGTAGCGTCCAAGAAATATTCCTCACAATCCATTGGCTTTCCCCAAAGGGGATAAACGTTTGATAGGGCACGGTTGGCACGCATGGCGACCGCAGGGAGCCATGACGTGCCTACCGTGTCTACGCTTGCGCCGAATGGATGAACTCTGTAGGAGTTCAACAGTATGGCTGATGTGGGCGGTGGGAGGCATTGTGGGGTAGTGGCACAGGCACAGTCTGCTTATTTCTTGCCTTCCTCCTCAAGGGTCTTCAGTATCTTGCGGATCTCAGAGGATTGCAGTCGGCCGTACACCTTCTTGCCGATGACCACCACCGGTGCCAGTCCGCAGGCACCCACACACCGCAGGCAGTCGAGCGAGAAGAGGCCGTCGGGCGTGGTCTCGCCCACCTCGATGCCCAGTATGCGCCGGAACTCGTCGAGCAGTCGCTCGGCGCCACGCACATAGCAGGCGGTGCCCAGGCACACCGAGATGGGGTACTTGCCCTTGGGCTCCATGGTGAAGAAGGCGTAGAACGTCACCACGCCATACACCCGCTGGTCGGGGACATGGAGATGCTCGGCGATGACATGCTGCGCCTCTAAGGGCAGATAGCCCAGACGGTCTTGCGTGTCTTTGAGGATATTGATGAGTTCGCCTTCCTTATTGTCGTAAGCCGCGCAGATGGCGTCAATCTCGGCCACCGCTTGGCAGGATAGTTTCTCTGTGTTCATCATAGCTTCATTTTCTTATCCGTGTAATGCGTGTGTAACAACTCGTGAGCCATCGGACCCAGGGGCTTGCCGAGATACTCCTCGTAGAGCTGTTGGATATATGGGTTGTGGTGCGACTTGCGCAGGGTTTTCTTGAGGTCGCCCTCGTAGAAGGCGCGCTGGCGCCGCCTCAGCACGTTCATGTCGCCATGATGGAAGGGCTGTCCGCCTCCGCCCAGACATCCGCCCGGGCAGGCCATCACCTCGATGAGGTGGTAAGGACTCTTGCCGGCCCGCACCTCTTCGAAGAGTTTTCGGGCGTTGCCCAGGGTGTGTGCCGCCGCCACGCGCACATCGACGTTGCCCATGCGCACGGTGGCCGTCTTGATGCCGTTCATGCCGCGTATGCTCTTATAGTCGATGTGGTCGATGTTGGTACCTGTAAACCAGTCGGCTGCCGTGCGCAGCGCCGCCTCCATCACCCCGCCGGTAGCGCCGAAGATGAGGGCGGCCCCCGTGCTGCTGCCCAGCGGCTGGTCGAAATCGCCCTCGGGCAGGGCGTCGAAGTTGATGCCCGACTCATGGATGAGTTTTCCGAGCTCGCGCGTGGTGATCACATAGTCTACATCGCGGTTGCCGTTCTTCGCGAACTCCGGCCTCGAGCACTCAAACTTCTTGGCGATGCACGGCATGACCGACACCACGACGAGTTTCTCGCGTGGCACTTGCAGCTTCTCGGCCCAGTAGTTCTTGGCGATGGCCCCAAACATCTGTTGCGGAGAGCGCGCCGTAGAGGGATAGTCGAGCAGGTCGGGAAACTGATGCTCATAGAAGTTGACCCACGCCGGGCAGCACGAGGTGGTGATGGGCAGCTTCACCGTCTTGTCGCCCTGCAGGAACCTGCCCAGTCGGTCGACCACCTCGGCCGCCTCTTCCATGATGGTGAGGTCGGCGGCGAAGTCGGTGTCGAACACATAGTCGATGCCCAGCTGCCGCAGTGCCGACACCATCTTGCCCGTCACCTGCGTGCCGGGCTGCTTGACGAACATCTCGCCCAGGGCCATGCGCACCGAGGGCGCAGTCTGCACGGCCACAATCTTGTTGGGGTCGCTGATGTCGTTGAGCAGCTGGTTGATGTATTCGTTCTCCGACAGCGCGCCCACGGGACACACCGCCACGCACTGTCCGCAATAGGTACACTCGGTCTTCGACAGCTGCAGGTCGAAGGTGGGAGCGATGGTGGTGTTGAACCCTCGGCGCACGGCCCCCAGCGCGCCCACGGTCTGCATGTCGTTGCACACCGTCTCGCAGCGGCGACAAAACACACACTTGTCCATGTTGCGCACGATGGCCGGCGTCACCTCGCGCTTGCGTGGCGAGAGTTCGCTGCCCGTGAATGGCGACTCGCGCACGTTGAGCATTTGCGCCATGCGCTGCAGCTCGCAGTCGCCCGACTTCTGGCAGGTGAGACAGGCGTTGGGATGGTCGGAGAGGATAAACTCCATCACCAGCTTGCGCGCCTTCAGCACCCGCATGGAGTGCGTGTGTACCACCATGCCCTCCTGGCACACCGTGGAGCACGAGGGCGATAGGTTGCGGTGCCCCTCGATCTCTACGATGCAGAGTCGGCACGAAGCCGGGTGGTTGTCCATACAGGTGCCTTCGAGGTGCAGATGGCACAGCGTTGGAATGTCTATTCCCGTTTGCCTGCAGGCATCGAGGATGGTGGTGCCTGGCTCTACGGTTACGGGATGGTTGTCGATGGTGATAGTCATGATGTCGATACTTTATCTGATACTGATGGCATTATAGCGGCACTGGCTCATGCACATGCCGCAGCGCACGCATTTCTCGGGGTTGATGATATGTGGGCGGCGAGGCTGTCCGATGATGGCCTCGGCCGGACAGTTCTTGGCGCACAGGTGGCAGCCAATGCACAGGTCGGGCGTGATGCAGTAGGTGAGCAGGGCCTTGCACTGGTGGGCCCGGCACTTCTTCTGTCGCACGTGCTCCACGTATTCGTCGTAGAAGTTGTCGAGTGTCGAGAGCACCGGGTTGGGCGATGTCTGTCCGAGTCCGCACAGGGCAGTGTCTTTGATGGTGGTGCCCATGTCTTTGAGCATCGTCAGGTCGTCCATGGTGCCATCGCCGTTGGTGATGCGGTGCAGTATCTCGAGCATGCGCTTGTTGCCAATACGGCACGGCACACACTTGCCACACGACTCGCCCACGGTGAACTCTAAGTAGAACTGTGCCACAGAGACCATGCAGTTGTCTTCGTCCATGACAATCATGCCACCCGACCCCATCATGCTGCCTGCGGCGAGCAGGGTGTCGAAGTCGATGGGCAGGTCGAGGTGCTTCTCGGTGAGACAGCCGCCCGAGGGTCCGCCGGTCTGCACGGCCTTGAAGCGGCGACTGTCTTTGATGCCACCGCCGATGTCGTAGATCACCTCGCGCAGCGTCGTGCCCATGGGCACCTCGATGAGTCCCACGTTGTTGATTTTCCCGGCCAGGGCAAACACCTTGGTGCCCTTCGACTTCTCGGTGCCTATGCTGGCAAACCACTCTGCCCCGCGCTGCATGATGACCGGCACGTTGGCAAAGGTCTCCACGTTGTTCACGTTGGTGGGCTTGCCCAGGTAGCCCGCCTCGGCGGGGTAGGGCGGCTTGAGGGTGGGCTCGCCCCGGTGGCCCTCCATAGAGTGGATGAGCGCCGTCTCCTCGCCGCAGATGAAGGCTCCCGCGCCATAGCGCAGGCTGATGTTGAACGAGAAGCCCGTGCCGAAGATATCGTTGCCCAGCAGTCCCAGGTCGGTGGCCTGCCCTATGGCCACCTGCAGGCGGTGGATGGCCAGCGGGTACTCGGCCCGTATGTAGATGAGTCCGTGCGTGGCGCCGATGGCATAGCCGCAGAGCGTCATCGCCTCGATGATGCTGTTGGGGTCGCCCTCCATGATGCTGCGGTCCATGAAGGCTCCCGGGTCGCCCTCGTCGGCGTTGCACACCACATATTTCTCGTCGGCTTGCGCGCGTGCCGTGAGCCGCCATTTGCGTCCGGTGGGGAATCCGCCGCCGCCGCGTCCGCGCAGTCCCGACCGCTCGATGATGTCGATCACGTCGTCGGGCGTGCGGTCGAGCAGGCTGTCGGCCAGGGCCATATAGCCGTCGCGCGCAATATATTCGTCGATGTTCTCAGGGTCGATGAATCCACAGTTGCGCAGGGCCACGCGCTTCTGCTTGCGGTAGAAGTTCATGTGCTTCGAGTCGCTGATGTGCTTACCGGTCTCGGGGTCGGTGTATAGCAGTCGGTCTACCCGCTGTCCGCCCACGATGTGTTGGTTGATGATGTCGTCGACGTCCTCCTCGCGCACCTGAGTGTAGAAGGTGTTGTCGGGGATGATCTTCACGATGGGCCCCTTCTCGCAGAACCCGAAGCAGCCCGTGCACACCACGTCCACCTGCTCGGTGAGCCCGCGTTTGGTCACCTCTTCGCCCAGTCGCTGGAAGAGCCGCTCGCCGCCCGAGGCCTGGCAGCCTGTGCCGCCGCAGGTGAGGATCTGCAGGTGGGGCGTGCCGGTATGGAGTCCGCAACACCTTTCCTCCGTGTTGTCTAAGCTCCATAAGCGCAGCTCAAGGCGTTGCCTGGCTTCTTGGCGCAGAGCGCTCAGGTCTTCTCTCGATTGAATTTTCATAGCTATGATGTTTGGTTAGATAGATTTGATCTTCAGTGGGGATATTCCGCTGTGGGCCCGAGGGTGGAGGCGTCAGCGGTCGAGGAGATGGGCGACGGCCACGCCATAGTTGGTCATGGGCACCTGCTGGCGCTTGGCCTGCGCCACCCTGTCGAGCATCTGCGTGCGGTTGAACATGCAGGCACCGCAATGGATGACGAGGTCATAGGGGCGCAGGTCGTCGGGGAAATCGGTGCCCGAAACGATGTCGATGCGCAGCCGCTCGCCCACCTGCCGCCGCAGCATCCGCGGTAGCTTCACCCTGCCGATGTCCTCGCCCACGGGGGCGTGGGTGCAGGCTTCGGCAATGAGCACGCGCGACTGCTCCGTCAGGCTGTCTATGGCCTTGGCACTCTGGGTGAAGTAGTGGATGTCGCCCTTGCGTGCGGCGAAGAGCACCGAGAAGGTGGTGAGCCTGCTCTGTGGCGGTGCCAGTGCCCTCACCTGGCGCAGGGCCTGCGTGTCGGTGATGATGAGCTGGGGCGGCTGGTCGAGCCGTCGCAGCGTGGCACCCATCTCCTGCGGCTGACAGGCCACGATGGCACAATGCTTCTCCAGCAGTTCGCGTATGGTCTGCTGCTGTGGCAGGATGAGTCGTCCCTGCGGGGCCTCGCGGTCTTGCGGCATGATGAGCATCACCAGGTCGCCCTCGTGGGCCCACCCCTCAGTGATCTGGGGTTCACCGCCTCTGGGTGCCACTTGGATAAAGGTCTGTCGCAGCCGGTCGATGCCCTCGCCACGCACGGCACTCGTCACCACGGTGGGCAGGGCGGTGGCCTCGGCAAGGGCTTGGGCCAGATGGGGGGCATCGTCGAGCAGGTCGCTCTTGTTGAGGGCCACCACCAGCGGCTTGCCCTCAAGGCGCCGTTGCCACGACCTCACAAAGGCGACGTCGGCATGGTCGACCACCACGGTCACGATGTCGGCCCGGCGCAGGGCCTGCAGGGTCTTTTCCACGCGCAACGAGCCCACCTGTCCGCTGTCGTCCACGCCCGCCGTGTCGGTGATGACGCAGGCCCCCAGACCGTGTATCTCGATGGCCTTGCCAATGGGGTCGGTGGTGGTGCCGGGCTGTGCCGACACGATGGCGGCGTGCTGCCCCACGAGGGCATTGAGCAGCGACGACTTGCCGCTGTTGCGCTTGCCCACAAGCACGATGTGCAGGCGCGCTGCCGATGGAGTGTCGTTCAGGGTCATGGGTCAGAATCTAAAGTCGCGTTCGCCGTGTTCGATGTCAGCCAGATGCTGTTCGGCAATGCGCCGTGTCTTCGGGTTGTCGATCAGCTCCAGCGACTGCCGTATCAGGGCCTCGCCCTTGGCACGCGTGGCGGGCGAGGCATAATCTACGAGATACTCCTTGGTGGTCATGATGGCGTTGGGTGTGCAGCAGGCATGTATCTTGCCCGACTTGCAGAGGCTCATAAACCGGTCGCCGGTGCGCCCGGCGCGGTAGCAGGCGGTGCAGAAGCTGGGCAGGTAGCCCATGTCGATGAGCCAGGCTATGACCTCGTCGAGCGACCGCGTGTCGTTGGTCTCAAACTGTGCCGTGTCGCTCTCGTCCTCCTCGCAATAGCCGCCCACTGACGTGCGCGACCCGCCGCTGATCTGCGAGATGCCCAGGTGCAGCGCCTTGCCACGTATGTCGGCCGACTCGCGGGTAGAGATGATCATGCCCGTGTAGGGCACGGCCAGACGTATGCAGGCAATGATGTGCAGGAAGTCGTCGTCGGCCACGGCATGGGGAAACATCGCCGGGTCGATGTCGTCGGCCGGACGTATGCGCGGCACGCTGATGGTGTGGGGCCCCACGCCGAAGCGTGCCTCTAAGTGCTCGGCGTGCATGAGCAAGCCCACGAAGTCGTAGGCGTAGGGCGAGAGACCGAAGAGCACGCCGCAGCCCACGTCGTCGATGCCCGCCGTCTGCGCGCGGTCCATGGCCTCGGTGTGCCAGGCATAGTTGCTCTTGGGACCGGTGGGGTGCAGCCGCTCGTAGTTGTCCTTGTGGTAGGTCTCCTGAAAGAGGATGTAGGTGCCAATGCCCGCGTCTTTCAGCTTCTTGTAGTTCTCCACCGTGGTGGCGGCGATGTTCACGTTCACGCGTCGTATGGCACCGTTCTTGTGGTGGGTGCTGTATATGGTGTTGATACAGTCGAGGATATATTCGATGGGGGCCTCAATGGGGTGCTCGCCTGACTCTAAGGCCAGTCGCTTGTGGCCGAGGTCTTGCAGGGCCACCACCTCGTGGCGCACCTCGTCCTGGGTGAGTTTCTTGCGCGGCAGCTGATGGTTTTTGGCGTGGTAGGGACAGTACACGCAGCCGTTGACGCAGTGATTGGAGAGGTAGAGTGGGGCGAAGAGCACGATGCGGTTGCCGTAGAAGCGTCGCTTCACGTCGCGGGCCAGGTCGTGTATGCGTGCTCGCAGGGTGGGGTCGTCGCAGCGCAGCAGCACGGCGGCCTCGCGGTGGGTGAGCCCCTTGCAGCGGTCAGCCTTTGTCAGCAGACTGTCTATCAGTTCCAGGTTGTCTTTGTTGGCTTCGGCATAAGCGAGCGAAGCCCTGATCTCGGCGTCATCTATAAACTCGGTGGCGTGGGTTGAGTCTATCTTATACATGGTCGTAGGTGTTAGGTAATCGAGTCTTGTTCGTTAGGTCATCATAGGCGTATGCAGCTCCCGGTCTAAGGGAGGCAGGTGTTGTAGAGAAGGTTGTCGCCCCGTCCGACGGCCAGCTCAAAACCGGCCTCGTTCAGGGTCTTTTCGAGGGCGGCCCAGTCGGCAGGGCCCGTCATGGCCCCAGCGTCTTTATGGTCGTAGAGCGCGTAAGCCTCGCGTGCGCCACTGGGCGACACGTTGGGCATGAGCACATTGGCACCGGCCATCAGTCCCAGCAGCCGTCCGCCGGGTATGAGCGAGCCTAAGGCCGTGGTGGCCGGCAGCAGCACCTCGGGCAGCAGCAGTCTCACGATAGAGATCAGCCTGAGCGTCAGCTCCACACTGCCTGCAGGCTCATGGGCAAAGGGGGTGGCATGATGGGGCAGAAAAGGTCCCATGCCCACCATGGCGGGTCGCGAGGCGTGGATATAGAGCAGGTCTTCCACCAGGTGGTCGATGGTCTGCCCCGGACTGCCCACCATCATGCCGCATCCTGTCTGGAAGCCCAACTCGCGCAGCCAGCCGAGGCATTGCAGCCGGTGGTGTTGCGACATCTCGCGGGGGTGAAGCTGTTGGTAATGGCTGGCGTTGTAGGTCTCGTGGCGCAGCAGGTAGCGGTCGGCACCGGCCTCTCTGAAGCGCTTGTAGCTCTCGCGGCTCTTCTCGCCCAGCGACAGCGTGATGGCACAGTCGGGAAACAACTGGCGCAGCCGCGTCACCGTCTCCACCACCCAGTTGTCGTCTTGCTGCGGGTCTTCGCCGCCTTGCAAGACAAAAGTGCGGAAGCCCCAGGTGTATGCCTTCTTGCAACAGTCCACAATGGTATCGGTGGTGAGCCTGTAGCGCCGTAGCTCACGGTTGTCGCGCCGCAGACCGCAGTAGTAGCAGTTGTTCCTGCAGTGATTGCTGACCTCCAGCAGTCCCCGTACAAACACCTTACGACCGTAGGTTTGGTCGGCCACCCTCCTGGCTTCTGCATGAAGGTAGCTCACAACGCTGGTGTCTTGGCATAGCAGCAACGCTCTGAGTACGTTGGCATCAATGGTCTGACGTCTGCTCAGCTGGTCTACAAGTTCCATTGTGTTTCTTCATTGAATAGTTGATAACCGTTGAGAGTATATAAATTCATTTAAGGTGTCGTGGCAAATTTAAATAATTATGAGTTACGAACCAAATATTCTCTCCCCTTTTTCATCTCCCTCATATGCTTTATTTCTATTTCAGATACTTTAGCTTCCGAATAGAACTGCCCCAAGCAGTTTCTTGGCTCAGTAGGCAAACGGTGGCCATAATGCCATTTTATACATCGGGTTCTCCCCCGTCAGGCCGCTGGTCGGTACTCTCCACGGTGAGATGCAAAACTCCAAAACCTCTGCGTCTCTGCGTGCCCCAAAAACTGCGTGTCAGTTACACCACCACTCCACATGGATATTTCAACAACGGATTACACAGAAAACTCGGAATTGTCATCCGGCACACCTTGATGGATACGGATCATCGCTTTGCGATGGGCGGATGGAACGGAAGCAGCCTCCGTTTACTCCCCAGGCCTACCAATTCTCCTCAGGCCGTAGGCCCTCTGATTACCCAAGCCCTCCTCCTGCGTCGAAGATGCGTAACTCCAAATCATCTGCGGCTCTGCGTACAAAAAAATACCTGCGTGCAACACACCCTCCTCTGCGTGGCAAGTACCATTCTCTCCATGCCAACCCTCTGCGCAGAGTTCTCCTACCCCGAAGGGGGTGAACGCTTGATAGGGCAGGGTTGGCGCGAAGCGACTACCCTGTCTAACGGCAGTATCGGGATTATTGAACTCTGTAGGAGTTCAACGTTTTATGAATTGCGGTCGAGGCGATGTATCGTGGGTTGCGGAAGACCGTTGAACTCCTACAGAGTTCATCCATCCGGCGCGAGCGTAGACACGGTAGGCACGTCATGTCTCCCTTCGGTCGCCATTCCGGCCAACCGTGCCCTATCAAGCGTTTATCCCCTTCAGGGAAAGCGGGCAAGAAGTGATGGATGTTGGGCACCTCCGCTGGAGGTGGATAATATAACACAAAACCCATCTGAGGGTTTCGCTCGTGCCTCGCGAAGCCCTCAGATGTTGAGCGGTGCCTCTCCGAGGCCCAAAGCACGGTGATGCGACCTCTGTGGCCTCCTTTAGCCGTTAGGCGGCCATCTCAACCATTTGACGCTATCCTCCAAATCCTCTGCGTCTCTGCGTGCCCAATAACACCTGCGTGAAATAACCTCTACCTCGTGATGATATTCTTTAACACGGACAACACGGAAATTTCGGAATTGTCATCCGGCACACCTCGATGGATACGGATCATCGCCTTGCGATGGGCGGATGGAACGGAACCTGCCTCCCATTCTTCCCAATTCTCCCCAAGCCGTAGGCCCTCTGCATTGCAATGCACTCTCCTCTTGTATCGAAGATGTGCGACTCCAATATCTCTGCGTGCCCAATAACACCTGCGTGAAATAACCTCTACCTCGTGATGATATTCTTTAACACGGATTACACAGAAAACTCGGAATTGCCATCCGGCACACCTTGATAGAACGGAACATCGCTTTGCGATGGGCGGATGGAACGGAAACTGCCTCCGTTTACTCCCCAGGCCTACCAATTCTCCTCAGGCCGTAGGCCCTCTGATTACCCAAGCCCTCCTCCTGCGTCGAAGAAGCGTAACTCCAAATCCTCTGCGTCTCTGCGTGCAAAAAAATACCTGCGTGCAACACACCCTCCTCTGCGTGGCAAGTACCATTCTCTCTATGCCAACCCTCTGCGCAGAGTTCTCCTACCCCGAAGGGGTTGAACGCTTGATAGGGCAGGGTTGGCGCGAAGCGACTACCCTGTCTAACGGAAGTATCGGGATTATTGAACTCTGTAGGAGTTCAGCGTTTTATGAATTGCAGTCGAAGCGATGTATCGTGGGTTGCGGAAGACCGTTGAACTCCTACAGAGTTCATCCATCCGGCGCGACCGAAGACACGGTAGGCACGTCATGTCTCCCTTCGGTCGCCATGCCGGCCAACCGTGCCCTATCAAGCGTTTATCCCCTTCAGGGAAAGCGGGCAAGAAGTGATGGATGCTGGGCACCTCCTCCAGAGGTGGATATTGAAACGCGAGCCCCAATCTGAGGGTTTCGCTCGTGCCTCGCGAAGCCCTCAGTTATTGAGCGGTGCCTCCCCGAGGCCCAAAGTACGGTGGTGCGACCTCTGTGGCCTCCTTTAGCCGTTAGGCGGCCATCTCAACCATTTGACGCTATCCTCCAAATCCTCTGCGTCTCTGCGTGGTCAAACCGTCCTGCGAGAAATGACCACCACCTCGTGATGATATTATTTAACACGGATAACACGGAAATTTCGGAATTGCCATCCGGCACACGTTGATGGATACGGATCATCGCCTTGCGATGGGCGGATGGTACGGAACCTGCCTCCGTTTACTCCCCAGGCCTCCCAATTCTCCTCAGGCCGTAGGCCCTCTGCATTGCTATGCGCTCTCCTCTTGTATCGAAGATGTGCGACTGTTGCGGTCATAGTAGCGTTTCACTGGCATTGTTAAAGGTAAGGAACGGTTGATATATCTGTACTTTTCACATTCATATTGGTAACGACGCAACTGTGCCGATAATTGGAGTGATTGGTTACATCCGGGAAAAGTTTTATCTGACGGATCTGTTGGCCGGCAGCCTCGAAGTCCAGAGTATAGTTGTCGAAGCGTAATTTGCCGAAGAACCATTGTCGCTGATTAGTGAATACGCGCTGGTTGTCCGCCTGCGTGTACTTGTCGAAATACCTCATATAGGCCATGTGTCCGTCTCATGATGATGGTATTATGAGACTTACTCCGTGTTTGCACTCGATGGTTCTAATTTATTGCTGTCCGATAAAAACTGGGAAAATCCTATTTCCCATCTGTAACTTGCTGTAAATAAGTCTTGGTCTTTTGATTTTCAAAATTCCTCCCCTCATCTCTGGGAAAAGGCTTGGTTGATGATTTTCGTCATCTTTTTTCTGTCTGACCTCAATGATTTTTATCCATCGCCCCTCTGGCAGGTTGAGAAAATCGTATAGTCCCATGTAGGAACTGAGTAGAATATGCACGGCAGTCGTCATGTTGGACAGGCTCCACCCTTTTTCTGCCCATTTATGGCATTGCGCCCAGTTCCTCTAAATACCTGTGAGAAAAGCGATATGGTAGTGGAGTCCATTATAAAAAGAGGCCGTTTTAGCCCATTTACCGGCCGGCTGTCCGCTAAAAGGGACGAATAACGCTTGTACAGGAGGTTGTAGACAGACTCAAAAAATGCAGGGCAGCGCCTGGCGTTGGCATCGGACAAGGTGCTGCGCCGCACCATGTAGTCAAGACCAAAATGGTTCAGGCATTGAGCAGACGAGTAGAACCCAAGCTCTATGTCTCTCAGGCTGTTGAACTGTCCCAGAACGGCATACAGCATGATGA
>JAFABV010000003.1 GCA_023425865.1 Bacteroidota bacterium | reverse complement strand
TATATTAATAAGGTGTAGGACTTGCTTCTTGTACTACTACTCTGTCTATGTAAATCTTTTCAAAGAACTCTTTCTTTTGTGCCGACCGGCGTATTTCCGGAAAGCGAGTGCAAAGGTATAGGTTTTTAGCATTACCTCCAAATGTTTCCGCGAAAAAATAACGATTTTATCGAAAGTTTTTCAAAATATTGACAAAATCAGCCCGTCATTTGGTCGTTCACCTTATAATATAATGGCCTACCGATGATAAATATCAGAGGCCTTTAATTCGACTATCGTGCCCATTTGTTGAAGCTTCAGCAGGTCGAGTCCCTGCTTTTTTCCCACAATGATGACAGAACGCGGGCGTCCTTGCACCGCTTCGCGATAAAATTTCTCCACATCAGAAGCCGACAACGCAGGCAGTGTCTCTAACAATCGGCGCGAAGGATCAGCGCGATAACCCATCAGACGCTGGGCGGCGACATAGCGCCCAACGGTCCTGAAAGTGGGATAACCATGATTGACCCCATTGACAATCTGCCGACGTGCCGTTTCAATATTCGATAGGCGCATCGGCATCCGCGCAAATAGCGAGTCGAGCGTTGCCAAAGCCGCCATGGTCTTGTCGGCCTGCGTACCCATACGGGTGACGTAAGCACAGGGGGCGGCGGCATGCGTCAGCAAATCGGGCTCTATACCCAAGCCCCGAACCGAATAGGCATAAGCGCGAAACTCACGTATCTCCTGAAACATAAGCGAGGACATGCCCCCTCCAAAATATTCTCCCCAGAGTTTGAAGCGTGCCCGCTGTTCGGGTGTAGGCATGGCGTCGAGGGCCTGAAAGGTGCCGATGATGGTCTGCCGTGCGCTTGGATGGTCATAGACATAGACCATGGGCTTGGTTGTGGGCTGAATGGGGCGCGACTTGAGCGTTGCCGGTAGAGTTACCGACGACAGCGGCACATACTGCCGCACGGCCTGCTCTACCATATCGGCAGAGAGCCGCCCACAATATACCACGTCAAGCTGATAGCGCTGGAGTTGCCGGAAGGCCTCAACCAGCTCACGGCCACTCAAGCGCTTCATCTCCTTGGCACTCATGCGAATCAGGTATGATGAGCTGTCGCCAAACTCCACCCGTTGCCATACCGCGTCAGCAATGTTGGCATTGTCTTTGAAGAACGACCGTTCTTCGAGCCTGACAGCCTTCACCCGCTCAGCAAATTTCTTCTCGTTGACCTCCGGCTGTGTCATCCACTCATTGAGCAGTTGCATGGCGGGCAGCAGATGCTCGTCGAACCCTGTCAGCGTGAGGGTTACAGTTCCCGGTGACGCAGAAACCTCCACTGAGGCTCCCCACTGCTGCAACGCGCGCCCCCACTGCTGGCGGCCACGCCGTGCAGAACCCACATGATTCAGATAATCAGCAAGAACCGACAACCGCCGGTCATTCCACGTGCCTTGCCTATAGATGAGCTGCAAGGTAAAAATATCGTTCATGGGGTTGGCGGTGGTGTAGAGATTTACCAACGGCGCCACCACTCGACAAGGCGCGGCATGGTCGAAATCGACCCATTTAGGAGACAAGGTGGCAACGGGCAAGGCTGCCATCTGCTTGGCATAAGCCGACTGCTCTCCGGCATGTGGCGGACGCACGGATGTGTAGCCCGGCTGGGAGACATGCTCTTTGGGATAACGCCCAAACTGCTTGGTGACTTTCAGCGAGTCGTCGTTGAAATATGTTCTTGCCACCCTGACAATATCGTCATGCGTCACCGCGGCCAACCGCTCACCGCGTCGAAGCACATGCTCCCACGCCAGTCCATGTGAGAACGCATGCACCATGGCCTTGCCCCGGCTGTCCATGTCTTCGAGACTGAGCAGTTGGGCCCGCTGCAACGAGCGCTTGGCCGTATGGAGCGTCTCATCAGAGAATTGCCCCGTCCGCAACTTGTCGATTTGCTCCCAGCAAAGCCGGTCGGCCTTGCGCTTACTTCCAAAAGGAATCGTGGGAACATAGCCAAAGCCATAGACGCTAAAGTCTTTGAAATCATACCCCATAGCCCCGGCAAACATCACCTTGTTGGCGTGGGCCAACGAGTCTAACAGTCCTGTCTTCGTGCTGTTTGACAGCAAGTCACACATCACGTCATAGGCGGCACGGTCGGCATTGGCTTCGTTGGGCGACTTAAAGGCATAGCCCCTCGCCTTGACAATGGGTATAGGCAGTTTGATTTTCAGTGCCGGGGCACCCCGCATATTCTTGATTTGAGATTTCTCCCTCTGCGGTGCCTCGCCTTCGCGAATACGTCCGAACGTGCGTTCGAGCAGAGGCAAGAGGCTGTCGGCACGAACATCACCACAGAGAATGAGTCCCATATTGCCTGCCACGTAGTAAGTATCGTAAAACTGCCGCATCTCAGACATCCGCGGATTCTTCAGGTTTTCCGTCGAGCCGATAATGGGCCAGGCATAGGGTGTACCTGCCAGGGCTGCACGCTGGGCAGCCTCGGCAGCCTGCACCACCATCTGGTCAGCATACATGTTCTTTTCCTCATACACCGTTTCAAGTTCGCCCTGAAACAGTCGGTACACGGGCGAAATGAATCGGTCGGCATAGAGTTCGCACCACTGCGCGATGTATTGCGGTGAAAAAGTATTGTAGAACACGGTTTCGTCGAACGACGTGTAGGCATTCAGTCCTGTACCACCGTAGCGCGTAACAAGCTGTTCAAACTCGTTGGGGATAGCATAGTTGGCGGCTTGACCCGAGAGTTGGTTGATATGCCGCTGAATCAGCAACCGCCGACGCGCGTCAGTAGTGCGTGCCAACAAGTCATACTGCGCGGCAATGCTGTCTAACCATGGCTTCTCTGCCAAGTAGTCAACCGTGCCAATCTTGTCAGTACCCTTAAAGAGCAGATGCTCAAAATAGTGGGCGATGCCTGTGTTGGGACAGTCTTTGGCACCGGCTTTCACCACCACCGCCCCATAGACCTTGGGTTGCGCGTGGTCTTCGCTGACCCATACCGTGAAGCCGTTGCTCAACTTCAGCTCCTTTATCGCTAACGATGTCTGGGCCTTCAGCATCGCAAATACGCCACACAACACCAGCAATCCTATTCTTTTCATTGTCTTCGCTTGATGATATTCTTATTCATTGCATTCCGACAGGCTGCCGCCAGGCCACCCACCTCCACAAAATTACAAAATCCTGAATATCATTAGGACAACAGAAGCAATTATTTGGCGGTAAAGGTTATGTTTTCTTGGTCTGTGGCATCCCCCCACCCAAATGCCACGGAATGATACGCCTATCCAGCAGAAGCTCCTCCGAGGCAGAACTCAGCAGAAGCTCCTCTGGCATGGTGTCTCTACGCTGCATGGTCTTCTTGCATGAGACACACAGGCCGGGCCGGTGCTTCATGACATTCATGCCAAGCAACGACATACATCTTTGGGACAGGCCGTATTATTCCGTTTCCGCGGCCTTCAGGTGCGTAACCCTCAAGTTGCTTATCACACTCTTGAACTGTCCTGCTTTCTGCAACGGGAACACGAGCGTACGCAGATAGTACATGTCGCCACGCTTACCGAAGTTCACTTTCTTCACATCCAGACTGCTCACCTTCTTACCATTAAGATAGAGCACCGTACGCTCAGGCGTGCCCTCGATGGCGACATGGGCCTTTTCACCGGGATAAGGGCTCACTCCGAAGTTGTACAGATACCCGTTACGACTGAAACCGAGAAATCCACTCACGGGGTCGGCCAAATAGAATTTTGATTCGTCGGACTCAAACAAGACCGTACCGGGAGTTTCCACACGTGCATCAATATCAAATTCCACGCGATAGTCCCATCCCATCTGGTCCACGCCGGTTTCCTGTCCGGGCCTCACCTGAGCCAACTCCAACTTAAAGTCGGGAGCTTGTCTGCCCAGCACACTCTGCCCTACCGCCTCACTCAGTTTCTGACACTTCTCCTTAAACATGGCATAAGAGAATGTCGGGGTAGCGCCCGTCCACATCTTCGTAGCCAGCGTCTGCATAGAAGGCAGCACCCGATGATAGACATCCTGTAGACTCACACCATTGCCAACAATATCATTCCATACGGCAAACATGCCTCCCTTGATCTGCGGATGACGCTCTGGAAATACCACTCCGTTCACATGAGCTGGCGTCCACTCCTTATAGAGACGCTCGTTTTCCAGATAATCGTAATAGTAACCGGCCTTCGGAACGATATACACCTCGCCATCGGGAATGCTGACAACATCGTAACCCAACTTCAGCATGTCTGCGGGTTTCGCATAGTCATTAGACCACAACTGCATCATGACATCTTTCACCTTGATCGGTGTCGTGCCATAAGCATGCGTCTGCTGCCCCCATATCACGGCCTTCTTGCCGAAACTCTCCACATAGCGGATATATCGGTCGGTGAAATAACGGAATTTCTCACGCAGCTCTACCGTCTTGTTAGAATACTCGTCAGTACCAATGTGCACCCACTTGCTGCGAAACACTGGGTTCGGTCCTTCGAGATACTCCTTGAACAGACCGTCGAGGAAAGTATAAGTATCGGGGTTGAACAGGTCAAGATGGTCCATGCCATACTCCTTGCTTGCCAAATCGGGACGATATTTCGTGATCGCCAGCGAGTGAGCCGGCACGTCGATTTCGGGGATAATCTCCACACCCAGGCTGTCTGCATACTTCTGTAACTCGATGAACTCCTTCTTCGTATAGAATCCGTCGCGCGCCGTTAGTCCAGGATAGGTGTCACACTCCAGGCGAAAGGCGGCCTGGGTCTTCATCCAGTCGTTATCAAAGAACTGCTTGAAACCACAGTCTGACAGATGAAGATGAAAGGTGTTCATCTTATAATAGGACATCAGTTTCACATACTGCCGCAATGAGCGCATGGGAAAAAACTTACGCCCACAGTCGAGCATGAAGCCACGGATGGCATAGTCGGGATAATCTGTCAACGTACCGCAAGGCAACGTATGCGTCACACTCTGCTCTGCTATTTGAAGTATCGTGCGTGTAGCCCAAAAGAGGCCCTTGTTCGTGGGAGCCGTCACCTTGGCCGACTCACCGATGGTGATGGCATAGCTCTCTGCACGACTTCCCTTCTGCGCCTTCACCACAAATGCGATATCGCCCTGCTTGGCCTTGCCTTTTACAATGGGCAGACGCTGTCCGAACATCGTGGCATAGTCATCGGCAAAGCGTTGCAATGTCTCAAGCATCATGGCGTCGCCTTTCTCATATGTGATACGTGCGGGGGCAAACACCCCCTCCCCACCTTTCCATGTCTTCAATTCGGGTACGGTAAACGGTTTCTCATTTACGGCATGCAGCAACATTGGCATACAGCACAGAAAACAAAATACGAGAGTCTTTTTCCAGAAGTTCATGATAATAGAAGTTTGATATTTCTTACCACGTACAAAGTTAGTCATTTTTCTGAAACAGCCATAGGGCGGATTCAATAAGCAAGCGGATAGTCACACTATTTTTCTTTTCATCCCGTCTTTTGTTCTTAGTGCTGTTTCGTTTTCGATGATGTACTTGATGGTTTGCCTCAATCCCCCCTAAAGTCCGTCTTCTTTGGAGTATATTGCATGATGAGACCGCATATCTCATTTAGAGTGCCGCGCGTTGTTCAAACATCCATTTGGAGTGGTGGTTATTGCACGCAGCCGTGTTTTTTTAGCACGCAGAGACAAAGAGAGTTTAGAGTTGGGCATCTTTGATGCAGAGAAAAGGTTTTTTGTAACATTCCTCCTCAGGCCGTAGGCCCTCTGCTTACCACCCGTCTCCTCTGCATCAAAGATGCCCAACTCCAAACTCTCTGCGGCTCTGCGTGCAAAAAAATCCCCCTACGTGCGTAACGATATACGTCGCCACACGTCGTTTTTTTAACACGGATGGCACGGAATTTTCGGAATTGCCATCCGGCACACCTTGATACTACGGAACATCGCTTTGCGATGGGCGGATGGAACGGAAACTGCCTCCAGCTCTCCATTCCTCCTCAGGCCGTAGGCCCTCTGCTTACCACCCCTCTCCTCCGCATCGAAGATGCCCAACTCTAACTCCTCTGCGGCTCTGCGTGCAAAAAAAAACCTACGTGCTCAACGATATACGTCGCCACACGTCGTTTTTTTAACACGGAAGGCACGGAATTTTCGGAATTGCCATCCGGCACACCTTGATACTACGGATCATCGCTTTGCGATGGGCGGATGGAACGGAAACTGCTTCACGTTTCTCATTGACCACACTTTCGCAATGCGGGAATATGGTAGCGTCTAACAAATACTCCGCATCTACTTTTCAACAATCCATTGGCTTTCTCATTGTCTATCTGCTATTCCTCACAATCCATTGGCTTTCTCATTGTCTATCTGCTATTCCTCACAATTCATTGGCTTTACATAAGCTGTCTATTATCCATCATGATTTATCTGCTTTCCATCATGATTTATCTGCTTTCCATCACTTCCTTGCTTTCCCCGAAGGGGATAAACTCTTGATAGGGCACGGTTGGCCGGCATGGCGACCGAAGGGAGACATGACGTGCCTACCGTGTCTAAGCTCACGCCGGATGGATGAACTCTGTAGGAGTTCAACAGGCGTCCACACCCGACAACGCTACGCGCCACCATATCCATAAAACGTTGAACTCCTACAGAGTTCTTATACATACGATACGACGGGTAGACAGGGTAGGCGCTTCGCGCCAACCCTGCCCTATCAAGCGTTCAACCCCTTCGGGGTAGGAGTATTCTGCGGAGACGGATGGCGAGTTCTGCGGAAACGGATGGCAAGTTCTGCGGAGACGGATGGCGAGTTCTGCGTAAACGGATGGCGTGTTCTGCGGAGACGCATGGCATAGAATGATTCTATATGAAACCATCGGATGATTTAATATAGAAGTATAAAATGGTTTTATATAGAACTATCGGATGATTCTATATAAAACTATTGCTGTCCGATAAAACCAAAAGATCGACAGTATGATGGCAATTAAATAATATTGACACTGTTGCCACAGTAAAAAAAATGGGAAGTCCGCTGACTTCCCCAAAGAGTTTGTACTTTTGCGTTGCTAAAACCAAAATGTATAAACTCATGGGCAAAGTTACTACAAATTCAGGAATTCCAGTGTTCG
>JAFABV010000103.1 GCA_023425865.1 Bacteroidota bacterium | reverse complement strand
TCGTTTCAGAACTCATTGGTGCTGACTCTGATGAACTGACCATCCAAATTATTGAGAATGACAAGAGATTGGCTGCACTTAGAGAGTATGCTCAAACGGCTTGAAATCTAAATCCGAAACTTGAGTTCAATATTTTTATGGTTTGTGGTCGGCACGATGCGTTGTTGGTTGCGGTAGCCTGTTGAACTCCTACAGAGTTCATCCATCCGGGCGAGCTTAGACACGGTAGGCACGTCATGTCTCCCTGCGGTCGCCATTCCGGCCAACCGTGCCCTATCAAGAGTTTATCCCCTTCGGGGAAAGTAAATGGATTGTGGGGAAAGCCAATGGATTGTGAGGAAAGTAAACGGATTGTGGGGAAAGTAAACGGATTGTGGGGAAAGCCAATGGATTGTGGGAAAAACCAATGGATTGTGTGGAAAGCCAATGGATTGTGAGGGTGAAAGTAAACGGATTGTGTGGAAAGCCAATGGATTGTGAGGAATAGCAGATAGATAATCAGAAAGCCGATGGATTATTGAAAAGTAGTTTCGGAGTATTTGTTAGACGCTATCATATTCCCGTATTGCGAAAGTGTGGTCAATGAGAAACGTGAGGCAGGTTTCCGTTCCATCCGCCCATCGCAAAGCGATGATCCGTAGTATCAAAATGTGCCGGATGGTAATTCCGAGTTTTCCGTGCCATCCGTGTTAAAAAAAATACGAGGTGGTGGTTATTTCACGCAGGTGGGGGGTATTTGCACGCAGAGCCGCAGAGAGATTGGAGTTGTACATCTGCGATGCAGAGCTGAGGGTAGAATCTGGGAGCCATTGGTGTGAGGAGAAATGGAGAAAACTGCAGCTGCTTCCGTTCCATCCGCCCATCGCAAAGCGATGCTCCGTAGTATCAAAATGTGCCGGATGGTAATTCCGAAAATTCCGTGCCATCCGTGTTAAAAAAATACGAGGTGGTGGTTATTCCACGCAGGTGGGGGGCACGCAGAGCCGCAGAGGGTTTGGAGGTCGTACATCTTCGATGCAGAGCCGCGGAGGAGTGGGAGGAGGGTGCCGTTGGCACTTCTTCTATTAGGAGGATATCACAATGCGAATACCAAGGCAGAGGGTTTCGCTCGTGCCTCGCGGGGGGCTCATCCGTTGAGTGACGCCTCGCCGAGGCATAATGCCCACAGTGTATCCTTGGGGTGAGGCGGTTTAGGGATATCCGTCAGGTAGTGTTGGGATGGTCGTAACAGCTTGGAGGACGTGGCACGGCACCCAAATGAATGGACGCCAATGTCCTTATCTTTTTATACTTCGGGGAGAAGGCTGGGATGATTCTATATTAAATCATCAAATGGTTTTATATAGAATTATCGAATGGTTTTATATAGAATCATCGGATGGTTTTATATAGAAGTATAAGATGATTCGGATAGACCTATTGGGCGTAGAGCGGGAGATGGAGCAATAACGTCGGTGTATAGGCGGTGCGAAAAGGCGGTGTAACCGGGATGGCGCTTACTTTATGAAGCCGGGGTACGCACAATGGGCCTACGATGAAACGCTCGACGGCCATATCACTCGCCCTCACCCTTCGGCGTCGCGGCGAGGGGAGAGAGGCTCAGTGCCCTCGTGTACACCGTGGTAGACTCTGTGAGCATACGGATGAACGCCTGGGCGGCATGTTTCACGTAGCTGTCTTTGAGCATATGTATGCACCCCTCCATCTTGTTGTCGGCCTCGGCAATGGGTATTGCCCTGAGCCCCTCCTCGTGTAGCACCGTCGATTCGGAGAGTACAGACACATAGTGCGTGCGGTGCAAAAGTGCGAGAATGATGTCTACATGGTTGACCTCTACCTTGATGTTGAAGTTGAGGTCGCGGTCGGCCACCAGCTTGTCGAAGGCGTTTCGTGCCTGCAGTCCTCGTGCCGGTAGCACCAAGTCGTAGCGTTGCAGCTGCTCCAGGTCAACGGTTTTCTCCTTGTTTAGAGGGTGGTCTTCTTTGACTAAGGCGGCCACGCGGTTGGAGAAGATGACATGACTCTCTATGTCTTTGTCTTTTTTCAGCGGTCTGAAGGCCAGCACAAAGTCGAGCTCACGCCGTTTGAGCATGGTCATGAGTTCCTCCATGGTGCGGTAGTCAATGTTGAGTTTCACGCCGGGATAGGTTTTCATGAAGTCGACGAGCGTTTCCGACATGATGGTGCTGAAGGAGTAAGTCACGCCAATATTCAGTTCGCCGGTGAGTATTTGCTTCAGGTCTTGTATGTGGTCCATGCACGACTCGGTGGCCACTACGGCGCGCTGGGCATAGGGCAATAGCTCTTTGCCGGCACCGGTGAGAAACACCTCGTGGCTGTTGC
The DNA here is from genome assembly GCA_023425865.1 of Bacteroidota bacterium. Taxonomy (GTDB): domain Bacteria; phylum Bacteroidota; class Bacteroidia; order Bacteroidales; family Bacteroidaceae; genus Prevotella. The sequence goes on along the minus strand of JAFABV010000103.1, from coordinate 8,249 downwards.
GCTCGAAGAGCGATAAGCCTATCTCTTGTTCCAGGTGGCTGATTTGTTGTGAGAGGGTGCTCTGAGTAATGAAAAGCCGGCGGCTGGCCTCTGAGAAGTTGAGGGTTTCTGCCACCTTGAGAAAGTATCTGAGTTGTCTGATGTCCATGACTTGAAATGGTGAGAGAGGCCGCAACGACACCCGTCGTCATTGTGAAGCCCCTCCCTTGTTGTAGTATATTCGTGTATGATTATTCCGCTGTGGCTGCCTGTCGGCGGTTATGCCGCTCGACGAGCAGGTTGTAGTAGCGCAGCTTTCGCCGGCTCTCAAGCATACTCCGCACAAAGATATTGGGTATGGCCACGCCGATGGCAATCACGAGGATGACCAATGAGGCCTTGATGAGATTGTTCATGGCGACGGTGACCTCGCCCACGACGCCTTGCATGTCGATGAGGGCAAACAGGGCGCGATACATCAGCACACCTGGCACCATGGGTATGACGCTCGGTATGGTGAGGCACTGGTGGGGCGTATGCACCCAGTGCGACGCCATGGCCGCCACGAGGCTGACGAGCGTAGAGCCCGCTAAGGAGCCGATGATCAGTCCCTCGTCGAGACCGATATTGTTGGTGCTGGGGCCGAGGTTCACGAAGTTGCGGTTGCACACGGCAATGATACCCCCGATGGCCACCACCGGCAGCATCTTGGGCGACACGTTGAAGATCATCGAGAAGCCCATGGCCGATATGGCCGCGGCGATGGCATACTCCGTATAGGTGTGGTGGGGCACCAAGGTGAGGTCGGTCACAAAGTTGTCGATGCCGCATACGGCGATGGCAAAGGCAATGCCGAAAGCCATGGCCACCACGATGAGTAGGGTGTGCAGGGCCCGTGTGAGTCCTATTCGGGTGTGGCCCGCCAGCATATCGTTGACAAAGTTGATGAGTGGCACGCCGGGCACGATGAACAGGGCGCAGGCCAATAGCGGGTGCCAGGGGGTGGAAGAAATCATCCAGCCGGGCAGCGCCGCGACGATGGCCGGCGTAAGCGAGATAAACGACGCGAGCCATGCCAACAGGGTAGACACGAAGGCCGCCACACCAATGCAGATGTAGGTGTTGGAGCCTTTCTCCACTAACCAGGTGCGCAGTCGCAGTCCCAGGATGGCAGCTATCGACGCGTAGAAGAACGAGGGCCAGTCGCAGCCAAACTGTATGCAGAATCCGCCGCAGGCCAGACCTCCGCCCATGGCCACCTGCCAGGGGGTGTAGTGTCGTGGCGTATGGGCTATGGTTTCCAAGCACCGTTCGTACTCGTCGAGGGTGTAGTCGTCGCGAATGGCCTTCCACGAGAGGTGGCTGATGGAGGTGATGGCCGTCATGTCTATGCCGTGATGCTTGCAGGCGCAAAACTTGGTGTGCGACCCCTGCTCATCGTTGTAATTCACCATGAGCATGTCGAAGTCGAGATACAGGTTGATTTTGTCGTCTTCCAGTCCCAGATAATCGGCCGTTCGGCTCAGGTTGCGCTTGATGCGCGTGGTGTCGGCATTGCTGCTCATGAGCAGGCACCCGGTGCGCAGCAGCAGGTCGAGTCGTCGGTCGAGGTCGGCGTTGATGGCAGTATCGGCGTTTTGGGGCATGGCGGCGGTAATGTTCGTTGCAGTGGTCATCATGTCTTATCCGAGTGCAAATATCATGATTTGTATGGTAACGATGCGCAGGAACAGTGCAAAGGGATACACCGTAGAGTAGCCCACGGTGGGCGCGTCGCTTTGGGTGAGTCCGTTGGCGTAGGCCAGCGCGGGCGAATTGGTGTTGGTACCGGCCAGCACGCCCATGAGCGTGAAGAAGTTGATGTGGAACACCAACCGGCCAATGACTCCGCCAATGAGGATGGGAATCATGGTGATGGCCAAGGCGTAGCCCATCCAGTGCAGTCCCTGTGCGGTGGTGATGGTGCTGACAAAGTCTTTGCCCGTGCCCAGACCGATGCAGGCCAGGAAGATGTAGAGTCCCACTTCTCGCAGCGTGAGGTTGGCGTTCAGGGTGCTGTAATTCACGAAGTTATATTTGGGTCCGAAGTATCCGATCAGCAGTGCGACCACCAAGGGGCCACCGGTGAGCCCCAGTCGGAGCATCTCTGAGATGCCCGGCAGCATGAAGGGCACGTTGGCCAGGATGCAGCCCAGCACCAGCCCCAAGAAGATGGGGATGAGGTTGGGTATGTTGTGCTCTTTGACCGATGAGCCCAGCATCTTGTCGACATGGCTTATTCCGAGCTCGCTGCCCACCACGGTGATGTTGTCGCCCATTTGCAGCTTGAGGTTTGGCGTGGCCATGAGGTCAACGCCGGCACGGTTGACGGTGGTGATGTTAACGCCGAACGTGCTGCGTATGTTGAGTTCGGCAATGGTCTTGCCCTGCACCGACGAGCGGGTAAGGAGCACGCGACGTGAAATGAGTTTGTTGCCAAACTTGGTCCAGTCTACGTCTACCACCGTTCCCAGCAGTGCACAGAGGGCTTCTTGGTCGGCGGGCTTAGCCACCATGAGCACAGTGTCGCCCCGATGTAGCACGGTATGGCCGTTGACGGCCTGCTGGCTCTCGTTGCTGTCTGCCCTGTAGATGCGTGAGATCATGAAGTCGCGCTTGGCCGTATGGTGTACGCTCTTCACGGTTTGTCCGTCGATCATCTCATTGTCGATCTTCACAGAGAAGGTGTTTACGGTCATCTCCTCCAAGTGTCCGAGTCCGCGCTGGGCTTCGGTCTCTTCCTCTTCGGGCTTGATGCGCAGGCCGAAGCGCAGGATGACAAAGGCCAGTATGATGCCCAGGATACCCATGGGGTAGGCCACGGCATAGCCGGTGGCGATGGTGGGCGCGTCGATATGGCGCAAGTCGCTGAATGCCTGTTGTGCCGCGCCCAGTCCAGGCGTGTTGGTCACGGCTCCCGACAGTATGCCGGCGATGGTGTTGATGGGTGTGCCGGTGGAGTAGGCAATGATGAGCGTGGTGGCCAAGCTCAGGACGACGATGATGGCCACGAGCGAGTTGAGCACCTTGCCGCCGTTTCTAAACGATAGCACGAAGCCGGGACCGATCTCCATGCCGATAGAGAAAACGAAAATGATGAGGCCAAACTCCTTGAGGAAGTGCAGCAGATGCTGGTCGAGATTGATGTAGTAATACCCAAAGATGAGACCAATAAACAAAATCCAGGCGCGTCCTAACGATACGCCTTTTACCTTGATTTTGCCTAAGGCCAAGCCCAAGGCGATGACCAAGGAGAGAATCATGACCGAGTGGGCGACGCCGCCGCCCCACAAGTCGGGGAAGCCCCGGAACAAGTTTTCGAGAATATTCATAACGTGCTATTTATAAAATCACTTGCAAAAGTATTGATATTCTCGATAGCAGGGAATGCGTGGCGTTTGATTCTGTCGATTTCCGCTATTATCTTTATCTATATCAAGTGGTGGCGGTCAGGGGGCGGGAGGTGCCACGGGGATGACATGCGAGTCTTTGATCTCGCCGATGACGAAGACGCTGTGCAGGCTTCCGATGCAGTCGATATTGCCCAAGGTGTTGAGCATAAAATCCTGGTAGGCTTTCATGTCGCGCGCGTAGACCTTGATTTGGAAGTCGAAGTCGCCGCTGGTGTTGTAGCACTCGGTAATCTGGTCAATGGTCTGCACGGTGTCCATAAACTGTTGTATGAGTTCGTGGGTGTGCTGCTTGAGCCTGATGTTGCATAGCACGATGACGTGGTTGCCCAACTTGTGATGGTCGGTCACGGCCACATAACGCTGTATGTATCCTTCGCGTTCGAGTCGTTTCTGCCGCTCAAAGGTGGGCGAGGGCGAGAGGTGGACCCGTTCGGCCAGTTCCTTGACGGTGAGGCGGGCATTCTGTTGCAGGGCACGGAGTATGCGGATGTCGGTGACATCGAGGGTTTCGGTATTTGCCATTTGGTGGTTTTGGGTGTTTGGTGGAATAATATTCTGCTGTTTTGCGGTATTGCCCTGCAAATATAGAATATTTTCCTGATAATCGAAGAATATTTGTGTGATTAAGTTGCTCGCTATATCTTTGCGCCCAGAACCAAGATGTAAGCACACAGCATACATCATATCCATAAGAACAAGACAATATGAGCAACGTACAATTACATGCGCCTTTTCGCGCCGACTATGTGGGCAGTTTCCTCCGCTCGGAAGAATTGAAGGAGGCCCGTAACCAATTTGCCGCCGGGCAAATCAGCGCCTCGGCACTCAAGGAAGTGGAAGACCGGCTCATTACCGACCTGATCAGGAAGCAGAAGGCCGTGGGGCTGCAGTCGATTACCGACGGCGAGTTTCGGCGCGCCTACTGGCACCTCGATTTCATGTGGGGCTTGCAGGGGGTGGAACACATCGAGTTGGAGCATGGCTACCAGTTTGTGGGCGAGGAGACCACCAAGGGCTCGCTGCGACTCACGGGCAAGATTTCGGGCGAAGACCATCCCTTCGTACAGCACTTTGCCTTTGTGAAGCAGTTTGAGGAGCCGGGCGTGGTGGCCCGTCAGACCATCCCTGCGCCGGCGCAGTTTCTCGCCGAGCTCTTCAGGGGCGACAACGGCAAGAATACGGTTGAGGTATATCCCGACTTCGACGAGTTGGTGAACGACATTGCCCAGGCCTACCGCACGGTGATAGCCGACCTCTATGCGGCCGGCTGTCGAAACCTGCAGTTTGACGACTGCACCTGGGGAATGATAGTCGATGATGATTTCTGGAAGCAGATGGCAGGCCGCGGTTTTACCCTGGAGGGTGAGGCGACAAAATATCTACTTGTGAACAACTTGGCCTTGGAGGGTCGCCCTGCCGACTTGGTGGTGAATACGCACGTGTGCCGGGGCAACTATCATTCCACCTACGCCACTCGCGGTGGGTACGACCCGGTGGCCCCTTGGCTATTTGCCCACGAGCATGTCGATGGTTTCTACTTGGAGTTTGACGACGAGCGGTCGGGCACGTTTGAGCCTCTGAGCTATATCCCCGCCGACAAAAAAGTGGTATTGGGACTTGTCACCACCAAGTCGCCCGTGCTCGAAGCGCCTGACGACATTGTTGCCCGTATACATGAGGCCGAAAAATATGTGCCCCTCGACCGCCTCTACCTGAGTCCGCAGTGTGGGTTTGCCTCATGCGAGATTGGCAACAAGCTCACCGAGGAGGAGCAGTGGAACAAGCTCTTGCTCGTGAAGCAGATTGCCGACAGCGTGTGGGGATAGGCTTGGTCAGAGAAAGAGTACGCCCTCGCGCCCGGTATTGAACAGCAGGTCGAGAATGGAGAGGTTGGGCTGGAAGCCCCATTTGGCCTCGTAGACCTGATGGTAAGGTTTGGGCGTAAAGGCGGGGTCGGGCAGGGCGCGCTTGGGGCGGATGATGTCACGATAGTCGGCGATGCCTTGCCGTGCCGCGTCGGTGGGCGTCAGGTAGGCGTCGGTGAGCGTGAGGTGGGGCTCGAAGTCGAGCAACTCGCACACCTTATAAGTGATTTCGAGGTTGAAATCGAAGAGAAAGTCCCACCGACGCTCAAAGAAAGGGTGGAGGTCGTCGGCCAGATACTCAAAGAAAGGACTCTCGCCGTAAGCCGAGCATAGGGCATTCCAGTGCAGGTGTCGCCAGTTGCCGTGGTCGCTGACGCGAATATCCTTCATGGCACACTTGGTGCCCTCATACTGCTCAATGGGTATGGACAACGACTGCGGACCGTTGGTGGTGGCAATGATGCACCGGTTGCGGTAGCTCTGCTTGACAAAGTGTTCGTGACGCTCGATGAGGCAGTGCTCACCGCGAAACAACTTCTGGTACCACTGTATGGGCCCGAAGTAGGTGGAGGCGAGAAGTGGCCTCATTCCCTCAGTACACTCTCCCGCGGTGGGGGTGGATTGAGGGGATGAGGTCGCTGCATGTATGGAGGATGTGGGAGTATGGGACATGGTGGAAGGCGGTAGGAGATGGGGGCTTGTTGGCGTTGATGACAGCGGTCGACGTTAGCATGTCATGAGTGAAAAATCAGAAAAGTTTCCTCGCCCTGCCAATGAATTGGTGCTTGTAGACCAGCGTCTTCTTGACTCCAATGTCGAGCAGGTAGAGACGGCAGTCGGGGCATGTGCAGCGGTCGCAGCAGACGGTGGGGATGCGGTAGCGCTTGCCGGCCAGCGTGATGGTGTCTCCGGGCAGCGCCACCACCTGCCCAATGGTAGGCTGTGGTGCCTGGTAGACGATGAGTGTGCCCTTTTGGATGGGTTCAAGCCGCACCTTGTTCACCAATACCCTGTCGCCCTTCTTCAGCACATGGCCTATGTGGGTCTCGACGTTGTAGGTAGTGAACAGATAGGCCCGCACGGCAAATACCAGCGGTATCGCGATGCCAAGCCCCAGCAGGAACTTCAGCGCATGCTTCATGATGGTTGCTTGTTCACGATGCCTGCGGCACCATGAATGTCGCTGTCATTGACCTTATTGATGATTCTTTGTTGCTGAGAGGAGGCCTTGGCAGGCCTCTCCCTCCCGCTCTGTAGTAAACAGAATGGCGAATTATAAATTGCGAATTGCGAATTGTGAATTATGAATTTTGAATTATGAATTGTGAATTTTGAATTATGAATTGTGAATTATGAATTGTGAATTATTTAATATTGTCCACCCACTTGAACAGTCGGCTCCATCTCACGCCGCCAAATCCCTTGCGGTCGGGGTCGGAGCTCCACCAGATGAAGATGGGTTTGCCCACGATGTGGTCTTCGGGCACGAAGCCCCAGTAGCGTGAGTCGGCGGAGTTGTGGCGGTTGTCGCCCATCATCCAGTAGTAATCCATCTTGAAAGTGTAGCTGTGGGCCAACTTGCCGTTGATGTAGATTTGTCCGTTCTTCACATCGAGGTCGTTGCCTTCGTATACACGGATGGGACGCTCGTAGATGGCGATATTGTCAAGCGTGAGTTTGACGCTGGCACCCTTCTTGGGAATCCATATCGGGCCATAGTTGTCGCGGGTCCAGCCGGTGACGGCATCACGCGGATAGAGGTCGCCAGTGGTGGCGTTGGTGTTGAGGCGGATGCTTGCGGCAAGGCCTTGGCTCTTGAGGGCCTTGACGGCAGCTTGGGTGAGGGGCATATAACCGTTTTGGTTGAGACTCATGAGGTCTTCTGATGATATGCCGTAGGTCTTGAGAAAGTCATCAGGCAGGTTGCGATTGAGCTTTACATAATAGGTGTACTGCACCTGGGTTGGCTCCTTGTTGGCCTTGCCGTCAAGATACACGATATGGTTTTTGATTTGTAGGGTCTGTCCGGGCAGGCCAACACAGCGCTTGACATAATTCTCGCGGCGATCGGTGGGACGCCAGTCTATGCTTCCAAACTCGTTGGGGTTGTTGGCGACAAAGTTGCGGCCAATGGCATAAATGTATTTGAAGTAGTCGTACTGCTCCTGCTTGTTGAGTGTGGCAGGATTGACGGGGTTGGGGTAGTTTTGCTCGAAAATCTGTTGACCGTAGCTGTATACTAAATTGTAATATTCGGTTTGGTAGCGCTGCTCGGTCACGATGCTGTCGCCGGCGGGGTAGTTGAACACCACGATGTCGTTGAGCTGTACGTTGCCCAAGCCTTTTACACGCCGGTAGTCCCACTGCGGCCAAGAAATGTAGCTCTTGGTGTTGATGATGGGTAGCGTGTGTTGGGTGAGGGGCATCGTAAGCGGGGTTTGCGGGATGCGCGGGCCGTAGCTCACCTTGGAAACGAAGAGATAGTCGCCGGTAAGCAGGCTTTTTTCTAAAGAACTGGATGGGATGACGTAGTTCTGAAAGAAAAAGAGGTTGATGAAGTAGACTGCTACCAAGGCAAATACCAGCGCGTCTACCCAACTCATGATAAATCGTACAGGCCCTTCTGCCGTCTTCCACCACTGCCAACGTATCTTCTTGGTGATATAAACGTCGTAGATGAAAGGGATGACAATCAGTCCTAACCAGCTCTTGAGCCAGTAGAGGAACAGAAGATACAGTACGAGCACTACAATGAACTTGGTCCATTGCACCTTCATATTGAGTTGGGCTTTTTCTTTATCAATCATTGGGTGGGTGGGTTGGTTTGTTGGTGGGTTGGTTTGTTGGTGGGCTGGTGGGTTGGTGGGTTTGTTTGTTTGTGGGTTGGTGGGTTGGTGGGCTGGTGGGGTTTTTTTTTTTTTTGTTGGGGGGATTTTTTGTTTTAAGCACCATT
>JAFABV010000101.1 GCA_023425865.1 Bacteroidota bacterium | reverse complement strand
CGAACAGAGAAGTTAAGCCCGCTTGCGCCGATGGTACTGCAATGCAATGTGGGAGAGTAGGTAGCCGCCTTTTTTCAACAGCAAGCCCCGAGGATAGAAATATCGTCGGGGCTTTTTGGTTTGTTGGTGGGCTGGTCTGTTGGTTTGTTGGTGGGCTGGTCTGTTGGTCTGTTGGTGGGCTGGTCTTTTGGTTTGTTGGTGGGCTGGTGATATGCTTTTGTGATACTTATTTTGTGATACAATAATACTAAGGCAAGTTCGTTGTTATAATTGATATGCAGTGGACCGATCGCATCAGGAGGGTCAAGATTTTTCTTGTCATTGCGGCTGTACTTATAGCCGTGGGGTCGCTGCTTGTATCTCATTTCCTGACGCAAGATTTGAAAGAACAGGAACACCGCAAGATGGAGGTGTGGGCCGAGGCCATGCGTACGCTGAACCAGGCCGATGAGAATACTGACCTTAACCTTGTGCTGAAGGTGCTCAATGATAACAATTATATCCCAGTGATTGTTCTCGACTCGAAAGGGGAGGTTACTGTATTCCGTAATCTACGCATTGACGCCAAGACTTTTGCTGACAGTCTGCATGAGGCGGGCACTTTGGGGCGCAAATGGCTTGAGCAGGGACAGCATATTCGTATAAATCTCGGGGGCAATAGTACCGAGTATATTGATGTATGTTATGACCGGTCGCTTATGCTCCAACGGCTCGCAGTATATCCTTTCGTTCAGTTGGGTGTGGTGCTCATCTTTGTGGTGGTGGCTATCTTTGCGTTATTGACGTCGAAGCGGGCTGAGCAAAACAGGGTTTGGGTAGGCTTAAGTAAGGAGACGGCACATCAGTTGGGTACGCCGATTTCGAGTCTTATGGCATGGGTGGAGATTCTTAAGGAGACATATCCAGATGATGCGCTGCTCCCGGAAATGGATAAGGATGTGAAGCGATTGCAACTGATCGCTGAGCGTTTCTCCAAAATAGGGTCTATTCCTGAGCCTGTTCCTACGAACCTGAAGGAGGTTCTCGGGCATGTCGCGGATTATATGGACCGGCGAACCAGTAAGGGCATTCAAATTGTCAAGGATTTCCCTGCGCATGATATCATCGTGAATCTTAATGCTTCGCTTTTTGAGTGGGTGATAGAGAATCTATGTAAAAATGCAGTAGATGCCATGGGTGGTGACCAAGGCTGTATTACCCTTCACGCAGAGGACGTTGGCGCAAAGGTTGTCATCGAGGTGACGGATACCGGGAAGGGAATTAGGAAGAAAGATATAGGTAATGTTTTCCGACCAGGCTTTACCACCAAAAAGCGAGGGTGGGGATTGGGCTTGAGTCTTGCCAGGAGGATTGTAGAAGAGTATCATAGAGGTAAAATCTATGTGAAAAATTCAGAGGTAGGCGTTGGAACTACCTTCAGAATAGAGTTGAAAAAGTAGCTTGGCAGCAAGGAGTTGAGGAAATATGAAATGCGCATTATGGGGTTAACTTTTTTCTCTCTATCCTTTTAATTATCAGAAAAAAGTCGTAACTTTGCAGCCCAAAGTGTAGATATGATTAGTTTAGAGCCGTTTAAGATAGACCTCAAGGGGTTGAAGGAGGATGATAACATCTTTGATTTCGACCTCGACGATGCCTTCTTCGAAGCTGTGAATGCTCCGTTGGTGAGGCAAGGGTGTCTGCATACGACTCTGACGGTACACCGGACGGGGGATCTCTTCGATCTGGACTTCCACACTGAAGGCTCGGTCACCATTCCTTGCGACCTTTGTCTCGACGATATGGAGCAGGCAATCGCTACGGATAATCATTTGGTGGCTAAGTTTGGTGACGACTACTCAGAAGAAGATGACCTGGTAACTGTTCGGGATAATGAAGGAATACTCGATGTTGCTTGGTTTATCTACGAATTTATAGAGCTTAGTATCCCGCTCAGGCATGTGCATGCACCTGGAAAATGCAACCCTGCCATGATGAAGGTTCTTGAGGAACATTCGGCCGCCCGAAGCGGTGACGAGGATGGTGAGCAGCCTGTGGATTCCCGATGGGCAGCTTTGTTAAAATTGAAAGAATAAAATATTAAACATTAAAGAATTATGGCACATCCTAAAAGAAGACAGTCTAAGACTCGTACACTCAAGAGAAGAACTCATGATAAGGCAGTAGCTCCTACGTTGGCATTATGCCCTAACTGCGGCGCTTACTATGTGTACCACACGGTATGCCCCACATGCGGTTACTATCGTGGCAAGGTTGCTATTGTTAAGGAAACCGCTGAGTAATGGCTACCATTAACGCTGTCATCACCGGAATTGGTGGCTACGTGCCTGACTACATCCTCACCAACGAGGAGTTGTCACGCATGGTAGACACCAGTGACGAGTGGATTACTACACGTGTAGGCATCAAGGAGCGCAGAATCCTGAAGGAGGAAGGGCTCGGCACCAGTTACATGGCGCGAAAGGCTGCCAAGCAGCTGATGCATAAGACTGGTGTTGATCCTGACAGCATCGATGCGCTGATTCTCTCTACCACTACACCCGATTATATGTTCCCTTCAACTTCGAGCATTGTATTGGGTAAGTTAGGGCTGAAGAATGCGCATGCTTTTGATATTTCCGCTGCATGCTCCGGCTTCCTTTATGCCATGGATACAGCCACGGGTCTTATTCAGAGCGGTCGCTATAAGAAGATTATGGTGATTTCTGCCGAGAAGATGTCTGCCTTTACGGATTATACAGACCGTCAGACTTGTGTGCTTTTCGGAGATGGTGCCGGCGCTGTGTTGGTTGAAGCCACCGAAGAAGAGGGTGTCGGATTTCAGGATTCATTCCTGCGTACCGACGGCAAGGGACTGCCTTTCCTTCACCTCAAGGCTGGAGGTAGCGTGAGTCCTGCGTCTCATTTCACGGTTGACCATCACTTGCACTATGTCTATCAGGAGGGCCGCAATGTGTACCGCCACGCTGTGACTGATATGGGTGACGATGTGCTTGAGATACTCAAGCGCAACAACCTGACCGCTGCAGACGTGAATTGGGTGGCGCCTCATGAAGCCAACTTACGCATTATCGAGGCTGTGGCCAAGCGTGCAGACCTGCCTTTAGAGAAGGTGCTGATTAATATCGACCGTTATGGTAACACCAGTTCAGCTACCATCCCGCTTGTCCTTTGGGACAACGAGGCCAAGCTGAAGAAAGGCGATAACATTATCCTGACCGCTTTTGGTGCTGGTTTCGCTCATGGTGCAGCCTACCTCAAGTGGGGCTATGACGGAGCCGCTGCAGCCGGACAGTGATAAAGAACTTTCGAATACAGATAAAAACGCATCCTTCATAGCTTTTATGAGAATGCGTTTTTTTGTTCCTTCAGAGAATATTTCAAACAAGTAAGTTATGCACAAGGCAGGATTTGTAAATATCGTAGGCAATCCCAATGTGGGCAAGTCGACGTTGATGAATCAACTTGTAGGTGAGAAAATCAGTATTGCCACCTTCAAGGCGCAGACCACACGCCATCGCATCATGGGCATTGTCAACACGCCCGACATGCAGATTGTGTTTTCGGACACACCGGGTGTGTTGAAGCCTAATTATAAGATGCAGGAGATGATGCTGGCCTTTTCAGAGTCGGCATTGGCTGATGCGGATGTGTTGCTCTACGTCACTGACGTGGTAGAGGATCCGGAAAAGAACATCGACTTTTTGGAGAAGGTGCGCCAGATGACCATCCCGGTATTGCTTCTCATCAACAAAATCGATGAGAGTGACCAGAAGACATTAGGCGATCTCGTGGACAGGTGGCATTCGCTCTTGCCGAATGCTGAGATACTGCCGATCTCGGCGCTGAATAAGTTTGGTACCGATTTGCTGATGAAGCGGATTGGGGAGCTGCTCCCAGAAAGTCCGGCATACTTCGATAAAGACCAGCTGACCGACAAGCCTGCCCGTTTCTTCGTCTCTGAGATTATCCGCGAGAAAATCCTGCGCTATTACGACAAGGAAGTTCCATATTCTGTTGAGGTGGCAGTAGAGCAGTTTAAGGAAGACGAGCGCCACGTGCATATCAACGCTGTGATTTATGTAGAGCGCGATAGCCAGAAAGGAATCATTATCGGCCATCAGGGCACCGCCCTTAAAAAAGTGTCTACAGAGGCGCGTAAGAGTCTTGAGCGTTTCTTCGGCAAGAAGATATTTTTAGAGATCTTCGTCAAGGTAGACAAAGATTGGCGCAATTCGCAGAAGGAGCTTACAGGGTTCGGATATAATCCGCAGTAGGAAGTACTCCCTCCGCATAGAGAGCAGGGAGGGATGTTTACCAGTGCAAAGCTGGGAAGTTGAAATGAAAGAAACCCTTCAGTGAAAGGGGAGGAAAAAGAATTCATACCGTCCTGACTGGAAGTAGGACATACTCTCGCACGTTGCGAGGGCTGGGGAGTGGTCATCCTCGGCAAATATTAACTGGGTGTGTGACCTCACCCTTCTCCCTGGTCAAGGGGGAAAGACCCAAAAGTAAATGGCAAATTTAGTAGCAATTGTAGGCCGCCCAAACGTCGGCAAGTCTACCCTTTTCAATCGTTTAACCCAAACCCGCCATGCCATTGTCAGCGATGTGGCAGGCACCACCCGCGACCGTCAGTACGGCAAGTGCAGTTGGAATGCCAAGGAGTTCTCGGTAGTAGATACTGGTGGTTGGGTAGTCAATTCAGATGATATTTTCGAAGACGCCATCCGTCAGCAGGTGAAGATTGCCTCTGCCGAGGCTGATCTCGTCCTTTTCTTAGTAGATGTAGAAACAGGTCTTACCGACTGGGATGAGGACGTGGCAAGCATCTTGCGCCGTGCCAAGCTGCCTGTCATCCTGGTGGCCAACAAGGTAGACAACAGTGGTGAGGCCTATCAGGCTTCCGAATTTTATAAGTTAGGCTTGGGCGACCCCGTTTGTATCAGTGCCGCCACGGGAGGTGGCACCGGCGACCTGCTCGACCTTGTCCTTGAGACCCTTCCCGCTGAGAACAAAGAAGAGTTGCAAGAAGATATTCCCCGCTTTGCTGTCGTAGGACGTCCCAATGCCGGTAAGTCGAGTATTATCAACGCTTTCATTGGCGAGGAGCGCAATATCGTGACAGAGATTGCGGGTACCACGCGCGACAGCATCTACACCCGTTTTGACAAGTTTGGTTTCGATTTCTATCTCGTTGACACCGCCGGCATCCGCCGAAAGAACAAGGTGTCCGAAGACTTGGAGTTCTACAGTGTCATGCGCAGCATCCGTGCCATCGAGAACAGCGACGTCTGCATCCTGATGCTTGACGCCACCCGTGGTATCGAGGCACAAGACATGAATATCTTCCAGCTCATCCAGCGCAACAACAAGAGCCTTGTGGTAGTGGTGAACAAGTGGGATTTGGTGGAGGATAAAGACCAGAAGGTGATTAAGACCTTCGAGAACGCCATCCGCGAACGCATGGCCCCGTTTGTCGATTTCCCCATCATCTTTGCCTCGGCCGTAACCAAGCAGCGCATCTTCAAGGTGCTTGAGACCGCCAAGGAGGTGTACCAAAATCGTCAGGCACGTATCGGAACCACCAAGCTCAACGAGGTAATGCTGCCCATCATCGAGCAGACGCCTCCCCCCTCGTATAAGGGCAAGTACATCAAGATCAAGTATTGTTCGCAGTTACCCAACACGCAGATTCCGTCATTCGTGTTCTATGCCAACCTGCCACAGTATATCAAGGAGAACTACCGCAGGTTCTTGGAGAATAAGATCCGCGAGAACTGGTCGATGACAGGCTGTCCGATAAACGTGTTTATCAGGAAGAAGTAATAGTCCGCAGCCCAAGGCCCCTCCCCGTCCCTCCCCAAGGGGAGGGGGCGGCTACCGCAATGGAACTTTGTGTGTGGGAGGTGCTCATTCCCGTTCTTGTTAGAAGGTGAAGGCACGCTTTGGGAGAGCAAAGAAGGGGCTGGGATAAATAGAATACATGATGAAGAAAATCTTGATGTTGCTGATTGCAGGCTGTGTCCTTTGCTGGGGCTGTGGTGAGAAAGGGCCTGAACCTGCCGAGGTTGCTGCCCAGACGGCCAAGGTCTATTACGAGTATTTGGTTCAGGGTCAATACGACCAGTTTATCGATGGTCGTTACCAACCCGACTCCATTCCAGCCAATTACCGTGAACAGCTCATCACCAATGCCCGCATGTATGTAGGGCAAATGGAAGCAGAGCATAAGGGTTTGAAGTCAGTACGTGTGGTGAGTAACAAAGTAGACACCTCTCATCATGCCGCCAATGCCTTTCTGATCCTCACCTATGGCGACAGCACCTCCGAAGAGATTGTCGTGCCGATGGTAGAGCGCGAGGGCGTGTGGTATATGCGTTAGTGGCTATTGTCTTTGCGGTAAAGGGCAGAGTGCCCTATCAACGAATTATCCCATACATTGCAGCTTGAGCTGCGGCGTATGGGATAATTCGTTTTTATGGTATGATGGGTCAGTCATGGTCCTGCTCTTCGGCGAGTTCCACCTCTTTCACCTTGCGGAAGAGGTCGGAGGCGAACACCAGGTCGTTGAGTTTCTTATTGGTGGCCCCCATGACATCGTCTTTGGTGCCCTGCCATTCCTTATGCCCCTTGTATATAAAGACAATGTTTTCGCCGATGCCCATCACGGAGTTCATGTCGTGCGTATTGATGATGGTGGTGATGTTATACTCCTTTGTGATTTCCGCGAGCAGGTTGTCGATCACGAGTGAAGTCTTGGGGTCGAGTCCCGAGTTGGGTTCGTCGCAGAAGAGATATTTGGGGTTGAGCACGATGGCTCGGGCAATGGCCACGCGTTTCTGCATGCCGCCGGATATTTCTCCCGGGAATTTATTGCGTGCATCCAGCAGATTAACGCGCTCCAGGCACTCCAAGGCCCTGCGGTCGCGTTCCTTGGCATTCATGGAAGAGAACATGTCTAATGGGAATCTCACGTTCTCCAACACCGTAAGCGAGTCAAACAGGGCTGCCCCCTGGAAGATCATGCCCATTTCGCGGCGCATCATCACCTTTTCTTTCTTGGTCATGCCCACAAAATTGCGGTTGTCGTAGAACACGTCGCCCTTGGTAGGATCGAGCAATCCCACCAGATTTTTCATGAGCACAGTCTTTCCCGACCCGCTTTGTCCGATGATTAGGTTTGTCTTGCCAGTCTCAAACACCGCGTTGATATCTACCAATACTTCCTTGTCATCAAATGACTTGTATAGATGTTTTACCTCGATCATGACAGCAGTTGGGTTAAGAAGACATCAGAAAACAGAATGAGAACGCTGCTTGACACCACAGCGTCGGTAGACGCTTTACCGACCTCTACAGAGCCACCCTCGACGGTGTAGCCGAAGAACGACGACACACTTGCGATGATAAACGCGAAGAACAGGCTCTTGATGATACTCATCCACACAAACCATTGGTTGAAAGAGTGGTTCATACCTGCCGTGAGGTCGTCGGGCGGAAGCAAATGACCAATGTACGATGTGGCGTACGCCCCCACCACACCCATACTCGAAGAGAATATCACCAAGAAGGGCATGATGGTCACCAAGCCTAATATCTTGGGCAGAATCAGGTAGCTGGCAGAGTTCACGCCCATAATGTCGAGCGCGTCAATCTGTTGGGTCACCCGCATCGTGCCCAATTCAGACGCGATGTTTGAGCCCACCTTACCGGCAAGAATCAGACACATGATAGAACTCGAAAACTCCAGCAGCATGATTTCCCGGGTGGTGTATCCCGTCACCCATCGTGGCATCCATGGACTCTGGATGTTCATTTTCATCTGGATACAGATTACCGCTCCGATGAAGAACGAGATAAGGAGTACGATGCCAATAGAGTCAACGCCCAATTGCGCCATTTCTTTGACATAGCGCTTCATAAACATTCGTATCCTTTCAGGGCGCGAGAACGACCGCCCCATCAGGATGATGTATCTGCCGAAAGTGGTGAGCCACTTATGTAAGAGTCTGTATATGATCATTGATGCAAAAGTAATCAAAAAGTGTCGATAAACTGCAAATGGGCATATAGTTTTTGCGTTTTTTATCTCCCTCGCCCGAGTCGTTGGCAATTTGTGTCCATGGGGCAGTCTCTGCCGCCCGTGTGCGCCCTCCCACCGCCGTGTCGCCGTGGTGAGATGCAGTCTCCGTTCTGGGTAGAAAAAACTTAAAACGCCCCTATTCTTTGGGTGTTATCATCATTATTTCGTACTTTTGCACAAAATCTCAAGACAACAGGCAACGTCTATGGCAGAAAAGAAACTCACAACCCTCCGTACCGAAGGTCTGGTGAAAAGATACGGCAAGCGTACCGTGGCCGACCACGTGACGTTTGATGTGAAGCAAGGCGAAATCGTTGGTTTGCTCGGCCCTAATGGTGCCGGCAAGACAACGTCGTTCTACATGACCACCGGACTGGTCATCCCCAATGAGGGCCATGTCTACATCGACGACCAGGAAATAACAGAGTTCCCGGTTTATAAGCGCGCCCGAGCCGGCATAGGCTACTTGCCCCAGGAGGCCAGCGTCTTCCGCAAGTTGAGTGTAGAAGACAATATCATGTCTGTATTAGAGATGACCAAGCTCAGCCATCAGGAGCAGCTCGACAAGTTGGAAAGCCTCATTCGCGAGTTCCGTCTCGACAAGGTGCGCAAGAACAAGGGCGACCGGCTCTCAGGTGGCGAGCGTCGTCGCACGGAGATTGCGCGCTGTCTGGCCATTGACCCTAAGTTTATCATGCTTGACGAGCCCTTCGCCGGTGTCGACCCTATAGCTGTGGAAGACATTCAGCACATTGTGTGGCGGTTGAAATATCGCAATATCGGTATCCTGATCACCGACCATAACGTGCAGGAGACCCTTTCTATCACCGACCGTGCCTACTTGCTTTTCGAGGGCCGCATCTTGTTTCAGGGCGCGCCCGAAGAGCTTGCCAACAATCAGATTGTACGTAAAAACTATCTTAGTGATAATTTCGTGTATCGCAAGTTCCAGTCGAACGAGGAAGACCGGGCTTATGCCGAGGCCATCCAAAGGTCGATGTAGCATGTCATATACAGCGTGGCGGCCTGGCGAGTGGTCTCACACAGGCCCTCACACCCTGTCACAGAAGGCGGCGCGAAGGGGTCTTACGCAGACCCTCACGCCGCCTTCTGCCTGCTCCGGTGGCGGTCTGCGCACGGCACGCGGTCGCCGTTAGACTATCGTTAAAAAAACAAATTTTTGTATTATATATTAGGTATATTCGTGGATTATGAGTAATTTTGCCGTCCGAAATTGCAATAATACCCTATTGAATACAATTCAAAAAATATAGATAAAGAATCAAAAGATGAAAGTTTCATTTGAAAATCCCGACAAGATCAATGGCCTGATGACCATTACAGTCGAAGAAGAAGACTACAAGAATGATGTCGAGAAGGCGTTGAAAGACTATCGCAAAAGAGCCAATGTGCCCGGATTCCGTCCTGGTCAGGTACCCATGGGACTGATCAAGCGCCAGTTTGGCACCTCCGCGAAGATGGATGCTGTCAACAAGCTGGTCGGCGCCGAGCTGCAGAAATATATCACCGACAACAAGATTTCTATGCTTGGTGAGCCTATGGCCTCTGAGAAGCAGGAGCCTCAGGATCTGGAGCAGGCCGGTCCTTACACTTTCATGTTTGATATTGCCGTAGCTCCTGAGTTCAGCATCGAGCTCACGGATAAAGATACTGTTGACTATTACGACATCACCATCGACGACGCTCTCGTCGACCGTCAGGTGGAGATGTTTACCTCTCGCACGGGCAAGTATGTTGACGTGGAGAGCTACGAGGATGGTGATATGCTGCGCGGCGACCTCCGCGAGCTCGACGCCGAGGGCAACACCCTCGTAGGCGGCCTCACCGTTGAGTCGGCCCTCATCATGCCTTCTTACATCAAGGACGACGAGCAGAAGGCTCTCTTCGCTGGTGCCAAGGTAGGCGACGTGCTCACCATCAATCCCCGCAAGGCCTATGCCGAGAGCGATACAGAGCTATCTGCCCTGCTCAAGATTGAGAAAGAACAGTTGGCTGAGCACACCGGCGACTTCAGCTATCAGGTGACGAGCCTGCAGCGCTACCAGAAGCACGCCGTAGACCAGGAGCTCTTCGACCAGACCTTTGGCGAGGGCGTGGTAAGCAGCGAGGAGGAGTTCCGCTCTAAGATCAGCGAGGGCCTGAAGACTCAGCTCACCACCGATGCCGACTACAAGTTCCTGCTTGACGTGCGTAAGTATGCTGAGGACAAGGTGGGTCAGCTCACTTATCCCGACACCCTGCTCAAGCGCATCATGAAGCAGAACAACCAGGACAAGGACCAGGAGTTTATCGACAAGAACTACGAGCCCAGCATCAAGGAGCTCACATGGAGTCTCATCCGCAACAAGCTCACCGAGCAGGCTCAGGTGAAGATTGGTGATGAGGACGTGAAGGAGGCCGCTCGTGAGGCTGCCCGCGCTCAGTTTGCCCAGTACGGCATGAACAATATTCCTCAAGAGTATATAGACAACTATGCTGACGAGCTGCTGAAGAAGCAGGAGACGGTGCAGAACTTCGTGGATCGTGCCATCGACGTGAAGCTTGTTGCCGCCCTGAAGAACGTGGTGAAGCTCAACAAGAAAGACATTTCACTCGACGACTACAACAAGATGATGGGCGAATAATCGCCAATGGCGTAGCCGCTTATCTATAAGAGCCAAGGAGTTGAGGCTGTCAGTCTTCAGACAAATTGTCTGTAAGACTGCCAAAAGCCTCGGCTCCTTGGCTCTTTTTTTTGTGCCATCCTCTTCTTTCTGGTAGCCGCAATTTGTGATCAGTATCATCATCGTGGGGCTAAGGTCGCGAGGATGTACCGTTGCTTTTTTGCCTTGGTGGGGTATCTTGTTTTGGTGATGTACCGTTGCTTTTTGCTTTGGTGGGGCACCGTGCCTTGGTGATGTACCGTTGCTTTTTGCCTCAAGTGTACACCACGTCTCGGATGTGCGTCCCTGTATTTTGCCTCGGAGAGGCAGCACATGCCTTGCCATCTCCCGCGCATGATGACACGGCGAGGCAGCACATGACAGCCCACTACAGAAGTCTTGCGGGAAGTAGGAGGGAGGAACGAGAAATAGGCATGTATGAACACATACTAAGGCGGAAAACAGATTCCTACCTTATCTCTAAGTTACCGCAGCCCGGCGTTGATGACCAATACTTCTATATAAAACCATCGGATGATTTCATATAAAACCATCGAATGATTTCATATAGAACCATCGGATGCTTTCATATAGAACCATCGGATGCTTTTGCCCGAATTATAAAGCCTCCGGGTGCTTCACGCTTGGCGTCGAGCGCCTATGCGCTACGCCCGAAGCACGTTGAGGTGTGACACCACGACTGACGTCGCGACACATTCCGCGGAGACTGGCACGTATTATGCTATTTCTTTTTTAAGAAAAATAAACTCTATAATCAGAAGTGTAACCGCTTTTTTTCGTATCTTTGTGTTATAATCAAGATAGAAAGAGGGGATAACTTCTTCTTTTTTAATCAACGAAAGGAAAAAATGAACAACGATTTCAGAAAATTCGCCACTGGCCATTTAGGCATGAATGGCATGGTGCTCGATGAGGTAATGTCTGCACAGGCCCAGTATCTCAATCCCTATATTTTGGAAGAGCGCCAGCTCAACGTCACCCAGATGGATGTGTTCTCGCGCTTGATGATGGACCGCATCATCTTCCTCGGCACACAGATTGACGACTATACCGCCAACACGCTGCAGGCGCAGCTGCTCTACCTCGACTCTGTAGACAATGGCAAGGACATCTCTATCTATATCAACTCGCCCGGTGGCAGTGTGACTGCCGGACTGGGTATCTACGACACCATGCAGTTTATCACCAGCGATGTGCAGACCATCTGCACGGGTATGGCTGCCTCTATGGCCGCCGTGCTGCTTGTGGCAGGTGCCGAAGGCAAGCGCTCGGCCTTGCCCCACAGCCGCGTGATGATTCACCAGCCGTTGGGTGGCGTGCAGGGTCAGGCTTCGGACATTGAGATCGAGGCCCGCGAGATCCAGAAGTTCAAGAAAGAACTCTATACCATTATTTCTAACCATGCCCACCAGTCATACGATAAGGTATGGCAAGACAGCGACCGCAACTACTGGATGACCGCTGAGGAGGCTAAAGAGTACGGCATGATAGACGCCGTGCTGACACGAAAGAACCAGTAATAAAGTGACCATGCCAAAAAAGAAATGCAGCTTCTGCGGTAGGGCTGAGGATCAGGTGCGCCTGCTCATCACCGGACTGAACGGATATATCTGCGAAGACTGTGCAGCGCAAGCTTATAAGATTGTGCAGCAAACGGGTGTTGTTGAACCCGAAAAGCAAACCGACAACGACGACGTGGCGTTTAAGCCCAAGAAGAAGATTCCCAAGCCCAAAGAAATCAAGGATTACCTCGATGAGTATATCATTGGGCAAGACGAGGCCAAGCGTTATCTTGCCGTGTCGGTGTACAATCACTATAAGCGTCTGCAGCAGCCTGCCGACGAGGGCGGTGTGGAAATAGAAAAGAGCAATATTGTGATGGTGGGGTCTACCGGCACGGGCAAGACGTTGCTGGCTCGCACCATTGCCAAACTGCTCGACGTGCCCTTCACCATTGTCGACGCCACGGTGTTTACCGAGGCCGGCTATGTGGGCGAAGACGTGGAGAGCATACTGAGCCGACTGCTGCAGGTGGCCAACTACGACGTGGCGGCTGCCGAGCGCGGTATCGTGTTCATCGACGAGATTGACAAGATCGCGCGCAAGGGCGACAATCCCAGCATCACCCGCGACGTGAGCGGCGAGGGCGTGCAGCAGGGATTGCTCAAACTGCTCGAAGGTACCATGGTCAACGTGCCGCCGCAGGGTGGCCGCAAGCACCCCGACCAGGAGTATATACATGTGGATACCAAGAACATTCTCTTTATCTGCGGCGGTGCCTTCGATGGCATCGAGCGCAAGATAGCGCAGCGACTCAATACCCATGTGGTGGGCTACAACTCGGTGCAAAACGCGCGCAATATCGACAAGGGCGACCTCATGAAGTATATTGTGCCGCAAGACCTGAAGTCGTTCGGACTCATTCCCGAGCTCATTGGCCGCGTGCCGGTGCTCACCTATCTCAATCCCCTCGACCGCGCCGCCCTGCGTCGCATCTTGGTAGAGCCCAAGAACTCTATCGTGAAACAGTATATCAAGCTCTTCGAGATGGATAAGATCAGCCTGTCGTTTACCGAAGACTCGCTCGACTTTATTGTCGACAAGGCCGTAGAGTACAAGCTTGGTGCCCGCGGACTGCGTTCTATCGTCGAGGCCGTCATGATGGACGCCATGTTCGACGTGCCCTCCAAGCGGGTCAAGAAGTTTGAGGTGACGCTCGAATACGCGCAGGCGCAGCTCGACAAGGCCCACCTCCAGAAGTTGGAGTCGGCCTGATTGGGGTTTTGCGTTGCTGTTTAACAGATGATTAATCTCACCTCATGAGCATAGACATAAACCTGAACGAAAAGCTGAAGCGCTATTTCGGATTCGACAAATTCAAGGGCGACCAAGAGGCCATCATCCGCAACCTCATGGCCGGCAATGACACCTTTGTGCTGATGCCTACAGGCGGCGGCAAGAGCTTATGCTATCAGTTGCCGTCGCTCATCATGGACGGCACGGCCATTGTCATATCGCCCTTGATTGCGCTGATGAAGAATCAGGTGGATGTCATCAACGGGCTCACCGAAGAAGACTCGGTGGCCCATTTCCTCAACTCCTCACTCAACAAGGCTGCCGTCACGCAGGTGGAAAACGACGTGAGGTCGGGAAAGACCAAGTTGCTCTACGTGGCGCCGGAGTCGCTCAACAAGGAAGACAACCTTGAGTTCTTCAAGTCTTTCAAGATTTCCTTCTATGCCATCGACGAGGCACACTGTATCTCGGAGTGGGGACACGATTTCCGGCCTGAATACCGCAACATCCGGCCCACCATCGACAAGATAGCGTGGGAACAGCAGAGCGGCAGGGTGCCGGTCATCGCGCTGACGGCCACTGCCACCGACAAGGTGCGCAGCGACATCAAGAAGAGCCTGGGCATCGTCGAGGCCAAGGAGTTCAAGAGTTCGTTCAACCGGCCGAATCTCTACTATGAGGTACGACAGAAGGTGAGTGAGGAGGACACCGACAGTCAGATCATCAGGTACTTGAAGCAGCATCAAGGCAAGAGTGGCATCATCTATTGCCTGTCGCGCAAGACAGTAGAGGAGTTGTCAAAGAAATTACAGCTTAATGGCTTTAAGGCGGCTCCCTATCATGCCGGGCTCGACACCGAACTGCGCACCAAGACCCAGGACGATTTCCTCAAAGAAGAGATCGACATTATCGTAGCCACCATCGCCTTTGGCATGGGCATCGACAAGCCTGATGTGCGCTTCGTTATCCATTACGACATTCCCAAGAGCCTCGAAGGATACTACCAAGAGACGGGGCGTGCCGGACGCGACGGTGGCGAGGGACAGTGCATCGCCTTCTATTCGCCCAAAGATCTCAAGAAGCTGGAGAAGTTTATGGAGAACAAGGGCGAGGCCGAGAAGGAAATCGGGCGGCAGCTGCTTGAGGAGACCAAGGCTTATGTCACTTCTACCGTGTGCCGACGCAAGCTGTTGTTGCATTATTTCGGAGAAGATTATGAGCTGCCCAATTGTGGCAATTGCGACAACTGCAGCCATCCCCAAAAACCGAAAGACGCCCAGGAGGCTCTTGTCGTGATGCTCAGTGCCATCAAGGCCGTGAAGGAGTCTTTCGACCAGGCGTATGTCACCGATGTGGTGCGTGGCCGTGCCACCGACAATATTGTGCGCCACGGGCATGACAAACTGCCGGAGTTTGGCTCTGGCGCGCGTATCAACGAGGAAGACGCTAACATCTGGAATCCGGTCGTGCGGCAGGCCATGATAGCCGGATACATCCGTAAGGACGTGGAAAACTACGGTCTGCTGAAGCTTACGGCCGAGGGGCGGCGTTACCTCAGCGACCCGCAGCCGTTCAGCGTTGTGCCCGACAAGGAGTTTGACGAGTGTGACGACAACGCCGACGTAGGCGCCAGCGCGCTCGACGAGGAATTGTTCGGACTGCTCAAGAGTCTCCGTAAAGACGTGGCCCGCAAGCACAACCTGCCACCGTATGTCATCTTTCAGGAGATTTCTATGACGCAGATGGCCACCAACTATCCTGTTACCATCGACGAGTTGCAACAGATACAGGGCGTGGGGCAGGGCAAGGCACGCAAGTTTGGGCAGCCTTTCGTAGACCTCATCAAGCGCTATTGTGACGAGAACGACATCCAGCGCACCGACATGATGCGGGTGATCAGCCTGCCCAACAAGTCGAAGAAGAAACTAAAAATCATTGAACTTATCGACAAGCGCGTGCCGCTCAATGAGATTGCCAAGACGCAGGGATGCAGTTTCGATGATTTGCTTGATGATATCGAGTCGATTGTCAACAGTGGCATGAAGGTCAATATCAACTATTATCTCAACGACGACGACGTGATCGACCCTGATGAGGTGGCCGATATACTGGATTACTTCCGCGAGAGTGAGAGCGACGACATCGACACCGCCATAGACGAGGTGGATATCTACGACGAGGACGACGGGCTCACCGCCGAGCAGAAAGCCCGGTTGGTGCTCATCAAGTTTCTGTCAGACGAGGCGAATTAGTTTGTTGGTTTGTTGGTGAGACGGTTTGTTGGTATATTTTGCCCCATACGTTAGGGTGGAGGCTCAACCATAGGCTGGAGTCTACCCTGGCTCATTGCTTTTCCCGGTTCGCCAACAAAGTGGAAGTTTCCTTCAACCCTCTGACGCACCATTTCATCACGCACCCACCACGGAAATCTATCGGCAAGAATGTGCATTAGCAAAACAAAAGTTTGCCGGTATCGGCAATAGTGGCTATATTAGCACATCGTAAGGCAGGTGAAGTTTGCCGATATGGGAAAATTAAACGAATCTGGTATGTTGTCGGTCTCACAATTTGCTCAGTTGCACGGCCTCTCGGAGCGAACGGTAAGGAACTATTGCAAGGAGGGAAAATTGGACGATGCCGTCTTTTTGTTATCTCGTCGTGGTTTCATCGTGTCATCGGATGGTTATGTCCCGCTTTTCATCGATTGTACAATCATCTGTCATTCACCGCGCTAACGTCACGGAAGCCTGATTTTGACACGGTGCAACCACTGGTCGGCATAGCGCGTTAAATACCATTAAAGGTCGGAAGAAAATATCTGCCGTGGATGCGTATGTGGGAAAATATTGCTAAATTTGCACGCAATAAATTTTAAAAGTACACTTTATGTCATCATTTGTTGCAGATAAAATTGTCTTGGACGGATTGACCTTTGACGACGTCCTGCTTATTCCGGCTTATTCAGAAGTGCTGCCCAAAGAGGTGCAATTGAAAACACAGTTTTCCCGACACATTCAGCTCAATGTGCCCTTTGTAACGGCGGCTATGGATACCGTTACCGAGTCATCGATGGCCATCGCCATCGCGCGTGAGGGAGGTATCGGTGTGATTCATAAAAACATGACCATTGAGGAGCAGGCACGTCAGGTGGCCATTGTCAAGCGTGCCGAGAACGGTATGATCTACGACCCTGTGACCATACGCCGCGGACGCACCGTGAAGGACGCTCTCGACATGATGCGCGACTATCACATTGGCGGTATCCCTGTGGTTGACGAGGAAAACCACTTGGTGGGTATCGTTACCAATCGTGACTTGCGTTTCGAGCGCCATATGGACAAGCTGATCGATGAAGTGATGACAAGTGAAAACCTGGTGACGACGCACCAGCAGACCGACCTGACCGCTGCCGCGCAAATTCTCCAGGAAAACAAGATTGAAAAGTTGCCCGTGGTAGATGCCGGCAATCATCTGGTGGGCTTGATTACCTACAAGGATATTACCAAGGCCAAGGACAAGCCCATGGCTTGCAAGGACGACAAAGGCCGTCTGCGTGTGGCTGCCGGTGTGGGCGTTACTGCCGACACCCTCGACCGTGCCCAGGCGCTGGTGGAGGCTGGTGTCGACGCCATCGTCATTGATACGGCCCACGGCCACTCTCGGGGTGTGGTGGGCAAGCTGCAGGAGGTGAAGGCCGCATTCCCCACACTTGACGTGGTGGTAGGTAATATCGCCACGGGCGAGGCTGCCAAATATCTGGTTGAGCATGGCGCCGATGCCGTGAAAGTGGGCATTGGCCCGGGTTCCATCTGTACCACTCGTGTGGTGGCCGGTGTGGGTGTGCCCCAGTTGAGTGCTGTCTACGATGTGTATTCTGCGCTGAAGGGTACCGGTGTGCCATTGATTGCTGACGGCGGACTGCGTTATTCGGGCGACATTGTCAAGGCTCTGGCAGCAGGTGGCAACAGCGTGATGATCGGTTCGCTCGTGGCAGGCACAGAGGAGAGCCCCGGCGAGACCATCATCTACAACGGCCGTAAGTTCAAGAGCTACCGAGGCATGGGGTCGCTGGAGGCCATGGGACAGAAGAACGGTTCCAAGGACCGTTATTTCCAAGGCGACACCGTAGATGCCAAGAAACTGGTGCCCGAGGGCATCGCCGGCCGTGTGCCCTACAAGGGTACGGTGCAAGAGGTGATCTACCAGCTCACGGGCGGTCTGCGCTCAGGTATGGGATACTGTGGCGCTGACTCTATCGACAGTCTGCACAACGCTAAGTTTACGCGTATCACCAATGCAGGCGTGTTGGAGAGCCATCCGCACGACATCGCCATTACCAGTGAGGCGCCAAACTATTCGAGACACGAATAATGACATAGAATCTGTACTGTTGGGTGACAGGTATCGGGCTTAGGTACCTCTCACCCAATAACTATCTCATAGCGAACAATCGTAATGAAAGAAATCCTGATCTCGGGTGCCCTGCTTTTCTGCTGTGGCCTGAGCCATGCACAGACTGACGATCCGGTGGTCATGACCATCAATGGGCACGCCGTGCCTCGTTCGGAGTTTGAGTATTCTTATAACAAGAACAATGCTGACGGCGTCATCGACAAGAAGAGCGTGGCAGACTATGTTGACCTGTTTATCAACTATAAGTTGAAAGTTGAGGCCGCCAAGGCTGCCCACCTCGACACGTTGTCTTCATTCCAGACTGAATTTGCGAGTTATCGTGACCAGCAGATTCGGCCTGCCATGATTACTGACGCTGACGTGGAGGCTGAGGCCAGGCGAATCTATTTGCAGGCACAGCAGCAGGTTGACGGTAGCGGTGGGATGGTGCATGTGTCGCATATCCTGATACCTCTCAACCAGAAAGCGACTCCCGATGAGCAGAGGGTGGCCAAGCTGCGCATTGACTCGGTGTACCAGGCCTTGAGGCAGGGGGCCGACTTCGCGGAACTGGCCAAGAGGGTTTCTTTAGACCCTGGGTCTGCTGGCAGAGGCGGAGAACTGCCTTGGCTGTCTAAAGGGCAGACGCTCAAAGAGTTTGAAGACCAGGCCTGGGCATTGAAGGATGGAGAGCTGAGTAAGCCGTTCCTCTCGCCGGCAGGATGGCACGTCATCTTGAAGAGGGGACACCAGAATTTCTTCAGTTATGAGAGTCAGCGCGAAGACATTCTCAAGTTTATCGACCAGCGGGGTCTGCGCGACCATATTGTGACGGCCAAACTTGACACGCTGGCCAAGCAAGGGCACACCACGCCGGCCCGGTTGCTGGATGCCAAGCGAGAAGAGATGGTGGCCAAGGACCCTGCGCTGAAGTATCTCATACAAGAATACCACGACGGGTTGCTGCTTTATGAGATCAGTAACCGTATGGTTTGGGATAAGGCGCAGAAAGATGAGGCAGGATTAAACGCTTATTTCAAGAAACACAAGAAAAACTACAAGTGGCAGGAGCGCCGCTTCAAAGGTATAGCCTATCACACACGTGACGCCGCAGACATCAAGCGCGTGCAGGCTTCAGTGAAGAGATTGCCCTTCGACCAGTGGGCAGAGCAGTTGCGCAAGACGTTCAATGCCGACTCTGTGCTCCGCATCCGTGTGCAGAAAGGTATCTTCAAGCAGGGCGACAATGCGTTGGTAGACGCTGACGTGTTTAGAAAAGACACGGTTGTGGCTCCCATGAAAGACTATCCTTACTCTGCTGTATATGGCAAGAAGCTGAAGGCACCCGCAGAGATGCCTGACGTGAGGGCATTGGTTGTGGCAGACTATCAGGAGTATCTGGAAAAGCAATGGGTTGACCAGCTTCGCAAGCGTTACCCGGTGACTGTCAACCAGGATGTACTCAGTACGGTAAACAAACATTGATGAATGATGAATACAAACAAGATAATACTCGTGACAGCAGCCATCCTGTCGGTTGGGTTAGTAACTGCTGCATACAGGCCAACAGGTCCGGCCGCTACGCGTACCATGCAAAAGGCTGTGCAGGCCGATTCGGATTCTGTGGTTTCACATGAGGAAGTGTATAATGCTCCAGAGAGCAGTGTGGTGGACGAAGTGATTTGGGTTGTGGGCGATGAGCCTATACTGAAGTCGGATGTCGAGATGATGCGCATGCAAGGCATGGCCGAGGGTGTCAGCTGGGGCAGTAACCCTGACTGCTCGATACCCGAGCAGATTGCCGTGCAGAAGCTGTTTTTGCATCAGGCTGCCATCGACTCTATCGAGGTGACGGAGAGCGAGATTGCCGCAGGTGTGGAGCAGCAGATCAGTCGATGGATTGATGTGGCCGGTGGCAAGGAGAAGCTGGAAGAGTATCGCAAGCAGAGTGTGAGCGAAATGCGCAATCAGTTGCACGATGAATTTAAGAATCAGCAGCTCATCCAGAAGATGAAGCAGGAACTGGTCAAGGACATCAAGGTTTCTCCGGCGGCGGTCCGTGCCTATTTCCGTAACTTGCCAGAAGACAGCATCCCCTTTGTTCCCACAGAGGTGGAGGTGCAGATTATAGAGCGTTCTCCGAAAATCAAGCAAGAGGAGATTAACCGTGTGAAGGACGAGCTTCGTAACTTCACCGACCGTGTGACGCGTGGTGAGACGACCTTTGCCACCTTGGCACGTCTTTATTCTGAAGACCCCGGCTCAGCGCGACAAGGCGGCGAGATGGACTATATAGGTCGTGGTCTGCTCGACCCCGCGTTCGCCAATGTTGCCTTCAACCTCACCGACCCCAAGAAAATATCAAAGATCGTTGAGACTGAGTTTGGCTATCATATCATTCAACTCGTTGACAAGCGAGGTGATAAAATCAAGGTGCGTCATATTCTGATCAAGCCTCGTGTGGCACAGGAGGAGATTAACGCGGCCTTGCACCAGATTGACTCCATCGGCAATGACATACGCGCCAATAAGTTTACCTTTGATGAGGCCGCGGCCTTCCTGTCTGACGACAAGGATACCAAGAACAACCGAGGCTTGATGTCGAATGCCACCGCTGATGGGATGACATCGCGTTTCCAGATGAAAGAGCTGCCGACAGAAGTGGCTCGTGCCGTTGACACCATGAAGATAGGTGACATCTCCGCGCCTTTCCAGATGGTCAATGCCAAAGGCAAGACGGTGGTGGCCATCGTCAAGCTGAAGAATCGTATCGAAGGACATAGGGCTACGATTACTGAAGACTTTCAGGTGATGAAGGATGTGGTACTTAATAAGGAACGGGAAAAGAAACTCAACGAATGGGTGGTGGACAAGATTAAACATACCTATGTCAGAATGAACAGTCGCTATAGGGATTGTAAGTTTGAGTATCAAGGTTGGATCAAATGACATTCCGTATCAAACATGTCAACATGAAGAATAGGCATAGTGTCATCCCTGTGATGGTTCTATGCCTGTTTGCCCTGGGGCTGCTATCATCTTTGGCCGCACCACGTAAGCCTGTCAGGAAGACCGACCAACGTGTGTATCTGAATCACGCCGACGAACTGAAGTATGATGTCTATGGCGCCAATCCTGACGCGCAGATTGCGAAGGGCCGCGTGTCTTTCCTGCACCGGGGGGCTACGTTGACGTGCGACAGTGCTTATTTCTATCAGTCGTCTAACTCGGTAAGGGCTTTTGGACATGTACGCTTCAGGCAGGGAGACACCCTCTCGCTCACCTGCGACCGCGCATGGTACGATGGGCAGTCGGAGCTGCTGGAGGCACGCAGTAATGTGGTGCTCAAACACCGTACTCGTACACTTTACACCGATAGCCTGAATTACGACAGACTATATAGCAATGCCTACTATTTCAAGGGCGGACGCATGATAGACGGCAAGAGCAAGCTCAGTTCTGATTGGGGCGAATATCACCTCGACAGCAAGCAGGCTGTTTTTTACTACGACGTGCAGTTGCACACGCCCAAGAATCGCGTGTCTACGGATACGCTCTATTACGACACTCGCACCTCACTGGCCCATGTGGTGGGGCAGTATACGCCCGATAAGGGTAAGGGCAAACCAGGACCTTCTATTATTGTCAACCAGAACTCGACGATCACTACGACCGACGCCTTCTTCAATACTGCTGATGACCATGCGCAGCTCTATGGGCGTTCCACGGTGGTGGATAAGGAGAAGACAATCACTGGCGACACCTTATTATATAATAGCAAGACGGGAGAGAATCACGGGTTTGGCAATGTGGTGTATGTAGACAGCAAAAACAAGAATATGCTGACGTGCGGTGAGGTTGTCTATAACGAACAGACGGGTAAAGGCTATGCCACTCGACATGCGCGGGTGATGGATTATTCGCAGAAGGATACGCTGTATATGCATGCTGACACGCTGCGCATCGAGACTTTCAATATCAATACCGATTCGGTGTATCGTAAGGTGCATTGTTATAATAAAGTGAGGGTTTACCGTACAGACGTGCAGGCGGTATGCGACTCGATGGTTGTCAATTCCAAGGACTCGTGCATGACGATGTATCGTGACCCCATCGTATGGAATGGCAATCGTCAGCTGTTGGGCGAGGTCATCAAGGTGTATATGAACGATTCAACCATTCGCGAAGCGCATGTGTTGGGGCAGGCTCTGTCTATTGAGCAGATGCCGGATACCATCCACTTCAATCAGGTGTCGTCAACCAATATGTTTGCTTATTTTATCGACGGGCAGGTGCGCCGGAGTGATGCCGTGCGCAATGTGCGGACCATCTTCTTTCCGGTAGACGACAAGGACAGTACGCTGATAGGCCTGAATTACTGTGAGACGGATACGATGAAGATGTACATTCTGCCCAATCGGAAGTTGCAGCGTATCTGGATGCCGAAGGCCCAAGGCACCTTATATCCGATGACGCAGATACCGCCCGGCAAAATGAAACTCGATGTCTTTGCTTGGTTTGATTATATCCGGCCACTTGACAAAGACGACATCTTTGAGTGGCGGGGCAAGCGTGGCGGTACGGAACTCAAGCGCTTAGAGCGACACGCGGCGCCTTTGCAGAAACTGTCTGACGGCGAAAAGCAGGCCACAGCACCTGGCTCTGTACGCGATGGTGCTGCTTGATGGCACGGGCTATTCATCTTAGTATTGTTTCTTATGAGCGACATCATACAACTCTTACCCGATTCGGTGGCCAACCAGATTGCCGCCGGAGAGGTGATCCAGCGACCGGCTTCTGTCATCAAGGAGTTGGTAGAGAATGCCGTAGATGCCGGCGCGAAGAATATTCACGTGTCGGTGGTAGATGCCGGACGTACTTCCATACAGGTTATCGACGATGGCAAGGGCATGTCGGAAACCGACGCACGACTGTCGTTTGAGCGCCATGCCACGTCAAAGATTAAGGTTGCTGATGACCTGTTTAACCTCCATACGATGGGGTTCAGGGGGGAGGCATTGGCTTCGATAGCCGCCGTGGCGCAAGTGGAACTCAAGACTCGACTGCAGGGCAGTGAGATTGGAACACATCTGTCTATAGCCGGATCTAAGGTTATGGGTCAGGAACCGTGTGCGTGCCCCGAAGGTTCAAACTTCTTGATCGAGAACTTATTTTATAATGTACCTGCGCGTCGCAAGTTCCTGAAATCGAATACGACGGAGCTTAACAATATTATTTCGGCCTTTGAACGTATAGTGCTTGTCTATCCTCAGATTTCATTCACATTCCATAGTAACGGCTCGGAGATGTTTAATCTGAGGGCTGGAAAGCTACGGCAGCGTATTGTGGACGTATTCGGCAAGCGCATTAACCAGGATTTGCTGCCCGTAAACGTGGAGACTACGGTATGTGGTATCAGCGGTTTTGTGGGTAAGCCTGAGTCTGGCCGTAAGAAAGGTGCCCAGCAATTCTTCTTTGTGAATGGCCGTTATATGCGCCATCCTTATTTCACTAAGGCTGTGATGCAGGCTTTTGACCGTCTGTTGCCTCAGGGGGAGCAGGTGCCTTACTTCATTTACTTTGATGTTGATCCCAAAGATATCGACGTCAATATTCACCCCACCAAGACTGAAATTAAGTTTGAGAACGAGCAGACCATCTGGCAAATCCTATCCGCGGCCGTGAAGGATGCTGTCGGGATGTTCAACCAAGTGTCAACCATCGATTTTGATACCGATGGCAAACCAGATATCCCGGTCTATTCACCCGACCAGGATGCCGCCATGCCTGATGTGCAGTACAATCCGCTGTATAATCCATTCAGTACCACAGGGCGCGACGCGACGAATGTGTCGCGCACGCATACCAGTAAAATTGGTGGTGGCATGGCTGGGGGTGGTGTAACCATACCGTCTAAAGGGCCATTGGAGTGGGAACAGCTTTTCAGTGGTTTAGAGCCAGATAACGGTCCCGCCCATGAAATGCTTTTCCCTGCCGAGGAGGAGGGAAAGGAAGACGCACTCATCGCGGAGAAATCTCCTGTACACTATCAGTACAAGGGGCGTTATATCATGACCGCCGTAAAATCTGGCTTGATGATCATTGACCAGCACCGTGCCCATATCCGTATCTTGTTTGAGCGCTACTTGGAACGTCTCTCTGCCCGCCGTTTCCATTCCCAAAAGATGCTCTTTCCCGAGACGTTGCAGCTTACGCCGTCTGAAGAGAACGTACTGGAGCAGATTGCTGACGAATTGTCGGCTACGGGTTTTGAACTGACTTCTTTGGGTGGCGGCACTTATGCCGT
Organism: Bacteroidota bacterium; assembly: GCA_023425865.1. Taxonomy (GTDB): domain Bacteria; phylum Bacteroidota; class Bacteroidia; order Bacteroidales; family Bacteroidaceae; genus Prevotella. The sequence goes on along the minus strand of JAFABV010000101.1, from coordinate 42,420 downwards.
AAATGCAATACCTGAAGGACTTGAGGGTGTTGATACGCTCTCTCTCATACGTGATATGCTCGTAGGGGCGGAGGAGAAAGGCGCATCTGTTTTGAAGGAGCTCAACGATGTGCTGGCTTCAAGTATGGCACGCGCCGCGGCTATACCTTACGGTCAGGTTCTGAGCAATGAGGAGATGGAGAATGTTGTCAATGAGTTGTTCCAGTGCGCTAATGTCAACTATACGCCTGGCGGCAAGAAGGTGCTTCATATTCTTCCTCAGGCCGACCTTGACCGCCTGTTAGGGTAGGGTGGCAGGTAATACGCCGGCTCCGTATAGTGTGTTTCATAACGCACAAGGCTTACCCACCCATGGGTAGGAGCCTTTCCCCTAAATAACGAAAGGCGGTCCCCCTTGTTTGGGAATCGCCTTGTATGGTATGGACATGATGTCCATCAAACTTGTCTACTAACGTAAGTTGTTGTTATCCTCCGTCCATCGAAGTGCGGCAGCGAATGCTGCGCACACCATGTACATCGTCGTTAAATACATCTTTTACCTTTCTCCTGTTATCCTGTTCTTGTTATCCTGATGGCGACCTTTTGCCGCATCTTTTGTCGACTGTAGATCCAGATACCTATTGTTCAATCCTGTTTTCGCAATCTTTTACCTTAAACCAATACCTTTTTCCTGTACAATCTTTACCTCACTAACACCTATCGTTACAATCTTTTACCTTATCCTAATACCTGTTTTACAATCTTTATTACCTTGGTTCTAATACCTTGTTGCAGTGTAATAACTCATTTATTTTATTGATACTCTCTCTAAATTTCTGGATTATCTTTTTTGTATATCTTGCTGCACTCACGTGCTATAATGTTCTTTTCGACGGTGCAAAGGTAGGGTTATTTTCAAGAAGTGACAAGAATTTAACCTGCATAAAGCCTAAAATATGCCACTTTATTGACCTAAATCAATGGTTGTGTGCGGGCACAAGCGCACGGATTAAAGCCAATCGCACGTGTGTCACGCTATAACAGCGATGCCCGAGGCAATGGCCCCGGGCATCTTGACAGTGCTGTTATGGTGTAATATGATTAGGTGGATGATTGCGGATAAGTTATTCTTCCCAATTGGTAGAATCTGCAGTCACCCATCCTTGCTTGCTCTTAAAGTCAGGAACTTTAACTCCAGCGCGATAGTAGGAGATCAATTTGATGTCGAAGGTGAGTACAGAGTAGGCCGGAATGCTGGTCGTAGCCGTTGTGCCGTAGCCCAGTGTCCACGGAACATATACTTCCCATTCGTCACCAATGTGCATGTTCTGCAGTGCCGTGGCAAAGCCGTCAGTTAGGCTACCAACCAGAAATTTTGCTGGAGCGGCGGTAGCTTCTGTGGTGCCTGTGGGCAGGGTAGTGTCGAACTTATAGCCTTTGCCATCTGTATTATATGTGGTAGAGGGGAGCAGCCATCCGGTGTAATGTACACGCACGGAGTCTGTGTAAAGTGGTGAGCCGGCCCCTGTACCCTCATTGAGCACATGCACTACGATGTATGCCGTGTTTTCTGCGTGCAGGCTGTCTTCGAGACTCCAGTTCTTGATAATCTTCCAACTGGTGTCACCCGCCGCTATACGCTGGGTGGCATTGGCATAAATTTGATTCCACTGCGTCGTATTATAGTTCTGCCAGTTGGGAAACTCCTCTGTAGTGTCATCGCTCTCTGAGCACGAGCTGAAGCAGAAAACAGTGAGCAGGCAGCATGACAGCAATGCCATAGCGGCTTTCGTCAGCGGCATCTTGGTCATCATCTTCCTAACTTGATTCATATTTGTTTAGATATTGAGGGAAATGCAGGCCCCCGAGGCCTGGATTTCCCATCAGTATTATTTCAGTTTTTTTCGAGTGTATGGCGTAGGTGAGTGTCAGCGTCAAGCCATGCTCACCTGTCCATCCTCACGTTGCGCCTACTTGTCTAACCCTTCAATCTCCTTGCCGAGTTTCTTAAGCACCGATGTGATGCTTACCCGGTCTTCGATGATGGCGCGCAGGTCGCTGATAGCCACACGCTCCTGCTGCATGCTGTCGCGATGACGCAGGGTCACCTTGTGGTCGTTGGGCGTGTCGTGGTCCACCGTGACACAGTAGGGTGTGCCAATGGCATCCTGACGACGGTAGCGCTTGCCGATAGAGTCCTTCGGGTCACCGTAGTGGGTATTGAAGTGGAACTTCAGGTCTTCTACGATGGCGTGAGCTATCTCAGGCAGTCCGTCTTTCTTGTCGAGGGGGAACACGGCGCACTTCACCGGAGCCAGTGCCTCGGGCAACTTGAGCACCACGCGGCTGTCGCCATTGCCCAAGTCTTCTTCAGTATAGGCATGACACATCACGCTGAGGAACATACGGTCTACGCCGATAGAGGTCTCCACCACGTAAGGCACATAGTTCTCATTGGTGTCGGGGTCGAAGTATTTGATGCTACGTCCGCTGTATTTCTCGTGCTGCGAAAGGTCGAAGTTGGTACGGCTGTGGATGCCCTCCACCTCCTTGAAGCCGAATGGCATCTTAAATTCAACGTCTGTTGCGGCATTGGCATAGTGAGCCAGCTTTTCGTGGTCGTGGTAGCGATAGTTCTCGTTGCCCATGCCCAGAGCCTCATGCCAGGCCAAACGCACGGTCTTCCAATAGTTGAACCACTTCATCTCTGAGCCTGGCTGGCAGAAGAACTGCATCTCCATCTGCTCAAACTCGCGCATGCGGAATACGAACTGGCGAGCCACAATCTCATTGCGGAAGGCCTTACCGATTTGTGCGATACCAAACGGCAGCTTCATACGGCCGGTCTTCTGCACGTTGAGGTAGTTGACGAAGATACCCTGAGCGGTCTCCGGGCGCAGGTAGATCTTGTTGGTCGTGTCAGACACAGAACCCATTTCTGTAGAGAACATCAGGTTGAACTGGCGCACATCGGTCCAGTTCTTGGTGCCGCTGATGGGATCGACGATACCCTCGTCGAGGATAATCTGCTTCAGGGCCTCGAGGTTGGGGCCTTGCATAGCTTCGGTATACCGGGCGTGCAGCTCGTCGTGCTTTCTCTGGTGTTCCAGTACGCGAGGGTTTGTTTCACGGAACTTGGCCTCGTCGAAGTTCTCGCCGAACTTCTTGGCGGCCTTGGCCACCTCTTTCTCGATCTTCTCCTCGTACTTGCCCAACTGGTCTTCAATCAGGTTGTCGGCGCGATAGCGCTTTTTAGAGTCGCGGTTGTCGATGAGGGGGTCGTTGAAGGCGTCAACGTGGCCGCTGGCCTTCCAGGTTGTGGGGTGCATAAAGATACTGGCATCGAGCCCCACGATGTTCTCGTGAAGCAGTACCATAGACTGCCACCAGTACTGCTTGATATTGTTCTTGAGCTCTACACCGTTTTGTCCGTAGTCGTAGACAGCGGCAAGTCCATCATAAATCTCTGAACTGGGGAAGACGAAACCATACTCCTTACAGTGGCTCACTATCTTCTTGAAAACATCTTCTTGTGCCATGTATCTTATCTAATATAATTGGTATTTTGTCTTGCAAAGGTACTGTTTTTCTAAACATTACGGAATAGTTTACCGTTAAAATAGAGTAAAAGGGTTTCCCCGTGCGCCCTTTTGTCGGTCTGCCGATAGAATAATGAACATTATTTGCATAAATCCTTAGTTTGATATATCATTAAGGTTGCGAAGTCTTTTCAGTGCAGGCGTGTCTTGGCGCAAGTCGCTTATTAGGGCATTTTTATGTTTTTTATCATAGTTTTTGCATCTGATTGCGTTAACTTTTCTACCTTTGCGCGATATTTTTTATTAATAGTAAGGTATGACTAATCATACAACCAAGACCCAGGCCCTGACGCGTATAGGTGTTCTCGTTGCCATTGGTATTGTTTTTGGCGATATCGGCACGTCTCCGCTCTATGTCATGAATACAATACTCAGGGCCAATCCCGCCTTTGATACCGATTATATCCTGGGTGCAGTGTCGTGTATAGTCTGGACGCTCACACTGCAGACCACGCTGAAGTATGTGGCCATTGCCTTGCGTGCCGACAACAAGGGCGAGGGCGGTGTTTTGGCCCTTTACACCCTCATTCGCAAGCGAGGCAAGCGGTGGTATTATTTGTTGGCCATCATAGGAGCCAGCACACTGATTGCCGACGGGGTCATCACCCCTGCCATTACCGTCACCTCGGCCGTGGAAGGGCTCCACCACTTCTCGCCACATATACCTATCGTTCCTATTGTACTGGGCATCATCACCGTGGTATTTTTCATCCAGCGCTTTGGTACGGGGTCCATAGGCCGTTATTTCGGGCCATTCATGCTGTTGTGGTTTCTCTTGTTAGGGGCGCTCGGCATAGCGCACGTGGTAAATGCCCCGGTGATACTGAAGGCCTTCAATCCCTATTATGCAGTGCTGTTGCTCAGCCACAATCCCGAATGGTTCTTGGTGCTGGGGGCAGTGTTTCTGTGTACCACCGGTGCCGAGGCACTGTATTCTGACCTGGGGCATTGTGGTCGGCAGAACATTACCGTCAGCTGGATCTTCGTGAAGCTCATGCTGATACTCAACTACATGGGACAGGGCTCATATATTATCAGCCACAGCGCGCTATTCACGGCACCCGTCAATCCATTCTATGCCGTGATGCCTTCATGGCTTCTTATCCCTGGCATCATCATGGCAACGGGCGCGGCCATCATCGCCAGTCAGGCGCTTATCAGCGGTTGCTTCACCATCTTCAGCGAGGCAGTGCATCTTGACTTCTGGCCGATGCTCCGTTTCAAGTATCCTTCCATAGACAAAGGGCAGATTTACATACCCGTGGTCAACGGTGCACTCTACGTGCTGTGTGTGTTCACGGTGCTGTTGTTTCAGACCTCTGCCCACATGGAGGCGGCCTACGGGCTGGCTATCACCATGACGATGATCATCACCACGCTGATGCTTGCAAGCTACCTGTCTCAACGCCGCGTGCCCCGCGGGGTGGTGACTTTCTTCCTGTTGGTGTATCTTACGTTAGAGGGATTGTTTCTGGCGGCCAATTTGACAAAGATCATTCATGGAGGATGGTACACGCTGTTGCTGGCTACGGTCTTTGGCTTGGTGATGTGCATTTGGTACCGGGCCCGCGCCATTCGGCGCAGTTACTTGCGTTTTGTGGAACTGGAACCCTATTTTGATGTTATCAGTGCCATCAAGAAAGACGTGACGATACCCAAGTATGCCACCAATCTGGTGTATGTGCGCCAATCAAACAGGGAAGACAGGGTAGAGGATAAGCTCATTTACTCAATCATCAACAAACAGCCCAAACGGGCCGACCACTATTGGTTAGTGCATTTCCAGTATGTCGACGCTCCCGATACGCTTGACTACACTTGCCATGCGCTGATACCCGACACCTTGTTCGCGGTCAACATTCGGGTGGGCTTCCGGGTGAGTCCGCTGATGAATCTCTATCTCCGCCAGATAGTCGAGGACCTTATTGCCGAAGGGCAGTTTGATATTCGTAGCGGATACCCGTCACTGCGCCAGCGCAACATTGCCGGCGACTTCAGGTTTATCGTCATCCATCGCATTTACTACCCGTCGACGGTAGTGAGCGGCATCGATAACCTGCTGCTCAACCTCTTTGCCATTATCAAGCATATTGGCGTGGGAGACGAGCAGGTGTTGGGGCTCGACACTTCTTCCGTGACGGTGGAGAAGGTGCCGCTGATCGTCAACACCAGGTCTAAGCAGAGAATTGTGAGGAGGGCATAGCCTTCCCTCCCTTGAAGTCAAATCGTGAATTAAGCAGCCGGCTTCATGGCTTTCATCCAGTTGCCCCTCCATATACGCCAGAGGAAGATGAGGCCGCGGAACGTGAGCTCAATGGCCATGGCAATCCATACGCCCTTGAGCCCATAATCCTGTGCCAGAAAATAAGCGAGTGTAAGCCTTACGCACCACATGGAGAGCAGATTCATGAAGGCTGGGCGGAGTGTGTCGCCAGCACCCACACAGATGCTGTAGCCAACGATAGACGCCGCGAAGAAGGGTTCGGCAAAGGCCTCTATGCGCAGCACTTGCGTGCCCAGCTGGCGTATTTCTTCTACGGGCGAGAGAAAGCCTATCATCTCAGGAGCGAAGATATACATCACCACCCCCATGAAAGCCATGACAAGCATACCCAGCCCTATGGTGAGGTGGGCAAAATTCTTGCAGAGGTCCATACGCCGGGCGCCATGTGTCTGTCCGATGAGCGTGGTGGCGGCATCGCCTATGCCGTAGCCCGGCATGTAGCACAGGCTTTCGGCCGTGATGGCGAACGAGTTGGCCGCTATGGCAATGTTTCCCAATGGGGCCACGATGAGCGTGCTCACTACCTGCGCCCCACTCATGAGCAGGGTCTGCATGGCTATCGGCAGACTGATCTTCAGGGCGTTGCGCACATAGTTCCATACCCATTGAAAAGGCACATGGTCGTGCTTCAGCGCCAATATCTTATTCTTGCACAGCGCTACGTAGCTCATGGGAATCACGGTGACGATATAGGCACACATCGTGCCTAAGGCCGCTCCCATGACACCTAAGTCGAGCATATAAATGAAGAAGTAGTTGAAAGCTACGTCCAACAAGCACATCATGATACTCAGCACACTCGGTACGCGCATGTCGCCCGAACTCTTGAGCATGGCACTCATGAGATGATACAGAAAAACGACGGGAAGGGTGAGTGAAAAGATGAGGAAATAGACCGAGCTGTCGGGCGCGATATCGATGCCGCCACCCAACCATAGTGGCAAGGGGTTGTGAATGGCTACACCTACTGAGCCAATGAAGATGGAGAAGATGAGGCCGCAAACAATGGCATGCCTGAACACTTGGCGTGCCTTGAAGAAGTCGTTGGCACCAATGAAGTGGGCCACCTGCACCGAGAAGCCTATGGAAGAAGCGCCCATGAACGAGCCCATGAGCCAGGTGGTAGTCTCTATGAGGCCAATGCTGGCGGAAGCCGCTGCGCCGAGATTACCCACCATTGATGCGTCGATAAAGAACATCATCACCATGGTGATTTGCGCGAGCATAGAGGGGATACTCAGCTCTACGATGAGATTCAACTTCTCACGACCGCTTAAGGGCTGGTTTTCGCGAATCTTCGCCAGTAGGGCTTCACTTTTCTTACCGTTTAACATATATAGGAACCTATTGAGGCTGCAAAGTTAAGCACAAATCCTCAATTGGCAAAGACAATGCAACTGCTTTTTCGGGCAAACAGGCACATTTGCGCCGCCGCCGTTTTTTATGTTACGGCGGCGGCAGGCAGTACAAGCCAAATGACGTATTATTTGCAAATGACATGTTTTGATTGATATGCCAGAGAGCGGGTATCGGACTCTGCCGGTCGTTGTTTGCCGCTCACAATCCGCCCATCTGCATCATGAGGAGCATGTGTGCCTCTTTCCATTTTTTGGGCATCTCCTTCTTGACGACGAGCTTGATGCCACAGCGTTTGCAGAAATCGCGCAGCAAGGCCTCGGTCCTTGGCGTGGAGATGGTGATGTGTCTGGGGCGGAGTCCGATGCTGATGAACTGGTTGGCCAGCTGCGTCAATATTGAGCTCTCGGGCTCTTCGTCGTCGACGAAGAATGGCATGACTATGCCGCTGCGCTCGGTCACGCAAAACAACATCGCGGGGAAAGAGGGCACCTCGTCCTCGTCAGGAAAGGGGGCGGGCACGTTGGTGAGCTGGCAAGCCAGCCCGCCCTCAGACGGCAGACCTGCCACGCGAGACGACAGAATGTCGTTGTCGAAAGCCACGTGAGGGTACTCCGGTTCGGTAAAGGGGGGCAGCGGCGTGGTATCCACGGTGTAGCTGCCGTCGGCCTGGGGCACGAGCAGGGGCACCTGCTTGCCACCTGCGAGGTCGGGGTATGAGCCCGTGGGGTCGAAGCCTATGCTTTCGGGTGTCTTTCCGGCCACCAGCCTACCCATATATATGGCGGCCCGCAAGGCCTCGGTGATGTTTCGCGCGTCGCGCTCGTCGGTGATGCCCCATTGCATATGATAGGGGGTATGCCGGGTAAAGTCGGGCCATCCGTGCTGCCGGGGTATCTTCAGGCTGTGCGCGGTGGCAAAGGCCCTGATGCGCTCCTTGTCGGCCTTCTTCATGTCGGCGGCGGCCATGAAGTCGCAGTTCACACAGTTGAACGTCATGGCAGCCTCTTGTATGTCGTCTGGCTTCATGTCGTTCATGACAAGTGAGAGGAGATAGCTCCTGAACTCCAGGGCTCCTACATAGAGTCCCAGGGCGTAATGCTCGCTGGCATTTCCCATGACAACGATGTACGCGATGTCGCCAGAGGTCAGTTGTAAGGCGAAAACGTCAGAGTCGGTCAGCGCTTTCCAAGGTTCTGCTGCGCGGAAATCAAAGGCTGCCTGCAGCATCTCATCTGTCAGAATACTCATAGTGGGTGGGTTTGTTGGTGGGTTGGTGTGTTGGTGTGGCATCAGACTTGCGGTCCGTCTCATGCCGGTGTTCATTCTATAACATTGCAAATTTACATAAAAAAAAGAAGAATAACGATTTGGCAGACAGAAAGATGCTGATGGCTGTGGTAGAACATTCAGGCGTCACCACCGCTTTTCGTGCAAGCATACTTCCTGCCATGCAATTGAAAGCCTGCCGTGCGCGCGAAAACACAGTGAGAGCCGGGCGACGCGATACGGTGCCGCGATGTGCGCCTTCGCAGTCTGTTCCATCCTCATGAGTATGGTGTACATGGCTATTAGAGTACTGATTTTCAGTTCCTTGTAGCCCTTGTCTCCCGCGCGCTTGACGGTAAGGGCACAATGGTTTGGGTAAAACCATCGCATACTTCTATATAGAACCATCGTATAATTCTATATGGAACCATCATTCAATTCTATATAGAACCATCGTATAATTCTATATAGAACCATTCTTTCCTTCTGCCCATAACATGACACGGAATCGTAGTAGAGGCGTAGCCAACAAGTAGCGCTTGTGTACTGTATAGTACCGATTCTGATGAGAATCCCTGTCTTTATCAAACACCATTTTGGTCTACATGAGTGAGTCTTCGGGTTGCGGCAAACATCTTCGCGGGTGCCCATCACCAACGGGCGTCTTACAGTTCTTCACTTTCTTGTTTGCGTTGTTCAAACAGCCAGTCGCGAATTCCCGCGAAGGTGTAGGCTACGCGCCACGTGCCGTTGTGCCATCCGCCACGCAGATGACTGTATCGGATGGTGATGGGCTGATGGCGCAGCTCCTCTATCTCCTTAACGCGCATGTTCTTCGTCGTATCGAAGGCCCACGAGGCGGAGTCAGTCTTGGCACCGAGCGTGCTCCACAGTTCCAATGCCTTGGCGGCGCCAGCCGAACTCTTCTCATCGCCTGTGCAGGAGACGAGCCACAACGGCTTGTTGGCCATAGGAGAGATTACTTCCGGATTCCACTGGCCGGCCACAAGCATACCGGCGGCAAACTTGTCGGGATGGGTAGAGAGAAGCAGATAGCTCAACATGCAGCCCATGGACTGGCCAGTGGTATAGACACGGTCGGCATCGATGCTGTACTGGCTCTTCAGTGCCTCAAGCAGGTTGATGGTGGTCTCAGCGCTGGCGGTCACACGGAAACTGTCATCGACAACAATCTCGTCATACTGCGGCGCAAGGACAAAGCATGGATGCTTGGCCTGATCGCGCGGCGAGGCCCATACAGTGGCACCATTGCCCTGTAGGAGTGTATAGGTGTCGATTTGATTGGCACCACTGGCATCGTGCATGAAGAGCACGAGCGGATATTTCTTTGATGCGTCATAATCCTTGGGGACAAAGAGGTTGTAGCGTAGCGTCACGCCCGTCTTTTCATCTTTGAATGTCAACTGCTGGAAGTCCTCAACGATGAGTGTGCGGCTGCGATTGCTCGTCAGGGTAGCTTTGGCCTTGTAGGTCTTTCCCGCCACGGTCTTGATGTCCTTGGCCTGTGTCAGCGTTGCCGTGATAGGGAAAGGATCAGACTTGCGTGTGGGGCGGTTGCCGGCGGTAATGCCGCCAACGGGGCCTCCGTCCCGTGCGTCATGCTTCAAGGCTTTTTTCATATTGTCGTCGTTGTTCTTATTACCGAAGTCAGGAGTGAGCGACACGGTTGTGTTGAGCTCCACGATGACAAAGCGCCCACTGCGTGGCATGCGACTTTTCATTGCCTCAGCGTTGGTATAGACGCGTTTTACCGTGCGGCCATCGACAGAGTAGGTTGCCGTAGAGAGGCTGCTGCCATTGATAGGCGCATCATACTCGATGGCAACCGCCGTGGTTTTCGCGCCGTCACCAAGCACCTCGCCGATGGCCGTTACGTTTTTCACATGGCTCGTAGCGGCCATCACAGAAATGGCAGCCATGAGCATCACCGCTAAAGATAGTATTTTCCTCATAAAACCTATTATTTCTATTAAGGCGGGTTCTATTAATTAGCTTTGTCAGATTTCGAGACTATCTTTGATGTCAAATTGCAAGTGAACGAAGAAGTTATGCGGGCATAACGACTGAGTGAATGTTCGTGCCAGCGAGTGTCATCGAGCTTGCTCGTTTGACCGAGCGCAGCCGAACTTCAGCCGCAGGATAACTGGCAATTTGAGCCGAAGAGAGTCCGAAAGATGGCAAAACGTAACCCATGATTTAATATTTTTGTTTCGGTGGTAATTAATAGAACCCACCTTAAGTGTTCTTTTGTGAAATACGCCACTCATATGCCTTGTGGCAAACTTGTACTATAGGCGTAAAGTTACGAAAATTAATCAGCATTTTCTTTCTCGACAATATAATTTGCAACTCATCTATCAACAATGCTGCCAGCCGTCCCATAAGCAGTATAAAAAGCTCCTCCCTCTCACCTGCATTGCCGTTGCTCGAAACAACAGATTGGCCCCACTGAATGCTCTGCCCCCACTCCGGCCCAGGAAAAACGAGCCACGTTGGGTTGTCATGGGTTGTTGATGTTGTCTGCTACCACCCTGTCATTGTCGGCTTGGGCATTTCTCATCCACCATACACAATGCTTTCGTCCCTGCCGTACACAATGCTTTTGTCCTTACACCAAGCTGCTTAGACAGGACGGCACACCCGATAACAGACCCTGCTTAGGGTAGAAATACGCGCTACTTCGAGTCGAATCAGCATGTGCTTCGAGTCGAAACAGAATTTGATTCTACTCGAAACAGCATTTACTTCCACTTGACAGAAGACACGTCAAGACACGAACCGCGACACGATTCGATCTTTACCATACCATCTTAACTTACTGCCGAGGGCACGATAAGGATGGGAATGGAACACGAGGGGCATGTGCAGCCAGACTGTGAAATGGCATACGGCAGTATCACAAGTTAATAATCATAACGTCGTGCTGTGGTTTCCAGTCTCTCTGTTGTTTAAAAAAAACAATGATAGTATGTTACTATGTCTTTAAAAGAAGAAAAGATAACAATGTTAGTATGTTACTATGTCTTTAAAAGAAGAAAGATGTTATGATGATGTTAGATGCTCATTGAGGAATTTCCACGATACCTTGCCATGGTTTTGTTTGGTACTCTCAAAAACAAGTCCTAACTTTGTGGGCAACACTCAAATTGCAAACAACTATGGCTAATACATTAGAGCCGACAAAGCAAGAGAAACATAAGCTCAAAGAAATCATCAAGAAAGGAAACCTGGTTCGCTATGCGGAATGGCTGAAAGAGGTAGACACCTTGCTTCACAAACCCTACGGGGAGGATGAAAACGAATTTACAAGATGCATGGAACTCACGAAGAAGAGCCATAATTTCTTCAAGGAGGCTATGAACCGTGAGGACTTCTACAGGAACACGCAACTGTTGAGCGGCACCGCCATACTGCTAAGCGAAGGGTATATCGACGAGGCTGACCTCGAGCCGCTGGGCCCCGAAATCAGAAATGCAGTGATACTGTTGGCTGGATTTTACAAAGACTGACACGGCTATGGAGAAGTGTGACAATTTTCTGAATCTGCTAAAACTGGCGACACTTGATGACTTGAAGTCGTTTGTTGCTGAATATGCTGCCCACAATGACAACCTCAGAACGTCATTGGCAGATTTCCTTAACAAGAAATACAACAACAATTCCAATACTACCGATACATATATTGACCAGATGCGTTTGGCTTTTGTAGAACGGATAAATATCGGCGACATGTGGCACAGGTATGAGGTTACCGACTGGTCGGAAATCATATGCAACGTAGACCGACTCATCAAGAAAGGTTGGACACTTCTGGAAGTAGGCAATGCCGATACCGTTGCCTTGATGGCGGCAGAATTCTTTACCTCTTTTGCTCACAATTTCGATGAGCAGGAATTTCTCAACGAAACAGAAGACGAGTATTTAGACATAGCAACGACCGCCGACGAGTTAGGGCACCTGCTGCTCGAAGCCCTCACCCATCCGTCTGTCAGCCAGGGCACGAAGGAGAGGGTAATGGATGCCCTTCATCATTTTTCGACTACTGACGTGCCATACAGCCTTGAGAATTATGGATTCTACGACTTCGACAAACTGATCACAAACATAAGCCTCAGCGTAGAGAACGACGAGGACACGCTTGCCATGCTTGACAGGCAGATTGCCCAGCATGACGGACAAGACGACCAGCACACTTATATAGAGCGAAAACTTGAACTGCTCCGCCAAAAAGGCCGGGACAAAGAGGCTGACGACACAGAACAGAAATACATACACCTGAAAGAGATCAGAATGGTTGTTGCCGAGAGAATGCTCCAAGCAAAGAATTTTGAAGGAGCTATCAACCAAGCTCATCAAGGCATGCTTGACGCTGACGTGACAAAGTCACCCCGTATCAGGGGCGAATGGGAGAAATATCTTCTCTACATCTATCAGACCATGGACGACAAAGATAAGATCATCGGTCAGCTACGACATCTCTTTATACAGGGCTATGGGGTGCGCAAGGAGCATTACCATGAGTTAAAGAAACTGATTGCACCCACTCAATGGAAGGCTTACTTCAAACAACTGGTTGCCGACGCGCAGCTGACCTTTAGTCTGACGTTCGCATCCAACCTACTTGCCGACTTGTATGTTGAAGAGGGTGAGACAGAGCCTTTGTTCGATTTCCTCAATTCTTCAAGAAGGATAACCCTCAGCCAAATGAACAACTATTCCAAGCATGCAGGGGAGGAGCATGCGCCCGAGTTGCTTGGCAAGTACATCGAGTTGTTGAGGGAAGAGGCAAAATACCATGCTACGACCAGTGGATATGAGCATATTGCCAAGTCAATGAGGGCAATGAAAGAACTAAAGGGAGGGACAGCTGCAGTTCACAAACTTGCCGAGGAATTCAGAGTACAATATCGCAGACGATCATCGATGATGAGGGAAATCATGGAGTTCTGAATATATGGGTTAGTCAACTCAACAGTGTCAGTGCGCCTTCTCCATTAGGCTTTAACCTCGGTCGGCGGGATGCATTTTTTTATTGCGTGTCGCGGACGATGAGACCGCGAAAGCGTAAAGCTACATCATCATTAAGCTATCCCCAAGCTTTAATCGCTAATTGTTGAGCCGTACAGTAAGCGAGCCCATTATCGTAAACCACCCGTTTATCAGGTGTAAACCATTGGTTTAATAATGCAAAAAGTCTTGCTAAAGCTATATTCTGGTGATATGCTTCGGGTAGAATCACGGAATGGTTCTATATTGAATTATAAAATGGTTTTATATTGAACTATAAAATGGTTTTATATTGAATTATAAAATGGTTTTATATTGAAGTATCGGACAGGAACGACGTTATTATGGCACGGCTGTACTATATTGGACTTGGTTAACAGTGCTCCCATGCGTATAAGCATGGGAGCTATCCGATATACGTAGCTGCTAATAAGTTGTCATTTACCTATGCAAAAGTGGGCGAAGATGTTGTTGAGGGTTTCCTGGGGAGTGATTTGACCACCGGTGATGTCGGCCAGTTGTTCGAGACAGATGCGGAGGTCTTCGGCGATGAGGTCGCCTGAGAAATTGGCATGAAGGGCGTCAATGACACGGAGCAAGGTGGCATGGGCGTTGGTGAGAGCCTCATAATGGCGGGCTGAGGTCACGATGACGTCATTCTCAGTAATCTCGGGGATGTTGGCGGCAGAATAGATACATTCCTCCAGTTTGTCGATGCCCACTTGCTGCTTCGCGCTGATAGCAATCTGGGCGAAGGGTTGGAAGTCTTCGAGATGGAGTGGGGCAGGAGAGGCTGCAGGGTGAAGGTCTATCTTGTTTTGCAGCAGGATAACCTTCTTGCCATTCGTGTGCTGACGGATTTCTTCTATCTCTTGGTGGGTGGGAGTCTCATCGGTCATCCACAACACGATGGCAGCCTCGTCCATCTTTTTGTAGGCTCTGTCTATGCCAATGCGTTCCACGGTATCCAGTGTTTGTCTGATGCCGGCCGTATCGATAAACCTGAAAGTGATGCCATGAATCTGCGTGGTGTCTTCGATGACATCACGGGTGGTGCCATGGATGTCAGAGACAATGGCCTTTTCTTCGTGAAGGAGCTGGTTGAGCAATGTGCTCTTGCCTACGTTGGTTTTACCCACGATGGCCACAGGGATGCCTTGCTTGATGGCGTTTCCGGTCTCAAACGAGCGGGCAAGGGCCGTCGTCTTCCGGTCGATGGTCTGGGCGAGTTCCAATAGTTCTGTGCGGTCGGCAAACTCCAGATCTTCGTGGTCAGAGAAGTCGAGCTCAAGTTCGAGGAGCGAGGTCATCTTGAGCAATTGGTCGCGGAGAGCGGATAGTTCCGAAGAGAAATGCCCCTTGAGTTGACTCAATGCCATGCGGTGTGTGGCCTGGTTGGTGGCCGCCACGAGGTCGGCCACCGCTTCCGCCTGACTGAGGTCCATCTTGCCATTGAGATACGCGCGCTGTGTATACTCGCCGGGGTTGGCTTGGCGGCATCCGGCCGCAATGAGGACCTGCATGATTTCTTTAACGATAAAATGCGAGCCATGACAAGATATCTCTACCGAATCTTCGCCGGTATAACTATGTGGGGCACGGTATAGACTCACCATGACCTCATCGATGACCTGCCCCTCTTTGCGATGTATTTCTCCAAAGTGCAGCGTGTATCCGGAGGCATTGGCCAAGGGTTTCCCATTCTTGGGAGTAAACACCCGGTCGGTGATTTCGATGGCTTGCTGGCCAGAAAGACGGATAACGCAAATAGCCCCTCCCGCGGGAGTGGCTAATGCGCAAATGGTATTGTAGTCTTGAAGAAATGTGTTATGATCCATTTAGATGCGTTCGAGAACAAGCTTAATCAATCCATCTATTGAGTTCTTGTAACCAGTGTTGGCCTCTTTAGCCCTGCGGTTTGCAATAACCATGCAGCAAGTCAGCGCCTTGTGTCCCATAAGTTTCGCCAATCCTGCCAAGGCCGATGACTCCATCTCAAAGTTCGTGATGCGATATCCGTTGTATTCGAAGGCCTCCACCTTTGCGTTCTGGTTGGGGTCGGCCAGTGGAATGCGTAACTCACGTCCCTGCGGACCGAAGAATCCACCGCAGGCGATGGTCACGCCGCGTACCATATCGCTGGCTGCGACCCGTTCCAATGTCTCTTTGTCGGCATCAATGACATACGGGGCGCCTTTCTGCGGATTCCAGTCCATGTGTTTTTTGAATGCCTCCTCAAAGTCAAGATCGCACACTTCATTGCGTCCGGCATAGTAGTTGAGCAATCCATCGAAGCCGATGCTCTTCTCGCTGGCGATGTAAGTGCCCGTGGGCGTATATTCTTGCAGACCGCCACAAGTGCCTATGCGCACGAGGGTTAAGGAGCGGAGCGTGGGCTTGACCTCGCGTGTCTTGAAGTCGATGTTGGCCAAAGCGTCAAGTTCATTGACCACGATGTCGATGTTGTCACATCCGATGCCTGTACTCAGAACCGTAATACGCTTGCCTTTGTAGGTGCCGGTGATGGTATGGAACTCACGGCTTTCAATATCACATTCCTGACTGTCAAAATGAGAGGCTACCACACTCACCCTCCCCGGGTCGCCCACGAGAATGACCTTGTCGGCCAACTGTTCGGGTTTTACATGAAGGTGGAAAATAGAGCCGTCATCATTGATGATGAGTTCTGATGGCGCAAAATAGGTATTCATCGTCTATTGATTTAATGGTTGTTAGAAATATCATATGTCACAACGACTTACGATATGTTATCTGTTATAGCTTATCGTTGTTCGACAAGTCTAATTCTTTTTTCTATTGTTTTATAATCCTCCTGTTGTTTCAGCAGGGCTTTTTCTTGCTGTAGTATTTTTGCGGCGAGGTTTTTGTCTTTGCGTTGATGGTACAACAGACGGTCGTTGTCAATGCTGCTTTCAGTTTGTTGCAGTAGACTCTTCAGTTCCTGCAGTTGGGCATACAGTTGCTTGGCCTCCTTGGTCTTGAACTGAGAAGGTGAGGTTACCACGGTCTGGTCATTGACCACGAAGTACATGCCAACGCCTTTGGGAGCGGCGGCATGCTTTTGGGTAATCATGGCGTTAAGTCGGGCAAGAGCCTCCTTACGGTTGCCAAACCCCCAGGTATCTTTGATGCTCGCCAACTTGGCCAGTCGTTCTATTTGTGCGTTTGTGAGGTCATCGCCAGAGAAGTCGAGTCTCGGCTTGGTCGGCACAAAGGTATAAATGCACACACTGTCAGCATGTTGATGGCGGTCTGTCACCAGCCACCCCAATGTGTCGATGTCGTCGATGGCCAGCAGATAGTCATTGGCCGTAGAGTTGAAGGGCAGTCCGTAGTTTTGGGGCGTATACCATTCGCCTTTGTCAGAGTCAAATGTTGTCATGAAGATATCGCGCCCCCCCAAGCTGTTGGGACCGGTGGCAGAAAAGTATAGCGTGAAACCGTCGGACGTCAGGAAAGGAAAATTCTGCGAAGGATAGTCCTTGTTGCTGATGTCTGACAAAGCGGTTGGTTTGCCCCATTCATTGCCCAACAGCGACTGAGTGTTAAGCACCGTGGCTGTCGAGTCTCCACTGGCGAAGAAGCGACGGTCGCCAAATTCATTCTCATACTGGGTGAGCGGCGTGGTGCCATTGTCCGCTCTGCCTCTCACAGATAGTCTGCCCGTCTCGTCAGGGAGCGGTAGTTGGCCGAGGAAATCGTTCTTGCCCACAACCACGCTGTCAATAAACATGACTTTTGCCGTAGCGGGCAACATGGTCTGAAACAGCTTATGGGCAGGATTCTCAGAGGCTGCTTTGGCCACAGGCTTTGGCTTCACCTTTCTGGTTTGTGCGCCTGTACAGATTGTAACCATGGCTATCAAGGCCATGAGCATGTATCTTAGATATTTCATGTTCGTGTGCTTGAAATAACAAAGATAGTTAATTTCGGGCAAGGAGGGAAATAATCAGCGGATTATTTAGAAAATATTAGCGCACAAACGTAGGATGAAAGGCTGCGTTTCAGTCCATGAAGACGAAATATACGGCTGCAATGATGCATAAGAAAGCCGCGAAGTGATTCCAATGTAAAGACTCGCCTTGGAACATCATTCCGGCTATGATGGTGAAGACCACCAGACTAACACATTCTTGTATCACCTTGAGTTGCATGAGAGAGAAAGGTCCCCCATTTTCTTGGAATCCAATTCTATTGGCGGGAACCTGACAGCAATATTCCACAAAAGCAATGAGCCAACTGAAAACAATCACCCCCAACAGCGGCCAATGGTTGCTGACGCCTGTCTGCTGGAGTTTTAAGTGCCCGTACCAGGCCAAGGTCATGAAGATGTTGCTCAGCACGAGCAGTAAGAGAGTATAGATAACGTTCATCGTTGAAAATATAATGTCGCGGGCCAACTGCAGAACAGTAGTCCACAGTTGACCCGCGAACCCTTTGTAGTTGGTTTAGTTGCCCAACAGCTGAGCCGTCATGTTGGCAGCAGCCCTACGGCCATCGCCCATGGCGAGGATGACCGTGGCACCACCACGCACGATGTCGCCACCGGCATAGATGGTAGGATGTGACGAGCGCATACGCTCATCGACCACGATGGTGTTCTTGCGGCCCAGTTGGAGTCCTGAGATCGACTTGGGCACCAGTGGATTGGGCGATACGCCTACGGCCACAATCACTTGGTCGCAGTCTACCGTTACGGTCTGCCCTGTGGTCTCCGGACTGCGTCGCCCACTGGCATCGGGCTCACCGAGCTGCATCACATCCAGCACTGCCGCGCGCACCCGTCCGTTGTCGTCAGAGAGATACTCCTGAGGGTTGTGCAGGGTGAGGAAGTGTATGCCCTCTTCCTTGGCGTGCTTCACCTCTTCGAGTCGTGCCGGCATTTCAGCCTCCGACCTGCGATATACCAGTGTCACGTCGGCGCCCAGACGCTTGGCCGTGCGACACGAGTCCATGGCCGTGTTACCGCCACCGATGACCATCACCTTCTGGCCGAGGATGATAGGAGTGTCGGTCTCAGGGTTGGCCGCGTCCATGAGGTTCACGCGGGTAAGATATTCGTTAGACGACATGACGTTGATGAGGTTCTCGCCGGGTATACCCATGAAATTAGGCAGTCCGGCACCCGATCCCACGAAGACGCCCTTGAAGCCTTTCTCCTCCAGTTCCTCCACGCTGATGGTCTTGCCCACGATGCAGTCGGTCTGGAAATGCACACCCATCTTACGCAGGTTCTCTATTTCCACGTCTACAATCTTATTGGGCAAGCGAAACTCAGGAATGCCATATTTCAGTACGCCGCCCACTTCGTGCAGCGCCTCAAACACATAGACATCGAAACCGTTCTTGGCCATATCGCCAGCAAAGCTCAGGCCGGCAGGCCCAGAACCGATGACGGCCACCTTGATATTATTGGCAGGCGCCAGCTCGGGTATCGACACCACGCCACTCTCGCGCTCGTAGTCAGCCGCAAAGCGCTCCAGGTGACCGATGGCCACCGCCGGCTCGTTCATTTTCAGGTGTATGCATCGGCTCTCGCACTGCTTCTCCTGCGGGCACACACGTCCGCAGACGGCAGGAAGGGCAGAGGTGTCTTTGAGTACCTTGGCGGCAGCCAGAAACTCACCACGCTCAATGTTCTTGATAAATGATGGTATGTTGACATTCACAGGACAGCCATCCACGCAGGTAGGCTTGGCACAGTCGAGACACCGATGCGACTCCTGGATGGCCAACTCGGGTGTCAGGCCGCGGTTCACTTCCTCTAATCGCGTGGTGGCGCGATATACGGGGTCGAGTTCGGGCATCTGCACCCGGGGTATGGCCGTGCGCTCCTTGGCCTTCATGGTGGCACGCAGTTTCTTGCGCCATGGCGCGTCGCGGTCGGTGAGCACCTCAATGGTTGCCGTGGCCTCCTCTTGGTGGTCAGTGTCTTGATGTGTTTCAGCCGCAGGCCCTTCTACTGGTTCATGGGTATGGGGTTGCCGGGTATAAGATTCCATCTCCTCGCGCTCCACATCTTTGAAGGTGCCCATGCGTTTCATCATTTCGTCCCAGTTCACCTGGTCGCCGTCAAACTCCGGACCGTCGATGCACACAAACTTCGTCTTTCCGCCGATGGTCAGTCGGCAAGCGCCACACATACCTGTGCCGTCCACCATGATGGTGTTGAGCGACACATCGTTGGGAATGCCGTATTTCTTAGCCAAGAGCGAAGTAAACTTCATCATCATGGGAGGTCCTATGGCCAGCACCTTGTCTACGTGCTCACGGTTGATGACCTCTTCTACGCCCACGGTGATCACGCCTTTTTTGCCATACGAGCCATCATCGGTCATGATGATGACCTCATCCGAGTATTTGGCCACGTCGTCTACCATGATGACCAGTTCCTTGGTGCGTCCGGCCAAAACCGAAATAACGCGGTTGCCGGCTTGCTTGAGGGCCGTGAGGATGGGTAAGATGGCTGCAATGCCTATGCCGCCACCAGCACAGATAACGGTGCCATACTTCTCGATGTTCGACGCATTGCCCAACGGACCAACGATGTCGAGCACCTCGTCGCCCACATTGAGCGCACAAAACTTGGTGGATGACAGGCCTACTTCTTGTATCACCATCGTCAGTGTGCCTCGTTCGGGGTTAGCCTTGGCAATGGTGTAGGGCACTCGCTCACTATTCTTGTCTGTTCGCACAATGACAAAGTTGCCAGCCTTGCAGCTACGGGCAATCAGTGGGGCCTCAACCTCTACGCAGAACACTTTTTCAGAAAACTGTTCTTTCTTTACAATCTTATACATCAGGCTAATATTAAGTTGATACAGTTAAAGTTTCTCGGTGGTATGGCCATAAGGGCGCTATGCCCTTAGCCGTAGACAGGGAGGCTCAGTGACGCTGAGCCTCCCTGTGTTTGGATAGGGAAGAAGTTTAGCTCTTGGTGCGGATCTTATATCCCGCCACGGCATAATAGAGGATAAACAGGAAGCAAGGCACACATACCCAGTAGCTGTTCTGATAGCCGAAGTGGTCGACGGCCAATCCCTGCAGCCAGGGCATCACGGCGCCACCGGCCATGGCCATGATGAGGAGTGAAGAGCCTGCCTTGGTAAAGCGTCCGAGGTCGGCCATGGCCAACGGCCAGAGCGATGGCCACATGAGCGAGCAGCCGAGAGCCATGAGGAAGATGCAGTAAACCGAGGTGGTGGCATCGGGAATAACAGCCACCGCCACAGACCCGATTACGGCAATGACAGAGCAGATGAGCATGGCGCGTGCTTGCGAAAGGAAACGGGGAATGCATGTGGCACCTACGATATAGCCCACCACCATACCGATAGAGGGTATAAAGCCATAGCTGTCGCCCACCAGACCACGGGCCTGGGCATAGTCTACGGCCGTGGCGAGTGAGATGGTCTCTACGCCCACATAGAGAAAGAGTGCCAGACATCCCAACAGCAAGTGGGGGAACTGCAGCACCGAAGTCTTGCCCTCAGCATAGGGAGCGGCCACCGTCTCCTCGTCGGCTGACGCGTCTTCGCCGGCTGCCTTCACCTCGGGCAGTGGAGCCAGCAGTGCCAGAATGCCGAGCAGTATGAAGATGCCGATGATGAGCGCAAAGGGAGTGTAGAGGTCAGGCAGTTGAATGTCGGCCAATGACTTTCCGATGACGTAAGTGATGAAGAGGGTGGTGGCAGGCCAAGCCAGTTTGTTGCAGATACCCATGATCGAGATGCGGCTGGCTGCCGACTCCAATGGGCCGAGAATGGTGACATAGGGATTGACCGAAGCCTGCAGCACGGCATTGGCGGCACCGCTCACGAAGCTGGCAATGAGAAACCATGTGAGCGACTGCTGCTGCGCGGCAAGGATAAAGAGTCCGAAGGCCACGGCAAAGATGCCAAACGATACGGCCATGGTACGCTTGTAGCCAATGGCTTCGATACACTTCGTGGCAGGAATGCCGAAGAGTATGAAGGGCACGAAGGTGGCGCCTAAGAGCAAGCTCGACGCAGCACCCGACATGTGCATGGCAGTCTTCAAGACGGGCATCAGAAAGGCGTTGATACCTAATGCGAAGCCAATGGAAAAGAAGAAAATGCCAATAAACGACAGCGCAACAGTAAAATTGGTGTTGGTTGTTTTCATAAATGATAGATGTTGATAGTTTATTTGTGAGTGTAATTGTCTCGTGAGGTTATTAGGATATTGCAAATGCCATCCCGATGAGTGGGATGGCATTTGTGCGATGAGGCACATGCTCCTTGGGGTTACATCTTGTCGTCGAGCATGTCAAAGCCACAGTAGGGTACGAGCACCTTCGGCACACGGATACCCTCCGGGGTCTGATTGTTCTCGATGATGGTTGCCACGATGCGGGGCAAGGCCAGCGCCGACCCGTTGAGCGTATGGCAAAGCTCGGTCTTCTTGGTCTCCGCACGGCGGAAACGGCAGTGCAAGCGGTTGGCCTGATAACTGTCGAAATTTGATACCGAAGAAACCTCCAACCATCGCTTCTGGGCAGAGCTGTAAGTCTCGAAGTCGTAGCATATAGAAGAGGTGAAGCTCATGTCGCCGCCGCAGAGCAGCAGGATGTGGTAGGGCAGCTCGAGCTTGATGAGCAGGTTCTCCACATGGTTGAGCATCTCCTTGTGCGACTCTTGCGAGTGCTCGGGGGTGTCGACACGCACTATCTCCACCTTGTCAAACTGGTGCAGGCGGTTGAGTCCGCGCACGTCCTTGCCGTATGAGCCAGCCTCGCGGCGGAAACAAGCCGAGTAGGCGCAGCGCTTGATGGGCAGGTCTTTCTCATCGAGAATCTCGTCACGGAATATATTGGTAACAGGCACCTCGGCTGTGGGGATGAGATAGAGGTTGTCGAGGTTGGCATGGTACATTTGGCCTTCTTTGTCGGGCAACTGACCGGTGCCGTAGCCGCTGGCCTCGTTGATCACCAATGGCGGCTGCACCTCTAAATAGCCAGCCTTGCGGGCCTCGTCGAGGAAGAAAGCCTCAAGGGCGCGCTGAAACCGTGCCATCTTGCCGATGTAGATGGGGAAGCCGGCACCCGTAATCTTCACGCCCATATCAAAGTCGGCGAGGTTAAACTTCTTCAGCAAGTCCCAGTGGCATAATGCGTCGGGCCCCAACTCAGGTATCACGCCACCTTCCTTCACCACCACGTTCTCGTTGGCATCAGCGCCTTCGGGTACATCGTTGTAGGGCAGGTTGGGTATCTGCAGCAGTTCGGCGGTCATATCCTCGGTGGCCTTGTCCATGATTTCCTGCAAGGCTTTGTCGGCAGCCTTGAGTTCAGCCACCTGCTCCTTCACCTGTTCGGCTTCGTCTTTCTTGCCTTCCTTCATCAGTCCACCAATCTGCTTGGCCAGCTGGTTTTGTTGCATCTTATTGTTGTCGAGCTTCTGCTGGGATTCTCGGCGCAGTCTGTCGTATTCCAGAACTTTCTCTACTGCCTCGCGGGCACCTTTGAAGTGTTTCTTTTCGAGACCTTTGATCACACGATCGGTTTCCTCACTGATGAGTTTGAGTGTAAGCATATTGCTGTTAATTTGAAATTTACCTATATTTGAGGCAAAAGTACAAAAAAACAATGAAAAGCGTAAGCGGTAAGATAGAAAATAAGCATTATTCAATAAATAATGACCGCATAGGCTTTTGGCACTTATGGTTTGGTGTACAGGCTTTTCATGCAGACTATATGACTGCAAAAGGTACTGCGAAATGCTTCTACGTGACCGAGGAAGAAATTGGGAATCAAGGAATAAGATGCTAAACCACAGTTGTTTACATTATATTTATCATCTCTTTTTGCTTTTTCTTGATGGTTTACGGTGTTGTAACGTAACTTCTGCCGCTGATGCCGCACTTTTGTAACAGTATGGTAATATGGTGGTTTGTGCAATTGATTTACATCAAAGAATGGGTGGGTGAAAGCGTTTTTTAGTTGGTTTTTCATGTTTTACGTACCCTCGGCAATTAACTTTGCCAAGTTAATTAAAAATAGAAGGGTAACAAAATGGACAAATTAGTGACAATCAACGAACAAGTCGAACTCCAGACTAACAGTCGTTTAGAGAAGATTCTTGGTGAGCGTCGTGCCACGTTGGCCAAGAAAAAGCAATATCAAAACGACGCGCAGACCGACGCTCCGGCATGAGCTGGCATCGTGAGAGGGTAGTGACGGCTTGATGGTTTAATATAGAACCATCCGATAATTCTATATAGAATCACAATATGGTTTAATATAGAACTATAAGATAATTTTATATTGAATCATGAGATGATTTTACCCGAATCATGAAGTCATCTTGTAGAGACCTTGTTACCACCGACAGACTTTGGAGCAAGGAAATGGTTTGAAAAGCAATACGGGACACCTGCCTTAGCAGGTGTCCCGTATGTTTTTTTTGCCTTACTTCGGGGAAGGAGTGTACTGCAGAGACGGGTGCATGGAGAGCAAGGGTATAAGGTGTTTTTTGCACGCAGAGCCGCAGAGAGTTGGAGTTGTGCATCTTCGATGTAGAGGATGGAATCAGAGGGCCGCTTAGCGGCCTGAGGAGAACTGGGAGGCAGGGTTTCGTGGCATCCGCCCATCGCAACGCGATGCTCCGTTCTATCAAGGTGTGCCGGATGACGATTCCGAGTTATCCGTGTCGTCCGTTGTTAATATATCCATGTGGCGTGGTGGTTATTGCATGAAGGTTTTTTGGGGCACGCAGAGCCGCAGAGAAATTGGAGTAGCGTATCATGCGAATGTATAACACGCTATGGGAGAAAGCATTCTCCCCGCCTTATCATATCTGCTAAGCCTCTACTTCATCTTCTCGTCAAACCAGTTGGCAATCTGCCGGAGCAGGTGAGTGCGTGTGTTGCCACCGAAGATGCTGTGATTGCGATTGGTGTAGATATTCTCCTTGAAGTCTTTGTCAGCCTGCACCAACGCCTCAGAATATTCAAACGTGTTCTGCGGATGTACGTTGTCGTCGGCCATTCCGTGGCAAATGAGCAGGCTGCCGCTGAGCTTCGGGGCGCGTGTGATGGCGTTGTCGTCGTACCCATCAGGATTTTCTTTCGGTGTGCGCATATACCGCTCGGTATACACCGTGTCGTAATAGCGGAATGAGGTGGGAGGTGCCACGGCCACACCGGCACGGAACACCTGTCGGCCCTCGCTCATGCTCATGAGCGTATTCCAGCCGCCAAACGACCAGCCCCAGAGGCCAATGCGATGGCTGTCGACATAGGGCAGGGTGCTGAGATACTGGGCAGTCTCCACCTGGTCTTTGGCCTCCAAGTTGCCAAGCCGCAGGTAGATTGCCTTTTCAAACTCCGCTCCACGGCCACCGGTGCCTCTGCCGTCTACGCACACCACGATGTAGCCCTGCTGGGCAAGATACATGTCGAATGCGCCACCTTGTCCCATTGAGCCCGCGTTCCACGAGTTGACCACCTGCTGACTGCCCGGGCCACCATATTGGAACATGATGACGGGATATTTGTGTGAGGCATCAAAGTTTTCGGGCTTAACCATCCAACCGTCAAGCTTCACGCCTTCGGAGGTGGTGAAGGAGAACGGCTCCTTGATGGTCCAGCCATACTGCTGGGTCTTGGCTTTCAGTTCCTTATTGTCTAAGAGCGTGGCGAGGGTCTTTCCCCGGTTGTCACGTGCCGTATATATATAAGGTGTATTGTAATCGCTCCAGGTGTTGATGAAGAATTTGAGGTCGCCGGAGAATACGGCATCGTTCCATCCCTCGCGGTCGGTGAGTCGCTCGGTGGTGCCGTTTTTGCGGGTCACCATCACCTGCCGGTCGTGGGCGTTGAGTGCCGCCGCCTGATAATAGGCGTCGCCGGTGAGGGCATCATAACCATAAACGTTTGTAATGTCGTAGTTGCCGGCCCCAATCTTCCTGATGAGTTTGCCGTTGAGGTCGTAGAGGTAAAGGTGCATGTAGCCATCACGGTCAGAAGGCAGCAGAATGTAGTCTTTGCCGATGAGCGTATTCTCAAGACATTCTTCCTTTACGTATTTGGGCACGCTCTCCTTGATGAGCAGTTGGGCTATGGTGCTGCGTGGGTTGACGGTATAAAGACTGAGCACGTCCTGATGGCGGTTCATGGTGTAGACCATGATGCGGTTAGCGTCGGCGGTGGGCAGTATGCGAGGCATATAGCCGTCGGCGTCGAGTGGCACCTGCAGCTGCTGAATGCGGCGGCTCTTGATGTCAAAACTCCAAGCCGTCACCTTTGAGTTGTCTTCGCCGGCTTTTGGATACTTGTAAGTGTAGGCTCCCGGGTAGGTGGCAAACTCGTCGCGCTGGGGCTCACTGCCCTTGAAGAGTTGCAGGGCATACTGCTTCACGGCAGTCTCGTCAAAGCGTATCCAGCAGAGCATGGTGCCATCGGCATTGAACGTAAGGGCGCGGTTGAAGGAAAACTCCTCCTCGTTCACCCAGTCGGGTATGCCGTTGATGACCTCATTAAACTTTCCGTCCTTGGTGACCTGACTTTCACTGTTGTCGTAAAGCAACTTGATGAGGAAGATATTGTTGTCGCGTACAAAGGCCACGAGGTTGCCGTCGGGCGACCATACAGGCGCCTGTTGGGGGCCGCCTTGCGAGAGCAGCTCCAGCTTGCGGGTCTTGAGCGTGTAGATGTAGTACACGGCCTTGTTGGAACGGCGATATACGGGTTGGGTGTTGGTGCGGATAAGCATCTTCGAGCCATCGGGCGAGAGGATGTATCCGTCGAAAGACTCAATCTTTTCGCCTTGCGTCTGGTTGACGTCAAAGAGCACGGCAGTCTGTTTGCCGGTCTTGAACGAATATTGCACGAGTTGCTTGCCATCGGTAGAGATGCTCACGTACTGGTCAGTGCCGGGCACGGGGTTGATGCCACTGATACGTTGTGCGGCAAACTCTCCGGTGGTGACTTGCGTGAGGTTTATTTTCTCTGAAGCAACGAGTTGTGAGGTTGCCATGATTAATGCTGTGCAGATGAGTGTAATCTTATTCATAAAGGAGTGAACGTTTATTTGGTGAACAATAGAGCCTACTGGGTGCCGTTTACACCACCTCGGTGATTTCATCCAGCGCCTTTCTTTTCTTTTCGGGGTGTGGACAGTCGGGGGCAATGTGTCCGAGCGGAACAATCACTACCGCCTCGTAGCCCTCGTAGGGAAAGAGCTGGCGCAGTTTCTCAGGGTTGTAGTTGCACACCCAGCAGCTGCCCAATGCGCGCTCGGCGGCGGCGAGACAGAGATGCTCCGTGGCAATGGCGATGTCGATGTCGCCGTGGGGCCTGTGGTCGTCGGGGCGTACCCAGCACTCTTCGGTGTTTTTGAAGGCGATGATGTAGAGTGGGGCTGTGCGAAACCAGTCGCGGTTGTAGCATTGCTGCAGGCGCTGGCGTGCCTCTTCAGACTTGACGATGACAAATTTCCACGGTTGGCGGTTGCAGGCCGAGGGTGCCATCCTTACGGTTTCGAGGATATAGTCTAAATCAATTTGGCTTATTGGCTCGTCGGTAAACTTTCTCGCCGAGAATCGTTCACGGCTCAATGTAAGTATATCCATAGTGTCGGTGCTTAATTCGGAACAAAGATAATGAAAAAAGCTTGTATGTGGGCTGATGTTCAGCCGATAAATGCGGCAGATGGCAGAAAAATGAGGCAATGGCTTGAGAATGACGCTTCGTTTGCCTGCAAAGGGGCATGCTCATTGCCGTTTCTTTTTGGGAGTGTATTTTGCCTTGACGAGGTCGAAGGAGTTGGCGATGAGTTCTTGCATCAGGTCGGTGGGCGCTTGCTGGGCGTCTACGCCTATCCAGTGCTTGGCGCTCTCGTTGAAGGGGTCGCCTATAAAGTCGTGTTCCGCCCTCAGTTGTTCGATACGCTCAGGCTGGCATTTCAGCATCACGCGCTCGAAGCTTTCAATATCGAGAAAACAGAACATGTGCCCGCAAATGTAAAACACCAGTACGTTTTCGCCATGCTTGAATTTAGCGAATGGAAATTTCTCCTCCACCGTGGGGTCGAGGGAAAGGCAATAATCGCGTAGCTCTTCAATATTCATGTTGGCTTGTGGTTGTTATGATACAAAGTTAGATAAAATTATGGGCAAATAGCATTGAAATGACCGAAAAATCTTATCTTTGCATATCATGAAATACCGAATAGACACAGCGACAGCCGCTGACACAGAGACCATCGTACAGTTTCAGTTGGCCATGGCCAAAGAAAGCGAAGACACCCAGCTGGACTATGCCACCGTGAGGGAGGGGGTAAAAAATGCCATTGAGAACCCCGAGCGGGCCATCTACCTGCTGGCGCACGATGACCAGGAGACGGTTGTGGGGTCACTGATGCTCACGCAGGAGTGGAGTGACTGGAACAATGCGCCTTACTATTGGATTCAGTCGGTGTATGTGCGGCCAGAATGCCGACGTCAGGGTGTGTTTACCGAACTCTTTGAGTTTGCGCGCGTCATCGCGGAAAGTGCCAATGCCGGTGCGTTGCGCCTGTATGTTGACAAGCACAACACGGTGGCCCAGAAAGTCTATGAGTCGTTGGGTATGCGCGACAGCCATTATCTCATGTATGAACTTTAACGAGTGCGCAATGGAAGTACACGAATTTGTAAACCTTTATAAGGAAGTGTTTGGCGGTAATGTGAACCTGCCGTTGGTGTTCAGTTATTCTGACGAGGCCGTGACCGAGCCTCGGGCGATACCAGGATGTTTTTTCAAGTCGTTTGAAGGTGCCATATCGGGCGAGCCCGTGACGCTTACGGTAAAGACCATCGGTTGCGGTGGCGGCAAGTTTTATACGGGCTTTACCGAGATGCCCGAACGCATACCTGGTTTTGTGTCGATGAAAGAGCATTATAAGCAAACGCCCGAGCAGGTGTCTGCTTTTGTCGAGAAAATACAGGTCGAACGCACCAAGTACACCTATCTCAATATACAGCGGGTTGACAGGGTAGAAAGCCTTGAGAACATCGAAGGCATGATATTCCTCGCCACCCCCGACGTGCTCTCTGGGCTTTGTGGATGGGCGTTCTATGACAATACGGATGACGATGCCGTGACAACCATCTTTGGTTCTGGTTGTAGCACGATGTTTGCTAATGTTACTACGGAGAACCGCCGGGGAGGCCATCGGTGCTTCCTGGGCTTGTTCGACCCCTCTGTGCGGCCCCACATCCCTGCGGGATGCTTAGGATTTGGTGTTCCCAAGTCGCGCTTAGATGTGATGCTCGGCACCATCAACGAGTGTTTCCTCACCAACTCGGTGGCATGGGAAAAAGTAAAGAAACGGATTAATCAATCATAAAAATAGGAGAATATATGATGTATAAGAACTTTTTTTTGACCTTATTATTATTACCAGCTATGATGACAGCATGTGCACAAAGTGCTACCCAGACTGACGTTTTTAAGACCGTACACGGCAAAGATGTCACCATTACTGCCATCAAGCATGGCAGTCTCAGGATAAATTTTGATGGCAAGGAGTTTGAGATAGACCCTGCGACCAATATCCCTCCTGTGACCGACTATAAGCTAATGCCCAAGGCCGATTATATCTTAGTGACTCACGAGCACGAAGACCATTTGGACAAAGAAGCCATCGCCGACTTGGAAAAGCCTGGTACGGTGCTGGTGACCAATGCCAACAGCGCGGCCATCATAGGTAAGGGCAAGGTGATGCGCAATGGCGAAACGCTGGTCTTGGCCACTGACGTGAAATTGGAGGCTGTGCCCGCTTACAACATCACCCCCGGGCACCTGCAGTTTCATCCCAAGGGGCGCGACAACGGATTTGTGCTGACGCTCGACGGCCTGCGCATTTACATTGCTGGCGACACTGAGGATATTCCGGAAATGAGTGACCTGAAGGATATCGATGTAGCGTTTCTGCCCACCAACCAGCCCTATACCATGAGTCCTGAGCAAACGGCACGTGCGGCCCGTATGATTAAGCCCAAGGTGCTCTTCCCATATCACTACGGTGAAACTAAGATAGAGCGGGTATCTGAATTGCTGAAAGACTCAGGTATCGATGTTCGTATACGTAATTACCAATAACCCCTATATCGTACCCGGTATCAACATTTTTAAGTCATGGCCAAAGTATTCACGCATTTCCAACCTGACGGCGACAGTCGTAGAGACGAGCTCATCAGAACCATCGAACATAGTGTAGAGCAACTCACGCTGGGCGAACTCGAAGCGCTCTATTACGACTTGGTGTCGAAAGACTATATCAGGAAATAGCGGAAAGAGGGTGCTCGCACGGGCGAGGCACAGTCATACATAATCAAAAACAGCGTCAGGGCGTTAAGCCTTGGCGCTGTTTGCATTTCGTTTATCGGTTTAAGAGGTTATATCATTATAGAATAGTCTTTACGGCCTCCAGCATTCCTTTCTCCTGAATGAGGTTGAGGTAGCTGGTCACGAGGTCGGTCAGTCCGGGTACAGTCTGGTTGAGGTCTTCGTGCCATACATAGTCGAAAGCCAGCACTCCCTCTGCCACCTTGCGGGTGTCGCCCGTGGCCCATAGCTCGGTCAGCTTATCGATGATCTTCGGGTCGTCGTTGGGCACAATCTCGGCACCGTCAGCACGCTTTCCGCCTTTGTAGTAAGTGATGATGGCCGCCAGACCAAATACCAATCCCTGAGGAAGTTCGCCCTTGCGCTGCAAGTAAATCTTCACGCCCGGGAGGTCGCGTGTCTCATACTTGGGGAAGCTGTTGAGCATGATGCTCGTCACCTGATGGTCGACGAAGGGATTCTCAAAACGCTCGAGGACGTCACCGGCAAACTGCTGCAGCTCGTCCATTGGCAGGTCGAGCGTCTGCATGAGTTCGTCGAACTGTACCTTGTGGATGTACTTACCCAGCACGGGGTGTTCGCAAGCGTCGCGCACGATGTCCACGCCACTCAGATAGGTCACGGGTGACAGTACGGTGTGGGGGCCGTTGAGCAGCGTTACCTTGCGCTCGTGGTAGGGTTTCTCGTTGTCGGTAATCAACACATGCAGTCCAGCCTTGTCGGCAGGGAACTCTGCCTTCATCTGCTCCACGGTCATGTTCTCGGCCTTCTCGATTACCCAGAGGTGGAAGGTCTCAGCCTTCACCACCAGGTTGTCTTTATAGCAGATCTTCTGCTGTATTTCCTTGATGTTTTCACGTGGGAAGCCCGGTACGATGCGGTCTACGAGGGTGGCACATACGTAGCAGTAATTGGTAACCCATGCCTTGAAGCCCTCGTAGTCGGCGCCCATATCCTCTTTCCACAGTTCAATGTACTGGTTGATGCACTCCTTGAGGTGATGCCCGTTGAGAAAAATCAGCTCGCAAGGCATAATGATCATGCCTTTGGAGGGGTCGCCGTCGAAGAAACGATAGCGATGGAAAAGCAGCTGCACCAGCTTGCCCGGATAGCTTGACGCAGGGGCGTCGGTAAACTTGCAGCTGTCGTCGAAGGTGATACCGGCTTCTGTGGTGTTGGAGATGATGAAGCGCATCTCAGGCTGTTCGGCCAATGCCATGAAAGCTTGGTTCTGCGTGTATGGGTTCAGGGCACGGCTGATCACGTCGATGCGTGTCAGGGTATTTACAGCCTGACCGTTTTCCTTGCCCTGAAGATTCACATGATAGAGACCGTCCTGGCCGTTGAGCCAGTCGACCATACCACGCTCGATGGGCTGTACCACCACTACAGAGGAGTTGAAGTCTGTGCGCTGATTCATGTTGTAGATAATCCAGTCTACAAAGGCACGCAGGAAATTGCCCTCACCAAACTGAATGATTCTTTCAGGCATCACGCTCTTGGGGGCGGTACGCTTGTTAAGTGCTTGAAGTTCTTTCATGATTTGTTTTGAGAAGTTGTTGAATCTTTAATAGATTGTATTTTATGCTTGCAAAGATACAAAATATCGCGGTAGGCCGCACGTATTTTCGATGTAAATAATACGTAAACCTTTTCGTAACAAATTTTATTGGATTACATCCTGCTTGTTCTCAAAGAAATCTTGTATCTTTGCAATATGGTTATTACAATGAAATCATTCTGATATGACGAATAAATTCCCGATATTATGAAACAAACAAAAATTGTATGCTCGATCAGCGACCGACGCTGCGAAGTGGACTTCCTCCGCAAACTATTCTTCTCAGGCATGAATGTGGTCAGAATCAATACCGCACATGCTACTCCAGAGGGCATCCACAACATCATTGCCAATGTGCGTACGGTATCGCCCCATATCGGTATTCTTATTGATACGAAAGGCCCTGAAGTACGTACTACGGGTGTGGAGGAGCCTATTCAATATAAGACTGGTGATGTAGTGAAGATTTTCGGACGTCCGAATATGGACACTACGCACGATATTGTCAATCTTTCTTATCCCGATATTGCCAATGACGTCAAAGTTGGCGACAATATTCTCTTCGACGATGGTACTCTGAACATGGAAGTGACCGACATTGTCGGCCCCACGGTTTATACTCGTGTGACCAACGATGGCGTCCTTGGCGCACACAAGAGCGTCAATGTGCCGGGAGAACATATAGAGCTGCCTGCGCTCACAGAGAAGGATAAGGCAAACATTCTCTTGGCCATCGAAGAAGACATCGATTTTATCGCGCACAGTTTCGTGCGCTCGGCGGCCGACGTGAAGGCGGTGCAGGATGTTCTCGACGAGCATAACTCCGACATCAAGATCATCTCTAAGATTGAGAACCAGGAAGGTGTTGACAATATTGACGAGATCATCGATGCCAGCTATGGTATCATGATTGCCCGCGGCGACCTGGGTATCGAGGTGCCTTTCGAGGAGATTCCCGGTATCCAGCGCATGATTATCCGCAAGTGTGTGCTTAAGAAGAAGCCCGTGATTGTGGCCACCCAGATGTTGCATACGATGATAGACAATCCCCGTCCCACGCGTGCAGAAGTTGCCGACATTGCCAATGCCATCTATTCTAACACCGACGCGCTGATGCTGAGTGGTGAAACGGCAAGCGGAAAGTATCCTGTTGAGGCCGTTCAGACCATGGCCGCCATTGCCGAGCAGGCCGAGCACGACCGCCAGAGAGTGGGGTTCGCCGATGAGATTCCATTGGCAGACAACTGCAGCCAGCGCGACTTCCTTGCGCATTCGGCCATCAGTTCTACCCGTTTGTTGGGCGTGGAAGGCATTATTACCGACTCCGAAACCGGTGAGACGGCACGCGCCTTGGCCGCGTTCCGTGGTCCAAAGCCTATCCTTGCCATCTGCTACAAGGATAAATTGCAGCGCTGGCTCAACCTTTCCTACGGTGTAATTGCCGTGTTCCAAAAGGAGCACGCTGCCTCCGACTACATGTTCACGGCTGCCTTGCGTATGCTGCGCCAGAAAGGATATATCGAACTCAAAGATAAGATCGCGTACCTCTCAGGCTCGTTTGGAGAGGGGGGCGGTACTACGTTCTTAGAGATTAATGAGGTGAAGAAGGTCTTTGGGCAGCAATACAAGTTCCACCTTCCCGATAATAGGGAGACGACTGTTTAAGGACAATCACCGATAACGTTGCATGCTCTCTTTGGGATGTAATCGCAAAAGCCTTGACGCGCAAGCCTCAGGGCTTTTGTGTTAGATAAGTAAGGTTTCCTGCCGGGTGAGCGGAGATGAACAGAAGAAGGTAGCGTGTAGCGTTATAGGCGTGATAAGAATGCAACTGTTAAGGACGGTTGTGTTTGCTTAATAAAGAGTAAAAACGACAGGGTGGCGTAGGGTAAATCCTCGGTTTTGCTGTTATAAGTGTAAGCTACAATCTAATAATGACAACATGATATCAAATATAGAAAAACTTAAATGGCTTGTGAACGCTGTAGAACTCCAAGCCTCCCTTTTGAACCTATGAAACAAACAATTGTTTATCGCCTATTGGCTGTCATCTCTGTCTTTGTCGTTCATGCTTCGAATGGGGGGGCAGAAGAGCCTGTAGACTTAGTCAATCCCTTTATAGGCACATCCAATTTTGGTACGACCAATCCTGGCGCAGTATGCCCCAATGGACTCATGTCGGTGGTTCCCTTCAATGTGATGGGCTCTGATCTGAATAAATTTGATAAGGATTCACGATGGTGGTCTACGCCTTATGAATACCATAATGTGTTTTTTACGGGTTATTCGCACGTAAACCTTAGTGGTGTGGGCTGTCCCGAAGCCGGCGCTTTGCTGCTTATGCCCACTACTGGAGCGTTAGAGGTAGACTATCGGAAGTATGGTAGCGCTTATGCCAAGGAGGAGGCGCATCCAGGTTACTACACCAATTTTCTGACCCAATATGGCATCAAGACAGAGGTGACCGCCACCCCACGCAGTTCGGTGGCCCGCTTTACCTTCCCGCAGGGGCAGAGTCATATCTTGCTTAACTTGGGTGAGGGACTCACCAACGAGTCTGGCGCCATGGTGCGCAAGATAAGCGACACAGAGTACGAGGGCATGAAGCTACTCGGCACCTTCTGCTATAATCCACAGGCGGTGTTCCCCATCTATTTTGTCATGCGGGTAAGCAAGGCCCCAAAGTCGGCCGGATATTGGAAAAAACAGCGTGCGATGTCGGGCGTAGAAGCCGAGTGGGATCCTGACGACGGCAAATATAAGCTGTATCGCAGTTACCATAAGGAAATGGCGGGCGACGATATCGGGGTGTATCTCGATTATGACACTCAGGAGGGTGAGGAACTCGTGGTGCAGATGGGTGTGTCGTTTGTCAGCATGGCCAATGCCCGTGAGAATCTTGACGCAGAGCAGCGCGGCAAGACCTTTGACACCGTTCACCGTGAAACCCGCGACCTGTGGAACCGCGATCTGTCGAGAATATTGGTGGAAGGCGGCACGCCTACCCAGCGCACCATCTTCTACACCGCGCTTTATCACACCTTGATACATCCCAATATCTTGCAGGATGTCAATGGACAGTATCCTGCCATGGAGAGTGACAAAATCGGTCAGGTGAAAGAGGGAAACCGCTATACGGTATTCTCGCTGTGGGATACTTATCGTAATGTACACCAGCTGTTGACCTTGGTTTATCCCCATCGCCAGCGCGACATGATTCGTACCATGATCAGCATGTACGAAGAGCACGGCTGGATGCCCAAGTGGGAACTCTTTGGCCGTGAGACCTATACCATGGAGGGCGACCCCGCCATCCCGGTCATCGTTGACTCTTGGCTGAAGGGATTGCGTGGCTACGACATCGACAAAGCCTACGCAGCTATGCGAAAATCGGCCTTGACGCCGGGGAAAGACAATCCGCTGCGTCCCGACAATGACGAATACATGGCCAAAGGGTATGTGGCGCTGCATGAACAGTACGACAACTCCGTGTCGCATGCGCTCGAGTATTACATCGCTGACAATGCCCTCTCGCGGTTGGCCACAGCATTGGGAAAAAAGGATGACGCCCGACTGTTTCACCAGCGCTCTATGGGCTATCGCCATTATTTCAGTAAAGCGTACGGCGTGCTGCGGCCTATTCTGCCCGACGGATCGTTCTATACACTTTTTGACCCCATGCAAGGCGCCAACTTTGAGCCTTCACCAGGATTTCACGAAGGCAACGCTTGGAACTACACATTCTATGTGCCCCACGACGTGCTGGGACTGGCCAAGCTGATGGGTGGCAAGAAAAGCTTTGTGGATAAGCTGCAAATGGTGTTCGACAAAGGATACTACGACCCAGCCAATGAGCCCGATATAGCCTACGCACATCTCTTTTCGTATTTCAAAGGCGAGGAGTGGCGCACGCAAAAACAGGTACGGCGGCTGATCGATACCTATTTTAAGAATGCCCCTGAGGGAATTCCGGGCAACGACGATACGGGTACCATGTCGGCATGGGTGGTCTTCAACATGATGGGATTCTATCCCGACTGTCCCGGCGAACCGGCTTATACACTCACCTCGCCGGTATTCGATAAGATTACCATACAGTTGGACAAGGCGCAATGGGGAAGAGACAAGCTGGTAATAGAAACAGAGAAGTCGTCTGCCAACGCCGAACTCATCAGTAGGATGACCTTAGGCGGCAAACCACTCAACAGCTATCGTATCAGTCACGACGCGCTGCTGAAGGGTGGTGAACTGAAATTCTTTCTTCGTCAATAATTATTGTTTTGCTAATAACTAAAGATATAACAATGTTCAAAAAATGGATTTCAACAGGTGTGTTTGTGTTGGCCGCCCTCATGGCTTCGGCTACCGATTACACCCAGTATGTAGACCCCATGATAGGTACAGGTGGGCACGGGCACGTTTTTCTGGGGGCCAACGTGCCGTTTGGTGTTGTTCAGGTGGGACCCACGCAAAAGACCCAAGGGTGGGACTGGTGCTCGGGCTACCATTACAGCGACTCGATTATTGTGGGGTTTGGGCAGATGCACTTAAGCGGTACAGGCATTGGCGATTTGGGAGATGTGGCGCTGCTGCCCATCACAGATGCCGCGCAACGTGAGGTGAAGTTCTCTCATCACGCTGAATACGCCCGCCCCGGTTATTATGCGGTGTCGTTGGCTTCTGGCGTAAGGGTAGAACTTACAGCTACACAGCGAGTTGCTTTTCATCGTTATACATTTACGGCAGATGCCGACAAAGCCAATGTGCTGCTCAATCTGAAGCAGGGCATAGGTTGGGACAAGATGACCTCCTGCCAGTTTAAGCAAGAGAGCCCTACGGTGGTAAGCGGTTATAGAATGTCGAAAGGATGGGCCATTGACCAGCGGGTGTACTTTGTGGCAGAGTTCTCAAGTCCCATGGAATTGGTGTCACGCGAGCAAGACTCGATGGCCGTTTTTTCCACTTCCAATACCGGACAACCCCTGATGGTGAAGGTCGGCATTTCGGCTGTCAGCATCGACAACGCACGCATGAACCTACAGCAAGAACTCCCGGACTGGGACTTCCACGGGGCGGTGGCCGCGGCAAAGGCTGCATGGAACAAGCAACTGTCTAAGATTCAAGCCCAAACCCATGACGAGCGCGCTCGTCGCATCTTCTACACGGGCTTATACCATACCATGATTGCCCCGTCGGTGTTCAATGATGTCAATGGCGAGTATCGTGGGGCGGATGGAAAGACACATCAAGGCAACTTCACCAACTACACCACCTTCTCACTTTGGGACACTTACCGTGCCGCGCAACCCCTCTCCACCCTTATCCATCCAGAGATGCAAAGCGATATTGCACAGACCTTCTTGCATATCTTCCAACAGCAGGGCAAACTGCCCGTATGGCATTTGGTGGGTAACGAGACCGATTGCATGGTCGGTAATCCGGGTATTCCTGTGCTTGCCGATATTGTGCTCAAGGGTTTCGATGTAGATAAGAAAGCGGCCTTTGAAGCCGCCAAACAATCGGCTCTACGCGATGAGCGTGGAATGGGATTGCTCAAGAAATACGGTTATATTCCCACCGACCTTGATCCGGAATTTGAGACCGTAGCCAAGGGATTGGAATACGCTCTGGCCGATGATGCCGTGGCAAAGTTAGCCAAACTCGTGGGAAACAAGGCCGATTTCAATTATTTCTTTAAGCGCAGTAAGTCATATCGCGACTACTACTTTGACAAGAAGACGGGCTTTATGCGTGGTGTCACATCAGAGGGAAAGTTCCGTGAACCCTTCGATCCCTTCAGCACCGTACACCGACAGGATGACTATACCGAAGGCAATGCGTGGCAATATGCATGGCTTGTGCCGCACGACGTACATGGACTGGTAAAGGCCTTCGGCGGGGAAAAGCCCTTTGTGTCGAAACTCGACTCGCTGTTTATCGTCAGCGGAGACCTGGGTAAGGACGCCTCGCCCGACATCTCCGGACTTATTGGGCAGTATGCCCATGGCAATGAGCCCAGCCACCACATTATTTATATGTACAATTACGTGGGACAGCCATGGAAGGCGGCTCCCAAGCTGAGGCAGGTGCTCACGACGCTTTATCACGACAACTTCGATGGCCTCAGCGGCAACGAAGACGTGGGACAGATGTCGGCATGGTATATCCTCTCGTCGTTGGGGCTCTATCAGGTGGAGCCCGCGGGCGGAAAGTATGTCTTTGGCTCACCCCTCTTCGATGAGGCTACCCTGCAAGTGGGCAACGGCAAGACGTTCCGCATAGTGGCAACACACAATAGCGACACGAACATCTATATCCAGCGTGCCTTGTTGAACGGTAAGCCTTACACCAAATCGTTTATCGACTACAGAGATATCGTGAAGGGTGGCACACTCGAATTTGTGATGGGTGACAAACCCTCGCAGTTTGGTACCAAGACAGCCGATCGCCCCTGACTGCCTGTTCCTTATACCCAACAATTCATTCATTCAAACGCGATGAAACAGCTTACTATCAAGAAACTATCAGATAAGGTAACTTCGGCCTCTGATATTCCCGCACGCTTTGCCGCCGAGGGAGTGGCCTATCACGACATCGACGTGGTGGACTGGGCCGACCAATTTCCCTACTGTCCGAAGGTCACGTTTGCGATAGCCCATCAGGGAGACGCTCTCCTGATACATTATCGGGTGCAGGAGGAAAGTGTGCGTGCCGTAAACGGTACCGACTTAGGTTCTGTATGGGAGGACTCGTGTTGCGAGTTTTTCCTGAGCCCCGATGATGACGGGAGCTATTATAATCTCGAAACCAACTGCATCGGCACGGTGTTGCTGTGTAACGGTGAAGGGCGGCAGCAGCGTATACCCGCCGACGAAAACGTGCTGCAGCATATCGACCGTTGGGCCTCGTTAGGCCGGGCGCCTTTTGGCATGCGTGAGGGCACTCAATCGTGGGAACTGGCATTGATCGTGCCGGTAAGTTCTTACTTTCGTCATCACATCACCGACTTGTCGGGACTAACCATGCGCGGTAACTTCTATAAGTGCGGTGACAAGACACAGACTCCCCATTTCGTGTCATGGAATCCTATAGAGGTTGCCTCGCCCGACTTTCACCGTCCTGACTTCTTCGGTGAGCTGATATTTGAATAATAGGCCGCCGCGCTTCTCATACCTTGATAGCCGGCTCTCATTGTCCTTATCTCCTCGTTCATGGAGTGTGACAGTGGGAGCCGGTTTGCATGTCCTATTGCCTCAGAAGTATGTGTGGAGTGCTCTCTCCGGAGGAGGTGCACAGCGTCCACATCATTCCCACTTCTCCGCGTGCCCCTAAGCACCTGCTTGAAATAATCGCCACACCGCATGGATATATTAAAGGTGGGTTCTATTAATTACC
The DNA here is from genome assembly GCA_023425865.1 of Bacteroidota bacterium. GTDB lineage: Bacteria > Bacteroidota > Bacteroidia > Bacteroidales > Bacteroidaceae > Prevotella. The sequence continues at coordinate 3,578 of JAFABV010000101.1, read as the reverse complement.
ACCGAAACAAAAATATTAATTCATACGCGAGTTCGGGATAAGAAGACAGATAGCTATCACCTCTCCTGTATCCACCATCTTTGCCACAGTGAACATCCTGCGTCTCGCCCCATCTCCATGCCTACGCCCAACCGTTTGCATCGTACAGCCCGATTGTTCTATATGAAACCATCCAATGGTTCTATATAAAACCATCCAATGATTCTATATAAAACCATCCAATGATTCTATATGAAACCATCATATCGTTCTATATAGAATCATCCGATGACTTGGGGTTTCTCATTTAGCCCGCCCGCCCTTGCCATAGGCGCGGAGGGCAGGTGAAACAGCAGCTTTGGGGCTTATAACTGCACCATTTATCATGACTAACCCCATGGCTTACGCCTGCTTAATGGGCAGTTTGCGACAGACACCATACTTTACCGGGTACGGATTGGTGAACTTGCTCAATATGCGTTTTCATGTACGAGCCGAGATACCCAGATCGCTGGCAAATGCCACACATTCTTTCCCCCTCCCACTGCGCTGCTCGGCCGTGCCGTTGGCACCACCCAACCACAGCCTGCATGCTCACCGAAGTGTGCCAACTGTGCCACTGTGCAACATGGCATTCTGATATACTATATTTGCTGAAGCCCCTTTATTTACTGACTTTTTACAAAATAGTGCTTCATCTGTACCACGTGGCACAGTGGCACAGATGACACACTTTCCTGCTTCCGCGACTCCCGAGCCCTCCTTCCTTTGCCAGTTCGCTCAGGTCTATTCCGGCTTGCCCTGCCAGCCAATAGAGCGTCTCTATCTTCTGCCCCTCACCCGAAAGCGACTGTTTACAAACTAATCTTATCCCGAATTCACGAAAATCATGGGTTACGATTTGCGATCTTTCGGCCTCTCTTCGGCTCAAATTGCAAGTTATCCTGCGGCTGAAGTTCAGCTGCGCTCGGTCAAACGAGCAAGCTCGATGACACTCGCTGGCACGAACATTCGCTCAGTCGTTATGCCCGCATAACTCCTTCGTTCACTGGCAATTTGATCTCGAAGATAGTCTCGAAATCTGACAAAGCTAATTAATAGAACCCACCTAAACAACCGATGACACGGTAATCGTGGTGATTGTCGCAGGGCGTCAGAGCTTGATGTTATTGAGGAGGTCGGCTTTTCCCTCATCAACAAGTTTGAGGATGAGTTCACCAAAGAGGCTGTTCTGCCAGGCAAACCACGGACGGGTGTATCGTGTGGCATCGTCTTTATGGAATGACTCGTGTATGAATCCCGTCTTGGCGTCAGTGGTTTGTAGCATCTTGATGCAAGCGGCAATTTCCTGATCGTCGGTGGCGGTGAAGGCTCTCATGATGATGCTCATGGGCCAAGGCATGTCGAAACCGATGTGCGGTCCACCGATGCCTTCGCCTGCCTTGCCTGAGAAGAAATAAGGATTGTCGGTACTCCATACAAAGCGGCGTGTGTTTTGGTAAATGGGGTCGTCGATAGCCACATCGCCCAGATAGGCCATGCCCAGCAAACTGGGCACGTTGGCATCGTCCATCATCACGTAGTTGCCAAATCCGTCTACCTCATAGGCGTAGATTTTTCCGTATTTGGGGTGATCAACGATGGCATATTTCATCAGTGCGTCGTGTACCTCGTTGGCCAAGTTGTTGCACTGGGTGGCGAGGTCGCTGCGATGGTTGACCTGTGTGAGAATCTCGGCCATCTTGTGTAGCGAGGTAACGGCCATGAAGTTAGACGGTACCAGGAAGAGATAGGTGCAGGCGTCGTCTGACGGACGGAAGAACGAGCCAATGAGTCCGCACGGTTTGGCCGGCGCGCCCAAGCCGCCGTTGCATACGGTGTCGAGCTGGCGGTCGGTCACACGCGTGAACCTATACTTTCCTCGGCCGTCCTTATACTGCTGGTCGCGGAAGGTGTTGAGAATATTGTCTACTGCTTCGAGCCATTCATCGCCAAACACACTGATGTCGCCCGTCACTTTCCAATACTCGTAAGCCAGTCTGATGGGGTAGCAGAGCGAGTCTATCTCGTATTTACGCTCGTGGAGTTCTGGCTTCATGTCTGTACCGTCGTGCATCCATTCGCCTAACGGGTTGGGCGTTCGATTGAAAGCGTTGGCATAGGGGTCGATGTTGATGTTGTGCAGCTGCTGGCGTATCACGCCTGCAATCATCTTGGCCAACTTCGGGTCTTGCTTGGCATAGCGCACATAGGGGTGAATCTGTCCGGCAGAGTCTCTGCCCCACATGGCATGGATATCGCCTGTATAGACGAAGGTCGAGGGATGGCCATTGCTGTCCTCCTCATAGTGTACGGTGGTGTCGAGGGTATTGGGAAAACAGTTCTCAAACATCCACGCCAAGTAAGGGTTGTTCTTGAGGAGTTTCTTTACGCGTTTGATTTCCTTGTCGATGACTTCCGAGCGAAAGAGACGTTGGTCTGCCTCTGGGCGTTTGGAGACATAGATGCGGGTGTTGTCGGCAATGGATTCGATGTATTCTTTTCCGAATTCCTTCTGCGCGTTACAAGGAGAGGCAAAGGTAAGCAATAATGCCCCAAGGGCTACTGCTGCATGATTTATTTTCTGTTGCATGATGGTTGGTATGGATTTATTTGCTGACGTATTTGCTGAGGGCGGTCGGTAGGTTGCGAGAGAAGGAGTAGGGCGCGTCTTCTACTGTCGTACCGCGTTGGGTGTTGGGCAGGGCAGACATCTCATAGCGTATGGTGGTACCACGTGTCAGTCTGTCTCTGCGTATGAAATTGTGGGTGTACTCCTCACCGTCGATGGTCATACGGCTTACGTATGGGGTCGATGATGAATTGTTGGGAGCCGTGATGCATACCGTTTGGCCATTTTCTACATGCAGGGTCACTTCACTGAAATAGGGAGTGCCCAGCACATATTCGCCGCTGCCAGGACATACGGGGTAAAAGCCTAATGCCGAGAAAACATACCATGCTGAGGTTTGGCCATTGTCCTCATCGCCACAGTAGCCATCGGGCGTGGCCGAGTAGAGGCGGTCCATTATCTGGCGCACATGATATTGTGTTTTCCAAGGTTCACCGGCGTAGCAATAGAGGTAAGGCATGTGCTGTATGGGCTGGTTGCCGTGAGCGTAGTTGCCCATGTTCATGATTTGCATTTCGCGTATTTCGTGAATCACTTGGCCATAGTAACTGTCATCGAATGCAGGTGGCAGGATGAAGACAGAGTCGAGCATCGCGGTGAAGCGCTTGGCTCCGCCCATAAGCGTGATGAGCCCCTGCGGGTCGTGGAACACACTCCAGCTGTAGTGCCAGCTGTTGCCCTCGGTAAAGGCGTCGCCCCACTTCAGCGGATTGAACGGTGACTGGAACTGGCCGTTCTTCAAGCGGCCACGCATCAGTCCGGTTTGCTTGTCGAACACGTTGCGATAGTTCAGGGCACGCCGTGCATATACAGTCAGTTCCTTTTCAGGGCGGCCCAAGGCTTTTCCCATTTGGTAAATGCACCAGTCATCGTAGGCATACTCCAAGGTGCGCGCCACATTTTCATTGATCTTGACATCGTAAGGCAC
>JAFABV010000087.1 GCA_023425865.1 Bacteroidota bacterium | reverse complement strand
GTGCAGCACCGTTTCTCGTTCTCACTGGACGCAACCCGCAACTTCTGGCTCTTTATGTCGATGTTTGTCGTGATCGTTGTGCTGTCTGTCGGACTCTACTTGGAGTGGCGCCCCGACCGAAGTCGGTATGACAACGATCTGAAGTATCGCTATGTGCTGATGAAGGGCGAGGCGTCGCCGAAACGGCTGTCGGAGTTGGAGGAGCTGTTCGAGACTGAGCGGGATCAGCGACGTATTGATTCGATGCGGAAGGATGTCGAGAAGTACGAGCGGCTGGTGCGCAGAAGGGCGGCTCTCGACGAGCAGGCACGGCTGAAAGCCCAAGAGGCGGAGCAACTCAAACGCGATGCAGCGAAGTTAAAGAACAAGTAGCACTTCCCTTTCTGCCGCAAAGAAATGAAAAGTCTCGAACAGAGTGTAAATTATGCAGCAGAATCACAGACAAACGGAATATTGACACTGGACTTTTGCAGATACGACAAAAATCCACATTGCTTTCTTGATTATATCTCTTTTCAAACAAATTCAATTGTGGCTGAACACACACTATATACCTGACACCTGCAACACACGACAATAATCGATGGCACATCTCCAAAATTCATCTTTACGATAGACCGTGGGCATACGATGTTCATAAATCAATATTTCATTATTTATAATATTAGCAACAAACAACATACAGAATATTTCACACACAATTCGCTTTAATTCCGACAATAGGTCAACTTTATAACAACGAGATAATTCATCCTGATTTTTTACCGGACATGCACGAGTTTATGAAATTATTCTTTATATTTGCAAAAACTGTATGCCTTATGAATTGCCGCTTTTTTGCCATATTGATGGTCTCTCTTCTGCTTGTCGGACAATCTCCTGCCTGGGCAAAAAAGCGCTCTAAAAAGAAAGACAAGACCGAACAATCCGAGGCTCAGAAACCAAAAGCATCGAAATACGCCAAAACTTTCTCAGCCGAAAAGGGGTGCGTAACGGCTCAGGGATCTTTCCTGACGTTGCATAAGGTTAACGGAAAACTCTATGTCGAAATTCCGCGCCAATTCCTCGGTCGGGAATTGTTGATAGCCGCAACCGTAACCGGAACCAGCGACACAGATGTGGCTACCATCGGATACAAGGCACGGACCCCGTTCCACGGCCGATTCATCGAGCGCGATAGCTCGATCTTCCTGGAAAAAATCGCTGTATTGCCCGATTTGGAGCATCCCGATTCGACGAATGACCGAAACCTCCCGCTGACGAATCTCGCGCCAACCGTGTGGGGGGGGGAAATCTTTTGCGAATCGGATGACAAACAGCATGTAGTCTTCGAAGCCACGTCGCTCTTCCGGAGTCTCGACGACCTCTCGCCGTTGGGAACCCGGTCGTCCATGGGATTGAGTATCAAGGCCAGCATCAAGGCCGACCGATGCACTTTCGACGACCTCAAGGCTTTCGACGACAACGTCTCAATCAAATCGACCCTTTCCTATTCGGTCACCACCTCGTTCCTCGGGCTGCTCACCGTTCTGCGCGATGCCCCCGTCAACGTGCAGGCGACCCACTCCATTCTGCTGCTCCCCGAACGGAAGATGAGGCCCCGCCTGGCCGACAGCCGCATCGGCACGTTCCTGACCAACCGCCAAAGCCTGAACGCCGACGCCGACAAGATCGAAACCTATTCGGTGGTCAACCGCTGGCGTCTCGAACCTCGCGACTCTGCGGCATGGCAGCGCGGAGAGCTCTCCGAACCCGTCAAGCCGATCGTCTTCTACCTCGACGATGCCTTCCCCACCGTATGGCGCGAGGCAGCCCGTCGCGGCATCCTGCGCTGGAACAAAGCCTTCGAAGCCATCGGATTCAAGAATGCGGTCCGTGTGGAGATGTTTCCGAAGGACGATCCCGAATTCGATCCCGACAACCTGAAATACTCCTGCGTACGTTACGTTCCGACGGCCGTCAGCAACGCCATGGGCCCCTCGTGGGTCGATCCCTCGACGGGCGAGATCATCAATGCCTCGGTAATCGTCTACAACAACGTGGCCAAGCTGATCAACAACTGGCGCTTCTGCCAGACGGCCCAGGTCGATGAACGGGTCCGCGCCGTACGGATGCCCGACGAGGTGATGGAGGAGTCGCTGGAGTATGTCCTTGCCCACGAAGTAGGTCACTGCCTGGGCTTCATGCACAACATGGCCGCCTCGGCCGCCTATCCGGTCGACTCGCTCCGCAGCGCTACGTTCACCCGCCGGTATGGAACGACTCCGTCGATCATGGACTACGCCCGCTTCAACTACGTGGCTCAACCCGGAGACAAGGACGTGAGTCTGACTCCGCCGGATCTGGGCGTCTACGACTATTATCTGGTCCAGTACGCCTATCGGCCCATTCCCGAGGCCCGCACAATGAAGGAGGAGCAGCCCGTGCTGGAGGGGTGGATCGAAGAACATGCCGGAGATCCGCTCTATCGTTACGGCCGACAGCAGGTTTCGTTCCGCTGCGACCCCTCGGCCATTGAGGAGGATTTGGGCGACGATCCCCTTCGGGCCTCCGATTACGGTGTGGCCAATCTGAAATACATTCTTGCGAATCTCGATACCTGGATCCCGGATGCCGATGATGCCGACTACCAGCACCGGGAGGAGCTCTATGGGGC
>JAFABV010000046.1 GCA_023425865.1 Bacteroidota bacterium | reverse complement strand
GCTCGATGACACTCGCTGGCACGAACATTCACTCAGTCGTTATGCCCGCATAACTTCTTCGTTCACTTGCAATTTGACCTCGAAGATAGTCTCGAAATCTGACAAAGCTAATTAATAGAACCCACCTATAAAGAAACGACGATGAGTGTAGCGATAGTCATTCTGAACTGGAACGGAGAGCAGATGCTGCGGCAGTATCTGCCATCGGTGTGTAGATATTCGTCTGACGAGGCCACGGTATGGGTGGCCGACAATGCGTCGACAGATGGGTCGATGGCATTGCTCAAGACGGCCTTTCCACATGTGCGGACGTTGGAGCTCGACCGCAACTATGGGTTTGCGGAGGGTTACAACCGGGCGCTCAGGCAGATCAGGGCCGACTACTTCGTGTTGCTCAACTCGGATGTGGAGGTGACGCATCATTGGCTCACGCCATTGGTGGAATATATGGACAGCCACAGCGACGTGGCAGCCTGTCAGCCAAAACTGCTGTCGGCCGCCGACCATGACAGCTTTGAGTATGCTGGCGCGGCAGGCGGATTTCTCGACCGCTACGGCTACCCGTTCTGCCGCGGTAGAGTGTTCGACACCGTGGAGGCCGACAACGGACAGTATGACTACACCATGGACATACTCTGGGCCACGGGGGCCTGCCTGATGATTCGGTCGATGGACTACTGGCGGGTGGACGGTCTCGACGGCCGCTTCTTCGCGCATAACGAGGAAATCGACCTGTGCTGGCGGCTGCGCCAGTTGGGGCGTCGCGTCGTATGTGTGCCCGAGAGTCAGGTGTACCATGTGGGAGGCGGTTCGCTGCCCAAGAGCAATCCGCGCAAGACCTTCCTCAATTTCCGCAACAACCTTACGATGCTTTACAAAAACCTGCCCGACCACGAGCTGAAGCCGGTACTGCGCATGCGGTTCTGGCTCGACCATCTCGCCGCTTTCCAGGCCTTGGTACTGAAAGGAAACCTTGGCGACTGTATGGCCATCATGCGGGCGCGGCGGGCATTCAGGCTTTGGAAACACGAGTTTGAGGACGACCGCCGCCGCATTCGTGAGACGCGGACCGTGGAGGTGGTGCCCGAGCGCGTGGCATTCAGCATCTTGTGGCGGTATTATGTAAAAGGTGAGAAGCGATATGAAGAAGTGACGCGGTAAGGCCGACTGCCCTCCGCCTGACTAACGCCCATGCGGTGGCTCCTGCCCTTCGCCCGTTATTCTTAACCAAATTGTAACATGCGCACGAGCAATTTGTAATAAGAGTTACGTAATTTTGCAGTCGTAAAAATCATTATCAACAATACATGATCAGTATCTATTTGATTATCGTCGTATTTCTGCTGTGTTTAGCAGTCTTCGACCTTTTTGTAGGCGTGAGCAATGACGCCGTCAATTTCCTCCAATCTGCTATCGGTGCCAAAGTGGCAAAGTTTCGCACAGTGATGATTATCGCCTCACTGGGCGTTTTGGTGGGTGCCGTGATGTCGACAGGTATGATGGATGTGGCCCGCCATGCCATCATGACACCGAGTCATTTTACGTTTGAGGAAGTAATGGTGGTGTTCTTGGCGGTGATGGTGACTGACGTCATCGTCCTCGACGTGTTTAACACGCTGGGTCTGCCTACTTCTACCACCGTATCATTGGTGTTTGAGTTGCTTGGTGGTACATTTATGTTGGCCATGATCAAGGTGATTGGCGACCCCGAGCTCGAAATGGGCATGCTGCTCAACTCCGATAAGGCGCTGAGCGTGATTATCGCCATCTTCGTCTCTGTGGCACTCTCGTTCTTCTTCGGTGTCATCGTGATGTGGTTGTCGCGTTTGGTATTCACCTTCAATTACAAGAAGCACAGTCGTTACAGCATTGCCATCTTCGGCGGTATCGCCTTCACCTTCTTAGCTTACTTCATCTTCTTGAAGGGATTGGGCAAGAGTCCTTATCTCCACGAAGATGTACGTGAGTACATCGATGCCAATATCAATTTGCTGTTGCTTTACACCTTCGTGGGTTCTACCATCCTCATGGAGGTGATGCACCTGATGAAGATCAACATCTTCAAGTTTGTGGTGCTCATGGGTACCTTTGCCTTGGCCATGGCCTTCGCGGGCAACGACTTGGTGAACTTCATCGGTGTGCCTTTGGCAGGTCTCGACTCATACAACGACTATATGGCACATGCCAACGGTGTCGCTCCCGGAGCCTTCATGATGACTTCATTGATGGAGAGCGCCAAGACCCCAGCGTTCTATCTGATGCTTGCCGGTGTGGTAATGATTGTTGCCATGACGACCTCAAAGAAAGCGCATAACGTGATCAAGACCTCGGTAGACCTGAGCCGCCAGGATGAGGGCGATGAGATGTTCGGTTCGTCGCGTGCCGCCCGTAGCATCGTGCGCTTCACGCAAGACGCCGTAGCCTTTGTCATCAACGGTATGCCTCGTGGCCTGCGCCGCTGGGTAGGCTCGCGCTTCAACAGCAGCGAGGTGGTGCTCGAAGACGACAAGGCCGCTTTCGACGTGGTGCGTGCTGCCGTGAATCTGGTGATTGCCTCTATGCTGATTACCATCGGTACCAACTACAAGTTGCCGCTGTCTACCACCTATGTGACCTTCATGGTGGCCATGGGTACGAGTTTGGCCGACCGTGCCTGGAGCCGCGAGAGTGCCGTATTCCGTGTGACAGGTGTGCTGTCGGTAATCGGCGGTTGGTTTGTCACTGCCGGCGTAGCCTTCTTGGCCTGTGCCTTGGTGGCCTTGCTGATGTACTACGGAGGTATCATCGTACAGTCGGCCTTCATGCTCTTGGTGGTGTACCTGCTGGTTCGCAGCAGCCGCGCCTATAACAAGAAGCAGAAGCAGTCGGAAGAGGAGGAGGATTCTTTCCGCCTGATGATGCGCACCCGCGATCCTGAGCTGGTGTGGGATTTGCTGAAGAAGCACGTAAGTCATACCCAGGCCACGATGTGCCGCTATGCCATGGAGCAGTATAACAGCATTCTCGATAGTTTCAAGGATGAGAATGTGCGTGAGTTGCGTCGTAGTGACAAGACCCTGAAGGCTGAGCTCGACAGTCTGAAGAAGGCTCGCCGCCAGGAGATGCTGGCCCTGAAGAAGTCGCCTACAGAGATTGCCATTGAGCGCAACACCTGGTTCCATATCGGTGTAAACAGTGACCAGCAGTTTATCTACACGCTGCGTCGTCTGCTCGCCCCCATCAAGGAGCATGTAGACAACAACTTCAACCCCTTCCCCGCTGACTATGCGAAGGAGTTCGCGCCCATCCGCGAGAAGATCAACGAGCTGATGGAACTGGCCTGTGAGCAGATTGAGACTGGCCACTACGAGAACTATCGTGACGTGCTCAGCGACGCGGACACTTGCAAGGATGAGCTCTCGGTGCTCCGTCATAACCATATCAACCGTATGCAGCAGTCGCGCGATAACAAGAACCTGCAGGTAGCCATGGTATATCTCAATGTGCTTCAAGAGAGTCAGGAGATGCTCAGCGTGTTGCGTCACCAGCTGCGGTCGGCGAAGCGTTTTACCGAAGAGTAGACGCTAACGCCTCGGCGCTTGCCCAATAAAAAAATCCCCTGCAAACGCTGTTGTTTGCAGGGGATTTCTTTGTAGGCTGTGGTCAGAAGTACTGAGCGTGCCGTTTAGAGCAGGGCCTTGAACTTCTCCTCGATCTTGGCCTTTGAGGCAGCGCCCACAAACTTATCGACCAGCTGGCCGCCCTTGAAGAAGAGGATGGTGGGGATGTTGCGCACGCCAAACTCCATGGCGATGTCGTCGTTCTCCTCAACGTCGCACTTGCCTACAACGAGCTTGCCGTCGTATTCTTCTGCCAACTCAGATACGATGGGGCCAATCATGCGGCAGGGGCCACACCAGGTTGCCCATAAGTCTACGACCAAAGGCAGCTCACCATTCTTATACTGCTCAAAATTCTCAGTTGTAATTGTAACTTCCATTTTTGTTATTCCTTATATTATTGTTTTCTCAATACTAACTTTGACGCATGCAAATATACGCCTTTTATTCTATGTTGACAAACTTTGTGCCAAAAAAGACGCGGCTCTTACCACTCCACTAAGCGGCTGCCGTCGGCCTGCTCGCTGATGGTGACCTTCGCGGCATCACCGGGAAGAATGTCTTCGATGAGTTCGGGCCACTCCAAGAAGCACAGGGCGCCGCTGTAGAAATAGTCTTCGTAACCCATGTCGTACACCTCGTCGAGTTTCTTGATGCGGTAGAAGTCGAAGTGGTAGATGAGTTCGTCGGTCTGCTCAGAGCGATACTCGTTGACGATGGCGAAGGTGGGAGAGGTGATGACATCTTCTACGCCCAGTTCCTCGCAGATGGCCTTGATGAAGGTCGTCTTTCCGGCACCCATCTTTCCATAGAAGGCGAAGACCGTGCTTTCGCCCATATGCTCAATAAATTGGCGGGCTGCCTCACGAATACTCTCTAAAGAATCAATCTTGATCTGCATATCCTTTTGTTTTAATTGTGTTCAGTTGACGGAGTAACTCATGCTCTCGTGCTCGTCCACATACTGCACAAGATCCTTGTGTATCTCGATCTTCCGGTTGCGGGCGCGCAGTAGCACGTTGGTGTTGTTCTCCTCATCTTTGATGTTGAAATAAAGTTCGGTATTGCCATCTTCGTCGCCCATCATCGACAGAATGTCATTGACAATGGTGTCGTCGATGGCCTTGCTCTTGACGTGGATGGTGAATCGTTCAATGCGGTTGTCCTTGACACTCTGCAGGTACTCCACATTCTGGATGACCAAAGAGTAGTTCTGACTTGTGGCAAACTTCTTGACACACTGCGCCGTGATAAACAGCGAGCAGCCCTCGGTGAAGCGCCCCGCCCATCGTCCCCAGTCGTCGCCGAAGAGCGCAATCTCGCCCGAGGAGTCGAAATCTTCGATGGTGACAAGTCCAAACGGCTGTCCGCGCTTGCTGAAGCGCTGCGTCACCTTGGTCACGATGCCACCGAAGGTAAGCTCCTGACGCATGGCCAGGTCGGCATATCCCTCTCGGTTGCCCACCTCTTGACAGGTGGTGTTGCACATGTTGTGGAGAATGAGTCCGTAGTCGTCGAGCGGGTGTGCCGAGAGATAGATGCCCACCAGTTCCTTCTCCTTGCTGAGCCGTTCGATGGTGCTCCACCGCTCGGCGTTGGGTATCGCCGGTGTGACAATGGCTATCTGTGTGTCCATGCCGCCAAAGAGCGAGTTGGCCGCTGCCATTTTGTCTTGCTGGTATTGTTGTCCGAACCGCACGAGGCTGTCGAGGAATATCTCTCCCTTGTTGTTACCGGCCATGTAAGTTTCACGGGGCAGGGCGAAGCAGTCGAAGCCGCCGCTCATTGCCAAACTCTCAAAGGCCTTGCGGTTGACATCCTTGAAGTTGATGCGCTCCACGAAGTCAAAGATGTCTTTATACGGGCCGTTGGCCAGTCGTTCCTTGACGATGGCTTCCGCCGCCGCCGTACCCATGCCCTTAATGGCAGAGAGACCGAATCGTATCTCGCCATGGGCGTTGACACCAAACTCCACGTAGCTCTCGTTGATGTCAGGCCCCAGGGTAGTGACATTCATGGCCTTGCACTCCTCCATGAGTTTGGTGATCTCACCGATGTCAGAGAAGCGGCGTGTCATCAGGGCGGCCATGAATTCCGCCGGGTAGTGGGCCTTCATATAAGCCGTTTGATAAGCCACCCATGAGTAGCAAGTGGCGTGCGACTTGTTGAAGGCGTAGCTGGCGAATTTCTCCCAGTCAGACCATATCTTGTCCAATATCTTCTCGTCGTGCCCATTCTCCACGCCCTGCTTGATAAATTTGGGTCGCATGGCATCGACAATGGCCTTCTTCTTCTTACCCATGGCTTTACGCAAGGCATCGCTCTCACCACGGGTGAAATTGGCAAGCTGGCGGCTGAGCAACATCACCTGCTCTTGATAGACGGTGATGCCATAGGTGTCCTTGAGATAAGTTTCCATGCAAGGTATGTCATACGTCACGAGCGACGGGTCGTGCTTACGCTTGATGAAATCGGGGATGTAGTCCATGGGCCCCGGACGGTAGAGGGCGTTCATGGCTATGAGGTCCTCGAATACGGTGGGATGGAGCTCGCGCAGGTATTTCTGCATGCCCGGCGACTCAAACTGGAAGGTGCCGATGGTGCGTCCCTGTTGGTAGAGCTGGTAGGTGAGTTCGTCGTCGAGAGGAATATGGTCGATGTCCACGTCGATGCCCCTGGTCCGCTTGACCACCTTGCAGGCCTCCTTCAACTCCGATAGCGTCTTCAGTCCGAGGAAGTCCATCTTGATGAGTCCGGTAGACTCGATGACATGTCCGTCGTATTGTGTCACCGCACACTTCAGGTCGGGATAGTCGGGGTCGTCGGCAGTAGAGATGGGCACCCAGTCGCTGATGGGGTCGCGGCAGATGATGAATCCGCAGGCATGTATTCCCGTGCCACGCACGGTGCCCTCGAGCTGCTTGGCATATCTGATGGTGTTGCGCTCGCGAGGGTCCACGGAGGCTTCGGCCTCGCGCAGCTCGGGCGTACACTTGATGGCATTGGTGAGGTTCATCTTCAGGCCGTCGGGCAGACGGTCGGGGATGGCTTTCTTGAGGAAGTTGGAGCGGTCGAGCGGCAGTTTCTCTACGCGCGCCACATCGGCGATAGAGTTTTTGGTGGCCATACTGCCGTAGGTGATGATGTGTGCGCAGTTTTCCTCACCGTATTTGTCCATCACCCAGCGTAGCACGCGTCCGCGGCCGTCATCGTCGAAGTCGGTGTCAATATCCGGCAGGTTGACGCGGTCGGGATTGAGGAAACGCTCAAACAGCAGGTCGTATTTCAGGGGGTCGATGCGTGTGATGCCCAAGCAGTAGGCCACTACCGAGCCGGCCGCCGAACCACGTCCGGGCCCCACCCATACGCCCAAATCGTTGCGGGCGGCACGGATAAAGTCGGATACGATAAGGAAGTAGCCCGGGAAACCCATGGTCTTCATCACGTGCAACTCAAAGTTGATGTGCTCCTTCACATTGTCGGGCACCGGGTCGCCGTAGCACTCCTTGGCACCGTCGTATGCCAGTTTGGCCAGATAGTCGGCCTCAAACTTAATGCGGTAGATGCTGTCGTAGCCGCCCAGACGGTCGATCACCGCCTGCGCCTCGTCGGCGGGCAGCGGGTTCTCTCCGTTCTCGTCAGAGGTAAACTCACGGTAGAGGTCTTGTTCGGTGAATTTCTGGCGCCACTGCTCCTCGGTGCCGAAGTCTTCGGGAATGGGGAACTCCGGCATGATAGGACCATGGTCAATGCTGTACATCTCCACCTTGTTCAGTATCTCGATGGTGTTGGCCATGGCCTCAGGCATATCGCTGAAGACCTGGTTCATCTCCTCGCGCGTCTTAAACCACTCCTGTTTGGTATAGAGCATGCGGGTGGGGTCGTCGAGGTCTTTACTTGTGGCGAGGCACAGCAGGTGGTCGTGGGCCTCGGCGGTGTCTTGGTCCTCAAAGTGGCAGTCGTTGCTGCACACCACCTTCACCCCGTACTCCTTGCCCAATGCCACCATGGCCTTGTTGGCTTTCTGCTGCAGGGGGAAGGTCTCACGGTTGGCGCGTAGCGAAGGGTCCTTGACCTCATGGCGCATCACCTCAAGGTAGAAGTCGTCGCCAAAAACCCCTTTGTACCACTCGATGGCCTCGCGGGCACCCGCCATGTCGCCTTTGAGAATCTTGCGCGGCACCTCACCCGCCAGACACGCCGAGCAGATGATGAGGCCCTCGTGGTATTGCTCGAGGTCGTAGCGGTCGGTACGGGGACGGGTGTAGAAGCCGTCGACCCATGCCCGGCTAACCAGCTTGATGAGGTTCTTGTATCCTTGGTAGTTTTTGGCTAACACTATGAGGTGGTAGCGCTGGTTGTCGCCTTTGTTGCGGTCTTTGCTCTCCTTATGATCGTTGGCCACATACATTTCGCAGCCAAAGATGGGCTTGAAGGGCTCCAGCCCTTCCTTCTTGCGTTTCTTGTTGATCGAAGCACAATAATCGGCAAATTCCTTAATGCCGTACATCACTCCATGGTCGGTGATGGCCATGCCTTTCATGCCGTCGGCCACAGCCTTATCGACCAGACGCTGAACCTTAGACTGACCGTCGAGAACCGAATAATGCGTGTGTACGTGCAGGTGTACAAAATCTTCCATTGGCTTCATATTTGGAGGTGTAAAGTTACTCCGAAATACCGATATGACCAAAAGAAGCACTGAAAATATTTGGGGCGGTGATAAAAAAACCTTACCTTTGCAAAGAATCTTTATACCTATAGCTGAACATGGGCAAGAGAATTAAAAAGCTTAAAAAAATACGCATACACCGTGAAGGTACCGATACACTTTTCTACGGTCTGCTCTCCATACTTTTTATTGCTGCCGGACTGTGGTACGGTCTGGAAGTGAAATGGCCCTTTTGGGCCTTCGTTGTCATCTTTGGTACGGTCTACGGCATCGTGGTCAACTTTTACCAATGCCCTGTTCGTTATCTCAATGTCGATGATACCGACAAGATTGTCGTGGCACCCGCCGACGGCAAAATCGTGGTCATTGAGGAGGTGGAGGAAAACGAGTACTTTCACGACCGCCGTATCATGGTGAGCATCTTCATGAGCCCGTTTAACGTGCATGCCAACTGGTTTCCGGTAGATGGAAAGGTGAAGTTCGTGCGCCACGTAGACGGCAACTACCACAAGGCATGGCTGCCCAAAGCCAGCGAGGAGAACGAGCACGCTGACACGATGATCACCACCGACGACGGCATAGACATTCTCTGCCGTCAGATTGCCGGTGCCATGGCGCGTCGCATCGTGACCTACGCCAAGGAGGGTGAAGACTGTTTTATCGATGAGCATTTGGGATTCATCAAACTTGGTAGTCGTGTAGACGTATTCTTGCCTCTTGGCACGGAGATTTGTGTGTCGATGGGGCAGAAGACGGTGGGCGACCAGACGATTATCGCCAAACTGGCATAGATATGAAAAAGCATATTCCAAACTTTGTCACCTGTTGCAACCTTTTTTCCGGTTGTGTGGCTGTAGGCTATGCCCTCATGGGCAATCCTGCCCTTGCGCTGTTGTGGATTGTCATGGGTGCCGTGTTTGATTTCTTCGATGGCATGGTAGCGCGCCTGCTCCATGTCTCTTCTCCCATCGGCAAGGAACTTGACTCCTTGGCCGACGTGGTGACCTTCGGTGTGGCGCCAGCCTCCATCTTGTTTTATGAGCTGAGCGTCATGGAGTATCCGGCCTTCCTTCATTCGAGTTTGCTTGAGGTGTCTGACCCTTGGCGCAGTTACCTTCCTTACTTTGCCTATGTGATGGCCGCCTTCTCGGCGCTGCGGTTGGCGAAGTTCAACCTCGACGAGCGCCAGAGTTTAGGCTTTATCGGCATGCCCACGCCTGCCAACGCATTGTTTTGGGGGGCACTCATTGTGGGTGGAGGAGCCTATATCGAGTCAGCCTCTTGGATGCTGCCCGTGCTGTTGTGCGGCATAGTGCTGAGCAGTTGGCTGATGATTTCAGAGATTCCGATGTTTGCCTTGAAGTTCAAGCAGTGGAGTTGGAAAGGCAACGAGGTGAAGTATGTCTTTGTGCTGACGTGCATACCTCTGCTTTTGCTTTTCGGCATACTTGGGCTGTCCATCGTCATAGCCTGGTATGTCTTGCTTTCAGTGGTATTGATGCTGAAGTCTAAGGCTTAATCCCAACGTCCTGCTTATGGCTTTTCTGCAGTTTCTGTTTGTCCTCTTTGTGGTAGTGCTCGCCGTGGGTGCGTATGTGATATGGCGTGTCTACCGCGCGCTGCATCAGGCTGCCCGACAGTTTGGTGGGCAGAGACGTGCTACCGAGCGACGTACGGATTCGTCATCGCGGCGCACCACCACTACTTCCGGTGATGTCATCATCGACCATCGCTCGCCTGAGAAAAGCCAGCAAAAGATTTTTAAGAAAGGCGAAGGCGAGTACGTGGAGTTTGAGGAAGAGTAACCTGCCTCACCGTGACATCTGTGCGTTGGTATATCGCCACGGCAACGACTTTGTAAATTTCCGCGGTTCTACGTGCCCCGAATTCCCCCAGCGTGCCCCGTAGAGGCTTTTTCCATTCACTTGGATCTGTGAACAACGCGTGCCCCTCAGTATGCCCTTCATTTTCCTCATTGAGCGGAAAAATGGAGGTGTCAGGGTGTTGTGTCAATGGCGCGTTGCTCGTTTTCATGGTCTATGGCCCAGAAATCGATGCTCTTGGCATCGGCAAACTCCTTGAAACGCCAGGCCGACTCGAAGCCGCTGGCCACAAAGTGCATGGGAACAAAGAGACCCACACGGAAACGGTCGATAAACTGTCGGGCGCCTAAGGTGTAGCCGTTGCCGATGCGCCCGTCAACGGGAAACATCACGATGTCGAAGCTGTCGGTCACCTTCCTGATGTCTTTGAGCTCACCCAGAAATCGTTTCTCCTCCGCCACGGGGTCGATGTCCTCTGCTGTCTCTGTGTTTTGCACCAACAGTCCGGGGGCATTGGTAGACAGAAACCGTGCGTACCAGTTGTTCAGGTCGCCGGCATGAAAGAGCCGTTGGCCTCCGGTCTCTACGATCCACGACACGCCGCTGTCGTTGCTGCCCATGGCCCATACCGCCACCAAGGCATCGCGCCAAGTGGCTCCCTTGGCCATCCATACGTCAGCATCCTCCTTGCGGCAGCGCCGATGGCGCAGGATGTCTTTGGAGAAGATATAGGTAATGTCTGGCTTGACATGCCGCCAAGCCAGAATCTCCGCATTGAAATGGTCTTCGTGAAAGTGGCTGCAGAAAACATACATCGGTTTCGGCTGCCGCAGTAGCTGTTCCACGACGGGCGCGGTGCTCATCCAGTAGTCGAAGACCAAAATGGCTTCGTCGGTCTCCACGGCAAAGCCACTGTGAAAAATATAGGTCAGTCGCGTCATGCCCCGCCAAGCAGATAGGCGGCCATAGCAATCTGTATGATGATGATGGCCGGAATGCCGTACTTAAACTTCTTGTGCAGCGTCTTGTGGTGCCACAGCTTCATGCCGGCCCATGCCCCCACGCTGCCCCCTATGGCGGCCAACAGCAGAAGCGTGGCCTCGGACACGCGCCACCTGCCGTGTTGGGCTTTCCATTTGTCCAAGCCGTAGACGCAGAAGGTGACGAGCGTGATGGCGATGAGATAATAAACGATCACGGTATCCATGTTTCGAGACACTTATGAGCCATAGGGCGTCATGTGATAGCCTAAGCGGTGTAGTTCTACTGCCATTCCCATGCGGTAGAGTTGGCGCAGCGCGGCAATATAGGCCTCGAAGGCGGCCTTGGTGCCCGGTTCGATGTCGAGGTGGCGCATGATGTTGTACACCCTGCTGGCACACTCGCCGACGAGCTTTTCGAGGGCCATGTAGTCCTCGCCCTTGAGATGCAGCACCTCCTCACGGATATATTCGTCCATGTGGTCGAAGTCGCGTTTGTCGCGCAGGTAAGCATAGAGGTTCTCCACTTGCGCGTACACCTCCCATTCGGTGTCCCAGTAGCGCGCCAAGGCCATGCCGATATACATCATCCATCCCAAAGACACGGTAGGATAGTCGTTAAACTCCCTCACGCCGTCGGGCATGTAGGCTTCGGCGATGTCTTTCCATTTCTCTTCCACGTCAGGGCACTCTGGCAGGTGTTGGTCTATTTCTCCCTTACCGAGCAAATACTGGTAGAGGTTATCGTGGATGTCGTTCTCGAAAGTCTGGAGTTTATGGGTTGGCATGATGTGATGGAGTATTGGTGGATGAATGAGGTTATGACTCGCGCACGATGACGGTGCCGTTGGCCTGGTGTGTGGCGAGGACAAGCACCTCGGCTATCTGCACGTGGTCGGGCGCCGAAGCCGCGAAGAACGCCACATCGGCAATGTCGTCGCCGGTGAGAGGCTTCACACCTTGATATACATGGTTCGCGCGTTCGTTGTCGCCGTGGAAGCGCACGTTGCTGAACTCGGTCTCTACCAATCCCGGTTTGAGGTTGGTGACACGCACGGCAGTATGGGCCACGTCGATGCGCAGTCCGTCGGTGAGGGCTTTCACGGCCGACTTGGTGGCACAATACACATTGCCGCCGGCGTATGCGGCGTCGCCCGCCACGCTGCCTATATTAATAATGTGTCCGTGGTTGCGCGCCACCATGTCGGGCACCACAAAGCGCGTCATGTTGAGCAGTCCTTTGATGTTGGTGTCTATCATGCGGTCCCAGTCGTCGAAGTCACCCTCATACTCGGGTTCGAGCCCCTGTGCCAGTCCGGCATTGTTGATGAGCACATCTATCTTTTTCCAGTCTTCGGGTATCGAGGCCACTGCCGCACGGGTGGCCTCGCGGTCGCGAACGTCGAAACATAGGGTCAGCACTTGTGTGTTGAGGCTTTTGCTCAGCGAGTCCAGTCTTTCGGCACGTCGGCCGGTAATGATGAGGCGGTAGCCGCCTTCCGCGAATTTACGGGCGCAGGCTTCACCTATTCCGCTTGTCGCCCCTGTAATCAATGCTGTTTTCATATTTCTGACAAAACCTTTGTGACTGCAAAAATAATCAAATAATGCCATAAAAAGAATAGGCTAACCTTGCAATATCAGAGAATTATTGTAATTTAGCACAAAAATGTAACTGTCATGAGAAAACTATGGGCATTGTTTTTCTTGGCGTCGCTGCTGGCGGCTTGCGGGGCTTCCCGCCTCAGTGAAACGAAGGCTCTTGCTGCCGAGCGGAGGGCCGAACAGGTGGCCGACTCGCTCCATGCCGGCAGCTATACCGTGATATTCGACTATGTCGTCCCCCACCGCATGCCGCCCCGCCACTTCACCTCCACCTATTCCCTGCGGGTACTTGGCGACAGTATCGAGAGCCATCTGCCTTATTTCGGCGTGGCTTACCGTGCCGGTTATGACGCAGGACGTGTGAGCCCACTGGTATTCACGGGCCATATCGATCATTATAGGCTGACGGCGGAAAAGAAAGGAAACTATACCATCACTTTCTCCACCCGCCATCACTCCGAACTCATGGAGTACCAGCTCGACGTGTTTGGCAATGGCAGGGCAACCCTGCAGGTGCATTCCTCCGACCGCGAGTCGATCAGCTTCAATGGCGAAATGCAGATCAACGACTAATCCATCATGCGACAAATCTTCTTCTTTTTTATTTCCCTGCTTGTCTTTCCCGCGGCAGTGCTGGCCCAAGAGACGAGCCATCGTGCCGAGCGGTCTGATGTGGTGTACCTCAAAGACCATCTCCTCATGCAAAACGACTCCAACTTCAATGTCGTAGACCTCAACGTGGAATGGCCTGAGGCCATCGACCATACGGACGCCAAGGCCTTGAGACATACGATAGCGTCATGGGCGCTGCATACCGACACCACCGACCTGTCTGCTGCGCGCCGTTATTTTCTCTCACTCTTTGGCACGCCGGTGACCGCACAGCTGCCCTTTATACCCGACGACCACCGTTTCTGCTACGTCACCGTCAATGCCACGATGGTGTCTTACCAGCCCGGACAGTGGGTCGCCTATTTGGTGCAGTATACCGCCGAGCCGCAGAAACGGTCGGATGTGAAGGCCGAACAGTGGGCGAGGAGCGTGGTGTACGACGTTGCCCGTGGTGAGGTGCTCACCGTTGACGACATGATCAGGCAAGGTGCCATCGAGGGTATGCGCGCTGATGACGGGTTTGTGGAGCGGCTGTTTGCCCCTCTGAGCGACGACGACATCGACCAGTTGCAGCAAACGAGCATTTACGGCTTGTGGCCCGATGGCGACCAGATGGCGTTTTACGTCACCAACCGCACCACCACTCGACTTGTGAGCTACACGGTGTCACTGCCTTATCAGGAGGTGAGAAACCTGCTCACAAAGCGTACCCGTGCGTTGGTGGAGAAGAAGGTCTCCGTGACACAGCCTGTGGTGGTGACGCTTCCGCAGACCTGGAAGGGCGACACTATATATAATAAGGTGGATATCGCCCCGCAGTTTGTGGGCGGACAAGAAGCCCTGCAAGCCTATATCGACAGGTCGGGTCTGCCACGGTCGGGTGGCGCCTCGGGTAAGGTGGAGGTGGCTTTTGTGGTCGACCCCGAGGGCGCGGTGCAAGATGTGCATGTCACTGGCATCCTCACGCCCGAGACCAGCCGCCATGCCGCCATGCTCGTGCGTAATATGCCTCGCTTTACCCCGGGCATGCTCAAAGGCAAAGCCGTGCCCGTGCGCCTCTTCCTCCCCATCAGCTATCAGTAGTTTTTTCTTCCCTCTCTCGTGCTTCCCTCCATTCCCAAGTGTAATGGGACGAGGAGGTCGCTGCGTGCTCCCCAACCCTCCGCGTGAAACCACCAGCACCTCGCACGGGGTATTTTTTTTCACACGGAAAACACGGAAATTTCGGAATTGCCATCCGGCACACCTTGATTATTTGCTTTCCCCGTAGGGGATAAACTTTTGATAGGGCACGGTTGGCCGGCATGGCGACCGAAGGGAGACATGACGTGCCTACCGTGTCTATGCTTGCGCCGGATGAGTGAACTCTGTAGGAGTTCAACAGGCTATCACGACCGATAACGTATCGCGCCGTCCATAATCCATAAAAGGTTGAACTCTTACAGAGTTCTTATATATACGGTACGACGGTTAGACAGGGTAGTCGCTTCGCGCCAACCCTGCCCTATCAAGCGTTTAACCCCTTCGGGGTAGGAGGGCTCTGGAGAGACGGATGGCATGGAGAGAATGGGGGCTTGGCACGCCGAGGAGGGTGTAACTTGCACGCAGTTTTTTTGCACGCAGAGCCGCAGAGGATTTGGAGTTACGCATCTTCGATGCAGAGGAGGAGGGCTTGGGTAATCAGAGGGCCTACGGCCTGAGGAGAGTTGGGAGGAATGGGAAAAACAGAGGACCATCGGCCTAAGGAGAAATAGAGAACGGAAGGCATGTTCCGTTCCATCCGCCCATCGCAAAGCGATGATCCGTAGTATCAAGGTGTGCCGGATGGCAATTCCGAATCATCCGTGTTATCCGTGTTAAAAATAAACCATGCGAGGAGGTGGGGGCGTGTCACGCAAGATTTTTTTTTGGCACGCAGAGCCGCAGAGAGTTTGGAGTTTCGCATCTTCGATGCAGAGGAGGAGGGCTTGGGTAATCAGAGGGCCTACGGCCTGAGGAGAATTGGGAGGAATGGGAAGAACGGAGGGCTTACGGCCTAAGGAGAAATAGAGAACGGAGGCAGTTTCCGTTCCATCCGCCCATCGCAAAGCGATGATCCGTAGTATCAAGGTGTGCCGGATGGCAATTCCGAATCATCCGTGTTATCCGTGTTAAAAATAAACCATGCGAGGAGGTGGGTGCGTGTCACGCAGGACTTTTTGTGGGGCACGCAGAGCCGCAGAGAGTTTAGAGTTTCGCATCATCGATGCGGAGGCGAGTGCTTGGCACCTTGAGCCGCAGAGGCGTTGCCACTCCGGGGCAGACCTTTGCGATGTATGCCCGTGCCATATCTACGCTTGATGTTTCTATCTAAACCATGACATATTTCTATATAGAACCATTCGATGGTTTTATATGAAATCATTCGATGGTTTTATATTGAATTATTGGCCCATTGCCACTGTTTTCTCCCATCTTTCCGCCCGAAGTATAATAGAATAAGGGCGTGCGGGGTAAACCTAATCGGTGGCATACAGCTCTTTCGGAGACACTATGACCCCATGTCGGCACTATGAGCGGCTCTACTCCAGCGTGCCGCACAAACGCCGATGCGCTGCGCCGGTGCCACCGCCATCGTTGCCCACAGGATGCGACTGGCGCAGTTGCGATGTCATTATAGTCTTTGAAAAGCAAGGGTTCGGCCAACAGTTTGTTATTTGAAGGGGCTTCCGGGGCTTCACTTTGATGGTTTTCGAGGACTTGGAAGGTAAAAATGGGTGTTTCTTAAAACTTTACAAAGCGATTGTAATTAGGCTTCTTTCCGTGATTTATTGTCTGTTTGTAACAATGCCGGAAATATAGTGTATGGTGTCATAGTGTAAGCATTGTGTCTTGTTGTAAGCGGTATGTAATATGCCAACTATACAAAACGTAAGTAAAAGGCGTTTTTGCTTTCACTTTTAAATTGTAAGTAGGGTGTTTGATGATAGTCTATTTATGGTGAAAAAATAGTTATAAAATAACGTTAAAATATTATCCCAGTTTATTTTTTATGTATATCTTTGCACCAGAAAACCAAAAACTAAAAACGAAAGGAATAGAATATGAAACGTTCAATCTTTATGTTTGTAATGATCTTTGTGTCGGTGATGAGCTTCGGTCGCAACCGTGTTAGCGAAACCGCCACAGTAGTTGCCGATACTATCTTCTACGCTGCCAACGAGCAGTCTGTAAGCAGTGCCGCACAGGCCGCCTACTACCGCCTGTTGATGAAACAGCACACCAACGTGCAGAATGAGGACGTCTTCATGGACTTCTACATGAACGGCGCCAAGAAGGCAGAGGGCGGTTACAAATTTGTAGACCTCGGCAATGACAAGAATACCGTTCTCGACGGCGATGTGATCACTTACTACCCCAATGGCATGGAGAAGATGCATGGCAAGTATGTGAACGGCAAACGGCAGGGATACTTCACGCTCAACCTGCGCGA
Organism: Bacteroidota bacterium; assembly: GCA_023425865.1. Lineage (GTDB taxonomy): Bacteria > Bacteroidota > Bacteroidia > Bacteroidales > Bacteroidaceae > Prevotella. The sequence goes on along the minus strand of JAFABV010000046.1, from coordinate 58,875 downwards.
CGGCGGTGTGGCCGTGGTGCAGTACCACAACGGCGAGTCGAAGTATAACTATTTTATGATTACGCGTCCTGATGGAAGTCAGGTTCAGCGTCCGCTTTCAGAAATAAAATCTCTCTTACAATAATAATATTAATAGACACTACTAAACACTATAAGGCCTGCGTTCGTGAGAATGTAGGCCTTGTTTCATGTTATCTCACCGTTTTTGGCTACCTTTGTAGTCCTTATCAGCATGAAACAGTTATCGTATATACTTCTTATGACGGGCCTTGCCGTGCTGCTGCTCAGCGGTTGTGGCCATGCCACGCGGTCGGGCCATGCCGGCGGCGACACCTTGTCAATGCGCCATGCCCGGCTGCTCACCTTGGTGGAACAGGGCAGTGAGGTGCGTGCCACCGTGCGCGACCCCTGGCAGCAGGGGCAAATCCTTCAGCAGTTTGTCACGTCGAAAGCCCTGCGGCGGGTTGTGGTGTTCACCACCGCCCACTGTCAGTTGCTCGAAGACTTGGGCCTCGCCGACCGCATTGTTGGCGTGTGCGACCTGAAGTATATTCTCATTCCAGACATTCACCAGCGTGTGAAGGCCGGGCGCATCACCGATTGTGGCGATGCCATGAATCCCGACATCGAAAAAATCATCGACCTCAAGCCCGATGCCATCATTGTGAGTCCTTTTGAGGGAAGTGGCGGCTTTGGCAAGCTCGACAAGCTCAATATTCCCATCATACAGGCTGCCGACTATATGGAGCCTTCGGCCTTGGGGCGTGCCGAGTGGATGCGCTACTATGGGCGGCTGTTTGGTGAGGCGCGGCGCGCCGACTCGCTGTTCCACGTGGTAGACTCCACCTATCAGCGTCTCAAGGCCGCCGCCGCCAAGCTGCCTCTTGGCCTTAGTGTCCTCACCGAGCGCAAGACCGGCGCCACCTGGTATACGCCGGGTGGGGCGAGCACCTTGGGCATGATCATCAAGGACGCGCACGGCCGCTATGCCTTTGCCGACGACGGCCATGCCGGGAGTTTGGCGCTGTCGTATGAGCAGATTATCGAGAAGGCCGGCGACAGTGACGTATGGGCCTTTAAGTTTAACGGCACCCGTCCGATGAGCAAGCAAGACTTGCTGCGCGAGTTTAACGGTTACACGGCGCTCAAGGCCTTCCGCACGGGCAACATCTATGAGTGCAACTGTTCGGTGAAACCTTATTTTGAAGAGACGCCCTTCCGTCCCGACTACCTCCTGCGTGAGTTCATCCTCCTCTTGCATCCCGGCGTCGAGGGCATGGGCACCATGAGGTATTACCAGCCCGTAGGCTAAGCATTGGGCACGGCCTTGGCGGCGTTTGCGCTAAGGTTGTGTCTGTGGGTGCCGCAGGTGTTTCATGGCATGCCCTCCCCATGTTGTGGCATTGACATACTCGAATCCTAACCGCGTGTAGAGGCGTTCGGCCGTAGGGTTGCCCGCGTCTACGAGCAGTCCCACGGGCTGGTCATTGCCGTGTTGCGCAATGGCGACCCGCAGCAGGGCAGAGGCAATGCCCTGGTGGCGGTAGCGTTCGTCTACGGCCAATGAGTCGATGTAATATTCTCCGGGTCCGGTTTCGTCGGTCATCTGGCTGAAGTCACGGCCAAAGGCCTCACGTGCCGCTTCGACAAAAGCCCGTCGAAGCGGTTTGAGATATTTCCCGTCATACCCCACGCAGACGCCAGCCAGCGTTCCCTCGGGGGTAAGGGCGACGAGCGTGTTGCGGTAACTGTACTGACTGTCGTCACGCTCCACGAGGTGGGTCATGACACGGTGGAAGTCGGCCAACGTGTGCCTCGGCCCCGCGAAATGCTGACAGCAGTCGTGGTTCATGGCAATCATGATGAGGGTGGCGATGTGGGCGGCCTGCCCCTTCTGGGCAGGAGCAATGGTGTATGGCATGATGGTTAGGGTGTTGTTGCAGTCACTGCTGGGCAGATGACAGTATGATTTGTTGGGCAAGGGGTGTCTGCCGCTGGTAAAACAAGAGTTCCTCGGCGTCGGTCACAGGGGTGTAGTCGGCCAGGATACGGCCTATGCGGTCTACGTCGGCCGGTATCGGCATCTTCGCTTTCTTGCGCGCCTCGATGCTTTTGCGTAGCTCGTATGCCGCGCGGGTGGGCTCGGGCATCTGCAACAGCGTGGCCAGGTGATAGCGGTTGGCGGCATTGTAGGCCTCCTTGGATTGGTGCATGATGGCTTGAGAGAGCAGTGCCACCTTTTCCTTGGGCGTGTCGAGCAGTTGCGCCAGCTCCGCGAAGAGGTAGCTGTCTTGGTAGCGTTGCAGCAGTCGCTTGTACTGGGTCACGGCCTGGGCTTTGAGTTTCACGCGCACATAGAGTTGGGCTAAGTGTCGCAGGTTGTCTTTGTTGCTGGGATTAATCTGCAAGGCTTTGCGAAAGAAGGGCATCACCCCTTTGATGTAGTCGTCCGACCGGTCGGCAATGCCCGTCATCAGTCGGTTGGTGATGCGCTGTCCCAACGACGGCACCACGCGTCCGTTGTAGCGCATGCCCTCCCAGTCGCTGTCGGCCAGACGCATGGCATAGGGCACGAAATATGCCAAATTGAAGTTTACGATGGCCTTGTCGAGACTGAGGGCATCGTGTATGATGGCCTTGTTGGCGCTCAGGTCGTTGTCGTGGACGCGTGGGTAGAGCTGCGTCATGTGGTAGAGCAGACGGCGCGCATGGTCTATCTGTCCGCTCTTCACGGCCGCCTTGAAATCGCTATGTAAGTTCCAAAACTCGGTCATACCTTTGTCCCCTTTTATGCAAACATACATAAAATAATTGAAAATGACTGTGGGCGAACGATAAAAGTTGTTTACTCAGGGGGTAAAACCTGCCGGCAGGCGTGCGTTACGGTATTTTTTTTGTATTTTTGCCTTATATACAACTATGAACAAAGCAGAAGAAATCATCAAGAAGGAGTCGGAGCTGGTGCAGCGCATGTTTCGTCACTGGACTGATTATATGGAGCGCGAAGTGGTGTTCTGGGATATACCCGGTGGCCCGGAGATTCACGCCCAAAACCATTGCGAGCGCGTGTTGCTCCATGCCCTGCGCATTGGCGAGGCGCAGGGGCTGCCATTGCGCTCGCTCACGGCCTTGGCCCATGCCGCCATCTTCCATGACACGCGGCGCAAGGACAATTATCTCGACGTGGGGCATGGCGGCAGGGCTGCCAAATATTACAAGGAGCACTGTGAGCACACGCGGTTGGAGTTTTTGCCGGAGGCCTACGCGGCCATGATGTACCACGACCGCGACGACAGTCTTGGCGACTCCTACATCATGCGTGAGGGCAAGGGCGAGGCCGCCAGATGGCTCACGGTCTACCACGACTTCAAGGATGCCGATGCCCTCGACCGCTTGCGTCTGGGCACGTGGTGCTTAGATGAGAAATACCTGAGGTGCCAAGAGGCCAAGGGCATGGTGGGCTACGCGCAATGGTTGGTGGAGCAGACCACCAACCCCGTGGCGCTGAAGCGGGTGTATGACATGATGATGCCGTTTAGGAAACCTTTTGCCCAAGAGGGTGGAGGCGACTCCTAATAAGAGGCCGTGCACGGTATGCCCGCCGCGATGACCATGTCGCGGATGCGGTTGAGCTCTTCGGGGGTGGCCTTGAGCAGGTTTTTGTCGGGCGTCTCGCGGTCGATGGTGTAGATCATCACGCTCTCGGGCTTGATGTCTTTCAGGGCTTCTAACCACGGCAGCACATACTTGTCGCCAGTGTTGTCGGTGCCGTCGCCCTTCATGAACATGGTTTGCACGATGAGGCGACCCTCGAAAAGCTTCATGTAGCCGATGATCTTGTTGACGTCGTACGACGGCTGCGTGGGCCGGTCTACGCGCCGGATGTAGTCGTTGTCGACCGTGTCGAGCTTCAGTATATTGTTGTCTACCTTCAGCAGGGCCTCGCGAATGCGCGGCCTGCCGATAAAGGTGGCGTTGCTCAGTACACTGATTTTGGCCTCGGGGCACCAGTGGTCGCGCAGGGCGATGGTGTCATCGATGATTTCGGGGAAATGTGGATGGCTCGTCGGCTCGCCGTTGCCGGCAAACGTCAGTACGTCGGGGTGCTCGCCCGCCTCGTGCATGGCGATGAGCTGGCGCTCGAGGGCCTCGGCCACCGACGCTCGCGAGGGATGGTGCGTGAGGGTGCGGCGGTCGCCGTTGAAGCCGCACTCACAGTACAGGCAGTCGAAGGTGCATATTTTACCATCGTCGGGCAGCAGGTTGATACCTAAGCTCAGTCCGAGGCGGCGGCTGTGTACGGGGCCATAGATAGGGGCGGGGAAGATAATGGTACTCATAATCTGTCACAAATCAACTTATTGTGTCATGCAAAGTTAAGCAAATAAACGGAAATGGGGAGAGGCTTCTGACGATTTTTGGTTAATGCACGTTAAAGGCTCTTTACTTTGTCAATATTTTGCTACATTTGCATCACCTTAGCACTGTTATTGCCAATTCGTTAATGAGAAAGAAACATATCAAGGAAGGCGGACGTTCCGGACGTCTGCAGTCTGTTACACTCTGCATCAGTACAGCCTTGGTACTGATATTATTAGGACTTGTTGTATTCTCTACGCTTGTGGGACGTAACTTGTCGGCTTTGGTCAAGGAGAATCTCGTTGTGACGGTGATGCTCGACCAGGATATGACGGATACGGAGGCCTTGTCGATGTGCAAAGGACTACAACAGCGCCCTTATATCAAGTCTTTACACTACATCAGCAAGAAGCAGGCGTTGGCCGAGGCTACCAAGGTGATGGGCACCGACCCGTCGGAGTTTACCGATGGCGTGAACCCTTTCCCCTCGGCGGTGGAGCTGACGCTGAAGAGTGCCTATGCCAACAACGACTCACTGACGTGGATTTCCAAGGAGTTGCAGAAGCATCCCAAGGTGGCTGAGATCAATTACCAGAAGGATCTCGTCGAAACGGTCAACACCAATCTGGCCAAAGTGGGGCTGGTGCTCCTGGTGCTGGCGGTGCTGCTCACATTCGTATCGTTCACCCTGATCAACAATACCGTGCGCCTCGGCATCTACAGCCGCAGGTTCTCTATCCACACCATGAAGTTGGTGGGGGCGTCCTGGGGATTCATCCGTAGGCCGTTCATCAGGCGCTCTGTCGTCGTGGGACTGCTCTCGGCACTCTTGGCCGTGGCGGTGCTTGCCGGCTGCACCTATCTGCTCTACCGCTATGAGCCCGACTTCCTCACGGTGGTGACGTGGGAAGACATGGCCATCACCGCGGCATCTGTGTTTGCTTTTGGTATTATCATCACTGCCCTGTGCTCTACGGTCTCGGTCAATAAATTCTTGAAGATGAAGGCCGGCGACCTCTACAAGATCTGACCATGGGGGTGCGTTGTTAGGAATCAGTTATTTGCAAGACTTTATGGATAAAAGAAATTTAGCGTTCGACAGAACCAACTTCATCCTTCTCGGCATCGGCTTTGCCATCGTGGTCATCGGCTTCATCCTGATGAGCGGCAGCGGGTCTACCGAGCAGGCATTCAATGCCGACATCTTCAGCGCACGGCGCATCAAAGTGGCGCCGGTGGTGTGCTTCGTGGGATTTGTCTCAATGATCTACGCCATTATCCGCAAGCCGAAAGACCAGGACGGTGACCACAGCGCGAACGACGAGTCTGCCGCTGCCTCGGCCGAGCCCACGGCATTTGGCGACCCCACGGCGGCGGGCAAAGAGCATGTTCGCGAATAAGAATACTGACACATGGATCTGTTACAGACAATTATCATAGCTATTGTGGAGGGGCTCACCGAGTTCCTCCCTGTGTCGTCTACAGGGCACATGATTATCACCCAGAAGCTTTTGGGTGTGCCCGCAGGCGACCCCTTCGTACATGCCTTCACCTTCATCATTCAGTTTGGGGCCATTCTCTCGGTGGTGTGCCTCTACTGGAAACGCTTCTTTCAGATGCGCAATCGGGAGGAGCTGAACGAGAAGTTGCGGCTTTATGGACTGCTCATCGTGGGCGTGCTGCCTGCCGTGGTCATTGGCTTGGCCGCCAAGAAGAGCGGACTGCTGAGCTGGCTGCTCGACTCGGTCACCGTGGTGGCCGTCATGCTTGTGGTGGGTGGCGTGTTCATGCTCTTCTGCGACAAGATTTTCAATAAGGGCAGCGAAGACAATGAGGTGACCTGGCAGCGGGCCCTGAAGATTGGTTTCTTCCAGTGTATATCGGTCATTCCGGGCGTGAGTCGCAGCATGGCCACCATCGTGGGGGGCATGCAGCAGAAGCTCACCCGCAAGAGTGCAGCCGAATTTTCGTTCTTCCTCGCTGTGCCTACTATGGCCGGCGCCACGCTGCTCGACCTGCTGGAGATGTTTGGCGAAGACAACGCCTGGGCTACCTCACACAACATCTTCATGCTCATCGTGGGCTGTGTGGTGGCGTTCATCGTGGCCATTCTGGCCATGAAGTGGTTTGTGGCCTTCCTCACCAAGTATGGCTTCAAGGCATTTGGCTGGTATCGCATTGTGGTGGGCGTCATCATTTTGGCGATGCTGCTCATGGGGTATGACCTAAAGATGGTAGGATAGGGCGCATGGACTTTCTTCAAGGCGAAATCTTCGCTGTTGACAAGCCGTACGGCAAGTCCAGCTTCGGCGCGCTGGCGCATGTGCGCTACGTGCTGTCTCACCGATTGAACCACAAGGTGAAAATCGGTCATGCCGGCACGCTCGACCCCTTGGCCACCGGTGTGTTGGTGCTCTGCACCGGCAAGTGTACCAAGCAGATAGAGGAATTGCAGTCGCATACCAAGACCTATACGGCTACCTTGCAGCTCGGAGCCACCACCGCAAGCTACGACATGGAGCATCCGGTGAACCAGACTTACCCCACGGACCATATCACGCGCGAGTTGATCGAGGAGGCTCTTCAGCGCTTTGTAGGCGACATCGAGCAGGTGCCTCCCACCTACAGTGCCGTGAAGGTAGATGGCAAGAGGGCTTATGACATTCGCCGCAAGGGCGATGACGTGACGCTGCAACCCAAGCGTGTGCGTATAGATGCCATCGAGCTGACCGACTATGACGCCGAGAAGAAGCAGGTGTCTATTCGGGTGGTCTGTGGCAAAGGTACCTATATCAGGGCCTTGGCCCGCGACCTTGGCAGGGCTGTAGGCAGTGGGGCTTATCTCACGGCGCTGCGCAGAACGCAGTCGGGCTCGTTTACCATCGATGAGTGCGTGCCCTTCGACCACTTCGCGGAGTGGTTGGAACAACAGCTACCAGCTGATGAAATGATAAACACAGTTACCGAGTAATAGAAAACAATTAAGGATATGAAGTTATCACAATTCCGATTCAAGCTGCCTGAGGCTCAGGTGGCGCTTTATCCCCATAGCTTTGTACGCGAGTTTACTGAAGACGACGGCACCAAGTCGTCGTTCCGCGTTACCCGCCCCGACGAGGCGCGCCTGATGGTGCTACATCGTACCACGGGCGAGATTGAACTGTTTAAGAAAGACAAGAAAGGCAACCCTGTAGAGGGTGAATACCTCGATTTCCGCAATATACTCGACTATTTTGATGAGGGCGATACCTTCATTCTCAATGACACGAAGGTGTTTCCTGCCCGCCTCTACGGCACAAAGGAGAAGACCGATGCCAAGATCGAGGTGTTTATCTTGCGCGAACTCAATGAGGAGACTCACCTTTGGGATGTCCTTGTCGAACCCGCCCGCAAGATTCGTATCGGCAACAAGCTCTTTTTCGACGAGGTGGGTACCATGGTGGCTGAGGTCTACGACAACACCACCAGTCGTGGCCGTTCGCTGCGGTTTCTCTACGACTGTCCGCACGACCAGTTCAAACAGGAGCTTTTCTCTTTAGGCGAGGCACCGCTGCCCGTATACATTCTCAACGGGCGTGAGGCCGATCCCACGATGGCCAATATGCATGTACATTCTCATGCCACGGCCGAGGATATGACAGATTTCCAGTGCATCTTTGCCAAGAACGAGGGTGCTGTCACTGCTCCGGCCACCGGACTGCATTTCAGTCGTGAGCTGATGAAGCGCATGGAGATCAATGGAATCAATACAGCCTTTATCACCCTGCATTGCGGCTTGGGCAATTTCTCTCCCATCGAGGTGGAAGACCTGACGAAGCATAAGATGGATTCTGAGCAGATGATCATTGGTAAGGAGGCCTGCGACCTGGTCAACGCCACCAAGCAGGCAGGCCATCGGGTTTGCGCCGTGGGTACCAGCGTGGTGAAAGCCACCGAGACGGCCGTGGGCACCGACGGTCTGCTCAAGGAGTATGACGGGTGGACGAGCAAGTTTATCTTCCCGCCCTACGATTTCGGGTTGGCTGACTCTATGGTGGCCAATTTCTATCACCCGGAGTCTACGCTCATGATGTCGACTGCGGCCTTTGGCGGCTACGACAATGTGATGAAGTGTTATGACCTCGCCGTGAGTCATGGTTATATGTTTGGCTGCTTTGGCGACAGTCTGTTGATTGTCGACTAACCGGTCGCGCCCGTTTTCATGACACACCAAATATATCTGAGCCTCGGCTCTAATATCGGCAACCGCAAGCAGACCATACATAAGGCCATAGCGCTGCTCGACGAGCGGGTAGGCGAGGTGACAAAGCAGTCGTCACTGTATGAGACCGCCCCTTGGGGCTTCTCCTCACCCAATATGTTTATCAATGCTTGCGTTTGCTGTCTCACCACACGCTCTCCCGAAGAGGTGCTGCGGCTCACGCAAGGCATTGAGCGCGAGTTGGGACGAACGGGGAAGTCGGTGGGCGGACAATACCACGACCGTGTCATCGATATCGACATCCTGCTCTACGATGACTGGGTGGTGGATGAACCCGAACTCCATATCCCCCATCCCCTGATGGAGCAGCGCGATTTCGTGATGCAACCGTTGAAGGAGATTTGGCACGAGCGAAGCCATCGGGCTTAGGCTCATACAGTAAACCCACCTGTGGGGGAGAGCCTGCGGCGGCAGCGTTATCCGCCGCTTCGTGCCCCCTTTACTACTGAGAAACAGTTTCTATACCCTCGCATCAGAGGTTAGGCAAAAAAACAGCCGTGCAGCGGATATACCGTGCACGGCTGTATATTTTGCCTCAGGCTGTGGCGATTACTTACGCAGACCCAGAGCCTTGATGATGGCGCGATAGCGAGTGATGTCGCGATCCTTCAGATAGTCGAGCAGGGCACGACGCTTACCTACGAGCTGAGTCAGTGAACGAGTGGTCACGAAGTCCTTGTGGTTGGCCTTCACGTGCTCGGTCAAGTGGGCGATACGATAGGTGAACAGTGCAATCTGGCTCTCTGCAGAACCGGTGTCGGTGGCTGACTTGCCATACTGGCCGAAAATCTCAGTCTTCTTTTCTTTGTTGAGATACATGTTGTGGTTTGTTGATTAATGTTTGTCGCATCATTACATCCTTCTGTCGCCTCACTGCCTTAATCACAACAGCGGCGGCATCGAATGCATCGGATTTTCCGAAAATGCGGTGCAAAGTTACTAAAAACATTTCAAACATCCCACGGTTCTGCTATTTTTTTTGTAATTTTGCAGCATATTAGTACCAAAATATTTAAGGTAAATCAATGCAAGACATTCGTAACATCGCAGTTATTGCGCACGTTGACCATGGTAAAACTACCCTGGTTGATAAGATGATGCTCGCTGGCAAACTGTTCCGTGACGGCCAGGATAACAGCGGAGAAGTGCTCGACGCCAATGATTTGGAGCGCGAGCGTGGGATAACCATTCTGTCAAAGAACGTTTCTATACAGTGGATAGGAGTCAAGATAAACATTCTCGATACCCCGGGTCACTCTGATTTTGGTGGTGAAGTGGAGCGCGTGCTCAACATGGCCGATGGCTGCTTGCTGCTTGTCGATGCCTTCGAGGGCCCCATGCCCCAGACGCGCTTTGTGCTGCAGAAGGCTCTGCAAATTGGTCTGAAGCCTATCGTGGTGGTGAACAAGGTTGACAAACCCAACTGTCGGCCGGAGGCTGTCTACGAGATGGTGTTCGACCTGATGTGTGATCTCAATGCCACAGAGGAGCAGCTCGACTTCCCCGTAGTCTATGGCTCGGCCAAGAACGGGTGGATGAGCGCCGACTTCAACAGCCCCACCGATAACATCGACTACCTGCTCGACGAGATCGTGGAGCGTATCCCTGCCCCGAAGCACATCGATGGCACTCCGCAGTTGCTCATCACGTCACTCGACTACAGCAAGTACACTGGACGTATTGCCGTGGGACGCGTACACCGTGGCGTGCTCCGCGACGGCATGAACATCACCGTTTGCCATCGCGACGGTACACAGGAAAAGACCAAGATCAAGGAGTTGCATACTTTCGAGGGCATCGGCCACAAGCGCTGTCCAGAGGTGGCGAGTGGCGACATCTGTGCCGTCATCGGTCTTGAGCGGTTTGAGATTGGCGATACCATCGCTGACTTTGAGAACCCCGAACCGCTGCCTCCCATCGCTGTTGATGAGCCTACGATGAGTATGCTCTTCACCATCAACGACTCTCCCTTCTTCGGCAAAGAGGGCAAATTCTGCACCTCACGCCAAATCGGCGAGCGTCTGCAGCGCGAATTAGAGAAGAACCTTGCCCTGCGTGTCACGCCCGTAGAGGATTCCACCGATAAGTGGATTGTCAGTGGTCGTGGCGTGCTCCACCTCTCTGTGCTCGTGGAGACCATGCGACGCGAGGGCTTTGAGTTGCAGGTGGGACAGCCACAGGTAATCTACAAAGACATCGACGGCAGAAAGTGCGAGCCTATCGAGGAGCTCGACATCAACGTTCCGCAGGATTATTCGAGCAAGATGGTTGACATGGTGACACGCCGTAAGGGCGAGCTCACGGGTATGGATACCGAGGGCGACCGTGTGAACATCACCTTCGACATCCCCTCACGAGGTATCATCGGTCTGCGTACCAATGTGCTCACAGCCAGTCAGGGTGAAGCCATCATGGCTCACCGCTACAAGGAGTACCAGCCTTACAAGGGCGAGATTGTGCGACGCACCAACGGTTCGATGATTGCCCTTGAGACAGGTACGGCCTTCGCTTATTCCATCGACAAGCTGCAAGACCGCGGTAAGTTCTTCATCGATCCGGGTGAAGATGTGTACTACGGACAGGTGATCGGTGAGCACGTACACGACAACGACCTGGTGGTGAATGTCACCAAGGCCAAGCAGCTCACCAACGTGCGTGCGTCGGGTTCCGATGAGAAGGCCCGCGTCATCCCCAAGACCGTCATGAGTCTGGAGGAATGTCTAGAGTATATCCAAGGCGACGAGTACGTAGAGGTAACACCGCTCAACATGCGCATGCGTAAAATCTACCTCGACCACAACGAGCGTAAGCGCTTTAATAAAGAGTAGGCGTCCACACCTTAGATTATTATACAGTAGAATCCCAATTGCCAAATTAAATGGTGATTGGGATTTTATTGTATAAAAATGAAGGAATGGAAATTGATAATTACAGTGCTCTTAAGCGAACAATTTCCTTCTCGATCTCTTCTATAATGTTTGGATTAGCAATGGCTTCTTTCTGGCTATAGACGATAAACACCTTGCCACCATATTTTTCAGTGAACTCTTCAAAGCTGGCCTTCATTCTTTCTGATAATGAATATCCCCCAAAATTGGCATTGGCAGTTACAGGTTTAATCTGAATACCAAATTGATATTTACCGACTTTTGCTACATAGTCAATATCTCCAGCATGGTCTAACTCTGGGTCACTCTCTTCAAAAACTACATTTTTAAACTTCTTGGCCAGATTATCATTTACGACAGATTTCTCACGAATATAGCCATCGTAGGTTCGGTTAATTGTGACATTGTACACATAGTCTATACAATCTTGCAGGGTTAGCTGACGGAATGCTTCTTCCCAATCTGGGATGACAAACTCCTGAATCTTATTGAATAAGCGCTCGCCAAGTTCAACAAGGCTTTCATGGGTCACTTTAGTGGATTTGGCAGGATTTTTTGTGGAAGTATAGGCATTTTCAAAATACCAGTTTTCCCATTGTTCAATACTATTGGGTTGACAGTCTCTTATCAGGGCCATCACTGCTCCAACCTTGTTGGGGCGTGAGAGTTGATACAGTTGGCAAGCATAATTGAGAACATGCTCTTTTTTGCCGAAGTCCATTGAAAATTTTTCCATTGGGTCTTAGTTATTAATAAATTCTTTAATTGATTTGATTCTTGCAGTAAATGTACTGCCATTCTCGATGAGATTTGGGCAGCTATCAATGTCTATGGGATGTGTAGGATTGAAATGTAAGACAACGTAATACATTGCATGATGTGGGTGAAAGCCATAGGTTTCAAGTGTCTCACGAGACCATAGTTGAAATGTACCCCTTGATTTTAATCGAAATAATTGGGCATGTTTACCCGCTGTATGGAGTAGAACATATTGCATTCGCTCGAATCCAGGTGTGACAAGTACCGATCCTTTGCTTTCTCCGGCTCTCAGATAGCATATTCCCTTTTCAATCATCATTTCCCTCAACTCATTGCGAGCATGGTTGACAAGAACAGTATCTTCTCCATAAACTTTCTCCGTTTTCTTTTCCACTTCTTCATTTGTGTTCTTTTTGAGGCCGATGGGAGATGTTAGCTTACAAACATCGATGAATCTATAAGGTAATTGGCTACGAAGTACGTTGATGTCAAATGTAGAAAGATCTTCATAAAACTGGGTGAATAAGCCTGTGTCGCATTCCAGTTTTTTCTCGTAGTAACGCCTGTAGTCAGGGTTAATTTCGTATCCTATGGACTTGCGTCCGAGATGAAATGCAGCCAACGCGGTAGTACCGCTCCCCATAAACGGATCAAGTACAGTGTCACCTATAAAAGAGAACATCTTAATAAGACGTAATGGAATTTCTTCAGGGAATACCGCAGCGTGTTCATTTTGTCTTGCACCTGATATTATCCAATGGGATGTAAAGAGTTCGTTCCATTCTTCGTTAGTAAGTGCAGATTTTTCTCGTCTATATTGTGATACAGCAGGAGATTTGCCTGTTTTTTTGAATAATAAGATATATTCATAGTCCATCTTCACGATTCCCCCTCGTGGGTATGGATAAGAGCCCATTACTTTTTGACCTCCAGAAGGACGCGTATTTGTCTGTTTTTGCCAGATTATGCTACCCATGTAATCAAATCCAATGGTTTCGCAGAAGCGAATAATTTCAGTGTGAATAGGAACGACTTTGTATCTACCATAATATGCAGACCTTGCAAATTGGTCGCCAATGTTAATGCATAGCCTGCAGCCCGAAGCTAAGACACGATGACATTCTTTCCACACAATGTTTAGATTATTGATATATTCCTCGTATGTGTCATAGAATCCAATCTGACTTTTGACTCCATAATCTTTTAATTGCCAATAGGGTGGAGATGTGACTATAAGCTGAACAGAATCATTTTTGAGTAATGACATTTTCCGGCTATCTCCATGTACAAGGGTGTGAGTTGTCTTCATTTTACCATTTTATAAAAGCGGGTCCCACGATTGGTTGTTTCAAACTCAGGTATTGCAATGTCTTTACAATATTGACATTCATAAGCTAATGTATCACTTTCGAGTCTATTCACCTTTTCTAAATAACTAAAAACCATGTCTGTTTCTTGTGACGTTATTACTTTACAGTCTAAATATTTATTATAGTATTTAGTCTTTTTGCCTTCACGTGTTCTCTCTTGTATAAATTTCAAGTGATTGCAATAACGCTGGTAAATCAGTTGATTCATCGTTTCGGGTGTCATGCCTTCAATGTTCTCTTTTATAGAAGGCAATAAATTCGTGTCAATCTCCACTCCAATACTATTGCGCTGCAATATCATGGCTGCAATCGTGGTAGTTCCCAAGCCGTAAAACGGGTCGAGTATGGTATCTCCCTTTTGGGAATACATACCAATCAGACGGAAAGGTATCTCAAGGGGGAATGAGGCGTTGCGCTCTCGGCTTTGAGTATTTCTGATTTTTTGTTTTGTACCCTTAACGTCCCAAATATCAGAAAACCATTTGTTTCTTTCTTCCCAGAAAAAAGCACTTTGCCTTCTTATAAGTTTGTCAGCCGCAGCTTTATAGTTTCGTTTCCCACATTTTCTAAATATCAGAATCCATTCATGTTCAAGGGTTACATATGCTCCTCCGGGTAACATGCCACTCCCCATAAACTTATTAGGTGCGTTGGTTTGTTTGCGCCAAATAATATTAGGTAGATTTGTAAAACCTATCTCTAAACAGGCTTTTACGATTCTCGTGTGGTTATTAAAAAGCTGGAATTTTTTGTTGATTGTGCGTGTTGCGTCACCGATGTTGATACATAGCAATCCACCGTCCTTCAGCAGTCTAAAGCATTCTCTCCATACTTTATCTATTTCTTGGTGCATCAACTCAAAAGCAATTGCCGGATCACTTGATAAAAAACTTTTAACAGCTGGGTTTTGTAATGCAAACATTTCATCCCACATCTCAATCATGGGATATGGCGGAGAGGTGACGACTAAATCGATGCTGTTCGCTTCTATTTGAGTCAAGTCCTGAGATGGTAAATTGTATATCTGATGAGTTGTATATAACATAACAGTTTTCTTTGAAAAGATGGTGTCATCAGTGACAAAGATAAATAATTTGGGGACGTTCTCCAAAGTTTATAGCTACTTGCTATGAGATTTGTTTCGCTTTTATGTACGCTTTTATGTTGTATCTGTATTTCCCTTACATCTTAAATGAAAAGTTAAACAGGAAATAAATGAGTAAGCCCGGCAGAATACCGGGCTCACCATATAGAAAAATGTAATGATACCGCTGATCAGTTGTCGATTTCCTTGAGCTGCTCGGCCACCTCATCTTTGATGCGCTGGGCAAACTCGGTCATGGGCATGGTGGCCTGCTCGCCACCGCCCTGCTTACGCATCGACACGAGGCCTTCGGCAGCCTCCTTCTCACCCACAACAATCATGTAAGGCACGCGCTTGAGCTCGTTGTCGCGTATCTTGCGGCCAATTTTCTCGTTGCGGTCGTCGATGTAGGCGCGAATGTCTTGCGCGTCGAGATATTTGCGCACCTCGGCGGCATAGTCGTTATACTTCTCCGAGATGGGCAGGATGGCCACCTGGTCGGGCGTGAGCCACAGGGGGAAGTGGCCGGCGGTGTGCTCGATGAGCACGGCGGTAAAGCGCTCGAGTGAGCCGAAGGGGGCGCGGTGAACCATCACGGGCACCTTCTTGCTGTTATCCTCGGCGGTGTATTCGAGCTTGAAGCGCTGCGGCAGGTTGTAGTCTACCTGAATGGTGCCCAACTGCCACTTGCGGCCGATGGCGTCCTTCACCATGAAGTCGAGCTTGGGGCCGTAGAATGCTGCCTCGCCCTCTTCCTCACGGGCATCCATGCCCTTCTCCTTGCAGGCCTCACGAATGGCGTTCTGGCTCTCTTCCCATATTTCTGCCGAACCGATATACTTCTCGGTGTCTTTGGGGTCGCGCAGAGAAATCTGCACCTCGTAGTTTTCAAAGCCAAACACCTTGAACACCTTCTGGATGATGTCGATGTTGTTTTCAAACTCGGCCTTCACCTGGTCGGGGCGCACGAAGATGTGTGCGTCGTCTTGGGTGAAGGTGCGCACGCGTGTCAGTCCGTGCAGCTCGCCGCTCTTCTCATAGCGGAACACCGTGCCAAACTCTGCGATGCGCAGGGGCAGGTCTTTGTACGAACGGGGCTTGCGGGCGTATATTTCGCAGTGGTGGGGGCAGTTCATGGGTTTGAGCATGTACTCCTCGTCCTCCTCGGGGGTGTGGATGGGCTGGAAGGCATCCTTGCCGTAGTGGGCATAGTGGCCCGAGGTGATATAGAGGTTCTTGCCACCGATGCCCGGCGTGATTACCTCCTGGTAGTTGTAGGGCTTGAGCAGTCGGCGCAGCAGTTCCTGCAGACGCAGGCGCAGCTGTGTGCCTTTGGGCAGCCAGATGGGCAGACCCTTACCCACACGGTCGGAGAACATGAAGAGCTCCATCTCCTTGCCTATCTTGCGGTGGTCGCGCTTCTTGGCCTCCTCAAGCATCACGAGATACTCGTCGAGCATCTTCTTCTTGGGGAAGGTGATACCGTAGATACGTGTCATCTGCTCGCGCTTGGCGTCGCCACGCCAGAAGGCGCCGGCCACGCTGGTAATCTTGATGGCCTTGATGAGACCTGTGCTCACGAGGTGCGGACCACGGCAGAGGTCGGTGAAATTGCCCATGGTGTATGTAGAGATGGTGCCGTCTTCCAGGTCCTGGTTGATGTGCTCCACCTTATATTGCTGCCCGTCGGCGGTAAACTCCTTGATGGCATCGGCCTTGCCCACCTCTCGGCGCACCACGGCCTCGTTTTTCTTGGCCAGTTCGCGCATCTTCTCCTCAATTTTGGGGAAGTCGTTCTCAGAGATGGTTTGTCCCTCGGCCGGCATCACGTCATAGAAGAAGCCGTTTTCGATGGCGGGGCCGAAGCCGAACTGAATGCCGGGATAGAGCTCTTGCAGTGCCTCGGCCAGCAAGTGGGCTGATGTGTGCCAGAAGGTGTGCTTGCCCTCTTCGTCCTCAAACTTGTAGAACACAACGCTGGCATCCGCCATGATGGGGCGGTTCAGCTCGGTTGTTTCGCCATTGACCCCGCAAGATACAACGTCACGGGCGAGAGCCGGCGAAATGCTCTCAGCGATTTGAAAACCAGTGACTCCCTGCTCGTATTCACGCACGGAACCGTCTGGAAAAGTGATTTTTACCATGATACAAATATGTTTTATTGAAATCGCCACAAAAGTAACACTATTTTTCTAAACTCGACTATCTTTGGCACGATTTATTATGCTTTTTGCGGCTTTGCGTCAAAGTGTCGCGGCAACGGCCCGCAAAAGCTTTCGGCCCGGTGCCTCTGCCTGAATCGAAGTTTGTTGCGATATGGAGTGGCGAAATGGTTCTATATAAAATCACGGAATGGTTTTATATAGAACTACAAAATGGTTTTATATAGAACCATGGCATAGTTTTATATAGAATCATGGAATGGTTTTGCCCGAAGTGCGGAGTGATAAGGGCGAGGCGGGGGCGTGCCGAGGTTCTCGACAGCCCATGTGCTGCCCTCTCTGGTGGGAGAGGGCAGGGCAGTATGTCATGTGTAATGAGGGGGTGGGGACGCCTTGCACCGCTGGGGCGAGACCTGTGGCGCAGGCCTTCTACTTGCCTTTGCCGAGGTGCTTGCTCAGCGCATAGGCGTTATAGATGCCCAGTTCGCCTGCTTTACTGAGGTCTTTCTGCGCGGCTTGCAGGTTGCCCTGGAAGTAGTACACCAGTCCGCGGTTGTAGTAGGCCTCGGCCAGGTTGGGGTCGAGCGTGAGCGCCTGCGTATAGTCGGCTATGGCCTTCGTGTAGTTTTTGGCCTGTGCGAAGAAGGTGCCACGGTCGTAGTAGAGATACGCCTTGCGTGGGGCGAGCTTGATGGCCTCGGCAAAGTCGCCTTCTACCTGTGCCGACTTCATGCCCACGTTCTGCCCCTTGGAGGCATCGAAGTTGTTGAGCATGTCTTGGCAAACCGCCCGCTGCCATCGTCCGAGGGCCGACGACGGTTGGGCTGCCACATAGTCGTCGAGGTCGGCAATGGCGTCGGCGTAGTTTTGTGCCTCGGCATAGGCCACGGCCCGCTGCAGCTTGAGTGCGGCCAAGGCCCGTGGGTCTTTCTCTTCGGCTATGCCCTCAGTGAGTCCGTCGATGAGCTGGAATATCTGCTTTGACTGCACATCGGTGAGCTTGGTGTGATTCTGGTTGCACGTGACGTTGAGCTTGCGCAGGGGTTGCTCCTTGGTGTTGAAGGCATCTACCTCGGCGTCGTAGGCCTCGTAGCCCCGCACGCCATTCGAGAAGGTGAAGTAAGACAGCTGGTAGGCGGGCAGCAGGTCGGTGTTGACCTCGCGGTTCTGGATGGTGCCGCGATACTGGCTCTTGTATTCATGCTCCACTTGTCGCTTATCTTCCACCACGATGTCGTTGTACTTGTTCGGGTCTATTTCCGAGCGTTTGCGCATCTCTTTCAGGTTGCTCTTGCTCCATCGTGGCTGTATGCCCACATGCTTGTCCATCTGTGCCTTGAAGATACGAAACTCGTCCATCTCGGCCTTGGCCGTCATGCCGAGTCGGCGATAGGCGTTGGCGCGGTAGTTGAGTCCCGTCCAGAAGTTGGGAAACTGGTCAATCACCGTGGTATAGTCGCGTATGGCGGCCCTCAGGTTGCCCGTCTTGTCGTGCAGCAGTGCGCGGTTGAAGATGGCCATGAAGTTTTGCGGCTCCATCTTGATGACGAAGTCGAAGTCCGTGATGGCACGGTTGTCGTCGCCCAGCTGCACGCGCAGCAATCCACGGTTGTAGTGTGCCAGGAAGTTGTTGGGGTCGAGGTCTATGGCCATGTCATAATCATCCATGGCCCCCCTGAGGTTGTTGAGGTTGAGGCGCGCCAAGGCCCGGTTGACGTAGTTGTTGACCACCTTGGGGCGCAGGTGTATGGACTGTGTGAGGCACGAGTCGGCCGGTTTCCACTGCCGCCGGTTGAGCGCGATATAGGCGCGCGTGGTCCATGCGTCGGCGTTGTAGGGGTCGATGTCTAAGCTGCGCGAGAGCCAGTTGTCGGCCTGCGCGGTGTCTTTCTTTTCCAAGTATATTTCAGCCTTCAGCGAGTAGGCCGTGGGCAGCTTGGCCCATCGCTTGATGATCGAGTCGGCGTCGAGCAGTGCCTGGTCGTAGTCTTTGACATTCATGCGGCAGATGGCCCTGTTGACCCAAAAGCTGGACACGGCCGAGTTGAGCTTGATGGCCCGGTCGTAGTCGTTGATGGCTTCGGAGTATTTCTCCTGGCGTATGTTGGAGATGGCGCGCAGGTCGAATATCTGCTCAATATACGGATTGAGCTTGATGGCCTCGGTGGCGTCGGCCTCGGCACCCACGTAGTCGTCGAGGTAGAACTTTGCCACGGCACGGTCGTACCATGGCAACCACAGGTATGGCTTCAGGGCCAACACCTTGTTGAAATACTGTATCGATAGTACGTAGTCTTCATAGTGGAGTGCCACTTCACCGCTGGTGATCAGTCGGTCGACATTATACTGCGCGGCCATGCGCCCTACGGCTGTCACGGCTATTAGCAAGGCTATGAGTCTGCTCTTCATCTGCCTGGATATTGAGAGGTTGAGCTTGTCGCTGGTAGTGGGGCGTATTTTACCGGCGAGTCTGCTTGGTGCGGTAGTTAGCGTTGTACTTGCCCTGCATGATGGCGCGGAGCTTGCTGCGTATGAGCTGTTTGCGGAATGGGCTAACGCGGTCTACGTACATCTTGCCTTCGAGGTGGTCGAACTCGTGCTGCATGACGCGCGCCAAGTAACCCTCTACCCACTCGTCGTGGGGTTGTAGGTTTTCGTCGAGATACTGCACGTGTATGCGGTTAAACCGCTCTACCTTCTCACTCATGCCGGGAATGGAGAGACAGCCCTCTTCGAGGGTTTCCTTGCCCGATTTCTCGTCGAAATCTACGATGTGTGAGTTGATGAAGGCATGCCGATATCCGGCGTACTCGGGGAAGTCGTCCTTGAGCACGTCGAGGTCGATGACCACCACGCGGATAGATTTGCCCACCTGTGGGGCGGCAAGGCCCACGCCCGATGAGGCGTCGAGGGTCTCGTACATGTCGCTGATAAACTGCTGTAGGTCTGGATAGTCGGTGGGAATATCCTGAGCCACCTGCCTCAAGACAGGCTGCCCGTATGTATAAATCGGTAAAATCATTTTCTTGAGTTCATGTAATCCTGAAGTAATATGGTAGCGCTAATCTCGTCTACCAGTGCTTTGTCCTCGCGTCTTGTCTTCTTTTTCACGCCGCCTTCTATCATGGCGCGGTGGGCAAGAACGGAGGTAAACCGCTCGTCGTAATAAGTGATGGGGATGTTGGGATGTGCCTTTCTCCATCGTCCCACAAAATTTTCCACGCGGGCGAGGTTTTCAGAAGGCTGTCCGTTGGGTTGTATGGGTTTGCCGATAATAATGTGTTCGACTTCCTCCCTGACCATGTAGGCGGAGAGGAAGTCGAACAGGTCGCCGGTAGCGACCGTAGTGAGACCATTGGCGATAAGCTGCAGGGGGTCGGTGACGGCTATGCCCGTGCGCTTCTTGCCATAGTCTATAGATAATATCCTTGCCAAAGGCTTACTTTTTGAACAGCAACCAAGCGTCGCTCTTGGGGTTGTACTGGCTGCCACGGATGGCGTCGCGGTTCTGTACGGCAGTGGCCTTGTCGGCTGAGGTGGCCGAGATTACGCGGTACATGTTGACGCTGGAGTTGTAGACAATCTGTGCGTCGTAGCCGCCTTGCTTCAGCGTATTCTGCAGACCCTCGGCGTTGGCCTTGAGTGAGAACGACCCTACCACCACGCTGTATGACTTCAGGCCGGCGCCGTTCACCACGGTTACGTCCTCAGTGCGCACGGTAGCGTTGTTCACATTGGTGACAGTAGTCTGTGTGGCGGGCTTCTCCACCAGCGGAGTCACCACAGGTGCAGCTTCCTGAACAGGAGCCTGAGCCTGGTTCAGCTCCTCCTGTGCCTTGGCTTTCTCGTAAGCTTTTTTATATGCACTCTCCTGTGATTTACAACTTGTGAAGGCCAGAGCTACGCAAACCGCTGCGCTCAATACCATTGATTTCTTCATATCTTTACCTATTTAAGAAGTTATTGATTATTTCATACGCGACAGGATATCTGCCATCCTTTAATGTGCGAAATTACAAATTATTCTACAAAAATAGTCGGCAGGCACGCATAAAGTTTGTTAAATCAGGCAAATGCCGAATTTTTAACAAAAAATAGTTATGCCAGGAACGGGTGTTCCCCACATATTCGTTATATTTGCAAAAGAGTATTATTATAAACCATTATTTTATCAAGAACGATATGAGAACATTAGGATTTATCGGCGCTTTCCTCGGTGGCGCCATCGCAGGAGCCGCAGTGGGTCTGCTCCTGGCTCCCGAAAAAGGTGAGGAAACCCGCACAAAGATCGCTGACGCATTGGAGGATTTCTGCAAAAAGCACGACATCAAGCTCAACCGCAAAGACCAGGACGACTTGGTGGACGACATCAAGGAGGCTGTGGGCGTAGAGTAATCGCGTCTTACGGAGATACACGGGGCAAGCCCACATAACAGTGGTTTGCCCCTGCATTTTTATGTCAAACCCTATAATATGACCACCGGTACATGTTTTCGAACGACCAAAATATAGAAACCATCAGTCAGTTGGTGGAGACGGTGAAGCATTATGTGGGACTGCAGAGCGAGTACGTGAAACTCGACATCGTTGAGAAGACGGTAAAGATACTCACGGTTATCGCCATGACTGCCATCCTGAGTTTCCTGCTCATACTGGTACTGATCTATTTCAGTTTCGCCGCGGCTTACGCGCTCGAGGCTGTCGCCGGACGTGTCGGCGCATTTGCCATTGTGGCAGGCATCTACTTATTGCTCTTGCTGCTTTTTGTCATCTTCAGGAAAAGATGGATTGAGCGTCCACTCGTCAAGTTCCTGGCTTCACTTTTACTCAGCAAATAATGGATACGCAAAACAATAACCCTGCTCCTGTTTCTTACAAGACCATGGAGGAGATAGAGACTCGTAAGGCCACGATACTGGCAGAGATTCAGAAAGACGACGGCAAAATCAGGGCACAGTGGCACTCGCTGTTTGCCAAACCCGTGGCGGCTTTCGGCAAGGGTTCTACGCCTTCTAAGCGGTTGAGTGGACTGATGACCACGGGGGCCGGCGTGCTCGACGCCTTCATTCTCGGCTGGAAACTCTACCGTAAATTTAAGCGATAAGGGCACAAAAGGAATACGAAAATTGCACCTTCTTTGTTAATTTTGGTTATAATACCGAAGATTTTTGTCCAAAATGCTTTCATATTCAAAGATAGTTATTATCTTTGCAATGTGTTTTTCATAGTATTAGATTTAAGGTTAACAAGGTTGGAGTACGGCGGTACTCCTTTTTTTGTGCTTGTACCTGTCCTTGGTTTAATCGCCGCAACGTAGCTTTCCTCCCGTCTTTTCTTTTTCCCCACCCAGCCTCAGCCCACAACTCGGGATAGAGGCATGTGACAATGTGGGCTGCCGCGACTGTGGGCGCACTGAAACGAGAATCCCTCCCCAACGTCATCAGTCGGGGAGGGATTATGATGTGGCGCCGATTCCACTCCTTTGTACGTGCCGCGCGGTAGCGCTCTCCTTGTGTGAGGCTCACCGCGCGTCATGGTTGGGAGTGGCGTCTCTCATTAAAACCGCTTTTCCACCACCTTCCAGTCAATGATATTCCAAAGAGCCTTGACGTGGTCGGCACGGCGGTTCTGATAGTCGAGATAGTAGGCGTGCTCCCATACGTCGAAACCCAAAATGGGCTTAAGGCCGTCTTTTACCGGGTTGCCGCCATTGGCGTAGTTCTTAATGAGCAGCGCGCCGTTGGCATCCTCGGCCAGCCAAGTCCAGCCCGAACCGAAGAGCGCTACGGCCTGCTTCTCCATCTCGGCCTTGAAAGCGTCTACCGAGCCCCACTTGGCAACGATGGCACTGCCCAATTTGCCAGAGGGTTGGCCACCGCCTTTCGGCGAGAAGCTGGTGAAGTAGATGTTATGGTTGAGCAGCTGGCCGGCATTGTTGTACAAGGCGCCGTCTGATGTGGCGACAATCTCCTCCAACGATTTACCTTCCCACTGTGTGCCGGGCACCAACTTGTTGACGTTGTTGGCGTACCCCTGCAGGTGTTTGCCATAGTGCAGTTCTATCGTCTGCTTGCTGATTACCGGCTCCAAGGCATCGGTGGCATAGGGTAGGGGGGCTGCGGCGTAAGCCGGTGACGTGCTCTGGGCAGAAGCTGTCATTGTGGCCAATGCCATGGCGAGCAAAAAGAATATTTTCTTCATCTTTTGGTATTTTAAGCGTTAATAATGCGCAATGTTATCACAAAGCGTATTGCAATATTAAGCAATATTGGGCATATTCGCAAATGTTGCGCTTGCATTTTAGTATCTTTTATGTAAAGATTACAGATATTTTTGATGTGGCCACAATTGTTACCAGAATGCCCTTCGGCATTGTTTTTGTGGGCAAATTGCAAAATGGAGATAGCAATTTAGGTAGTATTTCGGAAAAAAGTGGTACCTTTGCAGTCCCTTAATTCGGTTCGCCGTAAGCTGGGATTGTTTTCAAACGGATACACATTATTATATATAAGTCTCAAACCAATTAATCATTTACAGTTTATGAGAACAGAATGGAGAGGTTTCAAAGGAAACAAATGGACATCGGAAGTAAATCTTCGCGATTTTATCCAGAACAACTATTCCAGCTATGAGGGCGACGAGTCCTTTCTGGCAGCACCTACCCCAGCCACCAATACCCTTTGGGGCAAACTGCAGGAGTTGCAGAAGGAGGAGCGCAGCAAGGGTGGTGTACTCGATATGGAGACCGAAGTGGTATCAGGACTCACGGCCTACGGCCCGGCCTATATCAGCGAGGGCTCCAAAGAACTGGAAACCGTCGTAGGACTGCAGACCGACAAGCCGCTGAAGCGCGCCTTCATGCCCTACGGTGGCATCAAGATGGCTGAGCAGGCTTGCACCACCTATGGTTACACCCCCTCTGAGAAGTTGCACGACATTTTTACCCATTATAGCAAGACGCACAACGACGGCGTGTTTGATGCCTATACCGATGAGATGAAGCTGGTGCGCCACAATCATATTCTCACCGGACTGCCCGACACCTATGGCCGTGGCCGTATCGTGGGCGACTACCGCCGTGTGGCACTCTATGGCGTTGACTTCCTGATCGAGGAGAAGAAGAACGACCTCAAGAATATGGGCGACCGTGAGATGATCGACGAGGTGATACGCTTGCGCGAGGAGGTGTCGATGCAGATCCGTGCCCTCAAGGGACTCAAGGAGATGGCTGCCGCCTACGGCTTCGATATCTCCCGTCCGGCAGCCAACGGACGCGAGGCGGTGCAGTGGCTCTACTTCGGCTACTTGGGCGCGGTGAAGACCCAGAACGGCGCCGCCATGTCGGTAGGGCGTATCTCTACCTTCCTCGACATCTATTTTGAGCGCGACTTTGCTGAAGGCACGCTGACCGAGACCGACGCCCAGGAACTCATTGACCATTTGGTCATGAAGTTCCGCATGGTGAAGTTTGCCCGTATCCCCTCTTATAACCAGCTCTTCAGCGGCGACCCCGTATGGGCTACGCTTGAGGTGGGCGGCATGGGCATGG
This sequence comes from Bacteroidota bacterium, assembly GCA_023425865.1. GTDB lineage: Bacteria > Bacteroidota > Bacteroidia > Bacteroidales > Bacteroidaceae > Prevotella. The sequence goes on along the minus strand of JAFABV010000046.1, from coordinate 34,443 downwards.
ACGGCCGCTCGATGGTCACCAAGAACGACTTCCGTTTCCTCCATACCTTAGAGAACATGGGTCCTTCGCCCGAACCCAACCTCACCGTACTCTACAGTTCACGTCTGCCCAAGGGCTTCAAGCGTTATGCGGCCATGATCTCCGTCACCACCAGTTCTATTCAGTATGAGAACGACGACGTGATGCGTCCTATCTGGGGCGACGACTACAGCATCTGCTGCTGCGTGAGCGCTACCCAGACCGGCAAGGAGATGCAGTTCTTCGGTGCCCGCGCCAACCTCGCCAAGTGTCTCACCTATGCCATCAGTGGTGGCGTAGACGCCAAGACACGCGAGCAGTGTGGCCCTGCCCTCCGTCCTATTGACGGTGACGTGGTGACCTACGATGAGTTTATGCCTCGTTTTGTCGATATGATGGAGTGGTTGGCAGCTATCTACGTGAAGACCCTCAACCTTATTCACTACATGCACGACAAGTATTTTTACGAGGCGGCGGAGATGGCACTCATCGACACCGACGTGCGCCGCACCTTCGCTACGGGTATTGCCGGCTTCAGTCATGTGGTAGACTCTATTTCCGCCATCAAGTATGCCAAGGTCAATATCATCCGTGACGAGACAGGCTTCCCGTTGGAATTCAAGACCGAGGGCGACTTCCCCCGCTATGGCAATGACGACGACCGCGCCGACGACATCGCCGTATGGGTGCTCAAGACCTTCATGACGATGATCAAGAAGCATCACACTTATCGCAATTCAGAGCCCACGACCTCTATTCTGACCATCACTTCAAACGTGGTGTATGGTAAGTTCACGTCGAATATGCCCGATGGCCGCAAGGCCGGTACGCCACTGGCGCCCGGTGCCAATCCCAGCTACGGCGCTGAGCAGATGGGCCTGCTGGCATCGCTCAACTCGGTGGCCAAGTTGCCTTACGAGTATGCCCTCGACGGCATTTCCAACACACAGACCATCAGTCCGTCGGCACTGGGCCACAACGATGAGGAGCGTGCGCAGACCCTGGTGGGTGTTATGGATGGCTACTTCGACCAAGGCGCTCACCACCTGAACGTGAATGTCTTTGGCGTGGAGAAACTCCGCGATGCCATGGAGCATCCCGAGAAGCCTGAGTACGCTAACTTCACCATCCGTGTGAGCGGCTATGCCGTGAAGTTCATCGACCTCACCCGTGAGCAGCAAGAAGACGTCATCGCACGTCAGGCCCACGAGCGTCTGGCCTAATCTCATATCCTCCCATTCGATATTAGCTTCGCCCTGCCCCCAGCCGGGGGTGGCGCGGCTAATACTGTATCCGGGTTTTGGATGGCTAAGCGAAGTTCATAGAAGAACTAAAGAATAACGTATGATGACACCAAGTTCGACAGGCGATAGTGAAATACTCAACGTACACTCGACCGAATCCTTCGGTTCTGTCGACGGGCCGGGTATTCGGTTTGTGATTTTCCTCAAGGGCTGCCCTATGCGCTGCCAGTTTTGCCACAATCCCGACAGCTGGAGCGAAGAGGGCGCAGAGCGCATGACGGTTGACGAAGTGCTCGACCGGGCATGGCGCTTTCACTCCTATTGGGGCGAGGAGGGGGGCATCACTGTCAGCGGGGGAGAGGCTCTGCTGCAGATCGATGCGCTCATCACATTGTTTCGCAAGGCCCACGAGCGGGGCATCAATACCTGTCTCGACACTTCGGCACAACCCTTTACGCGCAATGGACGCTGGTTCTCTAAGTTTGAGGAACTGATGAAATACACCGACACCGTGTTGCTCGATATCAAGCACATCGATGACGAGGCGCACCGTCGGCTCACGCGCCACAGCAACCGAAATATTCTCGATTGCGCGCGCTACCTCTCAGATATCGGCCAAAGGGTGTGGATACGTCATGTGCTCATTCCCGGCATCACCGATGATGACGACCAACTCCATCGGTTGGCCGATTTCCTGAAGACGCTTCATCATATCGAGCGTATCGACATACTGCCCTATCACACCCTTGGCGTGAGCAAGTACGAGAAACTCGGCATAGACTATCCTTTGAAGGATGTGCCTCAGCCCACGCCGGAGCGGGTGGCCCACGCCAACCGTATTATGGCAGAGGTGCCTTTGGAGGCGTGAGGGGCGGCATGACGTCGCGTCGCGCTGCCATGAAGTCGGCGCGCGGATAGCTTTCAAGCAGGAACGGTATGTAAGGCATATACGTTCCTGCTTTTGTTTTGTCAGAGCCTGTTCCACGTTTATTTGCGCAAACGTTTACGTGCGAATTACGCCGCGTAGAGTATGGACATAGGGGCAAATCACGTATCTTTGTGCTTGCTGATATGTCTGATTATCAAACCAATAACTACGCATGTATAAAAGTCTACTCCTCGCAGGTCTATTCTGCCTTTCCGTTCCCTTATGCCTCCATGCCCAGTCGCCAGGTGCCGTTGTCACGGTCAACGGCAGCGTGGTGGAGCACACGTTGTCGAGATTGACGTTCTCAGGCGATAATGTCATTCTGCATTTCAGTGATGGTACCACAGACCAGAGCGCAGACATGGATGAGGTTACCATCGATCTGTCTGCCCTCACTTCCATCGGTCGGGTCAATGCCTATGCGAGCTCGCAGCTTGTAGGCAACCGTTTAGAACTTGGTGGCTTGGTTGTAGGTGAGCGTATCACTTTGTACGATGTCGCCGGCAGAAAACTCATTCAGACCGTTGCATCCGCGTCTACAACAACACTTCCGCTCGACGGCCTGCAACGGGGCACATACATTGTACGGGCAGGTAGCAACATCATTAAATTCCAGAAGAAATGAAGCACCATTATCTGATTATAGCCGCCCTGCTGTCTGCACAGGTGGCAGTGGCACAAAACCGCGTGAACCTGACGCTTACCGACGGTAACGTGCAGAGCTACGCGACGGGACAGTTGACCAGCATAGACTTCAGCGGTGCCGAGGTAACGGTGAATCCTGTGACGGGTAGTCCCACCGCTTTCAACGGAACAGTGCGAGGCATCAGCTTTCAGAAGATTGCCGAGGGGGCGGTGGTCATCACCGAAGCCCAAGGATGGTTAGAGTCGGCCTACGCAGAGTGGCAGCCTTTGGAGGGCGCCTCAGACTATCGTGTATATATTAAAGGTGGCAATTATGCGGCCTATACGCCCATCGACCAGCCCTTGGTGCGCACCTATGGCAGCTATGTACGCGCCGACATGGTAGGTCTCAAGGCGGGCAGCTATACCCTGAAGGTGGTACCTGTGATTGCAGGCAGTGAGGCAGAAGACAAGGCCACGGAGACCGGAGCGCTCACGGTGACCAACTACCAGCGCGCAGGCTTTGCCCATAAAGACTATCAAGGCGTGGGTGCCTATAACGACGACGGCACACTGAAGGCCGGTGCCGTGGTGATCTATGTGAGTGCCGCCACCGCCAAGACCGTTACCGCGCAGTTGTCGTCGGGGGCGTTTACCGGCATTCAGTCCATCCTCTCTGCCTATGAGAAGGGCAATGTCACCACCCCGTTGGCGGTGCGCGTCATCGGTACGCTCAACGCGGGCGATGTAGACAGGTTTGGTAGCAGTGCCGAGGGTCTGCAGGTCAAGGGACGCACGGCCGACAACGTGCTCAATATCACCATTGAAGGTATTGGCGAGGACGCTACCATCAAGGGATTTGGCTTCTTGGTGCGCAACAGCAAGAGCGTAGAGTTCCGCAACCTCGGCATCATGCGACAGATGGATGACGGCATCTCGCTCGACACCGACAACTCCAATATCTGGGTTCACCACATGGATGTGTTCTATGGCAAGGCCGGCTCCGGTGACCATGCCAAGGGCGATGGCTCCATCGACGTGAAGTCAGATTCCAAGTTTGTGACCATCGACCACTGCCATTTCTGGGATACGGGGAAGTCGTCGATGGCAGGCATGACCAGCGAGAGCGGTCCCAACTACATCACCTATCATCACAACTGGTTCGACCATAGCGACTCACGCCATGCCCGTATACGCACCATGTCGGTACACCTGTGGAACAATTACTATGACGGCGTATCCAAATATGGCATTGGCGCTACCACGGGGTCGAGCGTTTTCGCCGAGAACAACTACTTCCGCCATGCCCACGACCCCTTGCTCATTTCGTTGCAAGGCACCGACGCCAGAGGCACAGGCACCTTCTCAGGCGAGGCCGGGGGCATGATCAAGGCATACGGTAATATCTTCGCGGAGACTGGCGGTAGCTCGTACTACGAACCGATCACCTGGGCGCAGAACAACACGAGCTTTGACTGTTACGAGGTCACCGACCGCACTGCGCAGGTGCCCGAGACCGTCGTGACCCTGAGTGGCGGCAACCGATACAACAATTTCGACACCAATGCGTCACTCATGTACGCCTATACGCCCGACGCCGCGGCCGACGTGCCCACGGTGGTGACCGGATACTACGGCGCGGGAAGACTGAATCACGGCGACCTGCAGTACACGTTCAACAATGCCACCGACGACACCGACTATGGCGTGAACAAGACATTGGCCGCCCTCATCGACGCATATACAGGCTATACGCCCACGGGCAGTGGCACGACAGAACCTGTCGACCCCGTGGTTCCCACCGACCCCACCGACCCTACCGACCCGACAACGCCTACAGACTCGGGTATCAGTGCTTCAGTGTTGTGTAGCTTTGACAAGAATGGCGTGCCCTCGTCTAATCTCTTTACGGTCGTGGGCAACGGCTCAAACTCAAAGGGAACGGCCACTTACAATGGTGTATCTTACAACACCTGCCTGAAGATGGAGTCAACGACGAGCGTCAAGTTCACCTTGGCCGGCGACATGGCCCTGACCGTGGTGTTTGGTGACACCGAGACCACCTCCTTTAAGTTGAATGGCAACAAGCTGACGGGTAGTGCCAGCACCTACACCCTCGACCTTGAGGCAGGCAGTTATGAGATCACCAAAGCCGACGTTCGTAACCTCTTCCTGATAGAGCTGACCGCGAAGTAGTACATGGGGCGGGAGACGGCCAAGCCTCTTCTGCTGTATCATGAAACGATCTGCGAAAACATGGACAGGGGATGTGCGAAGACAGGCACATCCCCTGTTTTGGTGACAAACCGCCCCATCACTAATTAACGTTAAATGCTTATACCTAAGATAAACCTTGTGGCGTTTTGGCCGTTATTCAGTAAACAGCGTATCATAACGATACGGTGTAAGTCCTGGTAGGGGCTGCAGGCGGGAACGTCCCCGTCTCGACAAACTCCAAAGAAAATTTCAAAGATGAGAAAAACGGTTCTGGCGGTAGTGGCCGCCTCGGTCTTTTCCGCGACGTTCGCGGCAAAGAAAAGTGTTACTCCATTGACTTTCGACCCCGCAAAGGGCACTGCCGAAAGTCTGACTATGCCCGACGGAAGAGTGGTAAACTACACGGCGTACACCCGACTATTCTATGTCACCCATGTAGAAGATTCCACCTACCAGTATCTCAACGTATTTGTTCCTCAGGGCGCCACACAGCAAACTCCGATATTCCTTCGTACCTACGTGGGTGGGTACATGGCCTCTCAGGCTTCCATGCCCCAGAGCACAGATGCCAGCGGCAGGGCTTTGGCCGAGGGTTATGTGCTGGTGATACCCGGTACGCGTGGGCGTAATTCCACAGTGACGGTGGGCAAGAAGACGGTGTATACCGGGCGCGCCCCGAAAGCTATTCTCGACTTGAAGGCAGCCATACGGTATCTGCGGCACTTTGACGCGCAAATGGTGGGCAATGCCGAGCGCATCATTACCGACGGGACAAGCGCTGGAGGTGCCATGTCGGCCCTGATGGGTGGTACAGGCAATAATCCAGCCTATGCCAAGTATCTGGCGGCTATGGGTGCCGCCGACGAGCGCGATGACGTGTTTGCGGCAGTATGCTTCTGTCCCATCACAGACCTGCAGCATGCCGACATGGCCTACGAATGGCTTTATGGGCAGACCGATAGCCGCAAGGCATTGGGTGAGAGTAAGCAGAAACTCATTCGCCAGCTGTCCTTGCAGTTTCCTGACTATGTCAACACTCTTGGGCTGAAGAAGCCCGACGGCACCCCTCTAACGGCAGACAACTATCTCGACTACATCCGTAGCATCATCATCAAGAGTGCCCAAGAGGCTAAGGATGCCGGCGCTACCATTCCCGATACCATTGGTTTCACGTTCTCGGCCATGGGCGCGTTCCAGGCTCCGGTGAATGGCGGTGTCAGACCACAGCGGCAAGCCATGCCCCGCATGTCCGGCTCTTCGCCAAAGATGGTGGGTGAATATATCACCGGACTCGATATGGCGAAGTACCTGAACTATGTTGTGAGTACGCAGCCGCTGAAAGGTGTACCTGCATTCGACAGCTATCAGGTAGACGGCGCTGCCGCAAGTGGTGAAAACGAGGAGTTTGGTGATGCCAATGGCAGCAGTGTCAACTTTACCGCATGGTCGGCCGCGCAAGCTGGCACAACGTTGACCGCGACGACAGAGGAGAATGCTCGCCTGCTGAATCCGATGGTCATGATGGGTGAGGCGCAGACCACGGTGGCTCCCCACTGGTACATACGCCATGGCGCGCGCGACCGCGACACGTCGTTCCCCATCCCTATCAATCTTGCCACCAAGTTAGAGAATATGGGCAAGGATGTAAACTTCAAGTTGGCATGGAATCGTCCGCACAGTGGCGACTATTCGCTCGACGAGTTGTTTAGGTGGATCAAGAGCGTGACGGCTCAATAATATAAACATCAAGTGGCAACAACGACAATGACTTCGCTGAATCCGATATACGGAGTTCGGCGAAGCCATTGCGCTTTACTGCGGTTTTGCCATACGCTTGAACATCTTTCGGTGGAAGCGTTCTTCGGCTTTGATGATCTTCAGTACCGTACCGGCAGGCAATATCTTGCAAAACTTCTCGTGATATTCCATCTGGATTTTCTTGATTTGCAAGTCGCTCTCGTCGCAAGCCCTGATGGCTTCCAAGCTCGCCTTGTTATCACGCACGTCAACGTGCCGGTAGGTACGTATCTTGTTGAACAGTAGTCGCTGCTTGTCCTGCATCTGCTTGAACAAGGGGAAGAACTTGGCCGCCTCTTGTGGCGACAGTCCGGCTTGCGTAGTGATATACTGTTCGAGTTCGGCCTCAAACTGCTTGGGGTCAAACTTCTGTGGGTGGTTTTGCGCTTGCATCTGAATCGCGGCAACCACCACTGCCAATATCATAATGATTTTTTTCACAGCTTTATCCTTTTGTTATCCATATTAGTTGTCGGCCTCGGCCATCAGGGCATACATGTCTTCGCTGTCCATCATGGCATAGTCAGCCATGGCGTCGGCCGATGAATAGTTCGTACGTGCCTGCTGCTCGGTTTCCGTGGCAATATGGGCGCGCGCGTCGCGTAAGCTTCGTCCGTTCAGGTAGCCACCAAGTGTGAGCGCCACCGCACATACGCAGGCTGCCGCCGCTACGGTGGTGCGGTATCGGTGCCAGCGTGAGGTTTTCAGCTCTACGACTTTGGCCTTCATCATGGGTTCCCTTTCGGGAAGATTCTGGACGAGCTGATCGGCGAAGCGGTCAAAGTAGCCTTCAGGCACCCGGAAAGGTGTCTTTCGCCCACATGTTTCTTCGATGAATTTCTCTTCCTGATCCATAATCTTACTTGTTTTATCTTATGACGTATATCACGCGCAAAAGTTTAACGCGGTTTTCCATTTTCTGCATTCCGTTCTCTGTTCTCCCCCCTTCTGCCGGCAGTCCTCAGTCATGGCGCTTGAAATACTCGCTGATTTTCTTCACGGCAAGGTGATAGCTGGCCTTGAGCGCCCCCTCGCTGGTGCTCAGCAGTTGGCTCATCTCGGCATAGGGCATCTCGTCGAAATAGCGCAGGTTGAACACCATGCGCTGCACGTCGGGCAGTAGCGCGATGGCCTGTTGCAGTTGCGCCTCGGTCTCGTCACCATCAAAATAGTCGTCGGCCAGCAGTTGGTTGGCCACGCCCTGGTCGTCGTCAGCGCTTACCTTCCCCGCGGTCTTTTGTCGCCTGAGAAAATCGAGTGCCTCGTTCATGGCGATGCGGTACAGCCACGTAGAGAGTTTGGATTTGTTTTGAAAGTGGTCGAGGTTGGTCCAGGCCTTTATCAGGGTGTTTTGCAGTATGTCGTTGGCATCGTCGTGGGTGAGTACAATGCGTCGAATCTTCCAGTACAGAGGTTCACTGTACTGTCTCACTACCTGCGTAAACGCCTGTCGCCGCGTTTTGGGGTCAGTGAGTAGCCTGACGATTTCGTTGTCGTTGATCTCTGCCACGATGTGATAACTGTTATGAGAGACTGCTACATATAGTTGCGTATGATTTGGCCGATGACGGCATCATAGCCATAAACATCCCTGAACTGTTCTATACGCCCCTTGCTGTTGGGGAACAGGGTGTAATAGAGCAGGTAAACGGGTATCTCCGGTTTTATCTTGATGTTCCCCATCAGCTTGTCGCGCCTCAAGGTGTCGAGCACCTGCTGCTGTCGCTCGGTCAGCTCCTCGGTGTCCTTTCCAAGTGGTGACACGTCGGCGTGGATGGAATAGCTCACCTTGCCGATTACCTCAGGGTCCTTGTTCTCCATGAGAAAAACGGCAAGGTCGAAGGGCCGCTCCACCCTCACGCAGCCATGACTCACCCCACGGTCATCGAGGGCGAAGAAGTCGGGCGACGAGGTATCGTGGAGGTAGATGGACAGGTTGTTGTCGAACCTGAATATCATTCGGCCCAGGGCGTTGCCCATGCCCCCCTCCTGTATGACGAGATACTGTCCGCTGAGGAGCATCTGCGGCGTTACCTGTGCGACGTCGACCTTCTCTCCGGTCTCACGATCACGGATGAAGTACCGGTGCTGGGCAAAGTAAGCCCTGTTGCCCAATCGTGGCAATATGCTCTTGCGGATGATGCTCTTGGGCATGATCCACTGTGGGTTGAGGTCTACGCGCTTGATGCGTCCGGCCATCAGTGGCGTCTTGTTCTGCAGCGTTCCACATCCCACCCGCATCGTCAAGACGCTGTCGCCGTCGGTGGCTGTCAGGTGGAATGAGGGTATATTGACGATGATGTGCTTGCGATGCTGTTGCGGATAGTCGTCCATGCGCCATCTGCACCGTTCCATGTTGGCCAAGAGCGTGGCACGGTCAACAGTGCCTTTGGCGAGCAGCGCCCGCAGCTTGTAATAGAACGGGCTGGTGGGTTCTACCTCACGTAGAAACGGACCGACGCTGTCGGTTTTCACCTTGTGCAGGGCCTTGCGAAAGAAAGCGTTGTCGGGCTGGTGCACCTTCAGCGCGAAGAGCGTGTTGTAGGTGCGGCGCGTTCCGGTGCTGTCATGCACATCAAGGCGGTTGAACGTCGTCTTGGGATTGACAAAACCAAACTGCTGTCCGGTGGAATAGCGCAGATAGGCCTTAGTGAGATAATACTCTAACCGTGCCATGACCTTGTTGATCGAGTTGGATGCCGTGTCGAAGTCGAGCGTACGCATGCGCTCCAGGTCGCGCGCGATTTGTGGCAGGTGGAAGCGGCGCGGGTTAAACCCCATCTCGCTCACCCCCTGCAGCTGCCGCAGCAGCGTGTCGGCACGGTGGTCGAGCCCCTTGCGGTCCACCCAAATGAAAGGGTGGGTGTTGAGATAATAGCTCTTGGTGCGGCGGTCGGCCAGCATCGAGTCGGCGTCGGCACGTACCAATACGCCAATCTCCTCCCGTATCCTACGGGAGTTCAGCCGGTACGACGACGTCTTCATAGGCGTATAGTCGTCCAGCGAAAGGTTGCTGTTGGGATTTTCAACCTTGTCGTGGCACGACACCAGGACGAGCGCCGCGACCAGGCATAGTACCGTTAAGCAAAAAGTCTTCAACGGTGTGTGTGTTATTGCTTATCTGATATATATTTTCCTGACCACCTTGCCCACTTTCACGATATAGCAGCCCTTGGGCAGGTTGAGGCTATAACTCTTGTCGGCGCCGTCCACCACAAAGTTCTGCACCATGACCCCCGTCACGTTGTATATGCAGAGCTGCATGCCCGAAGCGCCAGTGACGTGAAGCACAGACTCGCTGCTTACGGTGATGTTTATGGTCTGGAAATCGTTTTCTATGACCTCAATGGCAGGTACCGCCCTGGCCACGGGCACCACCCCCAATAACATGACGGCCATGAAGAAAACGGGAAGTATCTTTTTTATCATACGCGTATCAGAATTACATTGGATCCACTTGCAAAGTTAGCGCATTCCCGTATACATTGCAAGTGTGGGGAATGAAAACCGGAGACGGCTTAATGTTTTTTAACCTTAAGCTGTCTCCGGTGATTTTAAGGCATACGGGATGCCTCTGCACCGACCTCTCTCGTGGCCCCAAACCGTAGGCCCGGGAGGAGGAGGTCACGGCGTTCGGGCCGTGTGCCCTGCTGAAAGAGGGTGTGCTATATATTTTCCTTGATGATGCGTATCAGTTCGTCTTCGGCAATACCAGAATGCTCGCTGGCCATGCTGATGGTGGCACGCTGGAGCATGAGCTTGCCCAGGGGTGAGTTGAGCATCTTGAATTTGGGTATCGACCGTACGAGGTTTTTCTTCAGGTCGGGATATTGCTTGAAGAGGTCTTTGAGACGCGATGCCCCCGTGATGTCGTCTGCGGTGGTGGCTACATGCGCCGTCTCGGTCTCCTCCGTGGCCGCGCTCTCCTCTTCGTCGGTTTCGGCGGCAGGCGTGCCATGGTCGTTGGCCCAGGTGAGGAGCGTCTGCGAGCCCTGCATTTCGCGTATGTGGGTGCAGTCCTGCATCATCTCCAACACGCCGCGGAACCGGCCTTCCTGGTCGCGGACGGCAACGTAGACGATATAGATGAACACGCCGGGCTTGTTGATCCAGAACTCGGCCTTGCTCTGTTCGCCCGAGCGAAACTTCTCGATGATCTCCTGCACCACGTGTACGCTCTTGCGGGGGTGGCAGTTGACCACCTCGCGCCCAATGACGTTCTTGGAACGGGGGAATACGCGGTGGTCGGTGTCGGAGTAAAACTTCACGAGTTCGTTTTCATCGACATACGACAGGTCGACGGGCAGGTGGCGGTAGATGAGGTTGATCTGCTCTAAGGTGAGCTTTCCGGTGGCCACGTCGAGTTCTTCTTGTCCTCCGGCGCTGTAGCCGTACTTGCTGAGGAGGGCCTGCAGGTCTTTGGCAAACCCCTCGGCGGGCGCCGTGGGTTGCGCGGTGGCCGCGGGGTTGTGGTCTACGTGGATGAAGGCGAAGCCAATCTCCTGGTCGCCCGACTTCATGTCCTCAAACTCTTCGTCGGTGATGAGGGCCAAGGCAGTGGGGTAGAGTATGGTCTCCTCTTTCTCCATGAGGTCGCGGCAGTGGGCCACGAAGTCGGTCTGCTGGGCAATGAACTCCTTCTCGTTGCCCTCTTCCAGCAACCGCTGTCCGTCGCGTATCTCGTCGCGTATGATGTCGTCGAAGTTCCACATGGTGGTGGTGGGGCGGTCGAATCCTTTCTTCTCTAACAGCGGGTAGAGCTGGTTTTGCTTGCGCTGGTAGTGTATGGGGTAATGCTTTATCTGGTCGAAGAGTTCTAACCACTGGTTCTTGATGACCGGATACTGTATGAGGTCCTCCACGGCGAGGAGCAGCTTGCGCATCTCATCGTTCTCGGTATAATAATGTGCGATAGGGTGGTCGGCAGGCAGTTCGGGGCGACTGTTGTCCATGAAACCCTCAAGCAGTTGCATGGTCTTGCGCATATCCACGCGTATGCACTCGTCCTCGGCGCCGTCTTTGAGGTTTTGCTCCATATAAGCGATATGGTAGGGTCGCAACTTGCCCACGTGCTCGGCCAACTGCGCGCGCGCTTCTTCGAGCGACAGGCGGCCGGTCTCATACTGTTCCTCAATGCGATATAGTTCCTCCATCTTGCGCATTTCTATCTGCGGGAGATGTTCTTTCATTTTATTTGCCATAGTGTAGTGTATCTTGTTTTGACGCTGCAAAGATACGTGTTTGTCGGGCTTATGCTCGGTCACAAATGTTACTTGCTTTAGTTAATGTTTCTCAAAAGAGCCGTCCCCGGCCTGCCCCGAAGGCCGTGTGGCGGTACCATGAGGCCCTTCTTCGCATGCCCGCCCCATCGTTATGCGCCGTGGTTTCGCGCCAGCTGTCTTATGGTTTTATATAGAAGCATCTTATGTTTTCATATAGAACCATTTTATCGTTCTATATAGAACCATCGGATGCTTCTATATAGAATCATTTTATGCTTCACTATCAAACCATTCGCCCTTCACGCGTGTCTCGTTCTGTATTTCCTGCCGAAGGAAAACAGCCCCTGTGTGTTCTCGCCATCCCGTTCGGCTGTGGGGCACCTGCCTCAGAGACGTTGTGCCCGCGCCATGTGGCCGCGAGGCATTCGGCCGGAAGAGGTGGCGCTGCCTGCAGGGGGATGGGCACTGCGGTGAGACACGATGCGCAGGGGTGCGCTGAAATACAAAATGTTTGTTAAAAACCCAATCTATATCATCGGGTTTTCGGAGAAATATGCTTACCTTTGCACCGCATTAAAACTGAATTAGAGAATTTGGTTTTATGTCAAACCAATCAGTATGAGTGATTTTAGGAATTTAGTTTAATTATAATAAAAGGTATGAAATTCAAAGGTTATTATTTGGTAGCTATGGCTGCCGTAGTTCTTGCATCCTGTGGTGGCAGCAAGAAAGGCGGAAGCCTCGCCGACCTGCAGGACAACGAGTTTGCTGTGCGCACCGTAGGAACGCAGAGCTCATCTATGCAGACGACGTATCCCGCTACGATCAAGGGTATTCAGGATGTGCAAGTAAGCCCCAAGGTGTCGGGGTTCATTACAAAGGTATTGGTACACGAGGGTCAGACCGTGGCTGCCGGACAGGTGATGTTCACCATCGACAGCGAGACCTATCAGGCGGCCGTACGCCAGGCTTTGGCTTCTCTCAACACCGCCAAGGCCCAGGCCAACACCGCTCGGCTGACCTATGAGAACAACAAGAAACTTTTTGAGCAGCATATCATCGGTCAGTATGAACTCTCTACCGCCCAGAACAGCTATGCCACGGCACAGGCTGCCGTGGCTCAGGCCCAGGCCGCGCTGGCCTCGGCCCGCGAGACCCTGAGCTGGTGCACCGTGAAGGCCCCCGCCGCAGGCGTGGTGGGCAGTCTGCCTTACAAGGTGGGAACCTTGGCCAGTGCCGCTACGGTGCTGACCACCGTTTCTAACATTTCGACCATGGAGGTGTTCTTCTCGATGAGCGAAAGCGAAATTCTCGCGCTGACCAAGACGTCGGGCAGTGCCGCCGCTGCCATCAGCTCTCTGCCTACGGTAAAGTTGCAGTTGGCCGACGGTACGGTGTACAACCAGCCGGGTAAGGTGGTGAAGATGAGTGGCGTGATCGATGCGGGCACCGGTTCTTACTCGCTCATTGCCCATTTTGCCAACCCCGCGCACCTGCTCAAGAGCGGTGGCGCAGGCCAGATCATCATTCCGCGCTCTAACAGCAGTGCCATCGTGGTACCGCAGGAGGCTACCTCGCAGGTGCAGGACAAGACCTTCGTATATCTCGTAGGTAAGGATAACAAGGTGAAATACACAGAAATTACCATCGACCCGCAGAATGATGGCGTAAACTACGTGGTGACCGGCGGTCTGCACGTGGGCGACCGCTACGTGAGCAGGGGTATCACCAAACTCACTGACGGCATGGAGATCAAGCCCATTACCGAGCAGCAGTACCAGGCCAAGATAGACAAGGCCACCAAGTTGGGCGCTGCCCAGGACAATGCCGGCGATTTTGCCAAGGCCATGAGCGGCAAGTAAGCCTGAGCCTTACCCGCCTATGGCCCCATCGTGGGCACACCAACAATTATCGCGCGTGGCATAGCGAGCCATGGCGCCAACCATAAATTATCAGAAAATATGTCATTTTCAAATTTTATCAAACGCCCGGTACTCTCGACGGTGATTTCTATCTTCTTCGTCTTGCTGGGTACCATCGGTTTGGTTTCACTGCCTATTGAGCAGTATCCCGATATTGCACCACCTACCATCGTGGTTTCTACCACCTACACCGGTGCCGATGCCAAGACCGTGATGAACTCGGTCATCACTCCCCTGGAGGAAAGCATCAACGGTGTGGAGAATATGACCTATATGACCTCTACCGCCACCAACAACGGTATGGCCATGATCACCGTGTACTTTAAGCAGGGCTCTGACGCCGACATGGCGGCCGTGAACGTGCAGAACCGCGTGTCGCAGGCACAGGCGCTCTTGCCCGCCGAGGTGACCAAGGTGGGTGTGATCGTACAGAAGCGACAGACTTCTAACGTGGTTATCTTCGGTCTGACCACCGACGATGGCCGTTACGACAGTAAGTTCCTCACCAACTACAACAACATCAATATTGTTCCCGAGCTGCAGCGTATCAACGGTGTGGGTAACATCCAGAGCTTCTCTACCGAGACCTACTCCATGCGTATCTGGTTGCAGCCCGACAAGATGAAGCAGTACGGACTTATACCGAGCGACATCACCGCCGCCTTGGCAGAGCAGAACATTGAGGCCGCCCCGGGTGCCTTCGGTGAAAACAGCAAGGTGGCCTTCGAGTATGTGCTGCGCTATAAGGGCCGTTTGTCCACTCCGCAGGAGTACGAGAACATCGTGCTGACCAGCAAGACCACCGGCGAAACCCTCTACCTGAAGGATGTGGCCAAGACAGAACTGGGTAGCCTGCAATACAATGTGGGAATGATGAACGACGGCCATCCCGCCGTAATAGGTATGGTGCAGCAGATTGCCGGTTCTAACGCCACACAGATCTCTACCGACGTGAAGGCCGCCTTGGCCAAGGCTGAGAAGTCTATGCCCCCCGGCATGAAACCCGTGGTGATGCAAGACGTGACCGACTTCCTCTTCGCCTCTATCCATGAGGTGATCTTCACCCTGATACTGACGCTGGTACTGGTGTTTATCGTGGTGTATATCTTCTTGCAGGACTTCCGCTCGACGCTCATCCCTATGATTGCCGTGCCGGTGGCCTTGATAGGTACCTTCCTGTTCTTGTGGATATTCGGTTTCTCCATCAACCTGCTCACCCTCTCGGCCTTGCTGTTGGCCATCGCCATCGTGGTGGATGACGCCATCGTGGTGGTGGAGGCAGTGCATGCCAAGCTCGACCAGGGCTACAAGAGCGCGCAGCTGGCTGCCCTCGATGCCATGAACGAGATTTCGGGTGCCATCATCTCCATTACGCTGGTGATGTCGGCCGTGTTCGTGCCGGTGTCATTCATGAGCGGCACGTCGGGTACCTTCTATCGTGAGTTTGGTATCACCATGGCCGTGTCTATCGTGATCTCGGCTGTCAACGCCCTGACGCTCTCGCCTGCCCTGTGTGCCATCTTCTTGAAACCGCACAGCGACGAAGGGCATGAGAAGTCTACCTTTGTGAGTCGGTTCCACGATGGTTTCAACCGTGTGTTCGACCGTACGACAGAGAAATATAAGAAAGGTGTGGAGCGCATCATCAACCATCGCATCGTTACGGCCATCACCGTGGTGGTGGGTGCCGTGGTACTGGTGGTAATGATGTCTGTTACCTCTACGGGTCTGGTGCCCGACGAGGATACGGGTACGCTCTTCGTGACCATGACCGCCGCCCCGGGAACCAGTCAGGAGCGCACCAAGGAGATTGTGGCCCAGGTAGACAAGATGCTGGCCTCTAACCCCGCCATTGAGCACCGTACGGCCATCGCCGGTTACAACTTCATTGCGGGTCAGGGTTCTGACCAGGCTACCTTCATCATCAAGCTCAAGAGCTTTGAGGAACGTGCCTCGAAGAATATCTTCGCCCGTATCAAAGACGCCATTTCGGGACAGGGTGCCGCCGCGATCTTCGTCAACCCCATGGAGCGCAACATGGTGCTGGGTATGATCTATAAGCAAACGGCTACCATCAAGGACGCGCAGATCTTGGCCTTCGGACCACCGATGATTCCGGGCTTCTCGGTGAACAACGGTATCTCGATGACCCTGCAAGACAAGACCGGTGGCGACCTCAATAAGTTCTTTGAAATCACCAAGGGGTATCTGGCAGAGCTCAACAAGCGTCCTGAGATACAGAACGCCATGACCTCGTACAACCCGAACTACCCGCAGTATATGGTAGACGTTGACGTGGCCAAGACCAAGCAGGAGGGCACCAGCCCCGCTGCCGTGTTGTCGACACTGCAGGGTTACTATGGCGGTATGTATGCCTCTAACTTCAATGCCTACGGTAAGCTGTTCCGTGTGATGATCCAGGGTGACGTGGCAAGTCGTATGCGTCCCGATGGGCTGAGCAATATCTATGTGCGCCTTGGCTCGGGCGAGATGGCTCCGGTGTCGGAGTTTGTGAAGCTGCGCCGTGTGTATGGCCCGTCTAACATTGGCCGTTTCAACCTCTTCACCGCCATCAACCTGAACATTACGCCGAATTCCGCATACTCATCGGGTGACGCCCTGAAGGCTGTGGAGGAAGTGGCTGCCGACTATCTGCCTGACGGTTATGGCTATGAATACTCAGGTCTGACCCGTTCGGAGGCCGAGTCGAGCAACTCTACCGCGCTTATCTTCGCCCTGTGTCTGGTGTTCGTGTACCTCATTCTGAGTGCGCAGTATGAGAGTTACCTGTTGCCGTTGTCGGTGATCTTGTCGATACCGTTCGGTCTGGCAGGGGCCTTCATCTTCACCAACCTCTTTGGGCATGCCAACGACATCTACATGCAGATCTCGCTGATCATGCTGATCGGTCTGTTGGCCAAGAACGCCATTCTGATTGTGCAATTCGCCCTTGAGCGCCGCCGTACGGGTATGGCCATCAAGTACTCTGCCATTCTGGGTGCCGCGGCCCGTCTGCGTCCTATCTTGATGACCTCGTTGGCCATGATTATCGGTCTGCTGCCGCTGATGTTTGCGTCGGGTGTAGGTAAGAACGGTAACCAGACATTGGGTGCCTCTGCCGTGGGTGGTATGTTGATAGGTACGCTGATTCAGCTCTTTATCGTGCCGGCCCTCTTCGTGATCTTCCAGTGGTTGCAGGAGCGCATCAGTCCGCTGGTATTTGAAGACGAGGTGAACCAGGCCGCTGACGCGGAACTGGAGCAGTATGCCAATACCGCGAAGTTGATGACACAAAACAATCAGAACGTAGAATAATCACGTACGGACTGCCGTCCTGCCACGCTGGTGGGGCGGCGAGTCCTGATAAACAGGAAAATAATGAAACGAATAATATATCTAAGCCTGGCTCTGTCGGCATTGATTTTCAACAGCTGCAAGAGCCTCTATGGCAAGTACGAACGTCCGGACGTGAATACCAAGGGACTGTTTCGTGACTCGGCCTCGCTGACCGACACGCTTGCCGTGACCGATACGGCCAGTTTTGGCAACCTGCCGTGGCGTGAGGTATTTACCGACCCGCAGCTGCAGCAACACATACAGCGCGCCTTGGACAATAACCCTGACCTGCTGAATGCCGCACTCAACGTAGACATGGCCGAGGCACAGCTCAAGGCCGCCAAGTTGGCTTTCCTGCCACAGTTTGTGTTTACGCCGCAGGGTACCATCACTCGATTCAATGACGCCACGACCAAGTCGTACTCGCTGCCGGTGACGGCGAGCTGGAATGTGCCGCTCTTCGGCGGTCTGCTGGCCGCCAAGCGTTCGTCACAGGTGACGCTGTTGCAGATGAAGGATTATCAGGTGAGCGTGCAGACATCGCTTGTTGCGGGTGTAGCCAACCTTTACTATACCTTGCTGATGCTCGACCGTCAGTTGGAACTGGTGGCGGATATGGAGGAACTCACCAAGAACACTTGGGACATCATGAAGTTGCAGCACCAAGTGGTGGCAGGGGTCAGGTCTACTGCCGTGCAGAGCGCTGAGTCTAACTACTACAGCGTGTTGACGCAGAAGGCCGACCTGAAGCGCCAGGTGCGTGAGTCGGAAAATGCCCTGAGTCTGTTGCTTGGCGAGCCTGCCGGTGCTATCGCGCGCGGTAAGTTGGCCGACCAGAGTCTGCCTGCCAACTTCTCTACGGGGGTGGGCATCCAGCTGTTGGCCAACCGTGCTGACGTTCATGCCAAGGAGATGGCCCTTGCCGCTTGCTTCTATAATGTGGAACAGGCACGCAGCCGGTTCTATCCCAACCTGACGATTTCGGCAACGGGTGGGTTCAGCAACGGTTCGGGATTGGTGAATCCAGGAAAGTGGTTGGCCTCGTTGGTGGGCTCGCTCACGCAGCCCATCTTTATGAACGGGCAGCTCGTCGCAGGGCTACGCGTGGCTCAGGATGAATATCAGCAGGCCTACAACACTTGGCAGAACAGTATTCTCACCGCGGGCGCTGAGGTAAGCAATGCGCTTGTACTCTACAATACTTCCGCGGAGAAGAGTGCCATCGAAACCAAGCAAATCGAGGTATTGAAGAAAAATGTGGAAGATACCCGAGCCTTGATGGCCAGTGCAGGAAGTACCTATCTGGAGGTAATCACGGCTCAGACATCGCTGCTCAACGTGGAACTCTCGCAGGTGACTGACGACTTCTATAAGATGCAGGCCGTGGTGAACCTCTATCAGGCACTCGGTGGGGGAGCTAAATAATATATAATTCACAATTCACAATTCACAATTCATAATTCAAAATTTGTGATTCACAAATGGCGATAAAATATAATGATTATGGCAAGCGAAATTAGTGACAAAGCCGTGGTTTCCCCGAAGGCGAAGATTGGTGATGGCTGCAAGATATACCCTTTCGTTTATATCGAGGATGACGTTGAGATTGGTGATAACTGTATCATCTATCCCTTTGTGAGTGTGCTCTGCGGCACGCGTATGGGCAATGGCAACAAGATACACCAGGGTACTGTGTTGGCTGCTCTGCCACAAGACTTCAACTTCATGGGCGAGCGTTCACAACTCGTCATCGGCAATAACAATATCATTCGTGAGAATGTGGTCATCAACCGTGCCACCCATGCTGGTGGACAGACGGTGATAGGCGATGACAACTTCCTGATGGAGGGTGCGCATATCAGTCATGATACTAAGATTGGCAACAAGAATGTGTTTGGCTATGGTACCAAGATAGCCGGTGACTGCATTATTGGCAATCATGTCATCTTCTCGTCGTCGGTGATTGAGAACCCTTGCACGCGTGTGGGCGACATGGCAATGATTCAGGCCGGTACCCGATTCTCTAAAGATGTGCCGCCGTATATCGTTGCGGGTGATAACCCTGTGAGCTACGGTGGTCCGAATAAGAAGATCATGGAACTGAATGGAATAGGGCAGAAGGAGCAGAAGCATATTGCCAATGCCTATCGTCTGGTATTCCACGGTCAGAACAGTGTGTTTGACGCTTTGTTGCAAATCAGGGATCAGGTGCCCGACGGCCCCGAAATTCAGAATATCCTGAAATTCATCGAAGCGACAAAACGAGGAATTATCAGTAAAATGTAACTCATACCTGTACATTTTACGTTGTAAGTGATGAAGGCTGGCCGTGAGGTCAGCCTTCTGTTGTAGATTACGACCCTTCCGAGCTTCCTTCCTTCGTGTGGCATAGTTTTCCATCAAGAAGTTATAGGCAACTAATCTATGATATTGCTGTCCGCTAAACTTCTTGGAGGATTTTAATATATATTTCTGTCCGCTTAATTTTTTGGGGAAGATATTAATATTATTACTGTCCGTTTAACTTCTCGGAAGATGTTAATATATATTACCGTCCGCTTTATTTTCTTGGAAGATATTAATATATATTACTGTCCGTTTAACTTCTCGGAAGATATTAATATATATTACTGTCCGCTTTATTTTCTTGGGAAGATATTAATATATATTACTGTCTGCTTAACATTTTGGGAGATACAAATTTATGCTGAGTCCCTATAAAATCAGGAAATCCTCCGATAAGAGATATTCATTGCAAGTTCGTAGCACTTTCGCGTGTGCCCTATTGCCAGCAATGATCTTTCATAGTAAGGAATTTCTTGTATGCTTATTTTCTATCCAATAACTGTAAGGAGCGACCTTTGTTGCCAAGTATCATCCCTCCGATAGTGGTCATGTCTTTTGCAACGATAACTTGGCATTACTGCCTGTAACCCATCTGGATACTTTGCGTGAGCCAAGCGGTGGGTAAACTTGCTTGGTACGATTCCATCTGTCAACGGGAAAAGTCGAGGAGATTGATGATGTAATACTGGGATGGAAGTAAACTGCTGACGGATTCAGCGTCAACAGGTATCTTAATCTAATACGGTGTGCTTTGCATGATTGCCGTTCCCTCGTAATGTTGATTGAGCCCTATATTCCCCGCTCATATGCATCAGTATAGCTGACAAAAAAAAGACACAATCGTCCTTCCATCCCTTAGATGGTAAGAACAATTGTGCCTGATATTATTGCTCTAAGAAAGAGCAGAGTTGAGAAGAAGTTACTTTACGTAAACGATAGCCAGACGGTTAGAAGTAACGCCCTGAACGCCCTTACCAACTGCAGACTCAACAGTAACGCCCTTAGACTTCAAGTAGTTAGCAACTACGTCAGCACGAGCCTGAGACAGCTTGTCGTTAAGAGCCTTAGAACCCTCGGGAGAAGCAGTACCGATAATCTGAACGCGGCTTCCGCTCTTCACGTCGTTGAGGATAGACTTAGCCTCGTTAGAGAGAGCTGAACTACCCTGTGCGAAGGTTACGAAATACTGAGAGGTAGCAGCAGCAACGGGAACTTCCTTCACTACTTCCTTCACTACTTCCTTCACTACTTCCTTAGGCTTAGCAGCCAGCTGAGCGCGGAGGTCGTTGAGCTCGTTGTTCATGTCGGTGAGGTCGTAAACCTTGAAGTTATGTGTGCCGTTAGAGGTCTTGAACTTGTAGTTCACACCAGCGAACAGACCAACCTGAGCGTAGTTCTTGTTGAACTTAACGGGGTCATCAGTGCGGCCAGTCAGGTTCCAGAAGATGGTAGGAGCCACATAGACCTGCCAAGCCTTCTGCTCGCCAAGGTTCCAAGCGAAAGTGAGGGCGGTCTTTGCAGAGAGCTCATCGTCATCAGTCTTGGTCTGATCAGCGATACCCTTATTGCCGAAGAAGTGCAGATAGCCGATACCAGCCTCAGCACCTACCTCGAAGGTACGGTCGGGACGATATTCACCAAAGAGGTTGGTGAAATTGATAGTTCCGTTCAGGCCTACGTTTACAGCCTTAACGACGTTCTTAGAGTAGATGAAGTTGTTATCACCGAAAAGAGCAACACCTTCAATGTTAGCACCGAAAACAGGGCTAAAGTTCTTACCCAACTTGATACCAGCAGCTCCATTGAGAGGGAAAGTGTGGTTAAAAGTGAGATTGGTGGTTGCACCGCCTTCGATTCCAAGATAAATGTTATCGAATGCCTTAGCCTTCTCATAGGCTACCTGTGCCTGCACACTACTGATGCCAATGCCAAGCATGGCAGCAACGAATAAAAGTTTTTTCATAAAAAAAGTATTAATAATGTATTATATAATATTTTGCGTTTGGGAGGACGTTTCAAATGATTGGTACGCTCTGCGTACAAGAACTGTACACTGAGTGATTCGGTTCATTTATCAAAGTCCTAACTTTATTTCCTGTTTTTATAACTTTCGTTTCACACGGGTGGATATCTGTCATATTTCCCCATGATATATCTCTTTTCTAAATTTATCAGCGCTACAATCTATTTCATCATAGTTGTGCATCGTTTCTGTTCTAAGACCATTGCATTGAATGAAGCAGACAAAGGTAAAGTTGATGTTGCAACGGCTATCAATGTCTTATTCAGTCAAATTGCACTGCAAAGATACGAAAATTTTGATTACCAACAACAAATTTTACAAGATAATCTCCTAATACTCCTTAAATTATGGCATTTTTTATATAAATGTTATAATTCTATGGTCATTCCCTCTATTGCGAGGACACAATTGGGGAAGATTGCGGTAGCTTCATCGAGAATCCCCGCTTCGTTTTCATACCGTGCGCTGAAATGTCCGAGCACTAATTTTCCCACCTCAGCGTCACGTGCTACGGTGGCAGCCTGTTGGGAGGTGGAATGGAAATAGAGCCGGGCTCGATCGGCACAGGAAGCGTCGTACGTAGACTCATGGTATAATAAGGTGACGCCTTTTACCATTTTGTAGAGGTGGGGCATGTAGCGTGTGTCGCTGCAGTAGGCATAGGAGCGTGGTGGATTGGGTGGGAGGGTGAGTTTGGCGTTGGGCACCACATCACCGTCAGGGGTTGTCCAGTCGGTGCCGTTCTTGATATTGTTGATCTGGCTGAGCGGAATGCCGTAGAAGTCGATCATGTCTCGTCGGATATGAGGCAGCGTGGGGCGTTCCCGAAAGAGAAATCCGCTGCAGGCGATGCGATGGTCGAGAGGAATGGTTTCCACTGTAAGACTTTTGTCCTCGTAGATGACAGTATGGCAGGTGGAGTCTATGGCATGGAACGCCACTTCGTATTCCAATCCACCACAGAACAGTCTCAGCTGGGCGTCGAGTATCGGTTCTAAATCCGCGGGGGCATAGATGTGCAGTGGGGCCGTACGGCCGAGCATGCCGAAGGTGGAGATCATACCGATGAGTCCGAAGCAGTGGTCACCGTGCAGGTGGGAGATGAACACCGCCTGTATCTTGGTGAATGCCACGTGTGAGCGGCGCAGCTGTATCTGGGTGCCTTCGCCGCAGTCTATCATGAAATACTTACCGCGTATCTCCACCACCTGCGAGGTTGCCGAGTGTTTCAGTGTAGGCAATGCACTTCCACAGCCTAAGATATGTACTTTGAATGGCTCCATTTCCTGAGTGACTAAAAGATGAGAAGGGTGAGTTGCTCATACGGTCGATGAACTTCCACCTCACTCCGCGTGTTAGGTAGATTCACCCGCATCTTTCACTTCATGTTCATCATTCCCAAACTCATCTTGCGTTGAGCGCAGGGTGTAACTACCGGTTTAGTTTTTTAATCTTTTGTAGACAAAGATTCCCTCCTTGTTCTCCAGGTACAGCGAGTCGCTGCCAAGGTTGGTGATGTCGAAGGTGTCACGGTTAAGCACCAAGTGCCCGTTGAGAATCTTCCAACTGGTCCATGGGTTCTTCTCTACCTTGATATTCGATATCACGCCGCCGCCTTCTTGTATCTCGAAGTTCTTGTCGATGCTGGTCCATTTGCCGCACAGGGTAGTGAGGTTGATGACCTTCTTTGCCACGCGTTCGCCATCGGTCGATGGTCCCTCGATGACAGCCAGTCTGTCACCCACCAAGAGTCCGCCTTTCACGTCCTGCGTGCCTTCCTCGTCCTCGGCAATCATATATTCGATGGAGTCTCCCCCCGCGGTGATGAGTTCGAGGGTGTGCATGGCAGTGCTCTCTCCGCATACGCCGTACACGGTGCTGTCGGGTGTGGCGTCAGCGACTTCGGTGCTGTCGTCGCCGGTTTGCGTGTTGTTTTTCGCGGTGTCCTTGCATCCGGTGACCATCGCCATGACCATGAGGCATGCCATTGCTGCAAATACTAATTTCTTCATATCCATTTGTTTTTAGGGTTGTTCTTGTTGTTTGGCCTCGTTCCACCAAGCATCCATCTCTCCAAGCGTCATGTCTTTCAGGTCACGTCCAGCCTCCTTGGCTTTGGCCTCGATATATCCGAAGCGGGAGATAAATTTCCGGTTGGTGTGTTCTAAGGCGTTGTCGGGGTTGAGTTTGTATAGTCGGGCTGCATTGATGACACTGAAGAGGAAATCGCCGAGCTCATGCTCCGCGCGTACTTTATCCCCCTTAGACAGTTCGTCCTGAAGTTCGCCCAATTCCTCTTTCACCTTGTCCCACACCTGTTCGCGCTGCTGCCAGTCGAATCCAACGTTGCGGGCCTTGTCTTGTATGCGGTAGGCCTTGATGAGTGAGGGTAGGGCCGTGGGCACGCCGCTGAGAACGCTCTCGTTGCCGTCGCGTTCGCGCTGTTTAATCTGTTCCCAGGTTTGTTCTACCGCCGATGCCGTTTCTGGTTTGTCGTCGGTGGTCTTTTGGTCGTCGCGGTACACCACCTGCCCTTCGTTCGT
This sequence comes from Bacteroidota bacterium, assembly GCA_023425865.1. GTDB lineage: Bacteria > Bacteroidota > Bacteroidia > Bacteroidales > Bacteroidaceae > Prevotella. Next base: position 10,223 of record JAFABV010000046.1, on the reverse strand, counting down.
GATCTCCATGTCGGGGTTGCTTACCGTGAAGGTAGCGTTGTCTATGCCCCAGTCGCCTTTGTTCTCGTTCCAGTTGATGAAAGGATGACGGAACATCAGCTTGTCGGCTTCCTGGTTGCATACGTCGGCGATGTCGAACGCTCCGTCCTCATTGCCGATGATGGAATAAAACATCACGTGTTCCATCACGTCGCCCAACTCCTTCTTGATTTCGTTGTAGTCGTGTCGGGTCAGGGCGTCAGCCAGTTCGAAGGTTTCCTCGATGGTGTTGGGTCGCAGACTGTCCATGGTCTGCTTGCGGTCCCACGGACACTCCTTGCGCAGTCGGTGCTGCACGTCGAGCAGCCTGCCGAAGGCCTTCATGATTTCTTCTCTCGTATGCACAGTGGTTATCTTTTTGGTGCAAAGTTAATGCTTTTCAATGGAAAGTTAGTATCTTTGCATCGTTTTGTATATTATAAAAAGGTATAAAAGATAAACCCTACATGGAATTAGCAAGTAAATATGACCCTAAAGAAGTAGAGTCGAAATGGTATGAGTACTGGCTTGACAACAAGCTCTTCAGTTCTAAACCCGACGGACGTGAGCCCTACACGGTGGTGATTCCTCCTCCCAACGTCACGGGTGTGCTTCACATGGGTCACATGCTCAACAACACCATTCAGGATATTCTGGTGCGTCGTGCCCGCATGGAAGGCAAGAATGCCTGCTGGGTGCCTGGTACCGACCATGCTTCTATTGCCACAGAGGCTAAGGTGGTGAACAAACTTGCCGAGCAGGGTATCAAGAAGACCGACCTCTCGCGTGACGAGTTTCTGAAGCACGCCTGGGACTGGACCCACGAGCACGGAGGCATCATCCTCAAGCAGTTGCGCAAGCTCGGGTGTTCGTGCGACTGGGACCGCACGGCCTTTACCATGGACGACGTACGTTCAGAGGGTGTCATCAAGGTGTTTGTCGACCTTTACAACAAAGGCCTGATTTACCGTGGCGTTCGCATGGTGAACTGGGATCCGCAGGCACAGACCGCCTTGTCGGACGAAGAGGTAATATACAAAGACGAGCACAGTCATCTCTTCCACCTTAAATATTATGTAGCTCCCGAGGACCAGGCCTCTGTAGAGCGTTTGGACGAGGGCAACGTGATGCATCGTGACGAGAAGGGCTACTATGCCGTAGTGGCCACCACACGTCCTGAGACCATCATGGGCGACACCGCCATGTGTATCAACCCCGACGACGTGAAGAACACCTGGCTCAAGGGCAAGCATGTCATCGTGCCATTGGTGGGTCGCTGCGTTCCGGTAATCGAGGATGGTTATGTGGACATCGAGTTTGGTACAGGCTGTCTGAAGGTGACCCCCGCCCACGATGTCAACGACCACGCCTTAGGTCTGAAGCACGGGTTGGAGACCATCGATATCTTCAATGATAACGGTACTCTCTCCGCGGCCGCCGGCATGTATGTAGGCCAAGACCGTATGGACGTGCGCAAGCAGATTGTCAAAGACCTGCAGGCCGCCTCGCTCATGGAGAAGATAGAGGACTATGATAATAAGGTAGGTTTCTCTGAGCGCACCAATGTGCCTATTGAGCCTAAGCTCTCTACGCAGTGGTTCCTCAATATGCGCCACTTTGCCGACCTGGCCCTCGACCCTGTAATGAACGACGACATCGAATTTTACCCCAAAAAATACAAGAACACTTATCGTTACTGGTTAGAAAATATCAAAGACTGGTGCATCTCGCGCCAGTTGTGGTGGGGACATCGCATTCCCGCCTGGTACTTTAAGGACGGTGAGGGTAAGAACGACTTTGTGGTGGCTGAGACTGCCGACGAGGCCCTCAAGTTGGCACAGCAGAAGAACGGTGCCTTGACGGCCGCCGACCTGGAGCAGGAGAGCGACTGTCTGGACACCTGGTTCTCCAGCTGGCTGTGGCCCATCTCGGTGTTCGACGGTATCAGCCATCCTGACAATGAAGAAGTAAATTACTATTATCCCACGTCAGACTTGGTGACGGGCCCCGACATTATCTTCTTCTGGGTGGCACGTATGATCATGGCGGGTTATGAGTATCGTCACACTTTCCCCTTCAAGCATGTTTACTTCACCGGAATCGTACGCGACAAGCTCGGGCGCAAGATGAGCAAGAGCTTGGGCAACTCTCCCGACCCGTTGGACCTGATCGACCGCTTTGGTGCCGACGGCGTGCGCATGGGCATGATGCTCGCCGCTCCTGCCGGCAACGACATCCTCTTCGATGAGGCCCTGTGCGAGCAGGGGCGTAACTTCAACAACAAGATTTGGAACGCCTTCCGATTGGTGCAGGGGTGGCAGACGGCCGACATCGCCCAGCCCGCTGCCAACGCGTTGGCCGTGGAGTGGTTTGCCGCCAAGCTCAAGGAGGTGAACGCCATCATGAACGATCAGTTCAAGACCTATCGCATCTCCGAGGCCTTGATGACCATCTACCGCCTCTTCTGGGACGAGTTCTCCAGCTGGTATTTGGAGATGGTGAAGCCCGAATACGGTCAGCCCATCGACGGCAAGACCTACGCGGCCACCCAGCAGTTCTTCGACACCTTGTTGAAGATGCTCCACCCCTTCATGCCGTTTATCACCGAAGAACTGTGGCAGCACATCATCGACCGCAAGGAAGGTGAGAGCATCATGAAGGCAACGCTCACAACCCCGGTAGCCACCGAGGCTGAGCAGCAGTTGTGCAACGACATTGAGCTGGTGAAGCAGGTGGTGTCGGGTGTGCGCATGGTACGCAACCAGAAGAACATCGCCCAGAAAGAACCGCTCGCCCTGCTGGCCGTTGGCCGCAACAACTTTGAGGTCTACAACAGCATCATCACCAAGATGGCCAACCTCAGTGCCATTGAGGTGGTGGCCGACAAGGCCGCCGATGCCAGTGCCTTCATGGTGGGTACCGATGAGTTTGCCGTACCTATCGGCAGCCTCATTGACGTGGCAGCCGAGATCGAGCGGCAGGAGAAGGAGCTCAAGCATCTCGAAGGCTTCCTGGCCGGCATCACCAAGAAACTGGCCAACGAAAACTTCGTGGCCAACGCGCCCGAGGCCGTTGTGGCACGCGAGCGCAAGAAGCAGAGCGACTCAGAGGAGAAAATCGCTGCCCTCAAAGAGTCGTTGGCCGCACTTAGAAGCAAATAAGACATGAACATCAAAACACCCTTGTATTCACTCATCGCCCTCGTCATGCTTGCCCTCACCTTTGTGGGGTGCAGCGATGACGACGTGGTTGACGTGAACGAAATCAATCAGCAGACCGTTATCGTGTTTATGCCCTGGTCGGGTACCAACACCAATAGCGGTCTGTATAGTTTCTTCAAGCAGAACCTCGATAGCATCGAAGACGCCATCAAGACGGCGCGGGGACTGTCGGGCAGGGTAGTGGTATTTCTCAGCAACTCCAGCACGTCATCCGAACTGTATGAGGTGACCTATGATAAGGGAACCATTATCCATACGCCCCTCAAGACCTACAGCGGAAACGCCTATAACACGGCTGAGGGCATAGCCCAAATCCTCAACGATGTGCAGTCGAGCGCATACGCGCTCAACTATAGCATGATCATTGGTTGCCACGGTACGGGCTGGACCTATAAGGACGACTGGACCGACTATCCCTATAGTGCCAAGCAGCACGCGGGCAGCTGGTCGCTGGGCGATGCCGCCGCCAAGTCGGCCACGGGAGTGCCGGCGCCGAAGTCTTATCCCACGACCCGATTCTATGGCAGTGTGAGCGACATGGCCTATGCCACCGACATCAGCACGCTGGCGGCGGGCATACAGGCCACGGGCATGAAGATGCAATACATCTTGTTCGACGATTGCTATATGGCCAACGTCGAGACGGCCTACGAACTGAAAGACGTCACCAATTTCATCATCGGCTCTACCTCAGAGATCATGGCCATCGGCATGCCTTATCAGACCATGTGGAAGTCGTTGGCCACGCCCACTCCAGCCTATGCCACCGCCGTGTCGACGTTCAATCAATTCTATTCTTCCTATACCTATCCTTATGGTGGAATATCGGTGATCGACTGTCGCGAGGTAGAGTCGCTGGCTGCTATCATGAAAGAGATCAACAGCCGTTACGCCTTGCTCGACTCAGACCGCGACTCGCTGCAGGTGCTCGATGGCTTTCATGAGACCCTGTTCTACGACCTTGGCGATTACGTGGACCACCTTTGTCAGAACGCCTCTCTGCTGAGCGATTTCCGTTCTCAGCTCGATGATGTGGTCAAGGCCACCAGCACCACTGACACCCTTTACTCCTACCTTTATTATTATGAGGAGCCCAAGTATATTCAGGTGAAGACCTATTCCGGCATCACCATCTCTGACCCCAGTGTCAACAATGTGGCTTTGAAGGGAAGGGAAAAGACAGGCTGGTGGAAGGCAACGCATTAATCATTCAATAATCATCCTTTACCGTGGCCCCCTGTGCCGCCATTCAGCGCGGACGTAGCCGTAGGCCGAGGCGTAAAGGAGTTTTCTCTATTTTGATTTGAATAATGGAAGTGAGTTTAGACCTGATGTCTTTTATAGAGACAAACATATTACCCAAATACAATGAGTTCGGGCGGTCGCATGGTGTAGGCCATGTGCAGCGCGTCATTGCCAATGCCTTGGTATTGGCCAAGAAGACCGGCGCTGACGTGAATATGGTCTATGCGGCTGCGGCTTACCACGACTTAGGCATGAGCGGCCCTCGTGCCATCCACCATATTACTGGCGGTAAGATACTGGCGGCAGACGCCCGACTCAAGAAGTGGTTTACGCCCGACCAAATCCGGGTGCTGAAAGAGGCTGTCGAAGACCATCGGGCCTCGGCATCGCACGAGCCGCGAAGTATCTACGGCAAGATTGTGGCCGAGGCCGACCGCGACCTCAATCCCGACACGGTATTCTCTCGTGCCGTGGAATACGGCTTGGAACATTACCCCCAGTACGACCGTGAGCGACAATGGGAACGCTTCAACCAGCACATGGAGGAGAAATACAGCGACACGGGCTACATTCGTTTGTGGATTCCCAACTCGCCCAACGAGGCCTATATCAAGCAGGTGCGCGACATCATTAAGGACAAGCGTAAGTTGCGGGCGGAGTTTGAGCGGTGGTTTGACCAAATCTCTATCGCGACAGCTAACATCTGAATGAAGACCATGACCCGCAAAGAAAGATATACCGCCGTACTCGACTACTTTCGGTCGAAGCACGAGCATGTGACGACCGAACTGAACTTCGGTTCCGCCTTCCAGCTCTTGGTGGCCACCCTGCTGTCGGCGCAGTGTACCGACAAGCGCATCAACGCCGTCACGCCCGCACTCTTCAGTCGTTATCCCACCGCGCGTGAGATGGCTGAGGCAGAGCCAGATGATATTCTCGAATATGTCAGTTCGGTGAGTTACCCCAACGCTAAGTCGCGCCACCTGGTAGACATGGCCCGCATGCTGGTGAGCGATTTTGGCGGCGAGGTACCCGATGACCCGAAGGACTTGGTCAAGTTGCCGGGCGTGGGGCGCAAGACGGCCAATGTGGTGCAGGCCGTGTGGTTTGGCAAGGCAACCATGGCTGTCGACACCCATGTGTATCGTGTGTCCCACCGTTTGGGGCTTGTATCCAAGACCAGCAATACGCCGTTGAAAGTGGAGCAAGAGCTGCTGAAGCATATTCCCGAGGACGACATCCCCGACGCCCACCACTGGCTGCTGCTTCACGGGCGCTATGTCTGCCAGAGCGCCAAGCCCAAGTGCGCCTCCTGTCCGTTCGACACCTTCTGCCCGAAGCTGTTAGAAGGGAGCAAGTTGTAATTCAAAATTCAAAATTCAAAATTCAAAATTAGCCATTCGGCGTTATCATTATCTTCGCCCACCGCTGTTCATAGTGCCTCCTCCCACCCTTGTTCAAGGTGGCCGCTCACTTTGTTCATAGTGCCTCTCCCTCTGTTCATAGTGCCCCCTCCCACGTTCATAGTGCCTCTCTCTCACCGCTCAGTCGGTTGTGTTTCCCGCCATATCATGGCGGGGGTATCATCATCACCCACCCTTATTAACACCCACCATCAATGGAAATTACCAAGATTCTCAATTATCTGAAAGATATTGCCGCTAACAACAACCGCGACTGGTACCAGGCACACAAGGCTGAATACCAGGCCGTCAGGGCTTCTTATGAAAAAGGCATAGAACAAGCCATCGAGGCAATCTCGGCCTTCGACCCTACCATATCGCACCTCAAGGCCAAAGACTGCTGCTTCCGATTCAACCGTGACACACGCTTCTCACCCGACAAGTCGCCTTATAAGCGTCATTTTGGGGCTTACATCTCGGCGAAGGGCAAGAAGAGCCTTCACGCGGGGTATTATATTCATGTAGAACCGGGGAAGTGTCTCATTGCGGCAGGGGCTTATTGGTTGCCTACGAATATTCTCACGGCGATGCGCAATGAGATCATGGGCAATATCGACACGTGGCGACAGTGTGTGGAGAATGGGCAGTTTGTCAAGAGTTTTGGCTACCCCAACGAGTCAGAATGGACCGAGGATACTGTCGCACCCAAGGGGTTTGGCATCGCACACCTCAAGAAAGCGCCCAAAGATTTCCCTGCCGACTACGAGTTTATACAGTATCTCAGGATGAAAGACTACTGTGTGTGGCAACGTGTTGACGACCAATTCTTTGAGGGCGACGGTTGGCTCACGTCGATGACAAAGATTTTCAAGGTGGCCAAACCCATGATGGACTTCACCAATGGGGTGATCGACGATTATGAGTAACGGCCTCTCCCGCTTGTCCGCTCCCCCCATGTGGTGGGAGTGTGACGGTGGCCGGCGGCCGTCGTAGAGCGAGGGGCCGTCGCTGGACCGTCAGGGCGTGGCGCCGTGCCCACCGTCACGCTAACCCCATCGCCTTGGCCTTCTGCATGAGCAGCGCCATGAGGGGCTCGCGCTCGTTGGGCACCTTGTTGTCGAGCACGGCATCTTTCAGGGTCTGCTTCAGCGTGCCCACCTCGCGCGAGGGCTGCAGGTGAAAGAGCTCCATGATTTCGTTACCATCGATCACGGGCTGCAGCAGGCGCTTGTAGTCCTTATCGTGCAGGTTGGTGATTTTCTCGCGCACCAACCTGAAGTTTTCCAAGAAGCGTTGTTTCTTGATGTGGTTCTTGCTGGTGATGTCGGCCTCACAGAGCATCATCAGGTCGTCCACGTCGTCGTCGGCGTCGTTTACCAGGCGGCGCACGGCACTGTCGGTCACCTCCTCGTCGGCGATGACGATGGGGCGCATGTGCAGGTCAACCAGTTTCTGCACGTATTTCATCTTGGCGTCCATGGGCAGCTTCAGCCTTCTGAACACCCCCGGCACCATTTTTGCCCCAATGAAGTTATGGTTATGAAAAGTCCATCCTTGCTGGTTGTCCCACCGTTTGCTCTTGGGCTTGCCGATGTCGTGAAGCAGTGCGGCCCATCTCAGCCACAACTTATGGGCGGCGAGTTCGTCGAGCTCGGTCTGCGCCTGCTGCGCCTCCTCGCTGTCTTTGTCGGCGGCGGCGAGCAGGTTGCGCAGCATCGTCTCACGGCTGCGCTGTGCCTGACAAAGATTGTCGAGCACCTCTAAGGTATGATAGAAATTGTTTTTGTGGGCGCGGCCGTTGCGCGTGTCCACCACGTCGAGTGCGGCAAGCTCGGGCAATATCAGCTGCAGCAGTCCGCAGCGGTGCAGGTCCACGAATCCGCGGCTGGGCTGCTGGGTGAGTATAATCTTGTTGAGTTCTTCCTCCACCCGCTCTCCGCTGATGATGCCGATGCGCTCGGCGTTGCGTTCCAATGCCTCAAAGGTCTCCTCCTCGATGTAGAATTTGAGTTGCGTGGCAAAGCGAATGCAGCGCAGCATACGCAGCGGGTCGTCAGAAAACGTGATGTCGGGGTCCAAGGGCGTGCGTATGATACCGTCTTCCATATCGGCGATGCCGTCAAAGGGGTCCACCAGTTCGCCGAAGCGGTCTTTGTTGAGACACACGGCCAAGGCATTGATGGTGAAGTCGCGACGGTTTTGGTCGTCTTCCAAAGTGCCGTCTTCCACATGAGGCTTACGGCTGTCGTGGCTGTAGCTCTCCTTGCGCGCCCCCACAAACTCCACCTCTATGTCGCGGTATTTCACCTGTGCCGTGCCGAAATTGCGAAACACCGAGAGGTGTGCCTTCCGGCCCAGCCGCTCCTTGAGTTTGGTGGCCACGCTGATGCCGCTGCCCACCACCACCACGTCGATGTCGTTAGAGGGGCGCTCTAAAAAGAGGTCGCGCACGTATCCGCCCACGACGTAGCATTCTAATCCTATACTGTCGGCCGCTTCTGAAATGAAGTGGAATATATCTTTATCGAGTAACTTTGCCAAGTCGGCATTGCTCAGTAATCGCATCTGTATCTATTGAAACTAAAACAAGGTGCAAAGTTACTAAAATAATTACAGACAAGGGGCTAAAACACGCAATTATTTCATGCCTCGCGCCTGCCTTGCGGCCGTCGCTTCACTGCCTGCATACGGTATTCGTCTTGGGTCGGCACCATAACTTGCAAGGTCACCGAGTTTAGATACGATACGCTGGCTACCCACATAGATGTGCTTGGTGTACTTGCCACCTTGCCCTGCCACGAGGTATGGGCTGACATAGAGCGAGAAGCGTGCCGTACCGGTGTTACCCTCCGAGAACTTGGAGTTAGTTTCTCTGATTATCGGCTGCGCCTCGGCAATGCTCAAGCAAGCTTGGCATTGCGCTCGACTTGCACGCTCATTCACATAGATGGCTTCGTTTTCGCCCGAGGTCTTCACCGTGCGCTCGCCGTCGGCATCATACCAGTAGTTCGAGACAAAGCCGTTGACCTTCGGTCGATTATTCTCACGCTCGGCATAGCTCAAACAAGTTTGGCTCTGCTCTCGCTTAATCGAATAATTCTCAACGGCTGCCAACAACCGGCTCTCCTCGTCCCACTTGTACTTCTGCTCACTTGCCTTGTCATCCTCATTGCCGTCACGCTTTACACGAGAGGTATTGATATAGACAAGGTTTCCGTTGAGGTCATACTCGTACTTGTGTCCGTTGTTGATGTTCGTGCTGTCCGTAGGCGTTTCTTCCGTGCGGTAGTTGATGTCGCGCACGTTGTCGAGCTGGAACTTCCTGCCTGCTTCCTTGCCGTAAGTGTACGTCAAGTCGTAGCCGGCGTTGAGCGTGCCCTCGAACTGCACGCCCGTCTGCGTGAGGTGCTGCCTCTTGCTTGTGATGCGGTGCATGTTGTCGTAGCCCATGGATAACGTATAGGATGCCGATTTATTGTCCGCACCCGCATACATGCCCGTCGCGCTTGCCAGACGGTACAGCGCATCATAGGTGTAGCTGTGGCTCATCTGTCCGCCTGCCTTGCCGCTCTGTGGGAGCGGGGCATTGTTCTGAATGCCCAGCACGTTGCTCACGGCGTCATAGCTGTAAGCATTGTCCATGATGGTGCCTGCCTTGGCATTGACCGTGAGGTTCTGCAGTCTACGGCGGGCAGGGTCATACGTATAGAACGTCTCCGCTCCGTTGCAGTACTTGAGGTAAGTACGCTGCTCGAACTTGTCGTAGCCTATCTTGCCGACATAGTCGTAGCCGTAGGACTTGTAGCCGCGTACATGGTCCACCTGTCCGCCGAGGTTGTAGCCGTAGGTTACCTTCTCCTCATCGGGGTAAATCATCTCCAGAAGACGGTTGTGGCTGTCGTACCTCCACTGCGTGACGTAGGTGGCGATGGCCTGGTTGGGCACGACCAGCGTTCGCACGGTCTTGGTCACCTCGCTTAAGGGTTTAATCATCATATAGTAATATTCTCAAGCAGATTGTTAATGCAAATGTAACTTAAAATTAGACTGGTAATAATCCACTATAGAAATCGGAATTATTGTATTTTTAGGTATATTTTCTTCAGCTAATCCTACAGATGTTACAGCTGTTGATTTTAATTTTTTATCTAATTTAAGGAATATTCCTATTAGATTGAAATATCTAATTTGAACACGTTCTCCTGTGTCTAATACTATTGCTGTCCGATAAAACCAAAAGATGGATAGTATGATGGCAATCAAATAATATTGACACGTTTGCCACAGTAAAAAAAATGGGAAGTCCGCTGACTTCCCCAAAGAGTTTGTACTTTTG
>JAFABV010000034.1 GCA_023425865.1 Bacteroidota bacterium | reverse complement strand
TTCTTCTCGTAGAGGCGACCGAAATGGTCATGACAGAGGGATATTCCTAACGTGGAATTCGCCTTCTTGTTGCTCTCCATCGACCAAGAATAATAAATTCGAGCCGAGTCCAGATTCCCCCTGGATTCGAAGACAGATCCTATGTTGGCGTAGTTTATCGCCTGCCCCAGGTCGCTGCCAAGACGTTTCTCGTTGGCGAGAGCCATCCTGCAAATGCTGTCGGCGAGATCCTGGTTGCCCAAGGTTATGTAGATATTGCCGATTCCGTTGAGGGAGACTGCCTTGTTCTTCAACGTCACGGAATCATCTTGCCGGCTGTAGTCGTCGGAATATTCTAGAGCCCTGTAGTGATAGGACGTAGCCTCTTCCAGAACCCCTAGCCGACGATAGTTGGTGCCCAAGTTGTTCAGGGCCTTGATTATCTCGATGGTGTCATTCAATTCCTTGGCAAGTTCCAGGCTGCGCTGGTGGCAGGCGTTGGCATGGACGAAGTCGTTTCTCCTCCGATATTGAGTTCCTAGCTCCCGATTGGCGACAAGCTCGCCCCTAAGATTACCCTCCTTGCCGAACCTGCGCGTAAGGGCTTCCAGAGAATCCACGCTGTGGTTAGCATAGACAATGCTGTCGATCCTCGCCATATCAGCTTCCGAGCCAGAGTCAAGATGCCCTTTCTGGCAAGAAAGCAGGACTGCCAGAAAAAAAATCAGCAATATCATGCAATTATCAAAGGTGCGCATCGTTGAAGGCTCTTGATTAGAGTACGCAAATATATAAAATGTCGATAAATTCTTCAACGCACGGTAGAGAATCAGTCTTTGATTCTCAGCCGGTTCCAGGAAAGCACGGGAATCAGGAAACAAAGCAGGCAGGATGCCATCCAGAACCAACCCACGGCAGTGAAATCGTAGGCGGCGCTTTCCGCAGGCGTCTGGATGAGGAAGCCGCTCACTATGTCCTGAATGCCGGCGGCGACATAGCTGGAGATGCCGACCAGCCCAAGGGCAGCTCCCGTAGCTTTCCTAGGCACCATGTCTAGAGCCATGAGGCCAGCCACAACGCAATAGACCACGCCGATCGCCAGGCTGAACACGGCTATATACAAAATATTCATGAAATAGCTTCCCTTCGTGAATATGAAGCCAGCGAGGGCTGCAAGGCACACAAGGCCAGAAAGGAGCACCGGCATGACCCTGTTGCCCTTGAATACGGTGTCCGAGAGCCAGCCTGCCAGCACAGTTCCCGCAATGCCGAAAGCCTCGGCGATCGCTATGATCTGCGTAGCCGAGGCCAGGGAGAAATCCTTTCCCTTCTGCAGGAACAGCACGCCCCAGTTGCTGACCGCATACTGAGTTATGTAGACGAATGCGCTTGAGAGTGCGATCACCCATATTCCAGGATGCCTAGCCACCATTTTCTGCAATTCCCCCGTAGGCATGGAGTCCGTCTTTTTCGGCGCCTCACCGGAAAGTTCCTGCACCGATGGCAGGCCACGGCTCTCCGGCGTGTCAGAAACCAGGAAAACCACTATGCAGGCACCCACGAGCCCTGCCAGGGCAGAAAAGACAAAGCCATATTCCCAGCCTGCCCAGCCAACTATCAGGCCAGTCAGAATCAGAGAGAGCGACTTCCCGAGGTAAGGCGTCGCACTGAATATGCTGTAGAAAGTTCCCCGTTTCGAGAGCGGGAACCACCTGGAAAGGCTGATGACCCCTGGCGGAGCGCCCATGGACTGGGCATAGCCATTCAGCCCCCATATTACCGCAAATATGACGAACATCACGACTGCAGTCATGCCCAGCCAGCCTTGGAGCAACCCTAGCACCCCCATGACAAAATTAATGGCAGCGGAGACCAGCAGGCCAGTCGCCATGAAACGCTTGATATTGCAATAGTCGGCTATGAAGCCGTTCAGGAATTTGCCGAAGGCGTAGACGAAAAGCATCGCAGAGCCAATGATTCCGAGCTGACCGGCAGTGAATATGCCGTCGTCGATGAGTGGCTGCTTGACTATGCCCATCGTCATCCGGCACACATAATAGAGCGAATATGCCGCAGTCGCGCCCCAGAAGGTTCTGTTTCGCGTCTTCCGGTACACGCTTTTCACTTCCTCCGCCGGAACCTTGTCCTCGGAAGGCTTTGAAATCCTATAATAGGAATAGAGGCTCATATTTCGGGGCAAAGTTATAAATTAGCCACTAATTTTGCTAACTTAGCATATGAATTCATTATTTAGGGAATATGAAATATTCAAAATTCTTTATTGCTGCCATCCTGGCTCTCGCAACCATAACTTCTGCAGCCCAGGATAAAACTCAGAAATACGACTTCAAAGAAGCCACGGAACTCACTATCATCGGAAAATTGATGGACACTCCCCAGCCATACGACCGAGTGGACACCGTGAAATACAAGGGATGGACCGAGTGGGAAAATTTCGAGGTGAGGACTACCACCGGCATGGCCGTAGTTTTCAAAACCGACAGCAAGAATATAGTCATCGACCCTGTCTATGGCAAGGCTCATCTTTCTCCTAATGCAGGGGGCTATGCCTACAAAGGTTTCGACTTGTACATCCTACGAGACGGGAAGTGGCTCTGGGCTGCCGCCAACGGTCCGGCTGAAGGTTCCGAGGGCAAACGGATAAATCTAATAAGCAACATGGATGGCTCCATGCACGAATGCCTGCTTTACTTCCCGCTCTACAGCGAGATGAAAAGCGTTCAGATTGGCGTGGATAAAGGAGCCGCATTAGAACCGATTCCGTCTCCTTTCAGGCACAGAATCGCAATCTATGGATCCAGCTTCACGCACGGAGTAAGCTGCG